>NZ_CP107964.1:4695000-5306282 GCF_041434935.1 Kitasatospora sp. NBC_00374 | reverse complement strand
CGGTGGGCCGGTCAGGCGGCCACCAGCACCTCGGCCGGCTCCAGGGCCAGCTTCAGCACCTCCCGGACGTCGGAGACCGGATGCACCGTCAGCCGCTCCAGCACCTCGGCCGGGACTTCGTCCAGGTCCGGCTCGTTGCGCTTCGGGATGATCACCGTGGTGATCCCGGCCCGGTCGGCGGCGAGCAGCTTCTGCTTCACCCCGCCGATCGGCAGCACCCGCCCGGTCAGCGAGACCTCACCGGTCATCGCCACGTCCGTCCGCACCTTGCGGCCCGACAGCAGCGAGGCCAGCGCGGCGGTCATGGTGATGCCCGCGCTCGGGCCGTCCTTGGGGACGGCGCCGGCCGGCACGTGCAGGTGGATGCCCTGCTCGCGCAGCCCGGTGACCGGCAGTTCCAGTTCGGCGCCGCGCGAGCGCAGGAAGGAGAGCGCGATGTGCGCGGACTCCTTCATCACGTCGCCCAGCTGCCCGGTGAGGGTCAGTCCGGTCGAGCCGGTCACCGCGTCGGCCAGCGAGGCCTCGATGTAGAGGACGTCGCCGCCCGCGCCCGTGACGGCCAGTCCGGTGGCCACGCCGGGGACGGCGGTGCGCCGCTCGGCCGGCTCCTGGGCCGACTCGGGGACGTGGTGCGGCCGGCCGATCAGCGCCCGCAGGTCGTCCGGACCGATCACGACCGGCAGCTGCCGCTCGCCCAGCTCGCTCTGCGCCGCGACCTTGCGCAGGATCCGGGCGATCGAGCGCTCCAGGTTCCGCACGCCCGCCTCGCGGGTGTACTCGCCCGCCAGCCGGCGCAGCGCGCCCTCGCCGACCGCGACCTCCTCCTGGTCGAGCCCGGCCTTCTCCAGCTGCCGGGGCAGCAGGTGGTCGCGGGCGATGACGACCTTCTCGTCCTCGGTGTAGCCGTCCAGGCGGACCAGCTCCATCCGGTCGAGCAGCGGCTCGGGAATGGCCTCCAGCACGTTGGCGGTGGCGAGGAAGACCACGTCGGAGAGGTCGAGCTCGACCTCCAGGTAGTGGTCGCGGAACGTGTGGTTCTGCGCCGGGTCCAGCACCTCCAGCAGGGCCGCGGCCGGGTCGCCCCGGTAGTCCGAGCCGACCTTGTCGATCTCGTCCAGCAGCACCACCGGGTTCATCGACCCGGCTTCCTTGATCGCGCGGACGATCCGGCCGGGGATGGCCCCGACGTAGGTGCGGCGGTGGCCGCGGATCTCCGCCTCGTCCCGGACGCCGCCGAGCGCCACCCGGACGAAGGAGCGGCCCATCGCGCGGGCCACGGACTCGCCCAGCGAGGTCTTGCCGACGCCGGGCGGGCCGACCAGCGCCAGCACCGCCCCGCCGCGCCGGCCGCCGATCTGGCCGAGCCCCTGGTCGGCCCGGCGCTTGCGGACGGCGAGGTACTCGACGATCCGGTCCTTCACGTCGGCGAGCCCGGCGTGGTCGGCGTCCAGCACCGCCCGGGCCGCGGCGATGTCGTACGCGTCCTCGGTGCGCTCGTTCCAGGGCAGCTCCAGGACGGTGTCCAGCCAGGTCCGGATCCAGGAGCCCTCGGGCGACTGGTCGGAGGAGCGCTCCAGCTTGTCGACCTCCTTGAGTGCGGCCTCCCGGACCTTCTCGGGCAGGTCGGCGGCCTCCACCCGGGCCCGGTAGTCGCCCTCCTCGTCGGCGGGGTCGCCGTTCAGCTCGGCCAGTTCCTTGCGGACGGCCTCCAGCTGACGGCGCAGCAGGAACTCCTTCTGCTGCTTGGCGACACCCTCCTCGACATCCTTGCGGATGGTGTCGTTGACCTCCTCCTCGGCGAGGTGGTCGCGCAGCAGGGTCAGCGCGTACTCCAGGCGCGCCACCTGGTCCGACTCCAGCAGCACCTTGAGCTTCTGCTCGACGGTGGCGAAGGGCGCGTAGCCGATGTTGTCCGCGAGCTCGCCGACGCCGTCGATCTGGGCGACCCGGTCGACGATCTGCCAGGCGCCGCGCTTGCGCAGCCACTGGGTGGACAGCGCCTTGTACTCCCTGACCAGCTCGGCGGCCCGGCCGGCCACCGGAAGGCCGGGGTCGGACTCACGGAAGGGGGTGGTCTCCACCCAGAGCGCGGCGCCGGGCCCGGTGGTGCCGGCGCCGATCCGCACCCGTCGCACGGCCCGGACCAGGGCGGCCGGGTCTCCGTCGGCCAGCCGGCCGACCTGCTCGACGGTGGCCAGGGTGCCGACCGCGCCGTACGAGCCGTCCAGCCGCGGCACCAGCAGCACCTGCGGCTTGCCCGCCCCGCGCGCCCCGGCCCGGGCGGCTTCGACGGCCGCGCGCACCTCGGTGTCGGAGAGGTCGAGCGGGACGACCATGCCGGGAAGCACGACCTCGTCGTCGAGCGGCAGCACGGGCAGAGTGAGCGGAGTGGACGTCGATGCCATGATCTCTCCCCAGTCAGCGAAGTTGAGTTGACCTGACTAAGGTTTGGCGCGGGCCGATTGTTCCCACCCCGATGTTCGCCCTGAGCGATCGGCGGCGATCGGCGCAGGGCCCGGCCGAAGGCGCGGCGCAGGGACAACGGCGGACCACGGTGCCCGGACGGGGAGAGGGGCGCCGGGACGGGGAGAGGAGGGCCGGGCGAGGGCCCGGGGGTCAGACTTCGGAGCGCGCGGGGGCAGTGCGGCGGGTCGACCAGGCGCGCGTCCACAGCGGCCGCGGCCGACGGCCCGGGCCGCGGCGCAGCCGGCCCCAGAGGGCAATGCCGACCAGCAGGGCGACCGGGTGCCCGACCCCGGTGACGAGGTCCTGGTCGGTGAGCATCTGGTGCCCGACCAGCGCGCCGGCCGCACCCAGCGTGACCACCCGGCCCGTCGGCGGCAGCAGCCCGGCGAGTGCGCCGAGACTGGTCAGCACGCCGTAGCTGACACCGATGTCCAGCGCGTCCAGGGCGTCGGTGCCGAGGCCGCCGCCGGCCACCGCACCGACCACGACCGCCTGCGAGACCAGCGTGGCCGTGATGTGCCCGGCTGCGAACACCCCGGCGGCCCGCAGCCCGCCGACCCGGCGCTCCAGCGGGGCGACGGTGGCGAGGAAGGCCCAGAGGTACGGCATCCACACCGGACCCGCCACCCAGACCCCGCTCAGCAGCAGGGCCGAGACCGGGCGGACCAGCAGGTTGTGGGCGTCACTGCTGGAGGCCGACTGCAACCGCTGCACCAGGTCGGGGTCGGCGAAGCGCGCGAACAGGGTGGTACCGAGCAGCAGGGCGAGGTAGCCGAACGCGAAGGGGTTGCGGCGCGGCGTGGGCAGCAGGAGCAGCGCGGCACGGCAGTGGCCGGCGCCGGTCGCGGCGGTACGCCCTTCGGTGTCCGTCATCGCGCCTCCGTCCGCGGGCCTTCCGTCCTACTCTCCCTCAACGCCCGTACGAACGCCGGAGATCCCCACCGCGGTTTGTCGTGACCACGATACGTTGGCTCCCTGGGAGTCCGCTGGGGATCCGCTGAGAATTCATCAGGTCCCGGCCACCGGACCACCGCCGCCCTGGTACGGACCAACCCTCTGTTTACGGACGAGTAGCTTCCCGGCCCGAGCGGACAATCCGATTGGAGGGCATACGTACCGTCATGGGGGTGGATTTCGGCCGGGTAAGGTATCGCCCCGTGCCCGGTCCGGAACCGGACCGGATCCGGCCCGCGGGCCGGAAATGTCCGGTCCACCTGCCGAAACGGGCACGGTGTCCGTACCCTGCGTGGAGTACGGAGAGGTACGGCGGCCCACACGGCGTACCACCCGCTCCTGCACCTTCGGCGGAAGGGTGCTCGGCGGATTCGACAACCCGGGCGCAGCCCAGACGGAAACAAGACGACTACGAGCGGAGCCCCGTCACCCCCACAGGTGGCCGGCCCGCAGCCCTGGGGGCGGTGGCGTGACCGTGACAGAAATGCAGCAAGAAAACACCAGCAGCAACCCGGTGGGCACTCAGCGACGAGTACTCGTCGTCGAGGACGAGCCCACCATCGCCGAATCCATCGCCGCCCGGCTGGGCGCCGAGGGGTTCAAGGTCGCCGTGGCCCACGACGGCCCCGGCGCGGTGGACGGCTTCCACACCTGGCAGCCCGACCTCGTCGTGCTCGACATCATGCTGCCCGGCTTCGACGGCCTGGAGGTCTGCCGCCGGATCCAGGCCCAGCGCCCGGTGCCGGTCCTCATGCTGACCGCGCGCGACGACGAGACCGACCTGCTGGTCGGCCTCGGGGTCGGCGCGGACGACTACATGACCAAGCCGTTCTCGATGCGCGAGCTGGCGGCCCGGGTCAACGTCCTGCTGCGCCGCGTGGAGCGCGCCCAGCAGGCGGCCAGGACACCGGCGCTCGGCAGCCTGCGCTTCGGCGACCTGGAGATCGACCACGTCCAGCGCCGGGTGCGGCTCGGCGCGGGCGACGTCCACCTGACGCCGACCGAGTTCGACCTGCTGGCCTGCCTGGCCGCCCAGCCGCGCGCGGTGCTCACCCGCGAGCAGTTGCTCGCCGAGGTCTGGGACTGGACGGACGCCTCGGGCACCCGCACGGTCGACAGCCACGTCAAGGCGCTGCGCCGAAAGATCGGTGCCAGCTGGATCCGTACGGTGCACGGCGTCGGGTACGCCCTGGAGGCACCGCTCTCCTAGTCGGCCGCGCCGACGGCTTGGGCCACCGGGGGGCCCAGGTCGTACTGCTGCGCACCGGCGGACCGCCGCACCCGCGCGGTGCGGGACGACGTCAGGGACACCATGACCTTTCCACAGCAACGCAGCGGGGACGCCAAGGCCGCCCCGCCCCCCAGCCTGGCCACCCGCGCCGTCCTGAGGGTCTGGGCCGACATCCGGCCTCTCGACCCGGTCCGCTCGATCAAGGGCAAGCTCGCCCTGCTGGTGATCGTCTCCGTGGTGCTGGCCACCGGGATGGTCGTGGTCGCGATCAGGTCCGAGACCCAGATCCGCATCATCATGATCTTCTCGATCATCGCCTCGCTGCTGTTCATGCAGTTCCTGGCCCACGGCCTGACCGCGCCGCTGCGCGACATGACCGCGGCCGCCCGGGCGATGGCCGACGGCGACTACAGCGCCCGGGTGCACGTCGCCTCCCGCGACGAGATCGGCGAGCTGGCCGCCACCTTCAACCGGATGGCCGGCGACCTGGAGGCCGCCGACCGGCACCGACGCGAGCTGATCGCCAACGTCTCGCACGAGCTGCGCACGCCCATCGCCGCGCTGCGCGCCGTGCTGGAGAACGTGGTGGACGGCGTCGTCCAGCCCAATCCCACCACCCTGGGCGCCGCGCTGGAGCAGACCGAACGGCTCGGGCGCCTGGTCACCCACCTGCTCGACCTGTCCAAGCTGGACGACGGGGTCGTCCCGCTGGACGCCCGCCCGTTCGAGGTCCGGCCGTTCCTGGACGGCGTGCTGCGCGGGGTGACCGTCGACGGCGCGACCGCCGGCGGCGCCTACGGCCGGCGCGGCGACGTCCGGCTGCGGCTGGACGTGAAGCCCGGCGGGCTCAGCGCCGTGGCCGACCCGGAGCGGCTGCACCAGGTGGTGGCCAACCTGGTCGACAACGCCTGCAAGCACTCCCCTGCGGGCGGCACGGTGACGGTCCGGGCCCGTCCCGGCGAGGCGCCGGGCGCCCTGCTGCTGGCCGTCGAGGACCAGGGCCCGGGGATCCGGGTGGAAGACCGCGAGCGGGTCTTCGAACGCTTCGGGCGGGCCGGCAGCGCCACCGCCCAGGGCCCGGGCAGCGACGGCGGCACCGGCCTGGGGCTGGCGATCGCACGCTGGGCGGTCGATCTGCACGGCGGCGAGATCCGGGTCGCGGAGGCCGCCCGCGGCTGCCGGATCGAGGTCACCCTGCCGGGTGAGGCCAGAGTGCCGGCCTGACGTCCGCACGCCGTCTCCGCAGGGTTGTCACAGAACTGGGACACAGCGGGCGCGGAGCCCGGCCGGATCCGCCCACTCCGGACCTGAACTGGGTTTTTGTCCGATTTAATGCCAGTATGGACGGGTGAATGGTGTGCTCGAGTTCCCATACTTGACGGGTTTCTAACGCACACATTCGGCCAAATTGCAGCTCGGCACTGTGATCTGGGCGACGCCTGGCCCCCGGGGACTGCGCGATCACTGGTCAGGGGCGTAGCCTTAATCCCCGCTGTCCACCATCCCAAAAGGAAGCGGAAGAGGGCGGTTGCCCCGTGTCGCCACACCCAGAAACCCCCAGCAGCTCGGCAAGCTCCACTGGCTTCGGCCCCAATGAGTGGCTCGTCGACGAGATCTACCAGCAGTACCTCCAGGATCCCAACTCGGTCGACCGAGCCTGGTGGGACTTTTTCGCCGACTACAAGCCCGGTACCGAGGTGACTTCAGTGACCCAGGCCGCAACCCCGGTCGGCCCCACGCCGACCACCGTTGCCGCTCCCGCTGCCCCTGCCGCTGCCGTTCCGGTCGCGTCCGCTCCCGCTGCCCCGGCCGTCGCGCCGGTCCAGCAGGCGCCCGCGCCCGTCGCCGCAGCCCCCGCCGCGCCGCCGGCGCCGAAGGCCGCACCGCCGGCCCAGGCCGCCGCCCCGGCCGCCGACGGGCCCGAGCTCGTCCCGCTGCGTGGCCCGGCCAAGGCCGTCGCCACGAACATGGACGCCTCGCTGGAGGTCCCGACCGCGACGTCGGTGCGTGCCGTTCCGGCCAAGCTGCTGATCGACAACCGCATCGTCATCAACAACCACCTGCAGCGCGCCCGCGGTGGCAAGGTCTCCTTCACGCACCTGATCGGTTACGCCCTGGTCCAGGCCATCAAGGCCAGCCCGGGCATGAACCACAGCTACCAGATCAAGGACGGCAAGCCGTTCCTGGTCAAGCCGGCCCACGTGAACCTGGGCCTGGCCATCGACCTGGTGAAGCCCAACGGCGACCGCCAGCTCGTGGTCGCGGCGATCAAGAAGGCCGAGACCCTCGACTTCTTCGGCTTCTGGCAGGCCTACGAGGACATCGTCCGCCGGGCCCGCGCCAACAAGCTGACGATGGACGACTTCACCGGCGTCACCGTCTCGCTGACCAACCCCGGCGGCATCGGCACCGTGCACTCCGTGCCGCGCCTGATGCAGAACCAGGGCACCATCGTCGGCGTCGGCGCGATGGAGTACCCGGCCGAGTTCCAGGGCTCCTCCCAGGAGACCCTGGCGCGCCTGGGCATCTCCAAGACCATGACGCTCACCTCGACCTACGACCACCGGGTCATCCAGGGCGCGGCGTCCGGCGAGTTCCTGCGCACCATCCACCAGCTGCTGCTGGGTGAGCACAACTTCTACGACGAGGTCTTCGAGTCCCTGAGGATCCCGTACGAGCCGGTGCGCTGGGCGACCGACGTCGCCACCACCCACGACGACGAGGTCAACAAGACCGCGCGCGTCATGGAGCTGATCCACGCGTACCGCGTGCGCGGCCACCTGATGGCCGACACCGACCCGCTGGAGTACAAGCAGCGCAAGCACCCCGACCTGGACGTCGTCCAGCACGGCCTCACCCTGTGGGACCTGGAGCGCGAGTTCGCGGTCGGCGGCTTCGGCGGCCAGCGCATGATGAAGCTCCGCGACATCCTCGGCCTGCTGCGCAACACGTACTGCCGCACCGTCGGCATCGAGTACATGCACATCCAGGACCCGAAGCAGCGCAAGTGGCTGCAGGAGCGCCTGGAGAAGCCGTACTCGAAGCCCGAGCGCGAGGAGCAGCTGCGCATCCTGCGCCGGCTGAACTCGGCGGAGGCGTTCGAGACCTTCCTGCAGACCAAGTACGTCGGCCAGAAGCGCTTCTCGCTGGAGGGCGGTGAGTCGCTGATCCCGCTGCTGGACGCGACCATCGACGCCGCCGCCGAGCACCGCCTGGACGAGGCCGTCATCGGCATGGCCCACCGCGGCCGCCTCAACGTGCTGGCGAACATCGTCGGCAAGCCGTACGCCCGGATCTTCGGCGAGTTCGAGGGCAACCTCGACCCGAAGTCCATGCACGGCTCCGGTGACGTCAAGTACCACCTGGGCGCCGACGGCACCTTCACCGGCCTGGACGGCGAGACCATCAAGGTGTCGCTCGCCGCGAACCCGTCCCACCTGGAGACGGTCGACCCGGTCGTCGAGGGCATCGTCCGCGCCAAGCAGGACGTCCTGGACCAGGGCGGCACCTCCTTCCCGGTGCTGCCGATCCAGATCCACGGCGACGCGGCCTTCGCGGGCCAGGGCGTGGTGGCCGAGACGCTGAACATGTCCCAGCTGCGCGGCTACCGCACCGGTGGCACCATCCACCTGGTCGTCAACAACCAGGTCGGCTTCACCGCCGCCCCGGCCAGCAGCCGCTCGTCGATGTACTGCACCGACGTGGCCCGGATGATCGAAGCCCCGATCTTCCACGTGAACGGCGACGACCCGGAGGCCGTGG
The DNA here is from genome assembly GCF_041434935.1 of Kitasatospora sp. NBC_00374. Taxonomy (NCBI): domain Bacteria; kingdom Bacillati; phylum Actinomycetota; class Actinomycetes; order Kitasatosporales; family Streptomycetaceae; genus Kitasatospora; species Kitasatospora sp. NBC_00374. Next base: position 5,297,869 of record NZ_CP107964.1, on the reverse strand, counting down.
TCCGTGTCGCGCGGCTCGCCTTCGAGTTCCGCCAGACGTTCCACAAGGACGTCGTGATCGACCTCATCTGCTACCGCCGCCGCGGTCACAACGAGGCCGACAACCCGTCGTTCACCCAGCCGCTGATGTACGACCTGATCGACAAGAAGCGCTCGGTGCGCAAGCTGTACACCGAGGGCCTGATCGGTCGCGGCGACATCACCATGGAAGAGGCGGAGCAGGCGCTCCAGGACTTCCAGGGCCAGTTGGAGAAGGTCTTCTCCGAGGTCCGCCAGGCCGCCGGTGCGCAGCAGCCCGCCACCAACGGCAAGCCGGTCGCGGACTTCCCGGTCAACATCCAGACCGCGATCTCCGAGGAGACCGTCAAGCGGATCGCCGCCTCGCAGGTCAACCTGCCGGACTGGCTGACCGTCCACCCGCGTCTGCTGCCGCAGCTGCAGCGCCGCGCGGCCTCGGTCGAGGACAACACCATCGACTGGGCCACCGGCGAGACGCTCGCCATCGGCTCGCTGCTGATGGAGGGTCACCCGGTCCGGCTGGCCGGACAGGACAGCCGCCGCGGCACCTTCGGCCAGCGCCACGCGGTCCTGATCGACCGCAACAGCGGCGAGGACTACACCCCGCTGCTGTACCTGACCGAGGACCAGGCCCGCTACACCGTCTACGACAGCCTGCTGTCGGAGTACGCGGCGATGGGCTTCGAGTACGGCTACTCGCTGACCCGCCCGAACGCGCTGGTCATGTGGGAGGCGCAGTTCGGCGACTTCGTCAACGGCGCGCAGACCATGGTGGACGAGTACATCGCGTCCGCCGAGCAGAAGTGGGGCCAGCACTCCGGCGTCACCCTGCTGCTGCCGCACGGCTACGAGGGCCAGGGCCCGGACCACTCGTCCGCCCGCCCGGAGCGCTTCCTCCAGATGTGCGCGCAGGACAACATGACGGTCGCGATGCCGACGTCGCCGTCGAACTACTTCCACCTCCTGCGGTGGCAGGTCCACAACCCGCACCACAAGCCGCTGATCGTCTTCACCCCGAAGTCGATGCTGCGTCTGAAGGCCGCCGCCTCGGCGACCTCGGAGTTCACCTCCGGCTCGTTCCGCCCGGTGATCGGGGACCACACGGTCGACCCGGCGAACGTCCGCAAGGTGGTGATCACCTCCGGCAAGTTCTACTACGACCTGGAGGCGTCCCGCACCGAGCGCGGCATCACCGACACCGCGATCGTCCGGGTCGAGCGGCTCTACCCGCTGCCGGTGGCCGAGCTCCAGGAGGAGCTGGGCCGGTACGGCGAGGACGTCCAGTTCATCTGGGCGCAGGAGGAGCCGGCCAACCAGGGTGCGTGGCCGTTCATCGCGATGAACCTGGTCGACCACCTGCAGGTCGTCGTCGGCCGCAGCGCCAACGGCGGTGCCCGACTGCGCCGCGTCGCCCGCACGGCCTCGTCCGCCCCGGCGGTCGGCTCGGCCAAGCGGCACGCCGCCGAGCAGCAGGCCCTGCTCGACGAGGTGTTCAACCTCTGAACGGCTGACGCCTGATCAGCACCACCCGGGCCCGGGCTCCGCTTCGGCGGGGCCCGGGCCCGGGTGCGTTGCGGGGCGGGCGGCCGGACGAGCGGCGGGAAACCGGATGATCCGAGCATCCGTCAAGGCCACAGCTCTGCAACCAAATCGCCAACTCGCTGGGATGTCGACCTGACGCACCGATAGGTTGGGCCCCGCACGCTGCCACCCGTGCCCGCACCGGGCGGCGGCCAGGACCGACATCCAAGCCCAGGGGGACAGCACCGTATGACTGCCGACACGCCGCGGGACTCCGCCGCGCCACTTCCGCCGATCTTCCAGCCGCTGCTCCCCGAGGACCCCCGGGAGGTCGGCGGCTACCGCCTGTTCGCCCGGCTGGGCGCGGGCGGCATGGGCAGGGTCTACCTCTCGTACACCCCGGGCGGTCGGCCGGTGGCGCTGAAGGTGGTCCGTCCGGAGTTCGCCGAGGACGCGGAGTTCCGCCGCCGGTTCGCCCAGGAGGTGACCAACGCGCAGCGGATCCACGGCCTGTACACCGCCCAGGTGATCGACTCCGGGCTGGACGCCGACGCGCCGTGGCTGGTCACCGCCTACGTGCCGGGCCCGTCGCTGCAGCAGGTGATCCGGGAGCACGGCGCGCTGCCAGTGCGGACGGTACTGCTGCTGATCGGCGGCATCGCCGAGGCCCTGCAGGCGATCCACAGCGTCGAGGTGGTGCACCGCGACCTCAAGCCGGCCAACGTCCTGATCGCGGGTGACGGCCCCCGCGTGATCGACTTCGGTATCGCCCGCGCGGCCGACGCCACGGCCCTGACCGGCACCGGGTTCCGGATCGGCTCGCCCGCCTTCATGTCCCCCGAGCAGGCCCAGGGCAAGCCGGTCACCCCCGCCACCGACGTCTTCGCGCTCGGCGCCCTCGCCGCGTACGTGGCCGGCGGCACCCCGCCGTTCGGCGAGGGCCCGGAGACGGCGGTGCTCTACCGGGTGGTGCACGAGGAGCCCGTCCTGGACGGCGTCCCGGAGGGGCTGCGGGAGCTGTTGGCGCGCTGCCTCGCCAAGCTGCCGGAGGACCGTCCGCAGCCCGCCGAGATCATCGAGATCGCCCGCAACCACCCGGCGGTCGGCGGCCAGCTGCGGTTCGCCGACGACTGGCTGCCCCGGCAGATCAACACCGAGATCACCCGCCGGTCCGACCTGCCGAAGACCCCGCCCACCCCGCTGCCGGTCGCGCCCGCGGTGCCCCCGGCGCCGCCGGCCCTGCCGCCGACCGCGCCCACGCTCGCTCCGACCGCGCACCAGACCGCGGCCACCGCCGCGTACACCGCCCCGGCCGGGCCGGCCGCTCCGCCGCAGCCGGCCCCGGCCGGCTTCGGTCCGCCGCTCGGCGCGTTCGGCCCGCCGCAGCCCACCACCGAGGCTCCGACCGGCCCGGTGACCGGCCCCACGCCGACCGTCCAGCTCCACCAGCAGCCGTCCTTCGACACCCCGCCGCCCGGCCCGGTGGTGCCGGAGTCCCGGCCGGCCGGCCCGGAGCCGCGTCGCAAGGGCGTCTCCTGGAAGGCGCTGCTGACCGTCGCCCTGGTGATGGCTCTCGGTGGCACGGTCGGCGGCGTGGTGCTGATGAACAAGCTCGGCGACAAGGGCGGCTCCTCGAACACCGCGTCGCAGGGCGGCTCCGGAGCGGCCTCCGCCGGCGACCGGAGCCCGTCCCCGAAGGCCGCCACCCCGTCCTCGCAGGACCAGGCCGGGGCCGTCACCCCGCCCTCGGCCTCGGCCAAGGCGAAGGCCAGTGCCGGTGCGACCGGCGACGCCTCCGCCTCGCCCTCCCGGCCGCCCAGGTACACCATGGTCTACGAGAACCGCGAGCTCTCCAGCCCCGACTCCAGTCACAGCTTCGACCTGGCCAACGGCAACGTGGTGCCGGACTCCGCGTCGCCGACCTGGGCGCTGTCGCCCTCGTACGACGACTTCGACTGGTCGTCCGGGACGAGTGACGTCTACATCACCCGGGAGCAGTCGCTGGCCCCCGAGGCGTGCTCGGCCGCCATCGACCAGCACCCGGCGGCCGACCTGAAGTACGACGACCTGCCGCCCGGCCGGATCTTCTGCCTGCGCAACCGTGCCAACGGCGGCGTGGTGGTCGGCAAGGTGGTCGAGCAGGGCAACAAGAGCACCGGTGCGGTGAAGGTCTCGTTCACCTACTACCGCAACGACAGCTGACCGACCCCGACTATCCTGACCTGGTCAGATCCCACCGGACCGGAGCGCACCGTGTACTTCACCGACCGCGGCATCGAGGAACTGGAGAGCCGGCGCGGCGACGAGGAGGTCACCTTCGAGTGGCTGGCCGAGCGCCTGCGCGAGTTCGTCGACCTCAACCCGGACTTCGAGATCCCGGTCGAGCGGCTGGCCACCTGGCTGGCCCGGCTCGACGACGAGGACGACGAGTGAGTGGCTGAGCCGCTGACGAACGGCCCGGGAGGCAACCGCCTCCCGGGCCGTTCGCGTGTCCGTGGGCAGAACCGCTTGACTTCGCCGATTCGCGATATATCGTGTTGAACAGAGGAACGCGATACATCGCGAACGGGAGGCGGGACGAAATGGCCCAGTGGACGATCGGTGAGCCCGACCGGATCGGCTTCGACGAGACGGTCGAGGCCCTGCACGTACGGCTGGTCGGCGGCGCCGTCAAGGTGGTCGCCACCGACGGCCCGGCACTGCTGGAGGTGACCGAGGTCACCGGGGAGCCGCTGCTGGTCACCCTGGAGGACGGGGTGCTGACGGTGGCGTACAAGGACCTCGGCTGGAGCGACTTCGGCGAGACGGTGAAGTCGGTGCAGTCGGTCAAGGACTTCTTCGGCTCGCTGCGTCGCGGGCGCCGCGCGGAGGTCACGCTGGCCGTTCCGGCCGGCACCGAGGTCAAGGTCGGCACCGTCTCCGCGGAGGCCACCGTCTCCGGGATCACCGGCGGCGTCGGCGCCCACAGCGCGAGCGGCGACGCGACCCTGGTGGGCCTGTCCGGGAAGGTGCTGGCCAACACCGTCTCCGGCGACGTGACCGCCCAGCGGGTCGCCGGTGAGCTCAAGGTCAACACCGTCTCGGGGGCGATCACCCTGGTGGCCGGCGCGGCCGAGCGGATCCTCGCCCACTCGATCAGCGGCGCGGTCACCCTGGACCTGGACGTGGCCACCCCGACCGACATCAAGGTCTCCACGGTCAGCGGCCAGGTCGGCATCCGGCTGCCCTCGGTGGCCGACGCCAAGGTAGAGGCCGGCTCCACCAGCGGTGATGTCTCCAGCACCTTCGAGGAGCTCAAGGTCACCGGCAGCTGGGGCACCAAGCGGCTCTCCGGCCAGCTCGGCTCCGGCGCCGGCAAGCTGCAGGTCACCTCCGTCTCCGGCCCGGTCACGGTGCTCCGTCGGCCCGAGGGCGAGGACGACCGCCCCGAGCCGGCCAAGGAGCTCCCGGCCGGCCCCGATCTGACCAAGGAGGTCTGAGATGACCCCGGTCTTCGGCCACGGCCGACTGCGCCTGTACCTGCTCAAGCTGCTCGACGAGTCACCGCGCCACGGGTACGAGGTGATCCGCCTGCTGGAGGAGCGCTTCCAGGGCCTGTACGCACCCTCGGCGGGCACCGTCTACCCGCGGCTGGCCAAGCTGGAGAAGGAGGGCCTGGTCACCCACAGCACCGAGGGCGGCCGCAAGGTCTACCGGCTCACCGACGCGGGCCGCCAGGAACTGGCCGACCGTCAGCCGGAGCTCGCCGAGCTGGAGGTGGAGATCGTGGAGTCCGTCTCCCAGCTGGCCGACGCGATCCGCGAGGACGTCCGGGACAACGCCAAGGACCTGCGCGAGGAGCTCTGGGGCGAGGCCGAGCAGGCCGCCGGGAAGCCCGCCGCAGCGCCGGGCGGTGACCCGTGGGCCGGCCCCTGGGGTGACCGCGAGTCCTGGCAGCGCGCCAAGGAGGAGTTCGCCCAGTTCAAGTCCCAGGCCAAGGAGCAGGCCAAGCGCGCCAAGGAGCAGGAGCGGGCGGCGAAGGAGAAGGCCCGGGCCGCCGAGCAGGAGGCCCGTCGGCTGCGCGAGCAGTCCAGGGCCGCCCGCAGCGCGGCGCAGCAGGAGGCGCTGCGGCTCAAGCGGCGGGTCGAGCAGCAGGTCCGCGAGCACACGGCCCGCGGCGACTGGTCGACCGGGCTCGCCGAGGGCCTGGCCGAGCTGACCAAGGGGCTGTCCTCGCTGGCGGACGCGGCCCGCTGGGGCGGCCAGTCGGAGGGCGAGGAGATCCGGGTCACCCGGATCGACCTGGACAAGGACGCCGACGACGCCGGGGCGGCCACCGCCGAGCTGCCCGGCTGGGCCCGCGTCGACCAGGCCGGCGAACCGGCCCGCGAGCTGGAGCGGCTGCTGGACCGCTTCCGCGACCAGGTCCGCGACGCGGCCCGGGACGGGCGGGGTGTGACGTCGGCTCAGCTTGCCGAGACCCAGGCCGTCCTGGCGTCGGCGGCCGAACGGATCCACCGCCTGCTCGGCTGACGAGCCGTCGGCGGAGCGGAGTGCGAGGTGTCTCCCGGCGCGTGCCGGATCGGCCCGGGCCGGGAGACACCTCGCGTCGGTGGGCGGTGCCTCAGGGGGTGAGGACGATCTTTCCGAAGACCTCGCCCTTGGCCAGCCGGGCGAAGCCCTCCCGCGCCTCGGTCAGCGGCAGCACGCTGTCGATCACCGGGCGGACCCCCGCCGTGGCGCAGAGCGAGAGCAGCCCGGCCAGTTCCTCCTTGGTGCCCATGGTCGAGCCGACCACCCGGAGCTCCAGGAAGAAGATCCGGTTCAGCTCGGTGGCCGTGGGGTTGGCACCCGAGGTCGCGCCGGAGATGACGATCGTGCCGCCGGGCCGCAGCGACTTCACCGAGTGCGACCAGGTCGCCGCACCGACGGTCTCCATCACCGCGTCGACCCGCTCGGGCAGCCGGGCGCCGCTCTCGAACGCGGCGTCCGCGCCGAGTTCGACCGCGCGGGCCCGCTTGGCCTCGTCCCGCCCGGTCACCCAGACCCGCAGGCCGGCAGCCTTCGCGAGGACGACCAGCGCGGTGGAGACGCCGCCGCCGGCGCCCTGGACGAGCACGGTGTCGCCGGGCTTCACGCCGGCGTTGGTGAAGAGCATCCGATAGGCCGTCAGCCAGGCGGTCGGCAGGCAGGCGGCCTGCTCGAAGCTGAGTTGGGCCGGCTTGGGCAGCAGGTTCCAGGTCGGCACCGCGACCTTCTGGGCGAAGGTGCCCTGGTAGCGCTCGGTCAGGATCGAGCGGGGCTCGGCGGGGCCGACCCCGTGGCCGCTCTGGCCGATCACCGAGTGCAGGACCACCTCGTTGCCGTGCTCGTCGACGCCCGCGGCGTCGCAGCCGAGGATCATCGGCAGCCGCTCGGCGGGCAGTCCGACCCCGCGCAGCGACCACAGGTCGTGGTGGTTGAGGGTGGCGGCCTTGACGGTCACCACGCTCCAGCCCTCGCGGGCCTCGGGTTCCGGGAGGTCTCCGAGTTCGAGTCCGCCGAGCGGGTCGGCGGGGTCGATTCGGGCGGCGTAGGCAGCGAACATGACCCGGACGATAGCCGCGACGGCCGGGGCCCGGAACCACGCGGAGGTGTGAGCTGCACCGCGTGTCCGTTCCCCGGCCGTCCGCCGGTCGTCCGTGAGGCAGTGTCAGAGGCGGGCGACACCCTCGGCCCGGGCGGCCTCGGCGACGGCCTTGGTGACGGCCGGCGCGACCCGCTGGTCGAACGGGGAGGGGATGACCTTCTGCGCCGTCAGCTCGTCGGCGACCACCGCGGCCAGGGCCTTGGCGGCGGCCAGCTTCATGCCCTCGGTGATCCGGGTGGCCCGGACCTGGAGCGCACCGGCGAAGATGCCGGGGAAGGCCAGCACGTTGTTGATCTGGTTCGGGAAGTCGGAGCGCCCGGTGGCGACCACGGCCGCGTACTTGTGCGCCACCTCGGGGTGGATCTCCGGGTTGGGGTTGGCCATCGCGAAGATGAAGCAGCCCTCGGCCATGGTGGCCACGGCCTCCTCCGGCACGGTGCCGCCGGAGACGCCGATGAACACGTCGGCACCCTTGAGCGCGTCGTTGAGGCTGCCCTGGACGCCGGTCCGGTTGGTCAGCGCGGCGATCTCGGCCTTGACGTCGGTCAGGTCGCCGCGGCCCTCGTGGACCACACCGCGCCGGTCGCAGACCGACACGTCGCCGATGCCGGCGGCGACCAGCATCTTGGCGATCGCGATGCCGGCGGCGCCGGCGCCGGAGATGACGGCGCGCAGGCTGCCGATCTCCCGGCCGGTCACCTTGGCCGCGTTCCAGAGCGCGGCGGTGGTGACGATCGCGGTGCCGTGCTGGTCGTCGTGGAAGATCGGGATGTCCAGCGCGTCCTGGAGCCGGCGCTCGATCTCGAAGCAGCGCGGGGCGGAGATGTCCTCCAGGTTGACACCCCCGAAGGAGGGGGCGAGCCGGACCACGGTCTCGACGATCTCGTCCACCTCGGTGCAGGCCAGCGCGATCGGCACCGCGTCCACGCCGCCGAACTGCTTGAACAGGATCGCCTTGCCCTCCATCACGGGCAGGGAGGCCTCCGGGCCGATGTCGCCGAGGCCGAGCACGGCGGTGCCGTCGGTGACGACCGCGACCACGTTCGACTTCCAGGTGTAGTCGTTGACCAGGTCGGGCTGCTCGGCGATGGCGGTGCAGACCCGCGCCACACCGGGGGTGTAGGCGAGGGACAGGTCGTCCGCGTCGCGGACCGGAACGGTCGCCCGGATCTCCATCTTGCCGCCGCGGTGGAGGGCGAAGACGGCGTCGACGGGATCGACGGTGTCCTGGGTGTTGGGGTGGATGATCTCCGCTGCCACGTTGACCTCTTCGTCAATGATCAGGCGAGGACGCGGCCGACGGTCGGGCGATCCGGCCGAATGACGGAAAACCCGGGTACGCGGGGGGCGTACCCGGTGGCCGGGTCGGGGCGCGGCCGTCGGGCGGCGCCCTCGGATGAGGGTTTCTGTTCTGCGCTGTTCTTCCGGTCGTACCCAGGCGTCACCAGCCGGAGCCGGGAAGGTGACAGACACCGCTTGAGCCTAGGTCGGGCGAAGGCACCGCACCTGTGCCTTTTCGTCCTTGTCACGCGCTGTTCACGGCCTTACGGCCACTTGACGACACCCGGATCTCGGAAGAACCCGGAGTGCCAGTGGCGGCAACACCTGGCCAGCACGCGCACCCGTAGGAGTGAACGCAGACACGGAGGGGAGTCGGTGCCTCGGATCCAGAGTCGAGTCTTCGACTTCCGGTCCTGTGCACCCCGGTCCTGTCGCGAACCGGCGGTCTGTGTTCGTTCGAACTTCGGGGGTCACCCGATACCAGATTCTGACACACCCGACACCCGGCTCATCAGGGCGGGATGGCAGGATCTGCGAATCGACCACCGGAACCGGACGGTCGCGCTCCCCCCTCGGCCGGCATCCGAGCGCGCGCCCGCCACCGCGGCGCACACCCGCGCACCCGGTGGGACAGCACCACCCCCTCTCCCACAGGAGGAGCAGCTCCATGCACCACAGTGCCCGCATACCCGGCCGTCTCGGCCGGACCGGCGCGGTCCTCGCCGTCGGCTCCCTGCTGATCACCGGCTGCAGCTCGGTCGGCAGCGCCACGCCCACCGAGGAGAACCTGCACGACCGGCTGCCGGACTCGATCAAGACCTCCGGCGTGCTGAAGATCGGTTCGGACCTGAACTACGCCCCGGTGGAGTTCAAGGGCGCCGACGGACAGCCCACCGGCCTCGACCCGGAGCTCGCGGAGGCCATCGGCAAGCAGCTCAAGGTGAAGGTCGAGTTCCTCGACACCGGCTTCGAGAAGCTGGTCCCCGGACTCCAGTCCAAGCAGTTCGACGTGGCCATGTCGGCGATCACCGACAACCGCCAGCGGCGCGACGGCACCGACGACAGCGGCCAGCAGATCAGCCCGGGCGTCGACTTCGTGGACTACTTCATGGCCGGTACCTCGATCCTGGTCGCGAAGGGCAACCCGAAGAGCATCAAGTCGCTGGACGACCTGTGCGGCCAGACCATCGCGGTGCAGCGCGGGACCACCCAGGCGGACATCGCCCAGCGCCAGACCGGCGCCTGCGACAAGGGCAAGAAGCCCCTGGTCATCAAGTTGACCGACACCGACGCCGAGGCTCTGGCGCTGGTCGCCTCGGGCAAGGCCGCGGCGGACATGAACGACTTCCCGGTGGCCGCCTACACCGTCCAGAAGGGCGTGAACGGCACCCAGTTCGACATGGCCGGACAGCAGCTGCAGCCGAACCCGTACGGGATCGCGGTCGCCAAGGACAACACCCAGCTGCGCGACACGCTGGTCAAGGCGGTCAACCGGATCATTCGCAGTGGCGATTACGACAAGATCCTCGAGAAGTGGAACCTCAAGGACGGCGCGGCGCAGAACGCCGTGGTGAACGGCGGCTGAGTCATGTCCCGGCCGGGGTGCTCGCGTTGCGCACTCCGGTCTGCATACTTATACACAGGGTGACAGGGGCTCGATATTCGTCCGAATAGCGGACATTGGGGTGCCTCGTTATCCGATTTTGATCTGTAGAGGGGCCCGTTCACCGGAACTCAGTGGCAGGATTCCCCCCAACTCGGTCGCAACGGCCCTCTCCCAGCCCAAGCTGCCGAAAGGCGTCACCAGGCCGAGGAAGTCGATCACATTCGTCCACCTCGGCGGAGGGTGGCGACAGAAATTCAGGCAGGACCAGCACAACCGAACGACCGGTAGTGCGGCCTCGGCAACGACGCCGGGCTCGCCGGACCTGGTGCACCGCTCCCCCGGCGGCGTGCTCCGCCCGACTCTCCTACAGGAGGAGATCCCCCTGATGACCGCCCGCACCCTTCGCCCCCGCCTCGTCGCCGCCGGCGCCACCCTCGCCGCCGGCACCCTGCTCCTGACCGCCTGCGGCAGCAGCGGCTCGAGCAGCACGGCGTCCGGGTCCGCCGTGAACCCGAGCGCCTCGGTCAAGGCCGTAACGGCCGACCCCTCGCTGGCCGCTCTGGTCCCCGCCGACCTCAAGTCGGGTGGAAAGCTGATCGTCGGATCGGATGCGTCCTACGCGCCGAACGAGTTCCAGGACGACAAGGGCGCCATCGTCGGCATGGACGTCGACCTGGCCAACGCCGTCGCCGCCAAGCTGGGCCTCAAGGCCGAGGTCCAGAACGCCGGCTTCACCGCGATCATCCCGGGCATCGGCGCCAACAAGTACCAGCTCGGCATGAGCTCCTTCACGGACACGAAGGAGCGCGAGCAGACCGTCGACATGGTCACCTACTTCACCGCCGGCACCGGCATGGCGGTCAAGAAGGGCAACCCCGACAAGATCTCCGCCGACGACCTGTGCGGCAAGAAGATCGCCGTCCAGACCGGCACCACCCAGGCCGACCAGATCGTCGACGTGATCAACCCGGCCTGTACCGCCGCGGGCAAGCCCACCGTCCCGAACGACGGTGACAAGTTCGACCTGCAGACGGACGTCACCAACGCCGTGGTCTCCGGCCGCGACCAGGTCATGATGGCCGACTCCCCGGTCATCGACTACGCGCTCAAGCAGACCGGCGGCCAGCTGGAGAAGCTCGGCCCGACGACCGACTCCGCGCCGTACGGCATCGCGCTGGCGAAGGGCTCGGCGCTCACCCCGGCGGTCCAGGCCGCGGTGCAGTCCCTGATCGACGACGGGACCTACAAGCAGATCCTGCAGAAGTGGGGCGTCGAGGCCGGCGCGATCGACAAGGCGCAGCTCAACGGCGCCACCAGCTGATCTCGTCCCCTCGTTCCACAGCGACCTGTTCTGAGGCCACAAAGTGAACTCTCTCCACAAGGGGCCGGCGGCCCCGGGACGGCCTGAAGTCATCAAGGCCGTCCCGGTCCGTCACCCCGGACGCTGGGTCGGCGCCGCCGTCATCCTCGTCCTCGCGGCGATGCTGATCCACGCCGTCATCACCGTCCCGGCATTCAAGTGGGACCTCGTCGGCCAGTACCTGTTCGACGACCGGATCCTGCACGGCCTGCTGGTCACCCTGGAGCTGACCGCGCTCGCCATGGTCATGGGCGTGATCGGCGGCATCCTGCTGGCCGTGATGCGGCTGTCCCCGAACCCGCTGCTCTCCGGCACCGCCTGGGTCTACATCTGGGTGTTCCGCGGCACTCCCGTCCTGGTCCAGCTGGTGTTCTGGAACTTCCTCGGCGTGCTGTGGGCCAGGCTCTCGATCGGTATCCCGTTCGGTCCCGAGTTCTGGTCGCAGGAGACCAACGTCCTGATCCCGACCTTCGTGGCGGCGCTGCTGGGCCTCGGCCTGAACGAGGCCGCGTACATGGCGGAGATCGTCCGAGGCGGCATCCAGTCGGTGGACGAGGGTCAGCACGAGGCCTCGCAGGCGCTCGGCATGAACCGCTTCGACACCATGCGGCGGATCATCCTGCCGCAGGCGATGCGGGTGATCATCCCGCCGACCGGCAACGAGACCATCTCGATGCTGAAGACCACCTCGCTGGTCAGCGTCATCGCTCTGGAGGAGCTCTTCCGCGCGGGCCAGAACATCTACTCGCGCAACTTCCAGAGCATCCCGCTGCTGATCGTGGTCAGCCTCTGGTACCTCTTCCTGACCTCGATCCTCACGATCGGGCAGTATTACATCGAGCGGCACTACGCCCGCGGTTCCAACCGCGCCCTGCCGCCCACCCCGATTCAGCGTATCCGGGGCCTGTTCAAGAGTGTCCGCTCGACGCCGGCACCGAAGCCCGCGGACGCCGGAGTGCACGGTGGCGGCGGCGAAGGAGGCGGTGTGTCATGACCGACGAGACCCAGATCCCCGCGGACGCCCAGCCGGGCAGCCAGATGGTCCGGGCCGAGGGCGTGCGCAAGTCGTACGGCCTGGTCGAGGTGCTCAAGGGCATCGACCTGGAGGTCAAGCAGGGCGAGGTGTTCTGCCTGATCGGCCCGTCCGGCTCCGGCAAGTCCACCTTCCTGCGGTGCATCAACCACCTGGAGAAGGTCAACGCCGGCCGGCTGTGGGTCGACGGCGAGCTCGTCGGCTACCGCCAGAAGGGCGACAAGCTCTACGAGCTCAAGGACCGCGAGGTCGCGATGAAGCGTCGCGACATCGGCATGGTCTTCCAGCGCTTCAACCTCTTCCCGCACATGACCGCCATAGAGAACGTCATCGAGGCGCCGGTGCAGGTCAAGAGCGAGAGCAAGGCCGAGGCCAGGGAGCGGGGCATGGCCCTGCTGGAGCGGGTGGGCCTGGCCGACAAGGCCAAGAGCTACCCCTCCCAGCTCTCCGGCGGCCAGCAGCAGCGGGTGGCCATCGCCCGCGCACTGGCCATGAAGCCCAAGCTGATGCTGTTCGACGAGCCCACCTCCGCGCTCGACCCTGAGCTGGTCGGCGACGTCCTGGACGTCATGCGCGGGCTCGCCGAGGACGGTATGACCATGATCGTGGTCACCCACGAGATGGGCTTCGCCCGCGAGGTCGGCGACGCGCTGGTCTTCATGGACGGCGGCGTGGTGGTCGAGTCCGGCCACCCGCGCGAGGTGCTCGGCAACCCCCAGCACGAACGGACCAGGGCCTTCCTCTCCAAGGTGCTCTGACCGAAGTCCCACCCAGCGGCCCGCCGGTGTTCCGGCGGGCCGCTCGGCGTTCCCCGGGCCGCTCGGCGTTCCCCGGGTCCTCCCCGGTCCGCGCCCGCCGGGAGCGTAATACCCTGGAGGCTGTACGCCCGTTACCGCTTCTGGAAGGACCACCGTGGAGCTCGCCTCGTACGCCGACTTCGCCGTCCGGCTGGTGAACAGCGAGGAGCCCGAGCGCGGCACCGACGCGCTGACCTCGGTGGACGCGGTGCGCGCGCTGTTCCCCGGCCCCTCCCGGGCCGCCGCCCTCACCGACGAGTCGGACCTGCCCCGGCTGCGGGCCGTCCGGACCAGGCTGCGCGGTGTGTTCGAGGCCGCCGCCGAGGGCGAGGACGTCCGGGCGGTCGACCTGCTGAACAGCCTGATGGTCGAGTACCCGGTCAGCCCGATGGTGTCCGGCCACGACGACCTGGACGAGAGCGGCCGGCCCGACTGGCACCTGCACCTCGCGGACAACGCCCCCACCGCCGCCGCCAACTACTCGGCCGTCGCCTGCATGGGGCTGGCCATCCACCTGACCGAGCTGGGCGTCGACCGGCTCGGCATCTGCCAGGCCGCCCCCTGTCGCAACGCCTACCTGGACACCTCCACCAACCGCTCCCGCCGCTACTGCTCCGACCGCTGCGCGACCCGGGCCAACGTCGCCGCCTACCGCGCCCGCAAGCGCGAGGAGGCCCTGCAGGCCGCGCAGCTCACTCCCCGGGCCTGAGGTCCACGGGCGGGAGCACCCCGAGCCGGGCCGTCAGCGCGGGCAGCCCGGCCAGCGGCCGGCGGGCCAGCGCGCGCTCCAGCCACGGCGCCGGGGCGAGCCAGGCCGGCGAGGGCCGCAGCCGCAGCAGCACCCGGCCGAGCACCAGCTCCGGCGGCACCGCGCCGTACTCCCGGCTGTCGGTGTTCACCAGCGGGTTCTCCGAGAGCATCCACCAGCCGCCAGGGCGCCGGCCCGCGGCCCGCTTGATCACCAGCAGGTCCTGCTGGAACGGGTGCCGGAACAGCACCACCGCGCCCGGCCGCACCGGCGCGCCGTAGCGCACCAGCACCCGGTCCCCGTCCGACAGCAGTCTGCGCATCGACGGGCCCGCCACGTCCACCACGCCGAACGGCGCGCCACCCTGCGGCCGACTCACCGGCATCCGCTCACCCCTGACCTCGTGTCCGCTGCTGTCGCCGGTCCAGTGTCACCCGGGCCGAGGCCACCGGGCACCCGCCGGGCGGCGGCCCGGCGCGCCGTCCGGTATCGGCCGGTTCGGCCTCCGACTTTGGTCCCGGGCCCCCGGGGCAGACGAGAATCCCGGGGGGCGTGAGGGTAATCTCAGGCGCGGGAAGACGATCCAAGGAAGGACTCCCATGTTCTCTCGTCTGTTTGCTCCGCGCGTCACCGCGCACGCTCACTGTGACCTCCCCTGCGGCGTCTACGACCCGGCGCAGGCCCGGATCGAGGCCGAGTCGGTGAAGGCCACTCAGGAGAAGTACCAGGCCAACGAGGACCCGCACTTCCGTGCGCGCGCCATCGTGATCAAGGAGGAGCGCGCCGAGCTGGTCAAGCACCACCTCTCCGTGCTGCACACCGACTACTTCAAGGCCCCGCACTTCGAGGCCTACCCGCAGCTGCACGACCTGTTCAACAAGGCCGGCAAGGCCGCCTCGGCCGCCAAGGCCTCCACGGACCCGGCCACCGGCCAGGCCCTGCTCGACCTGATCTCGGAGATCGACACGATCTTCTGGGAGACCAAGAAGGCCTGACCCGGGCTCACCACTGCCCGGCGGCGGCTCCGGCCCCGCCGGGCAGTGCCGTACCCGCCGTCAGCTGACACCCCGTCGCCCGCGCCCGGGCCCGCGGCGGCTTCCGGGCGACCGGCCGCGGCGGCCCCGGGCGGCCCGGCGGCCCGGCCCCGGCCCTCGCGGGCGGCCCCGGAAAGACACTCCCGCCGGTCCGGCCCGTCCGAGTACGCTCGCCGTATGATCCGCACCGCCGTCACCACCGACGTCCCCGTCATCCACGCCCTGATCCGCGAGCTGGCCGAGTACGAGAAGGCCCCGGACGAGGCGAAGGCCACGGAGGAGCAGCTGCGCGACGCCCTGTTCGGCGAGCACCCGGCGCTGTTCGGCCTGATCGCCGAGGACGACACCACCGGCGAGGCGGTCGGCTTCGCCCTGTGGTTCCGCAATTTCTCCACCTGGCGGGGTACCCACGGGGTGTATCTGGAGGACCTCTACGTCCGCCCCGGCAACCGTGGCGGCGGCCACGGCACAGCGCTGCTGACCGAACTCGCCCGGATCTGCGTGGACCGCGGCTACTCCCGGATGGAGTGGTCGGTGCTGGACTGGAACGAGCCCTCGATCGGGTTCTACCGCTCGCTGGGCGCCGTCCCGATGGACGGCTGGACGGTCTACCGCCTCACCGACGGGCCGCTCACCGCCCTCGGATCGACCCCGCGCTGAGCCCGTGGCGGGCGCCGGGTTCGTCCGTTCCCGTGACGGTGGCCGAAGATCACGACATCTGTCCCCCGATCGCGGTAACGTCTCGGGCGGATGCGCGGCGTTCCGGCCCTCCCGAGTGGGTATGACCGGTACGTACCGCACCACCCCTCTGGACAGTTGGGGCGAAGCAGTTGAGCCATGCAAGAGGAAGTGCCGCGGCCGTTCGGCCGCAAGCACCGCGCGTCACCCAGGAGGTGAGGGTGTCCCAGATCGACGGCGAGCCCGGAGTGAAGGACTTCGTGGAGGTCCGGCTGCCCGCTGCGGGGGCCTACCTCTCGGTACTGCGAACGGCGACAGCCGGTCTCGCGGCCCGGTTGGACTTCACCCTGGACGAGATCGAGGATCTCCGGATCGCGGTGGACGAGGCCTGCGCCATCCTGCTCCAGCAGGCGGTGCCCGGGTCCGTCCTGAGCTGCGAGTTCCGGCTGGTCGGCGACTCCCTGCGAGTCACGGTCAGCGCACCGACCACCGACGGGCGGGCCCCCGAGCGGGACACCTTCGCCTGGACGGTGCTCTCCGCGCTGGCCGGCGAGGTGGAATCCTCGGTCGGAGAGGACAAAACGGTCAGCATCAGTCTGCACAAGAAGCGCGGCGGGGCCTCCACCCCGCTGTAGCCCCTCGTGCCCGCAGTCCCCGCCGTACGCACGGTGTCGTATTCACCGCGCGTACGGCGCCCCGTATCGCAGTGCTCTGCGGTACAACCAGTGAGAAGTGCTCCCGGAACGGAACGGGTGATCGCCGTGAGTGATCTGGACCGCACAGCAGCCGCCGCTGGCCCGGCCGCCGCCGACCTGACCGTCCGTGCCGAGTCCGCGGTGCTCGACCGCGGTACGGCCGGCCCTGCCGTACCGACCCAGGCCGGCGCCGCCCGCACCGCCGCCCAACCCGACGCCCACCCGAAGGACTCCCACCGGATGACCCAGCCGACCGATCCGACGCCAGAGCGGCCCGAGGCGGTGCCCGCGAGCGAGCCCGACGCGGCCGAGCTGCGGGCGGCCGCGGAGGCTGTCCGCAGCAGCGTGCCGGCCCAGGCGCACCGCTCCGGCGCGCCGGACCGGGAGGCCGCCCGGGCCCTGTTCGTCCGGCTGGCCGGGCTGCCGGAGGGCTCCGCGGAGCGGGTGGAGATCCGCAACCAGCTGGTACGGATGCACATCCCGCTGGTGGAACACCTGGCCCGGCGCTTCCGCAACCGGGGCGAGCCGCTGGACGACCTGACCCAGGTCGCCACCATCGGCCTGATCAAGTCGGTGGACCGGTTCGACCACGAGCGCGGGGTGGAGTTCTCCACCTACGCCACCCCGACCATCGTGGGCGAGATCAAGCGGCACTTCCGGGACAAGGGCTGGGCCGTCCGCGTCCCGCGCCGGCTGCAGGAGCTCCGGCTCTCGCTGACCACCGCGACCAGCGAGCTCTCCCAGCGGCACGGCCGCTCGCCGACCGTGCACGAGCTGGCGGAGCACCTCGGGATCTCCGAGGAGGACGTGCTGGAGGGCCTGGAGTCCGCCAACGCGTACTCCACCCTCTCGCTGGACGTCCCGGACAGCGACGACGAGTCCCCGGCCGTGGCCGACACCCTGGGCGCGACCGACGAGGCGCTGGAGGGCGTCGAGTACCGGGAGTCCCTGAAGCCACTGCTGGCCCAGCTGCCGCCGCGCGAGCAGAAGATCCTGGTGCTGCGGTTCTTCCGGAACATGACGCAGTCTCAGATCGCCGCCGAGGTCGGCATCTCGCAGATGCACGTGTCCAGACTGCTCGCCCGGACCTTGGCCCAGCTGCGGGAGAAGCTGCTCGTCGAGGAGTGACCGATCACGTACGAACGGCCGGCGGCCGGAGGGATCAGTCCTCCGGCCGCCGGCCGTCGCGGTACCGGCTCACGCCTCCGGGCGGTAGAGCAGGGCCGTGACCTTCGGGTTGAGCAGCGCGACGATGCCGGCCAGCCCCAGCACCGCCACGGCCACCGCGACACCGGCCATCGCACCCCCGGACTGCCACATGTAGTAGGCGACCGGCAGGCAGATCGAGTTGGTCAGCACCGCCGGGCTGCGGCCCCAGCGACGGCCGCGCAGCAGCGCCCGGCCCGCCAGCAGCGGGAGCAGCCCCATCAGCAGCAGCACCAGACCGCCGGCCTCACTGCGCCCGAGCGCCGCCGAGTCGCCGAGCAGTCCGGCGACGAGGTCGTAGACGCCCCACCCGGCCAGTGCGGCGCCCTCCAGGGCGGTGATGCCCGCACCGACGAGCAGCGGGGCGGGGCGGGCGGGTGCGGCGGCGGGAGCGGGGGTTTCTGCGGTCACTCCAGCAGGGTATCCGCCGCCTGCCCGGAACCGCCCCGTAGGCTGGCGCCATGCGCGCTCTCCTGGTCGTGAACCCCAAGGCGACCACCACCAGCAGCCGGACCCGGGACGTGCTCACCCATGCGCTGCGCAGCGATCTGAAGCTGGATGTGGCCCACACCGAGTACCGCGGGCACGCCCGCGACCTGGCCCGCGACGCGGCGGCCGACGGCTCGGTGGACCTGGTGGTGGCGCTCGGGGGCGACGGGACGGTCAACGAGGTGGTCAACGGTCTGCTCGCGAACGGCCCCGCCGAGCGGGTTCCGCGGCTGGCGGTGGTGCCGGGCGGCAGCACCAACGTCTTCGCCCGTGCCCTGGGCCTGCCGAACGACCCGGTGGAGGCCACCGGCGCCCTGTTGAACGCGCTGGAGCAGGGCCGCGAGCGGGCCGTCGGCCTGGGCAAGGCGATGACCGAGGGGCTCCCGGACCGCTGGTTCACCTTCACCGCCGGCCTCGGCTTCGACGCCGGGGTGGTCGGCCGGGTGGAACAGCAGCGCAGAGCGGGGCGGAAGTCCACCCACGCGCTCTATGTCAACCAGGCGCTCCGGCACTATGTCACTGAGCGTGAACACCGCCGCTCCGGGCCGGTCACCCTGGAAATGAACGGCCAGGAGCCGGTTCCGGGCCTGGTTCTGGCCATAGTCTCCAACACCTCGCCATGGACCTACCTGGGGAACCGGCCGGTACTCCCCTCGCCCTCCGCCTCCTTCGACACGGACCTGGACGTCTTCGGCATCACTCGAATGACCGCGTTCGGCACCGCTCGAACGGTCCGTCAGATTCTGCGCTCGCACGCCCCTACGGACGAGGGCTCCCAGCCCTCCGGACCGTCCGGGAAGCACGTCGTCTCCTATCACGACGTCCGGCACTTCACCTTGGTTTCACAGGAACCGGCCCCGTTTCAGGTCGACGGGGACCACCTTGGAGACAGGAGTCGCGTCAGTTTCACAGGCGTTCGGCGGGCACTGCGTGTGATTGTGTGACCAGAAGGGGGTCCCACCCTTCTTCTCGAACGCGCTAGCCCCCTTCACCCCATAGAAGTACGGGCTGTGAGCTAGGCGACACCGAAGAATCAAAAATTCCTCCCCGAAGGGGGTTGTATCCGAGCCCGAGGTTTGCGAACCTCTACATGGCGATCGGGACACGTCGCAGCGGACATCGCGACACATCCCTTGATAGCCGGAACCCCACCCCAGCACAGACCACCCGGGCCCGATGGGCCTTTGGTCCCTTTTGCTGTTGCGGGATTCGTGAAAGCGTTCACATTCACAAGCCATCGAGTGAGTCGGCCGGGCCACAGCCTGCCGACCGGAGGAGTTGGACGACCATGGACTGGCGCCACCGCGCTGTCTGCCGCGAAGAGGACCCGGAGCTGTTCTTCCCGATCGGGAACACCGGTCCTGCTCTGCTGCAGATCGAGGAAGCCAAGGCCGTGTGCCGCCGCTGTCCCGTCATGGAGCAGTGCCTGCAGTGGGCGCTGGAGACCGGCCAGGACGCCGGCGTCTGGGGCGGAATGAGTGAGGACGAGCGTCGTGCGATGAAGCGTCGCGCCGCCCGCAACCGCGCCCGCACCGCCTGACACACCGTCAAGCAGCAATCCGATCAACCCATGATCAAGGGCTCCGCCGCATCGGACGGCCGAGCCTTCCGCATCACGGACCCCGTTCAGGCGAGGTCCGACGACGCGAGCAGCCCAGGCACTTGATACTGCTCACTTAGAGCAATATTGTGGAGCTCAGGCGCTCACCGTGTGCAACACGCGGGGCGGGCGTCGCGCCACCCAGAGCCCCCGTTCCGGCCGACTCCCCCCGACGGCCGGAGCGGGTTGAGAGGCCCTGTCGACCCACCCCCCCGGTCGACAGGGCCTCGTATCTTTTCTTTTCCCGGCCCTACCGCGTCCGCTCCCGCCCTGTCGGGCCCTCGCGGCCCAGCTAGGGCACCGGGATCTCCAGGACGACCTTCGTGCCGCCCTCCGGTACCGCGACCATGTCGAAGGTGCCGCCGAGCTCGCCGGTGACCAGCGTGCGGACGATCTGCAGGCCGAGGTTGCCGCTCTGCTGCGGATCGAACCCCTCCGGCACGCCCTTGCCGTCGTCCTGCACCGTGATCAGCAGGTACTCGTCCGGCTTGGCCCCGCCGTTCCAGCTGTCGGACCAGCCCATCCCGGTCGCCGGGGCACGCCCGCGCAGGGCGCTGACCTCCAGGTTTCCCGAGGAGGAGGGACCGAAGGCGTGCTCCAGGGCGTTCTGCAGCACCTCGGTGAGGATCATCGCCAGCGGCGTGGAGATCTCCGCCGACAGAATGCCGAAGCTGCCGGTCCGCCGGGTCGCCACCCGCCCGTCCTGGGACAGCTCCACACACATCGCCAGCACCCGGTCGGCGATCTCGTCGAAGGCGACCTGCTCGTCCAGGGCCTGCGAGAGGGTCTCGTGCACGATCGCGATCGAACCGACCCGCCGCACCGCCTCGTCCAGGGCGGCCCGCCCGGCGTCGGAGTCCATCCGGCGGGACTGCAGCCGGAGCAGGGCGGCCACCGTCTGCAGGTTGTTCTTCACCCGGTGGTGGATCTCCCGGATGGTGGCGTCCTTGGTCATCAGCTCCCGGTCGCGGCGCCGCAGTTCGGTGACGTCCCGGCACAGCACCAGCGATCCGGTGAGGACGCCCTTCGGCTTGAGCGGGATGGTCCGCAGCGTCACCACGCCGCCCTGCGCCTCCACCTCGGTCTGCCGGGGAGCCCAGCCGCTGGCCATCTTCACCAGCGCCTCGTGCACCGCCCCGCGCGAGGGCGGCACCAACTCCGCCGTGGTGCGACCCAGATGGCTTCCCACCAGATCGGTGCTGAGCCCGATCCGGTGGTACGCGGAGAGTGCGTTGGGGCTGGCGTAGGTGACCACGCCGTCCACGTCCAGCCGGATCAGCCCGTCGCCGACCCGCGGCGCGGCGTCCATGTCGGCCTGCTCACCCGGGTACGGGAAGGAGCCCGCGGCGATCATCTGGGCCAGGTCGGACGCGCTCTGCAGGTAGGTGAGCTCCAGCCGGCTCGGGGTGCGGACGGTCAGCAGGTTGGTGTTCCGGGCGATCACGCCCAGCACCCGCCCCTCCCGGCGGACCGGGATCGACTCGACCCGGACCGGCACCTCCTCACGCCACTCCGGGTCCCCCTCGCGCACGATCCGGCCCTCGTCGAAGGCCGCGTCCAGCAACGGCCGGCGACCGCGCGGCACCAGGTGGCCGACCATGTCGTCGTGGTACGAGGTCGGGCCGGTGTTCGGCCGCATCTGGGCCACCGAGACGTACCGGATGCCGTCCCAGGTGGGGATCCAGAGCACCAGATCCGCGAAGGAGAGGTCGGAGAGCAGCTGCCACTCCGAGACCAGCAGGTGGAGCCACTCCACGTCGGCACCGGTGAGGGTGGTGTGGCGGCGGACGAGTTCGTTCAGCGAGGGCACACGCCGAGCCTAGTCAACCGGCCCCCGGCACGGCCTGCCGGAGTAGCCCGCAATGTTGTCCAGACCAATTTCGACACTCCCCTGGACAACCCAGATTGGTCTAGTCCACAATGAACATGCACCAAGGAGAAGCCCCCCGCGCACACTGCCCTGACCGCGCGAGGCGACTCCTCGGTCGGACACCGCCGAACGAGAGTCCCGCACAACTCTCCTTCGGCCAGGCGTCCGACGACAGCTCCGGGCTGCGGTGCCGCATGGGTTGAGGGTCCCGTGTCGGCGCCGTGGCCCGTAGTGTTTTCCGCCTCCCGACGACGGCTCCGGGCTGCGGTGCCATGGGCCCCTCCTTGCCGATGCCGGGCAAGGAGGGAGGGTTGAGGGTCCCGTGTCGGCGCCGTGGCCCGTAGTGTTTTCCGCCTCCCGACGACAGCTCCGGGCTGCGGTGCCATGGGCCCCTCCTTGCCGATGCCGGGCAAGGAGGGAGGGTTGAGGGTCCCGTGTCGGCGCCGTGGCCCGTAGTGTTTTCCGCCTCCCGACGACAGCTCCGGGCTGCGGTGCCATGGGCCCCTCCTTGCCGATGCCGGGCAAGGAGGGAGGGTTGAGGGTCCCGTGTCGGCGCCGTGGCCCGTAGTGTTTTCCGCCTCCCGACGACGGCTCCGGGCTGCGGTGCCATGGGCCCCTCCTTGCCGATGCCGGGCAAGGAGGGAGGGTTGAGGGTCCCGTGTCGGCGCCGTGGCCCGTAGTGTTTTCCGCCTCCCGACGACGGCTCCGGGCTGCGGTGCCATGGGCCCCTCCTTGCCGATGCCGGGCAAGGAGGGAGGGTTGAGGGTCCCGTGTCGGCGCCGTGGCCCGTAGTGTTTTCCGCCTCCCGACGACGGCTCCGGGCTGCGGTGCCATGGGCCCCTCCTTGCCGATGCCGGGCAAGGAGGGAGGGTTGAGGGTCCCGTGTCGGCGCCGTGGCCCGTAGTGTTTTCCGCCCGCGCCCGCGCCCCACACCCCGCCCCGCCCCGCGTCCCGAACGCCGAGAGGCCCCCGCCGTTCCCGGCGGGGGCCTCCTGGCGTGCGGCGGCAGGCGTTCGTCAGTGCGTCTCGGTGACCTTGGCGAGGGCCCGCGGTGCGTCCGGGTCCTGGCCGCGGGCGATGGTCACCTCGTAGGCGAGCAGCTGCAGCGGCAGGATCTCCAGGATCGGCTGGACCTCCTCGGGCACCCCGGCCGGCAGGGCGAACCCGGCGGAGGCCTGGTCGACCTGCTCCTGCTGACCGACCACGACCAGGTCCGCGCCGCGGCCTCGCAGGCGGTCCAGGACGGGCTGGAGCGCCTCGCCGCCCTTGCCGTCCGGCACGATCGCGATGACCGGCGAGACGTTGTCCACCATCGCCAGCGGCCCGTGCAGCAGGTCGGCGCCGGAGAACGGCGAGGCGGGGATGTAGGTGGTCTCCATCAGCTTCAGCGCCGCCTCGCGGGCGGTCGGGTAGCCGTAGCCGCGCGAGGTGATGACCAGGCGCTGGGCGAAGCGGTACCGCTCGGCCAGGGCCTTCACCTCGGCCTGGCGGCCGAGGATGCCGGCCGCGAGCTCGGGCAGCACCTTGGCGGCCGCGCCGTCGCCGCCCCGCAGGCCCTCGACCAGCAGGTACAGCGCGAGCAGCTCGGCGGTGTAGGTCTTGGTGGCCGGCAGCGCCTTCTCCGCCCCGGCGAGCACGTCGATGTGGAACTCGGAGACCTCGGCCAGCGGCGAGGCGGCGTTGTTGGTGACCGCCAGCGTGACGGCGCCGGCCTCGCGGGCGGCCTTGGTGGAGGCCACCAGGTCGGGCGAGCCGCCGGACTGGCTGACGGTGATGACCAGCACGTCCGTCAGGTCGGGCTTGGCCCCGTACGCGGTGGTGGTGGACATCGAGGTCAGGCCGGCCGGCTTGCCCAGCAGCACCTCGATCAGGTACTTCGCGTACAGCGCCGCGTTGTCGGACGTGCCGCGGGCGGTGAGAAGGACGAAGCGCGGGTTCCGGGCGGCGATCTCGGCGGCGATCTCGCGGATCTTCGGGGCGCCCTCGTCGAGGATGCGCTGCAGGACGGCCGGCTGCTCGGCCATCTCCGCCGCCATGATCTTGCCGGGGACGGAAGAGACAGTCTGCGGGTCGGACATCTGATGTGCCTCCGATGAGATGGATCTACCCCGCTGCGGGCGGCTGCCCGGCGGGGACCTCTACGGCGGCGAGTCCGCACACTCGCTGCGGGCGCCGGTGAAGCGGGCGCCCACCGACGATCCTACGGGTGCGGTGCCCGGGAGGCACACTGCGGTTCACCTCTCGGGACGCCCGCACCCGGCCGGGTCGGCTCAGGACGGGTTGTTGATCAGCTGGTCGATCTGGGCGTCGGCGGCCTTGGCCGCGTCCTCGACGGACTTCCCCTTGAGGATGTCGTTCAGCATGTTCACGAGGATGTTCTGCTTCTCGACGGCGCCCCAGCCGGGTGCCATCGGGATGAACCAGGCGTCCGGCACCGCGTTGGCGGCGGCCGCGGTCTCGGGCTTGGACCGCAGCGGGGCGAGCTGGTCGAGGTTGTTCGGCAGGGTGTCCTTGTCCACCAGGATCTGCTGGGACTTGGCGGAGGTGAACATCCGGATCCAGTCCGCCGCGAGCGCCGGCGACTGGGACTTGGAGGTCACGGCCAGGTCGGAGCCGCCGATGAAGGAGGGCAGCGGCTTGCCGTTCGGGCCGGGCATGCCGGCCAGCTTGACGGTGTCCTTGAGCTTCGGGTCGCCGGTGATCGGCGCGAGGGCCACCGAGACCTCCCAGCCGTTGCCGTAGAGCATGGCGGCCTTGCCCTTGCCCAGGACGTTCGCCTGGTTGAGCTCGTTGGCCTTCACGTCGCCGTGGTTGTACTTCTTCACCAGGTCGACGAAGTGCTGGATGCCCTGCTGGGACTTGGGGTCGCTCAGGGTGCCGTGCCAGTTGCCGGCGTTGTCGAAGCGGGCGATGGCCCCGCCGTAGGCGGTCACGTAGGACATCGCCGCGTACCAGTACGGGCCGGGCAGGTAGAGCGCGGAGAATCCCGCACTGCCCTTGTTCTTCGCCTGGATCTTGTCCAGGGCCGCGAACAGTTCGTCCTCGGTCTTCGGGACCTCCGCGCTTCCGGTGGCGTCCTGGAACAGCTGCGAGTTGTAGATCCCGACCCGGGCGCCCGCGTAGTACGGAACGCAGTAGAGCTTGTCCTGGTAGGTGCAGGTGTCGGCGAGGCCCTTGATCCAGGTGCCGTTGTTCTCGAAGGACGACCGGTCCACCGGGGCGAGGGCGCCGGTGAGGATGTATTTCATGGTCTCGGTGTTGCCGAGTTCGACCACGTCGGGGGCGTTGCCGGCCTTGATGGCGCCGTCCAGGTTGGCGATCTTGTCCGTCCAGGTCTGGTAGCTCAGCTTGAGCTCGACCTTGGGGTACTTGGCCGCGAACTCGTCGTTGACCTGCTGGACCAGTTCGGGCCAGGTGGTCTGGGCCTCGTTCATCAGCCACACCGTGACCGAGCCGGTGGCCGTTCTGGGGTCGACGGCGGCCGAGGACTTCGAGGCGGCCGGGCCGCCGGACGCGCAGCCCACGGCGGTAGCCAGCAGGGCCGTCGTGCTGAGAGCCGCCAAGAGCTGACGCTTCACGCATTCCTCCGGTTCACAGATGAGGTCTGCGCTGTGGAACAGACCGGATTTCTCGGATCCTGGCCTAGACCACTTGGTGCGTCAACGCGCGATCACACCTCAAGTGACTTCCGTTGCAGACCCGTTGTGAGATCTGAGCGGTGCGCGTCAATGAAAACGGGGGCAAAGTGATCGAGACCCCCTTAATGCCCCGTTAAGGCGCGCACCCGCCGCGAGGGCGTTCGGCCGCCGGTCGCCCCGATTTGACCCGGTTGACTGCGCTTTGCCCGGGAGGGTTGGTCCGGACCAACCCTCCCCGGCCACCGACAGTGCACGGTCGCATCAAGCGTTGGTAACGGCTTGCACAGACGCCTGGGGAACCCTTGACGCCCTTCATTGGTCCATGCCAATCTCCAGGCGTTGGTCTAAACCAATGGTCTACTCCACCGCACGGATTGCACAGCCGCTCCCGGCAGTTCGTATCCGCGCCATCCGGTGACATTCCCCCACAGGCACAACGAAGCTCAGGGCTCTGGCCCGGCAGCCCGGTGCCACTCCTTGCTCATCCCTATGGAGGATGGTTTGAACCGCAAGATCGCAGCCGTGGCCGCCATTGCCACCGTGCTCGTCGCGTCCGCTTGCTCCTCGTCCGGCTCGTCCGGCAGTGGCGACGCCAAGCAGGCCACGCTGAGCAAGGACGGCAAGGGCAAGACCGTCACCGTCTGGCTGATGGACGACGCGCAGAAGGGCTGGCCGGCGGTTGTCGACGCGGCCAAGAAGCAGTTCGAGGAGGAGACCGGCGCCACTCTGAAGATCGAGTGGCAGACCTGGACCAACTACACCACCAAGCTCGACACCGCGCTGCTCTCCGGCAACGCGCCGGACGCCCTGGAGCTCGGCAACACCCAGGCCGCCAAGTACATCGAGGCCGGCTCCTTCGTCGACCTGACCGGTGTCAAGGGCCAGTTCGACAACTCGGACAAGTGGTTGGACTCGCTGGCCGCCTCCGGCCAGAGCGCGGACGGCAGCAAGACCTTCGCCGTGCCGTACTACGCGGGTGCCCGCGTCCTGATCTACCGCAAGGACCTCTTCGCGGCGGCCGGCGTCACCAACCCGCCGACCACCCTGGACGAGCTGAAGGCCGGCCTGGCCAAGGTCAAGGCCGCCAACGCGAGCGTCCCCGGCTTCTCGGCCCTCTACATCCCCGGCCAGAACTGGTACACCGCCACCGCCTTCGGCGCCGGCTCCTACGGTGTCAAGAACGTCATCGCCAAGAAGGACGGCGACAAGTTCACCGGCACCCTGACCGACCCGAAGTTCGTCGAGGGCATCAAGACCTGGAACGACCTCCAGAAGGACTTCTCGGTCGGCGGCACCACCACCGACGAGGCCACCCAGGACGCCCTGATGGCCAAGGGCAACATCGCCGCCATCATCGGCGCCGGCTGGGAGGTCGGCTCGGTCATCGACCCGAAAACCGGTGACCCGTCCCTGGCCGACAAGCTCGCCACCATCGCCCTTCCGGGCACCGCCGCGGGCGCCCCGACCCCGGCCTTCCTCGGCGGCTCCGACCTGGCCGTCCCGGCCAAGTCGGCCAACGCCGGCCTGGGCGCCACCTTCCTGCAGATCTACACCAACACCAAGCAGCAGACCGAGCTCGCGAAGTTCGCGATCCCGAACAACAAGACCCTGGTCGCCGCCTACAAGGCCGCCAAGCCGGAGAACAAGGCCGCCGGTGACGCGGCCGAGGGCTCGACCTGGTTCATCCCGAACTCGCCGCTGTGGTCCGGCGCCGACGAGACCGCGCTGAAGAACGCCTTCGGTGCCATCGCCGCCGGCGGCGACGCGGCCGCCGAGCTGAAGAAGGCTCAGGACACCATCGTCAAGGACCTGAACGGCTGAACCGGCTGACCGCAGCGCCGTCCGGAGCCCGCCGGGGCTCCGGGGCCTGCCAGCGCTGAGCGCAGAGGGGGTGGGCAGTTCGCGACGTACGCGGACTGCCCACCCGCGCGCCAGGACCCACCAGCCAGTTCCGCGGGCCCGGGAAGGACCCTGATGAGTGTGACTACCAACGAGACCCCGACACGGTCCGAAACGGCCCCGCCCGCAGCGCCGGCGCCGGCGCAGCGCCGCGGCTTCTTCGCCGCCGGCCACTACATCCCCTACGCCCTGATCCTCCCGGCCGCCGCCGTGCTGCTGGGGATCATGGCGTACCCGCTGTTCAGACTGTTCGACCTCGCGTTCCAGAACATCAACAGGTACGCCTACATCGTCAACCCGTCGCTGGGGAAGTACATCGGGTTCGAGGGCTTCGGGAAGATCCTGGGCGACGGCCAGTTCTGGGACGTCGTGCTGCGCTCCCTCTACTTCACGGCGGAGCTGGTCATCCTGTCGATGGTGCTGGGCATGCTCTTCGCCCTGCTCCTGAACCGGGTCTCGAACTGGGTCAAGGTCACCGTCATCACCGTGATGATGTTCGTCTGGGCCATTCCGGCGCTGGTCAGCGGCACCGTCTTCCGCTGGCTGTTCGCCAGCAACGGCGGTGTGGTCGACTACGTCGGCTTCCTGCTCACCGGTGACGAGTCGGTCAAGCACTACGACTGGTTCGGCGACCCGACCGTCGGCCTCTACGTGGTCTGCGCCGCGGTCATCATCTGGGGCGCGCTGCCCTTCCTGGTCCTGGGCCTCAACGCCGCGCTGACCCAGGTGCCCAAGGAGCTGATGGAGGCCGCCAAGCTGGACGGCGCCGGCCCCCTGCAGTCCTTCCGCCACGTGGTGATCCCGGTCATCAGGCCGTTCCTGCTGGTGACCACCGCGCTCAGCTTCATCTGGGACTTCCAGGTGTTCGCGCAGATCTTCTCGATCCGCAACACCTCGCCCGAGGACGGCTACTGGACCATCGGGATCTACCTCTACGAGAAGGGCATCGTCGCCTCGAAGTACAGCGACAGCTCGGTGATCTCGATCGCCATGATCCTTCTCATGCTGGCGGTGCTGGTCTTCTACATCCGCCAGATGCTCAAGATCGGAGCCAACGAGCGATGACCACCGTTGACGTGCAGACGGACCGCCCGGCCGAGCGGGCCGCCGCCACCCCCAAGGTGAGGACCAAGGTCCGCACCACCGGTGAGAGCCGGGGCATGACCTGGGTCTGGAACACCATCGGTCTCGGTTTCGCCGCCGCGATGGGCTTCCCGATCTACTGGATGATCATCACCACGTTCAAGACGAACAAGGACCTGATCTCCAAGGACCCGACCTTCTGGCCCAGTTCGTTCTCGTTCGACAGCTACTCGACGATCTTCGACGACAAGGCCTTCCTGCCGGCCCTGCAGAACACCGCCGTCATCACCGTCGGCTCGGTAGTGCTCGGCCTGGTGATCGGCTTCCTGGCCGCCGTCGCGGTGGCCCGGTTCGACTTCCGCGGCCGCAACTTCTTCATCGTCACGATGCTCGTGGTCCAGATGGTGCCGCTGCTGGCGATCCTCATCCCGCTGTACGTGGTGATGAACGAGGCCGGCCTGACCAGCTCGCTCTTCGGGGTGGTCCTCGCCTACCTGGTCTTCACCGTCCCCTACGTGGTGTGGACCCTGCGCTCGTTCATCGTGAACATCCCGGCCGAGCTGGACGAGGCCGCCATGGTCGACGGCTGCACCAAGTGGGGCGCCTTCTTCCGGGTGATCCTGCCGCTCACCCTGCCCGGTCTGATCACCACCGGCGTGTACAGCTGGATCCAGGCCTGGAACGAGTTCATCGTCGTCAACACCATGCTCAGCAGCGGCGGCAAGCAGACCTCGATGGCCTGGCTGACGTTCTACGCCACCACCCCCACCCGTGGCGCGGACTACGGCGCCCAGATGGCCGGCGCCCTGCTGGTCTCGCTGCCCGTGATCCTCATGTTCGTGATCTTCCAGAAGAAGGTGTCGGCGGGCCTCACCGCCGGTGCGGTCAAGGGCTAGCCCCTTCCTCACCCCACCGCACCTCCAGCACCTCATCCCCCAGGGAAGGAACCATGGCGACTCCTGGTACGGAAAGCGTCGAACTCCTGACGGACGCCGGAGCGGTCCTCCAGCCCGGATTCGCCGGCCTGACCGCGCCCGACTGGCTGCGCCGGAGACTGGGCTCGGGTGAGCTGGGCGGTGTGGCACTGTTCGGCCGCAACATCCGTACCCCCCAGCAGGTGGCGCAGCTGACCGGGGAGCTGTACGCGCTCAACCCGGACCTGCTGATCGCCACCGACGAGGAGGGCGGCGACGTCACCCGCCTGGAGGTGACCGCCGGCTCCTCCTACCCGGGCAACCTCGCGCTCGGGCGGGTCGACGACGTCGACCTGACCGAGCGGGTGGCCCGCTCGATCGGCTTCGACCTCGCCACGGTCGGCGTCAACCTGAACTACGCGCCCAGCGCCGACGTCAACTCCAACCCGCACAACCCGGTCATCGGGGTGCGCTCGTTCGGGGACGACGGCGACCTCGCCGCCCGGCACACCGCCGCCTACGTCCGCGGCCTGCAGTCGGCCGGCGTGGCCGCCTGCGCCAAGCACTTCCCCGGCCACGGTGACACCACCGGCGACTCCCACCTCGGGCTGCCCCGGATCGACCTGAGCCAGGAGCAGTTCCAGGAGCACCTGCTGCCCTTCCGGGCCGCCATCGCGGCCGGCGTGAAGAGCATCATGACCGCCCACATCCTCTTCCCCGCCTACGACGAGCGGCTGCCCGCCACGATGTCCTCGGCGATCCTGACCGGCCTGCTCCGCGAGGAGCTCGGCTTCGACGGGCTGATCGTCACCGACGGCATCGAGATGGGCGCCATCTCCGGCACCCACGGCGTCGCGGCGGGGGCCGTCCAGGCCGTCGCGGCCGGCGCGGACACCATCTGCGTCGGCGGCGGGCTGCAGGACGAGGCCGCCTTCCTGTACCTGCGCGACGCGCTGGTCTGGGCGGTCCGCGAGGGCCGGCTCTCCGCCGAGCGCCTGCACCTGGCCGCCGAGCGCAACCGCGCGGTCGCCCGCTGGTCGGCCGCCGTGCGGCAGTCCCAGGTGGGCACGCACGGCGAGGTCGGGATCGGCCTCGCGGCGGCCCGCCGGGCCCTGCGGGTGCACGGCGGGCTCCGCCCGGTCGAGGGCGTGCCGCACGTGGTCGAGTTCTCCCCCGGGGCCAACATCGCGGTCGGCGAGGAGACGCCCTGGGGTGTGGCAGGCCCGCTCACCGAGCTGATCCCCGGCACCACCCGGGCCCGGGTGAACGCCCCGGCGACCCGGATGGAGGGCTCCGGCCTGCTGCACGTCCCGGTGGCAGCGGAGGGCGCGGAGGTCGACGTCGCCCCGTTGCTGGGTGCCGCGATCGGCCGCCGGCTGGTGCTGGTGGTCCGCGACGTGCACCGGCACCCGTGGATGCTGCGCGCCGCCCTCGCCCTGGTCGAGGCCCGTCCGGACGCGGTGGTGGTGGAGATCGGCACCGCGCACGGCGTCGGAGAGATCTTCGGTGCCCGGGGTGTGCCGGTGCTGGCCACGCACGGTGGTTCGCGGGTCTGCGGCATCGCCGCGGCCGAGGCGCTGGCCGGTCTGGGCGTCAGCACCGCCCAGCCGGGCTGACCGCCGGACGGCCCCCTGACGGCGGGTTCCGGCGATCCGCCGGGGCCGGCCGCGGGGGTCGCCCGATTCTGGTTGCGGAAGGGAACTCACACCGACCGGCCCCAGCGTGCAACCATGTGCTGATACATCGATGGAGGAGCCGGTGACGGCTGCACTGCGAGGAGTGAGAGCGGCCATGAGCGGCGACAGGGACACGTCGGACCTCCCCGGAGGAACCACGGTGCCGGCACAGTCCGGACCTGCCACCGACACGGCGGCCCGCGTCCCCAAGTATTACGGCCTCAAGCGCCATCTGCTGCAGCTGACGGAGGTCCAGCCGGCCGGTACGCCGGTCCCGCCGGAGCGCGCGCTGGCGGCGCAGTTCGACACCTCGCGGACCACCGTCCGGCAGGCCCTGCAGGAGCTGGTCGTCGAGGGCCGGCTGGAGCGGATCCAGGGCAAGGGCACCTTCGTCGCCAAGCCGAAGGTCGCCCAGGCCCTCCAGCTGACCTCGTACACCGAGGACATGCGCGCCCAGGGCCTGGAGCCGACCTCCCGGCTGATCGAGATCGGCTACATCACCGCCGACGAGCGGCTGGCCCCGCTGCTGGACATCAAGCCCGGCGGGCGGGTGCTGCGGATCGAGCGGCTGCGCCTCGCCAACGGCGACCCGATGGCCATCGAGGTGGCCCACCTGTCCGCCAAGCGCTTCCCCGCCCTGCGCCGCAACCTGGCCAAGCACAACTCGCTGTACACCGCGCTGCGCGAGGTCTACGGGGTGACGGTGGCCGAGGCCGAGGAGACCATCGAGACCACCCTGGCCGACCCGCGGGAGGCCGGTCTGCTCGGCTCCGACCTCGGGCTGCCGATGCTCCAGCTCTCCCGGCACTCCTTCGACACCGAGGGCCAGCCGGTGGAGTGGGTCCGCTCGATCTACCGCGGCGACCGGTACAAGTTCATCACCCGGCTCAAGCGGCCGGAGTGACCGGAACGCACCCATTCGACCGATCTGTCCGTCCGGCTTGCGAGAAGTTCTGTCGCGGCCAGTGACACAGGTCACGGCGTGCCCTAAATTTCGCTCCCGTACTGACTACTGGTCACCAGAGGTGCTGCTCGGCGGGCGGACAGTGATGTGCGCTGCGGCGCCGACGAGGTGAACCCTCTTCAGCCGGAGCCGCAACATGTCCTCAGAAGTCCCAGCCCTGCCGGTGGTCACACCGGCCCGGGTGCTCGCCGGGCTGTGCCTGGCCGTGCCCGTCGTCTCGATGCTCTGGGTCGCCTCGTACACCAAGTCGGGGCCGGAGGTCGGCGGGGTGCCCTTCTTCTACTGGTACCAGTTGATGTGGGTGCCGGTGTCCGCGGTCTTCACCGTCGGGGCCTACCTGCTGATCAACCGCGACGAGAAGGCCCGCAAGGCCGCCGCGGGCGGTGAGGTCTGATGCACACGGGCGTCAACGTCACCGCGCTCACCGTCTTCCTGCTGTTCTTCGTGCTGGTCACGGTGGTGGGCTTTCTGGCCTCCCGCTGGCGCCGGCCGCAGGACGCGCTGCACCTGCACGAGTGGGGCCTCGGCGGCCGCAGCTTCGGCACCTGGGTCACCTGGTTCCTGCTCGGCGGCGACCTGTACACGGCCTACACCTTCGTCGCGGTGCCCGCGGCGATCTACGGCACCGGCGCGGCCGGCTTCTTCGCCGTGCCGTACACGATCATCGCGTACCCGCTGGTCTTCCTCTTCCTGCCCCGTCTGTGGTCGGTGTCGCGGGTGCACGGGTACGTCACCCCGGCGGACTTCGTGCGCGGCCGGTACGGCTCCAGGGGCCTGTCGCTGGCCGTGGCGCTGACCGGCATCCTCGCCACCATGCCGTACATCGCGCTCCAGCTGGTCGGCATCCAGGCGGTGCTGGACGTGCTCGGCGTCGGCGGCTCCGGGAACTGGTTCATGAAGGACCTGCCGCTGTTCCTGGCCTTCGCGGTGCTGGCCGCCTACACCTACTCCTCGGGCCTGCGGGCGCCGGCGCTGATCGCCTTCGTCAAGGACACCCTGGTCTACATCGTGATCATCGTCGCGGTGATCTACATCCCGATGCGGCTCGGCGGCTACGGCCACATCTTCGACGCGGCCGCGCAGAAGTTCTCCACGGTCAACCCCGCCACCGGCAAGCCGAGCGGCTCGCTGGTGCTCGGCCCGAACGCGCACTGGACCTACGCCACGCTCGCCTTCGGCTCGGCTCTGGCGCTCTTCATGTACCCGCACTCGGTGACCGGCGTGCTGGCCTCCAAGTCCCGCAACACGGTCCGCCGGAACATGGCGATCATGCCGGCCTACTCGCTGATGCTGGGCCTGCTCGCCCTGCTCGGCTTCATGGCCATCGCGGCCGGTGTCGGCAAGGGCGTGAAGGGCTTCAACGCCCAGCTGTCGGTGCCGCAGCTGTTCGAGAACATGTTCCCGGACTGGTTCACCGGCGCGGCCTTCGCGGCCATCGGCATCGGTGCCCTGGTCCCCGCAGCGATCATGTCGATCGCCGCCGCCAACCTCTTCACCCGCAACATCTACAAGGAGTTCATCCGCCCGGAGGCCACCCCGGCCGACGAGACCCGGGTCGCCAAGATCGCCTCGCTGCTGGTCAAGGTCGGCGCCCTGGCCTTCGTGCTCACCATGGACAAGCAGTTCGCGATCAACCTGCAGCTGCTCGGCGGCCTGTGGATCCTGCAGACCTTCGTCTCGATCGTCGGCGGCCTGTTCACCCGCTGGTTCCACCGCTGGGCACTGCTGGCCGGCTGGCTGGCCGGCATGGCCTACGGCACCTGGAAGGCCTACGGCGTCTCCTCGCCCGCCACCAAGCACTTCGGCGGCAGCTCGGCCGAGATCCCGTTCATCGGCGAGATCGGCTACATCGGCCTCACCGCGTTCGTGCTGAACCTGGTGGTGGCCGTGGCGCTGACGGTGGTCCTGCGGGCCGCCAAGGCGCCGGAGGGCGTGGACAGCACCTCGCCCGCCGACTACGGCGCCGACGCCGGCGAGCCGGCCGTCGAGAACGCACCCCAGCCGGCAGCGGCGCACTGAGTCATCGGGGGCGCGCGAAAGTCCGGCGTGCGCCCTGTGATCGCGCCGTCGCTTCCGTCAACACTTGAGGCGACGGCGCGATCATATCGGGCGATGATCTATGTGGCGGGCCGTTCGTCCCAGGCAGAGACGAGGGAGACGGGGAGACACTGCCATGACAGAGATCAGCACCATCCTGAACGGGCACCGGGGACGCAGCGAGGACAGCCGGCTGCCCTCCCTCCTGATCGCCACCCGGCACGGTGAGTCGACCGCGAACGTGGAGTTCCGCCACGCCGACGCCTCCGGGGCGCTGACCGTCCCGATCACCAGCCGGGACGCCGACATCCCGCTCTCCATGCGCGGCCAGGCCCAGGCCCAGGCGCTCGGCCGCTGGTGGGCCGCCCTGCCCGCCGCCGACCGCCCGCGCAGTGTCTGGTCCTCTCCGTACCTGCGCACCACCGAGACCACCCGGATCGCGCTCGCCCAGGCCTCCGGCCTCGGCGCGGTCCCGGTCAACCTGCCGATCCGCTACGACGAACGGCTGCGGGACAGAGAGCTGGGCATCCTGGAGATGCTCACCAAGGCGGCCATCGAGAAGGAGCACCCGGCCGAGGCGGTCCGCCGCCGCCGGATGGGCGAGCTGCACTACCGGCCGCCGGGCGGCGAGTCCTGGCTGGACGTCGCTCTGCGGATGCGCAGCCTGCTGCGCGACCTGGCCGAGGAGGAGGACGGCCGGCCGGTGCTGGTGGTCGCCCACGACTGTACCGTCCTGATGCTCCGTTACATCCTGGACCGGCTCACCGAGCCGCAGCTGCTCGCCCTCGAACCGGTGCGCAACTGCTCCGCCAGCCTCTGGCGGGCCGACCGGGGCCGGCTGGCCCCCGAGGGCTGGAACGCCACCGAGCACCTGGGCTGACCGGCCCCAAGGCCGCCGTCACACCCGGGCCGCCGGGCCGTTCGGGCCGCTGCCCGCGAACGCCCTGCGGTACGCCTGCGGGGTGGTGCCCAGCCTGCGGCCGAAGTGGTGCCTCAGCGTGGCGGCGTTGCCGAAGCCGCAGCGGGCCGCCACGGCGTCGACCGGCTCCTCGGTGCCCTCCAGCAGCCGCTGGGCCAGCAGCAGCCGCTGACCGGTCAGCCAGCGGTGCGGCGTGGTGCCGGTCTCCTGGTGGAAGCGGCGGGCGAAGGTCCGCGGCGACATGTGGGCCCGGGCCGCCAGTTCGTCGACGGTGTTCTCCCGGTCCAGGTGGCGGCGCATCCAGTCGAGCACCCCGCCCAGCGAGTCGCCGTCCTCGACGGGCAGCGGGCGGGCGATGAACTGCGCCTGGCCGCCCTCGCGGTGCGGGGCGACCACCATCCGGCGGGCGATCCCCCGGGCCACCTCGGCGCCCTGCAGCTTGCGGACCAGGTGCAGACAGGCGTCGATGCCCGAGGCGGTGCCGGCCGCGGTGATCACCGGGTCCTCGTCGACGTACAGCACGTCCGGCTCGACCCGGGTGAGCGGGAACCGTGCGGCGAGCCGGTCGGAGTGGCGCCAGTGGGTGGTGCAGCGGCGGCCGTCGAGCAGGCCGGCCGCGCCGAGCAGGAAGGTGCCGCTGCAGATCGACAGGACCCGGGTGCCACGCTCCACCGCGGCCCGCAGCGCCTCGATCAGCTCGGCCGGGAACTCCTCCTGGACGCCGGTCGCGGCGGTGATCACCAGGTCCGCCTCGGCGATCCGCTCCACTCCGTGCGGCACCTCCACCCGGAAGCCCGCGTGGGTGCGCAGCAGGCCGGGGCGGGCCGAGGCGAGCGCGAAGTCGTAGACCGGCAGGCCGTCGTCGGCCCGGTCCAGCCCGAAGATCTCGCAGGCCACGCCCAGTTCGAAGGGGTGGATCTCCTCCAGCACCACGGCCACCACGTTCGTCAGCATGGCTCCAGGATGACGGTGGCAGCATTTCGATGCAAGCAGGCATTTCTGCCACTCGTCCGGCACCGGCCCAGCGGCCAGGCTGAAGGCATGACCTCTTCGATCCTTGCGAACGTGCTCGTCCTGGCCGGCGTGGTCGGGACCTTCGGCCTGCTGGGCCTGCTGGTCGGCCGCGACCTCGACCGCACCGGACGGCACGGCCGGGACAACTGGCACCGGGCCGGCGGGTACCCGGCCGACCCCGGCCTTCCGGACCGCCTGCACGGCACCCTGCCCGCGGCCGCCGGCCCGGCCTTCGGCACACTTGGGGCATGGACCCCGACACCGACCTCGTCATCCGCCGCGCCCGCGAGGAGGAACTCGACGCCGCCGGCGAGCTCACCGTCGAGGTCTACGTCAAGGAGGGCCACAGCAGGCCTGACAGCCCCTACGCCGGGCTCCTCGCGGACGCCCGGCGCCGGGCCGAGGAGGCCGAGCTCCTCGTCGCCGTCGACCCCGCGGACGGCGCCGTGCTCGGCTGCGTGACCTTCGCCGCGGGCGGCAACGCGTGGGCCGACATCGCCGAGCCGCACGAGGGCGAGATCCGGATGCTCGCGGTCGCCCGGGCCGCCCGCGGCCGCGGCGCGGGCACCGCGCTGGTGCGGGCCGCGATGGAGCGCAGCCGGGAACTGGGACTGGCCGGGATGGCCTTCTCCACCCGCCCGCACATGACCGCCGCACACCGCGTCTACGAACGACTCGGGTTCCTGCGGACGCCCGCCCGGGACTGGGAGCCCGCGCCCGGCATCGACGTGATCGTTTATTCGATCACATTCTGACGGACGGTCCGGTGGCTCCACGCAGTCGAGCGACCACGACACGCGGCACTACATCTGGTGCCGCATCCTGAGACCGCCACAACATGTATGCTCGCTCTCGCTGTCGACGCAGGGAAACCCGGTGTGAATCCGGGACTGCCCCGCAACGGTGAGCGGGCTGCCCAGCACCCTGGGCCCGCGAGTCCGAGACCTGCCGACGGTGTGCCACATGGCTTCCCCGCAGATGCCTTGCAGCACCGCAGTACCGTCCGGGCCTCGCGGGTGGGCCGGGGTGGGACCACGCGCGCCTGGTGATTCGGCGTGCCGCTCCCCCCTGCCTGAAGCCGGTCCGGCCGATCTCGTCCGCCGCCGCCACAGGAGAGAGTGCGCCTTGACCGTCGCTGCCTCAGTCGCCCTGCCGTCCCAGGGTTCCTCCCCCAGCCTTCGGCCGGGTGGTGCCCCCAACGCCGCCGAGAGCGACCCCGGTGCCGCGCTGCTCCGGATGCTCACCGACCGCAGCACCGACCTCCCCCAGGTGGACCCCGGCCACGTCGCCGCCGCCGCGCTGCGCGGCCGCCACGCCGGCTCCGACTTCGCGGAGCTGCGCGGGCTGGCCGTGGAGGCCGCCGCGTCGATGATCGCCGAGGACCCCCAGTACTCGAAGCTGGCCGCGCGCCTGCTGGCGCTGGAGATCTCGGACGAGGCCGTCGGTCAGGGCGCCGTGTCGTTCTCCGCCTCGATCGCCGTCGGCCACGCCGAGGGCCTGATCGGCGACACCACGGCCGCCTTCGTGGCCAAGCACGCGGACGCCTTCGACGCGTTGATCGACCAGGGCGGCGACGACCGGTTCGAGTACTTCGGCCTGCGCACCGTGCAGTCCCGCTACCTGCTGCGCCACCCGATCACCCGCAAGGTGATCGAGACCCCGCAGCACTTCCTGCTCCGCGTCGCGGCCGGTCTGGCGGTCGGCGACGGCGAGCAGTCGGTGCGCGAGGTGGCCGAGCTGTACGCGCTGATGAGCGCGCTCTCCTACCTGCCCTCCTCGCCGACCCTGTTCAACTCCGGCACCAAGCACCCGCAGATGTCCAGCTGCTACCTGCTGGACTCGCCGCTGGACAACCTGGACTCGATCTACTCGCGCTACGCGCAGATCGCCCGGCTGTCCAAGCACGCCGGCGGCATCGGCCTCTCCTACAGCCGGATCCGCTCGCGCGGCAGCCTGATCCGCGGCACCAACGGCAAGTCCAACGGCATCGTGCCGTTCCTGCGGACGCTGGACTCCTCGGTCGCCGCCGTCAACCAGGGCGGCCGCCGCAAGGGCGCGGCCTGCGTCTACCTGGAGACCTGGCACGCCGACATCGAGGAGTTCCTGGAGCTCCGCGACAACACCGGCGAAGAGGCCCGCCGCACCCACAACCTCAACCTGGCGCACTGGATCCCGGACGAGTTCATGCGCCGGGTCAACGCCAACGCGGACTGGTCGCTGTTCTCCCCGGCCGACGTACCCGAGCTGGTCGACCTGTGGGGCGCCGACTTCGACGAGGCGTACCTGAAGGCCGAGCAGGCCGGCAAGGCCGTCCGCACCATCCCGGCGCAGACCCTGTACGCCCGGATGATGCGCACCCTGGCGCAGACCGGCAACGGCTGGATGACCTTCAAGGACGCCTCCAACCGCGCCGCCAACCAGACCGCGCTGCCCGGCCGCACGGTGCACTCCTCGAACCTGTGCACCGAGATCATCGAGGTCACCGACGACTCCGAGACCGCGGTCTGCAACCTGGGCTCGGTCAACCTCGGCGCCCACGTGGCCGAGGGCGCCTCCGTCGCCGACCTGGTGAACACCATGGACTGGGACCGGCTGGACGCCACCGTGCGCACCGCCGTGACCTTCCTGGACCGGGTCATCGACATCAACTTCTACCCGACCACCGAGGCCGGGACGTCCAACTCCCGCTGGCGCCCGGTCGGCCTCGGCGTGATGGGCCTGCAGGACGTCTTCTTCCAGCTGCGGATCGACTTCGACTCCGCCGAGGCCAAGCGGCTCTCCACGCTGATCGCCGAGCGCATCATGCTCACCGCCTACGAGCGCTCCAGCGAGCTGGCCGAGGAGTTCGGGCAGCACAGCGCGTACGCGGAGACCCGGGCCGCCCGCGGCCAGCTGCACATCGACCACTTCGACACCGCCCCGCAGTGGACCGAGCGCTGGGACGCGCTGCGCGCCCGGATCGCCACCACCGGCCTGCGCAACTCGCTGCTGCTGGCGATCGCGCCGACCGCGACCATCGCCTCGATCGCCGGTGTCTACGAGTGCATCGAGCCGCAGGTCTCCAACCTGTTCAAGCGCGAGACCCTCTCCGGCGAGTTCCTCCAGGTCAACCCGTACCTGGTGCGCGAGCTCAAGGAGCTCGGCGTCTGGGACCAGCAGACCCGGGACGCGCTGCGCGAGGCCAACGGCTCCGTCCAGGAGCTGAACTGGCTGCCCGCCGGCGTGCGTTCGCTCTACCGCACCGCGTGGGAGCTCCCGCAGCGTGCGCTGATCGACCTGGCCGCCGCCCGGCAGCCGTACATCGACCAGAGCCAGTCGCTGAACCTGTTCATGGCCGCGCCGACCATCGGCAAGCTCAGCTCGATGTACGCGTACGCGTGGAAGGTGGGTCTGAAGACCACCTACTACCTGCGCTCCCGCCCGGCCACCCGGATCGCCCAGGCCGCGTCCGGCGCCGCCCGCACCGCCGTCCCGGTGCCCACCCCGACCCTCTCCCCGGAGGAGGAGGCGGCACTCGCCTGCTCCCTGGAGAACCCCGAGTCCTGCGAGGCCTGCCAGTGAGTTCCGCCGATCGCGACAAGATGCTGCTCGACCCCGGGTTCGAGCTGACGCTGCGTCCGATGCGCTACCCGTCGTTCTACGACCGGTACCGGGACGCGATCAAGAACACCTGGACCGTGGAGGAGGTGGACCTGCACTCCGACGTCGCCGACCTCGCCAAGCTGAGCGAGGGCGAGCGGCACATGATCGGCCGGCTGGTCGCCTTCTTCGCCACCGGTGACTCGATCGTCGCCAACAACGTGGTGCTGAGCCTCTACAAGCACATCAACTCCCCCGAGGCCCGGCTCTACCTGTCCCGGCAGCTGTTCGAGGAGGCCGTGCACGTCCAGTTCTACCTGACGCTGCTCGACACCTACCTGCCCGACCCCGAGGACCGTGCGGCGGCCTTCGACGCGGTGGAGAACATCCCCTCCATCCACCAGAAGGCGCAGTTCTGCTTCAAGTACATGAACGCGGTCGACCACCTGGACTCGCTGCAGACCAAGGAGGACCGCCGCGCGTTCCTGCTGAACCTGATCTGCTTCGCGGCCTGCGTCGAGGGCCTGTTCTTCTACGGCGCCTTCGCGTACGTGTACTGGTTCCGCAGCCGCGGTCTGCTGCACGGCCTGGCCACCGGCACCAACTGGGTGTTCCGGGACGAGTCCATGCACATGGACTTCGCCTTCTCGGTGGTGGACACCGTCCGCTCGGAGGAGCCCGACCTCTTCGACGACGAGATGGCCAAGCAGGTCACCGAGATGCTGGAGGAGGCCGTCGAGGCGGAGCTCCAGTTCGCCCGTGACCTGTGCGGCGAGGGCCTGCCCGGGATGAACACCGAGTCGATGAGGGAGTACCTGCAGGCCGTCGCCGACCAGCGCCTGGCCCGGCTCGGGATGCCGATCCGCTACGGCTCCAGCAACCCGTTCGGGTTCATGGAGCTGCAGAACGTGCAGGAGCTGACCAACTTCTTCGAGCGCCGGGTCTCGGCGTACCAGGTCGCGGTCGAGGGCTCGGTCGCCTTCGACGACGACTTCTAGGAGGGCCGGCCGCCGCCCCGCCGTAGATGACGGCGGGGCGGCAGTCGCATATCGGCGCAGTCACCGATCGGGACCACCCCGAACCCGCACGCTAGTCTCCCTGGGTGTCACACACTTTTCCCCCATCCGCCCCTGAGGCGCCGGCGCCGCAGGCCGCGCCCACGCAAGCCGCTCCCGCAGAGACCGCGACCCGGTCAACGGGCCCGGCCAAGCCCCGCCTCGGCTGGCTGGACGCGCTGCGCGGGCTGGCGGCCCTGACGATCGTGGTCCAGCACTTCAGCCAGTTCCTGCTGCCCGGGGTCTTCGCCCGCACGAGCCACTGGCTCGACCTGGGGTCCTACGGCGTCTTCCTGTTCTTCCTGGTCAGCGGCTACATCGTGCCCGCGTCGCTGGAGCGGCGGGGCAGCGTTCGCGGCTTCTGGCTGAGCCGGCTGTTCCGGATCTACCCGCTGTGCCTGGTCGTGGTCGGCGTCGGCGTCCTGGTGTGGAAGCTCGGCGCCTACCGGACGCTGTCGCCGGTCAACGGTTTCGCCACCGAGCATCCGGCCCTCGCCGCGCTGGGCAACCTGACCATGCTGCACGACTTCCTCGGCATGGGCGGCGCGCTCTTCGTCATGTGGACGCTCTCGTACGAGATGGCCTTCTACTTCCTGGTGGCCGCGCTCTTCGT
This sequence comes from Kitasatospora sp. NBC_00374, assembly GCF_041434935.1. Classification (NCBI taxonomy): domain Bacteria; kingdom Bacillati; phylum Actinomycetota; class Actinomycetes; order Kitasatosporales; family Streptomycetaceae; genus Kitasatospora; species Kitasatospora sp. NBC_00374. The sequence goes on along the minus strand of NZ_CP107964.1, from coordinate 5,256,935 downwards.
GCTCGGGGTGCACCGCCGCAGCGCCGAGATCTCGGTGGCGTTCGCGGTGGCGGGGGTCGCCGCCGTCGGTGTGTTCCCGCTGCTCGCCGTCACCCACGACCAGGCCTGGATCCGGCGGTCGGTCGTGCTGGTCGCCGCGGCGATGGCGGTCGGGCTGCTGCTGGTGATGAGCCGGCGCAGGCCGCTCGCGGTCGGCGGCGCCCTCGTGCTCGCCGCTCTCGCGCTCTACCTGCTGGTGGCGAACAGCCGCACGGGCTGGTTCAGCATGGCGATCCTGGCCACCATGTTCGCGGGCACCGCGTTCTACCGCGCCGAGCAGGGACAGATCGGCCGGGGCAGGTGCGCGGTGGCCGGCGCACTGGCGTTCGGCGCCATCGTCTGGGTCGGCACCCGGTACGGCGAGGGCGATGTCCTCGCGACCCACCTGCAGAAGCAGTGGCCGATCACCATGGCCGCCACCTGGGCCACCTTCGCTCTCGGCTACAGCCTGCGCAACCACCGGATCCCGCGGCTGTTCTCGTGGCTCGGCTCGATCAGCTACTCGATCTACCTGGTGCACGCCGTGCTGCTCTGCGTCCTGCTCCGGCTGGTCGGCCCGCACGCCGCGACGACCCTGTCCAGCGGAGCCCGGGTCGGGCTGGGCGTCCTGTTCTGCGTCGCGGTGGTCCTGCTGAGCCACCTGACGTTCCGTCTGGTCGAGCAGCCGTTCCAGCGGCTCGGCCACCGGGTGACCAAGCGGGTCGAGAAGCTCGGCGCCCGGTCGGTCTGACCTCCGGGCGCGACGGCGAAGGCCGGTGTGCGTCGCGCACACCGGCCTTCGCGTTCGGGCGGCGGCCGGTTGGGCCCGGTCGCCCCGGACGGGGTCTAGGCGTTCGGCACGGTGGCGTAGCGGGCGGTGCCCTCGGCCATCTGCTTCAGGGCGTCCTTGCGGTCGCGCTTGGAGAGCCGGTCGATGTACAGGTAGCCGTACAGGTGGTCGGTCTCGTGCTGCAGGCAGCGGGCGAAGAAACCGGTGCCCTCGACCCGGACCGGGTTGCCGTCCTTGTCCTGGCCGGTGACCGCGGCGTAGTCCGGGCGGGCCAGGTCCATGTACGCGGTCGGCACGGAGAGGCAGCCCTCGGCCGAGTCGTCCAGCGCCCGGCGGCCGGCCGGCAGCTCCTCCAGCACCGGGTTGACGATGTGTCCGATGTGGCGCACGCCCTTGTCGTCCGGGCAGTCGTAGACGAAGACCTTGAGGTCCACGCCGATCTGATTGGCCGCCAGGCCGACGCCCTGGGCGGCCTCCATCGACACGAACATGTCGTCGATCAGCGCCGAGAGCTCGGCGTCGAAGGACGTGACGTCCTTGCACTCGCGGTGCAGGACGGGGTTGCCGACCACGGTGATCGGACGGGCGGTGCCCTTGGAGAGGTCGGGCACCTCCCCGATCACCTGCTGGGCCTCGGGCTCGTCGTGGTCGTGCTCGTGGTCGTGCTCGTGGTCGTGCTGGTCCGCCATGGTCGCTTCCGCTTTCGTGGATCTACAGATGTACCGCTCAAGGGTACGGCCCCCGTCACCCCGATGGTCCTTACTCCCCCGAGACCGGCCCTCGCCCGCGAAGCCCTCTCAGCAGACCTCTTCGAGATCCCGGTACGCCCGGGTGGCGGGCGAGCCGGCCACCCAGCGCTCCAGCAGGATCCGCACCAGGGCCGAGGGCGCGGCGATGCCGCACTCCCGCTCGACCAGCCAGGCCAGTCCGGCGCTGCCCTGGCTCAGGTGGCTCAGGTGGCCGGGGTGGAAGGCGTCCCCGTCGTCGTGCGGGTCGTGGTGCACGGTGCGGCCGTCGTCGATCGCCATCCGGCTCTCCGAGCACGCCCGGCAGAGCAGCCGCACCGAGGAGGTCCAGTCCTCGGCCGCGTAGCCGGCGTCCGAGACCAGGCGCTCCAGGGCGTCCCGGTCGCCGGCGGTGGCCGCCTGGAGCAGCACCACGTGGGTCGGCACCGGGGAGGGCGCCCAGAGCTCGATCTCGTCGAAGACCGGGTACGCCACGCCGTCCGCGACCCGCTCGCCGTGCGGGGCGCCGTCGTGCAGCACCACCTCGCCCCAGCGGCGGCCGGAGGACGGCAGCGGGATGGAGAGCACCTCGATCCGGGCCGGGTCGAGCCGGCGGCCCCAGACCACCTCGGACTCGCCGTCCGGGGAGAGCCGGACCGGGGTGGTGCCGAGGTCCAGCTCGATCGTGCCGTCGGCGGCCGCGGCCGGCCCGCCGGGCAGCTTCAGACCGTACGCCTGCCAGGCGCGGCGGGCCAGCGGCCAGTCCTGCAGCGCGGTGGCGGTGATGCCGAGGTTCCACCAGTCCGGGGCGCCCTGGCCGCGGTCCAGCAGGGCGACGGCGCGCAGTCCCGCGGCGCGGGACTGCTCCCAGTCCCGGCGGAACTTGTGCAGCAGGGCGAGGTTGAACCAGGAGTCGGACAGCCACGGCTCCAGGTCCGCGGCCATCACCAGCAGGGCGCCCGCGTCCTCGTACCGGCCGTCGCCGATCAGCGTGAAGGCCCGGTCGGTCGTCTGCCGCCAGGTGGCAGACGGCCGGTGCCGTGCGCGGTGGAAGATCCTCACGTTCCGTCCCTGCCGTTGTCGTCCGCCGGGTCGCCCCGCCTCGGGTGTTCCCGCCACGACCGCATCCAACCACGCCACCCCTGGCGAGCGCTCCCTGCGCGGCCGTTCAGTCCGGTCCGGCCTCGTCGGCGCCGGAGCCGCCCGGCACCTGGCCACCCACTCTGGCCAGGGCGTCCAGCACGACCGGGTCGTAGGCCCGGCCGCGTTCCAGCCGGAGCCGTTCCAGTGCCTGCAACCGCCCGGCCATCTCCGGCAGGCCCGCGCTGCGGGCCGCGGTCAGCAGGTCGTCGTGCGCGTTGGCCACCTGGATGATCCGGGCGGCGACCGGGAGCGAGCGGTCCGGCCGGCCGTCCGGCAGCCGTCCGGGGTCGGCCAGCCTGGCGACCTGCTGCCAGACCTGCCGGGGCACCCCGGTCCGCCGGATCACCTCGCTGCCGAGGCGCGCGATCCGCTGCTGCTCCTCGGCGGGCAGCAGCGCGGTGGCGCCGCCGGGCACCGGCTCGACCAGCGAGAGCTGGCCGATGTCGTGCATCAGCGCGGCGTACTCCAGCAGGGCGAGCTCCCGGGTGCCGAGGCCGAGCTCGCGGCCGAGCGCGCAGGCGGTGTCGGCGACCCGCCGGGCGTGGCCGGGGGTGGTGTAGCCGGCCACCTCGGTGGCCCTGGCCAGCGTCTCGATGGTCTGTCCGGTGGTGGCCCGGGCCGCGGCCGCCCGCCGGAACGCGGCCCGGGCAAGCAGCAGCGGCGCGCAGAACAGCGGCAGCGCCCACAGCCCGACCTCGCCCGCCAGCAGGCTGAGCAGCATCCCGGTGGCCACGATCGCGGAGCCGATCCCGGCCAGCGAGCGCAGCTCGTCCTCCAGCGCCATGGCGAACCGCGCCCCCGTCCTGGCCCGGTGCAGTACGGCGGCCAGGGCGGCGTCGCAGAGCGCGGCCAGGACGGCGACCGCGATCACGAACACCCCGTAGCCGGGGCCGGTCAGCGGCATCCGGTCGATCGCCCCGCTGGTGTACAGCGGCTGGAACAGCACGGCCGCGAACGCCGCGGTGAGCAGCCGCCTGGCCGCGGCGTCGGCCCGGGCGGCGAGCGCCGGGGGGAGGAGTCCCCGGGGCCGCAGTCCGCCGCCGGCCGCCCGCCGCAGCAGTGCGCCCGCCAGGGTGCCGAGCCCGACCACCGCCACCACCTGCAGGGTGCCGTGCGAGGTGGGCAGGCCGCGCAGTGGGCCGAGCAGCGCGTACGCGAGGGCGGCGGCGGTGCCGACCGGCGCCTGGTCGCGGTCGCCCGGCAGGATCACCCTCACGCACTCGCCGAACGCGATCAGCCCGACGAAGGCCAGTGCCACGGCCGGCTCGGCCAGGCCGTGGGCGAGTGAGTGCAGCACCCCCGCGCCGAACAGCCCGGCGGCCGCGCCGTAGACCACCACGGGCGCCGTCCCGGTCACGGCGGGCCGCCGAAGGCGACGCCGGCGCCCTTGGCCGGGCTCCGGCGGGCGGGCTCGGGCACGCCGAGCGGGATGTCCGGCACCTCGCCGTCCCAGCCACCGGGCGGGGGCGGCTCGACCTGCCAGTCGTGCTCGGCCAGGGCGCGGACCAGGGCCCGCACCATCACCGGGTCGAACTGGCTGCCCGCGCAGCGGCCCAGCTCGGCCACCGCCTCGCCGACCGGGCGGCCGCGCCGGTAGGAGCGGGTGGAGGTCATCGAGTCGAAGGCGTCCGCGACCGAGATGATCCGGGCGAACTCCGGGATCCGGGTGCCCGCGAGCCCGTCCGGGTAGCCGCGGCCGTCCAGCCGCTCGTGGTGGTGCAGGATGCCGTCCCGGGCCTCGCCGAGGAACGCGAGCTCGCGGACCAGCTCGTGGCCGGCCACCGGGTGCACCTCGATCGCCCTGCGCTCGGCCTCGGAGAGCGGGCCGTTGCGCCGCAGCAGTTCGGTGGCGACCGCGAGCTTGCCGACGTCGTGCAGGGTGCCGGCGAAGTGCAGGGTCCGGATCCGGTCCTCCGCCATGCCGAGCTGGCGGGCGATCAGCACCGAGGCCCGGCCGACCCGCTCGCTGTGCCCGCGGGTGTAGGCGTCCTTGATCTCCACCGCCTGCACCAGCGCCTGCACGGTCGCCCGGTGGGCGGCCTGCTCGCGGTGGGCCTGGGCGGAGACCCAGGCCGAGATGGACAGCGGCAGCAGCGCGAGCAGCACGGCCAGCGCGCCGTACGGGCCCTGCCACAGGATCGCGACCATCAGGCCGCCGGCCCCGTGCAGCAGTGCGGGCAGCAGGCAGTTCCACAGGGCGCGGACCGTCCCGACGGCCGGACCGGCACCGGCGAGCCGGCGGACGGTGCCCACCAGAACGCCGTTGACCAGGCAGAACACCAGCACGGCGGCGAGTGCGCCGAGCGCGGCGCCGGGGAAGCGGGAGCCGAGCAGCAGCCGCGGCCCGCCGAGCAGGTGGAAGACCGCGGCGGCGGCGAACGCGGCGAGGGCGAGCTGGGAGGCGTTCCACAGCCGGCGCACCGCTCCGGGCTGCCCGAGCGGCCCGATCAGCGCGGCCGGGACGGCGACCAGCGCGGCGGCGGCCGGGGGCAGCATCAGGACTCCGGCGAACAGCACCGGGAAGAAGCTGCTGCCCGGGCGCCCGGCCGGTTCGGTCCTGACGGGTCGGCGGCCGAGCAGGCGCCGCCAGATCCGGGTGCAGGGCGTGGGCAGCCCCTGGGCGAGCGATTCCAGGCACAGGTGCAGCAGCGCGAGCGGCGCCAGCCGCCGGAGGTCGACCGGCCCGCCGAGCCAGCCCGCGGCCGTGGGGAGCACCAGCGGGAGCAGGCAGCAGACGGCGGCGAGGAGGACGCCGGCGACGCAGCCGGCCATCGCGCGCGGCAGGGCCGCACCGTCGCGAACACTGGCGATACCGGCCTCCCCACCCCGTGCTCTGCCCACCGGACGTGAGGGCCAGTCAGGAGAATAGGGCGCGACCCGAGGGCTGCGACGCACGATGGCGGATTGCCGCTGTCGGGGCAGCGACAGCTCACCCGAACGAGTGAAACGCCGGTCCGCGGAGCCGAATACGCCACGGCGGCCGCCCCGGACCTTAAATGCGTCCCAAGCCTTCGCCGGGCCCTTGACCCCCACAGGTGGTCCAGTCCATTTTATGGAGCAGACCGGCCCGCACCCGGGTCGTGCTCCCCGCACCGCGCTCCCGCGTACAGCGCCGTCCACCCCCGGGCCCCACCGCGCTCGTGCGGTCCCCCACACCCCTGCCCCGGAGAGGTTCCCGCATGGAACGAACCCAGCTCCGCTCCCCCGCGCCCCGCCGGCACCGCCGCCGGCGCGGCACCCTGGCCGCCGCCGCCACCGCCGCGCTCGCGCTGCTGGCCGGCGGCGTCGCCGCCCTGACCGGCAGCTCCGACGCGGTCGCCGCGCTCGGCGCCACCGACGCCCTGGGCAGCAACTGGTACGCCTCGGCCCCGTACCTGATGCCCGAGGACAACAGCCCGCCGGATCCGGCCGCCGTGATGGACGCGACCGGCCAGAAGGCCTTCCAGCTGGCCTTCATCCTGGACGCGGGCGGCTGTCGGCCCGCCTGGGGCGGCACCTCCTCGATCGACACCGACACCGTGATGCCGGCCGTCATCCAGAAGATCCGCGGCAAGGGCGGCGACGTCTCGGTCTCGGTCGGCGGCTACGGCGGCAACAAGCTCGGCCAGAGCTGTGGCACCCCGGAGGCGACCGCGGCCGGCTACCAGAAGGTGATCACCAAGTACCAGCTGAAGGCGATCGACTTCGACCTGGAGGAGCCCGAGTACGAGAACGCGGCGGCCATCCACAACGAGATCGGCGCCGCGAGGATCCTTCAGCGGGACAACCCCGGCCTGTACATCTCGATCACCACGGCCGGCACCAACGCGGGCACCGGCTGGTTCGGGACGCAGATGCTGAACGAGGCCAAGTCCCAGGGCTTCACCCCGAACAACTACTCGATCATGCCGTTCGACGGCGGGTTCAACGGCGCCACCGCGCAGACCGACGCGCTGGTGAAGTTCAATCAGATCCTGCAGACCACCTTCGGCTGGAGCGAGGCCACCGCCTACGCCCACGAGGGCGTCTCCCTGATGAACGGACGCACCGACGCCGCCGAGTACTTCCGGCAGGCCGACTTCCAGACCGTGCTCGACTTCGCCACCGCGCACAAGCTGGCCCGCTACACCTACTGGTCCGTCAACCGGGACCGTCAGTGCGCCGGGACGGTCGACCCCGGCCTCTCCGGCTCCTGCTCCAGCGTGGCCCAGAACGACTGGGACTTCACCAAGTTCACCGTCCGCTTCGCCGGAGCGACGCCGCCCACCACACCGCCCACGACTCCGCCGACCAGCCCGCCGCCCGGCAGCCCGAGCCCGAGCCCCAGCCCGAGCTCCGGCACCTGCACCCAGCCCCCGTGGAGCGCCACCACCACCTACACCAACGGCAACAAGGTCTCGTACCAGGGCCACAACTACCACGCCAAGTGGTGGACCCTGAACGAGGTCCCGACCGCCAGCGGCCAGTGGGGCGTCTGGGCCGACGACGGCCCCTGCTGAGGGAACGGCCCGCTGACGTACCGAAAGGCCGCGCGGGCCGGCCCCGGGGCATCCGGGGCCGGCCCGCGCGGTCGCGAGGCTCGCTGCGGCGCGGTGCTACTCCGCGGTGGCCGCGGCCGGGGCGCCCTGCCCGGCCGGCGGCCCGTCGGCGGACTTCGCGGCGGCCGCCGCCGAACGCTGCCCGGTCCGGATCGAGTCGATCCGGGCCAGCACCTTGGTGCGCAGATCGGCCGGGGTGTCGTCACAGCCGCAGGACCGCTTGATCAACGCCTTGATGGCCTGTTCGAGACCGTACTTCTCCAGGCAGGGCGAGCACTCCTCGAAGTGCACCCGCAGCTTGGCGCAGTCGCCTTCGGCCATCTCGTTGTCGAGAAATTCGTAGAGGTGGTCGAGCACCTCGCCACACTCGGTGTCGTGCGGATCGCCGCAGCTCATGAGCCCGCGCCCTTCGCTTCCTGACCTGCTCCACTGCCCGCCGGGACCAGCCCGCGGTCACGGGCGTAGTCCTCCAGCATGCCGCGCAACTGGCGACGGCCCCGGTGCAGTCGGGACATCACCGTACCGATGGGTGTACCCATGATGTCCGCGATCTCCTTGTAGGCAAAGCCCTCGACGTCCGCCAGATAGACGGCGATGCGGAATTCCTCCGGGATCGCCTGGAGGGCGTCCTTCACATCGCTGTCGGGCAGGTGGTCGAGCGCCTGCGCCTCGGCCGAGCGCAGACCGGTCGACATGTGCGACTCGGCCCGGGCCAGCTGCCAGTCCTCGATCTCCTCCGCCGCGGTGCGCTGGGGTTCGCGCTGCTTCTTGCGGTACGAGTTGATGAACGTGTTGGTGAGGATGCGGTACAGCCACGCCTTGAGGTTGGTGCCCTCGCGGAACTGGTGGAAGGACGCGTACGCCTTGGCGAATGCTTCCTGCAGCAGGTCCTCCGCGTCGGCCGGGTTGCGGGTCATCCGCAGCGCCGCCGAGTACATCGGATCGAGGTACATCAGCGCGTCGCGCTCGAAGCGCTCGCGCCGCGACTCCTCGCTCTCGTCCGCGGAGACCCGGAAGGTGTCCTCACCGATCGCCTCGGCCAGCTCGTCACCGGTGAGCGCCTCGCCCGCGGGCAGGCCCTCACTCGGACCGCCCACGCCCGACACGGACTCGTCATCGGTCCCGACGACCGGACCCACCTCCTCGGCACTGCGGGCCCGGCCCACGGCGGGCCGACCCGAGATGGAGGATATCGGGCTCACGGGCTTCTCGCCCGCGACAAGCCAGTCCGACCAGTCGGGTACGAGCGTGTTGGCCACCGCTCGCTCCTCCGGCCGCTCGGGGCACGCGATCGAACCCATGTGCTGCGCCACCTTCCACCGGGACTCTGCTGACGGTGGGGTCAACCATCGGACACCGTCCCGCATTCCCGACCGGAGTCGGGCGTTGGCAGGCAGTCGCCGGGCTCAGGTGCGGGCGGACAGCCAGTCGCCGACCGCGGCGGTGATCAGGGCCGACACCTCCTGCTGCCCGAGCGCGGCCCGCTTGGGCACCTTGAAGCCGTGGCCCGCCCCCGGCACCTCGACCAGCTCGTGGGTGGCCGGCAGCACCGGGAACTCCCCGGGCGTGCCGAAGGTGTCCGCGCCGCCCTGCACCACCAGCGTGGGCAGAGCGGTGCCCAGCAGTTCGTCGGCCCGGCTCTTCTCCGGCCGGCCCGGCGGGTGCAGCGGGAAGGACAGCGCGAGCACCCCCGCGGCGCCGCTGTCCCGCCCGGTCCGGCAGGCCACCCGGGCGCCCGCGCTGCGCCCGCCGACGAACAGCGGCACGCCGTCCTGCGCCAGCTCCGGCACCACCGGAAGCCAGCCCGCGTCGAGCGTCTTCGGGGCGGGGGCCAGCCTCTTCCCGGCCACCCGCCAGGGCTGCTCGACCAGGGCGACGGCGAAGCCGAGCGGCGGCAGCGCGGCGGCCAGCGCCTGCAGGTCCAGCGCCTCGACGCCGCCGCCGGCGCCGTGTCCGAGGGCGAGCCGGGCCCGGGGCCGGCCGGCGGTCTCGTACCGGGTGATCCGGGCGTCGCCGGCGGGGGTGGTGACCAGGGTCTGCACGCGGGGCTCCCGGAGTCGGCTCAGAAGAGAGTGGTGCGGTCCTCGTCGGTCAGCTCCCGCACCAGCTCGGGACCGTTGTTGCGGATGTTACCGACGGCGGTGCCCACCGGGTGCACCCGCAACGCGCCGGGCGCGGGCGGGACGAGCAGCGAGCGCAGCTCGTCCGGGTCGGTACGGGCCGGGTCCAGCCAGGCGTCGAAGCCGGCCGGGTCGAGGAAGAGCGGCATCCGCTCGTGGATCGGGGCGAGCAGCGGCTCGGCCTCGGTGGTGACCACGGTGCAGGTGACCCGCCAGGCGTCCGGGTGGTCGGCGGGGAGGGTGCGGTCGCGCCAGAACTCGTACAGACCGGCCAGCGCGAGCACGCCGCCGTCGGCCCGGGAGACGAAGTACGGCTGCTTGCCCGCCCGGCCCTTGGCCCCGGGTGTCGACTGCCACTCGAAGTAGCCGTCGATCGGGAGCAGACAGCGGCGGGCGGCGAAGGCCTGCCGGTAGGAGGGCTTCTCGTGCACGGTGTCGGCCCGGGCATTGATCATCTTGACCGCGGTGTCCGGGGACTTCGCCCAGGCCGGCACCAGGCCCCAGCGCAGCACCCGCAGCTGGCGGACCGGCGCCGGCAGGCCCTTCGGAGTGCGCTCCAGCACCACGAAGGCCGGGTCGGTGGGCGCCACGTTCCAGCTCGGGGCGAGCGTCTCGGTGGGATCCCACTGCTCCACCCCGAAGATCTCGACCAGGTCCTCGGGCTTGGTGGTGGAGGCGAAGCGACCGCACATGACGATCAGCTTGCCACGCCCGCCCCACCCGTACGGCGCAGTCTCACGGAACGGCATCGGAGAGAACCGGGCGCTACCGCCGCGCCGTCCCTGCATGGGAGGCTGCCGGTCCGGCAGTGGACCGAGGGACTTGGGCGGTACGGGATGGACTTCGCGAACGTGTGGCACCGGGTGGCGGACCCCCAGCCCCTGCCGCCGGGCTGGCTGGTGCTGGTCATGGCCGCCGCCGCCCTGCTCGCCGTCGCGGTGCAGCCGGCCTGGCGGCTGAGCCGGAACGTGGTGACCATCGCGCACGAGGGCGGGCACGGCCTGGTCGCGCTGCTCACCCGGCGGCGGCTGGCGGGGATCCGGCTGCACTCGGACACCTCAGGACTGACCCTCTCCTCCGGGCCGCCGACCGGCCCCGGCATGATCCTCACCGCCGCGGCCGGCTACATCGCGCCCTCACTGCTGGGCCTGGGCGGCGCCGCGCTGCTGGCCGCCGGGCGGATCACCGCACTGCTGTGGATCTCCATCCTGCTGCTCGCCGGAATGCTGATCAAGATCAGGAACGCCTTCGGGGTGCTCTCCGTGCTGGTCACCGGCGCGGCCTTCGTCCTGGTCTCCTGGTACGGCGGCGAGGAGCTCCGGGCCGGCTTCGCCTACCTCGGCGTCTGGTTCCTGCTGCTGGCCGGCGTCCGGCCGGTGGTCGAGCTCCAGCGCAAGCGCCGGCACGGCGGGGCACCCGACTCGGACGCCGACCAGCTGGCCCGGCTGACCGGGGTCAGCGCCCTGCTCTGGGTCGCGCTGTTCCTGGTGATCGCCCTGGTCTGCCTGCTGATCGGCAGCGGCTGGCTGCTGGACTGGCCGACCCGCTGAGCCACTCCCGGCACGCCCCGGCCGCCGCACCGGCGGGTACACCCACCACCCCTAGACTTGCCGCATGACCGACTCCCTGTGGCCCGCCCCTGTCGCCACCGCCGCCGTCGACGCGACCGTGACCATCCCCGGCTCCAAGTCCGCGACCAACCGCGCGCTGGTGCTGGCGGCGCTCGCCGACGGCCCGGGCTGGGTCCGCCGCCCGCTGCGCAGCCGTGACTCGCAGCTGATGGCGGACGGCCTGCGGGCACTGGGCGTCGGTATCGAGGAGACCGTGAACGCGGCCAGCGGCGGCACCGGCGGCGGCGAGGCCTGGCGGGTCATCCCGGCCGGCCGGCTGCGCGGGCCCGCCCAGGTGGACGTCGGCAACGCCGGCACCGTGATGCGCTTCCTGCCCCCGCTCGCGGTGCTCGCCGACGGCGCGGTGCACTTCGACGGCGACCCCCGCAGCTACGAGCGCCCCCAGCACGGCGTGATCGACGCGCTGCGCGCCCTCGGCGCGCGGATCGACGACGGCGGCCGCGGCGGCTTCCCGCTCACCGTGCACGGCACCGGCTCCCTGGACGGCGGCACGGTGGAACTGGACGCCTCCTCCTCCTCGCAGTTCATCAGCGCCCTGCTGCTCTCCGGGGCCCGCTACAACAACGGCGTGGAGATCCGGAACATCGGCGGCACCGTGCCCTCGCTGCCGCACATCCGGATGACCGTCGACATGGTCCGCAAGGCCGGCGGCCAGGTGGACGCCCCCGAGGACGGCGGCGAGAAGGACGTCTGGCGGGTCACCCCCGGCGCCCTGATCGGCCGTGACCTGGTGGTCGAGCCGGACCTCTCCAACGCCGCCCCGTTCTTCGCCGCCGCGTTGGTCACGGGCGGCCGGGTCACCGTCCGGGACTGGCCGAAGCACACCTACCAGCCCGGCGACCAGCTCCGCGAGATCTACACGCGGATGGGCGGCAGCTGCCGCTTCTCGGACGAGGGCCTGGAGTTCACCGGCACCGGCCGGATCCACGGCATCGAGGCCGACCTGCACGACGTCGGCGAGCTCACCCCGGTGATCGCCGCGGTGGCCGCGCTGGCCGACTCCGAGTCCCACCTGTACGGCATCGCCCACCTGCGCCTGCACGAGACCGACCGGCTCGCCGCGCTGGCCAAGGAGATCAACGACCTGGGCGGCAACGTCACCGAGACCGAGGACGGTCTGCGGATCCGCCCGCGTACTCTGCACGGCGGCGTCTTCCACACCTACGAGGACCACCGCCTCGCCACCGCCGCCGCCGTACTCGGCCTCGCGGTCAAGGGCGTCGAGGTGGAGAACGTGGCGACCACCGCCAAAACCTTGCCGGACTTCCCGCAGATGTGGGCCGACCTGCTGGGCCAGAGCTGACGGGAAGTAGAACAGCATGCGCCGCTACGGCAAGGACGCCGACGAGGACGACATCCGCAACCGCCCGGGCCGCAAGGGCTCCCGGCCGCGGACCCGGATCCGGCCCAAGCACGAGGACGCCGCCGAGGCGATGATCCTCACCGTGGACCGGGGTCGGCTGACCTGCCTGGTGGACGCGGGTACCAAGCAGGAACGCCAGATCATCGCCATGAAGGCGCGCGAGCTGGGCCGCAAGGGCGTGGTGGTCGGCGACGTGGTCAACGTGGTCGGCGACCTCTCCGGCGAGGCCGACACGCTGGCCCGGATCGTCCGGGTCGAGGAGCGCAGCTCCGTCCTGCGGCGCACCGCGGACGACGACGACCCGTACGAGCGGATCGTGGTCGCCAACGCCCAGCAGCTGGCCATCGTGACCGCGCTCGCCGACCCGGAGCCTCGGCCCCGGCTGATCGACCGCTGTCTGGTGGCCGCGTACGACGCGGGCATGGAGCCGCTGCTGGTGCTCACCAAGTCCGACCTGGCCTCCGCGGAACCGCTGCTGGAGTCGTACGCGCCGCTGGGCATCCAGTACGTGGTCACCCGGCGGGACGAGCTGGAGACGGCGGGCGCCGAGGCCGTCCGGGAGCACCTGCGCGGGCGCTCCACCGTGTTCATCGGACACTCCGGCGTCGGCAAGACCACCCTGGTCAACGCGCTGGTCCCGGCGCACCAGCGGACCACCGGCGTGGTGAACGCGGTCACCGGGCGCGGCCGGCACACCACCGTCTCGGCGCTGGCCCTGCGGCTGCCGCCGCCGCCCGGGGCCAAGCCGGGCTCGAAGAAGGCGCTGGACCCGGGCTGGGTGATCGACACCCCGGGCTTCCGGTCGTTCGGGCTCTCGCACATCGACCCGTCCCGGGTCATCCTGGCCTTCCCCGACCTGGAGCCCGGCACCGCCGACTGCCCGCGCGCCTGCAGCCACGACGAGCAGGACTGCGCGCTGGACGCCTGGGTCGCGGACGGCCACGCCGATCCGGCCCGGCTGTACTCACTGCGCCGGCTGCTCTCCACCCGCGAGGCCGGCGAGGGCGACTGACTCCGCTCGGCGACGCCGGACGCAACCACCGTTCGGCCGGTCGGAGGTGTCGGACGGCCCTGCCCTGGCGATCATAAGAAGGTCGGACCGACCGGTCCCGTCCCCCGGGAGACAGGGAGCCAGCGCGATGCCATGGGCCATGGTGATCCTCGCCGGTCTGCTGGAGACCGGCTTCGCGGTCAATCTCAAGCTGAGCCACGGCTTCACCAAGCTCTGGCCGACCGTCGCGTTCTGCGCGTTCGCCCTGGGCAGCTTCGGTCTGCTCACGCTGTCGCTCAAGTACCTGCCGGTCGGCAGCGCCTACGCGGTGTGGACCGGCATCGGCGCGGCCGGCACGGCGGTGTACGGCATGGTCTTCCTGGACGAGTCCAGCAGCACCCTCAAGCTCGTCTCGATCAGCCTGGTGATCGCCGGGGTGGTGGGCCTCCAGATCAGCGGCAGCGGGCACTGACCGGCGCCGATCCGCCGGGCCCGTCCGCTGAGCGAGCCGTGCTGTCGGGATCGTGGAGGGCTCGATATCGTTCGAGCATGGCCGACTACCACGACGATCTCCGACTCGCCCACGTCCTCGCCGACTCGGCCGACTCCATCACCATGGAGCGCTTCAAGGCGCTGGACCTCAAGGTCGAGACCAAGCCCGACCTGACCCCCGTCAGCGACGCCGACAAGGCCGCGGAGGAGCTGGTGCGCAGCGTGCTCCAGCGGGCCCGGCCGCGCGACGCGGTGCTCGGCGAGGAGTACGGCCTGCAGGGCACCGGCCCGCGCCGCTGGGTGATCGACCCGATCGACGGCACCAAGAACTACGTCCGCGGCGTACCGGTGTGGGCCACCCTGATCGCGCTGCTGGAGGAGGGCGTGGACGGCGAGCTGCAGCCGGTGGTGGGCATCGTCTCCGCCCCCGCGCTGAACCGCCGCTGGTGGGCGGCCAGGAGCCTGGGCGCGTACGCCGGCCGGAGCCTGGCCAAGGCGAGCCGGATCTCGGTGTCGGGCGTGGCCGACCTCGGGGACGCCTCGCTCTCCTACTCCTCGCTCAGCGGCTGGGAGGAGCGCGGCCGGCTCGACCCGTTCCTGGACCTGACCAGGGCCTGCTGGCGCACCCGCGCCTACGGCGACTTCTGGTCGTACATGATGGTCGCCGAGGGCGCGGTGGACATCGCGGCCGAGCCCGAGCTGAGCCTGTGGGACATGGCGGCGCCGTGCATCGTGGTGCAGGAGGCGGGCGGCCGCTTCACCGGGTTGGACGGCTACGACGGACCGAACGGCGCGGACGCGGTGGCCAGCAACGGGCTGCTGCACGAGGAGGCCCTGCGCCGGCTGAGCGTCTGAGCGCAGGACGGCGGCGGAACCGGCCGCGGAACTGGTCGCGGGCCCGGGAGCAGTCGAACTGCTCCCGGGCCCGCAGCTCTTGACGGCCCGCTACTTCTGCTTGCGCAGCTCGCGGACGGCCTCCTCCAGCCGCCGGCCGTAGTCGGCGTCGGCCTGGCGGAAGTTGTCGATCGCACGCTCGACGATGTCGTCGCGGTCGGCCGAGACCTTGGCGATGAAGCCGGCGAGGTTGGCTATCAGGCGCTGCCTCTCGTCCTCGGAGAACAGCCGGTAGAGCGTGCCGGCCTGGACGAAGTCGTTGTCCTCGGCGTGCGCGGGGGCCTCGTGGTTGCCGGTGAGGCCGGTCACCGGGGTGGGGGCCCAGAGCGGACGGCCGGTCTCGACGGGGCCGCCGAAGCTGTTGGGCTCGTAGTTCTTCTGCCGGCCGTGGCGGCCGTCGTAGAGGTAGCCGTCCCGGTTGTTGTTGCGTGCCTCGCCGGCGTGCGGGCGGTTCACCGGCAGGTGGTCGGCGTTGATGCCGACGCGGTAGCGGTGGGCGTCCGCGTAGGCGAACAGGCGGCCCTGCAGCATCTTGTCCGGGGAGGGGCCGATGCCGGGCACGAAGTGCGCCGGGGAGAAGATCGACTGCTCGACCTCGGCGAAGACGTTGTCGGGGTTGCGGTTGAGCTCCAGCTTCCCGATCTCGATCGGCGGGTAGTCCGCGTGCGGCCAGACCTTGGTCAGGTCGAACGGGTTGAACCGGTAGGTCACGGCGTCGGCGGCGGGCATGATCTGCACCTGTACCGTCCAGCTCGGGAACTCGCCGCGCTCGATCGACTCGCGCAGGTCGCGCTGGTGGCTGTCCGGGTCCTCACCGGCGAGCGCGTTGGCCTCGGCCTGGGTGAGGTTCCTGATGCCCTGGTCGGTCTTGAAGTGGTACTTGACCCAGAAGTACTCGCCGGCCTCGTTCTGCCACTGGTAGGTGTGCGAGCCGTAGCCGTTCATGTGGCGCAGGGTCGCCGGGATGCCGCGGTCGCCGAACAGCCAGGTCACCTGGTGGGTGGATTCGGGCGAGAAACCCCAGAAGTCCCAGACGTTGTCCGCCTCCTGGGAGCCGGTGTACGGGTCGCGCTTCTGGGTGTGGATGAAGTCCGGGAACTTGATGGCGTCCTTGATGAAGAAGACCGGCGTGTTGTTGCCGACCAGGTCGTAGTTGCCGTCCTCGGTGTAGAACTTCAGCGCGAAGCCGCGCGGGTCGCGGACCGCGTCCGCCGAACCGAGGTTGCCCGCCACGGTGGAGAACCGCAGGAAGGTCTCGGTCTGCTTGCCGACCTGCGACAGGAACGTCGCCCGGGTGTACGGCGTGACGTCGGCCGTCACCGTGAACGTGCCGTAGGCGCCGGCGCCGCGGGCGTGCACCACCCGCTCCGGGATCCGCTCGCGGTTGAAGTGGGCGAGCTTCTCGAAGAGGTACTGGTCCTGGATCAGCGCCGGGCCGCCCGTGCCGGCCGTCTCGGTGTTCTGGTTGTCGGCGACGGGCGCGCCGGCCTCCGTGGTGAGAGTGGGCCGCAGGTCGTCCTGGGTGGTCATGGCGTGCCTCCGCGTTATCCGGTCGTGACGAATCGATCCTAGCTTGGACTTTGTCCAAGTCAATACTGGAACCAAGTTAAGATCGTGCCCTACCCTTGACCCATGAGTGACCTGCTGGAACGACTCCGGACCCGCGGCTGGCGGCTCACCTCACAGCGGCGCGTGGTGGCCGAGGTCCTCGACGGTGAGCACGTCCACCTGACCGCCGACGAGGTGCACGCGCGCGCGGTCGACCGGCTGCCCGAGATCAGCCGGGCCACCGTCTACAACACCCTGGGCGAGCTCGTCGGCCTCGGCGAGGTGCTGGAGGTCGCCACCGACGGGCGCGCCAAGCGGTACGACCCCAACGCGCACCACGCACACCAGCACCTGATCTGCTCCGGCTGCGGCGCCATCCGCGACGTCCACCCCCAGGGTGATCCACTCGCCGCGCTGCCCGCCACCGAACGCTTCGGCTTTGTCATCTCGGGCGCCGAGATCACCTACCGCGGGCTCTGCCCCGACTGCCGCTGACAGCCCGGCCGCCCGGCCTCAGGCGCTGAGCTCCGCGTTGAGCGCCCCGAGCAGCCGCGCCGCCCGCTCGGCCACCTCGGCCGGCCCGTACTCGGCCGCCCGCCGGCACCAGCTCTCCGCCTGCACCGGCTCCCCCCGGCGCAGTGCCAGCAGCGCCAGCCGCAGCGCGGCCCGCCCGTGGCCCGCGTCGGCGGCCCGGGTGTACCAGAGCATCGCCTCGGCCTCGGAGTCCTGACGGGCCAACAGCAGCCCCAGGTTGAAGGCCGCGCTGCGGCTGCCCGCCTCGGCCGCCCGCCGGTACCAGCTCTCGGCGATCTCCAGCGCGCCGCGCTCCGCCGCCCGCACCCCCATCCGGACCTGGGCCCGGCGGTGCCCGGCGTCGGCGGCCACCGCGTACCAGTGCTCGGCCTCCGCGTCCGCGTCGCCGCGCCGGTCCAGCACCGAGGCCAGCCGGAAGGCGCCCTCGGCGGATCCGCCGGCCGCGGCCTGGCGGTAGCGGTCCAGCGCGGCGGTCAGGTGGCCGCGCTGCTCCTGGGCGACGGCCAGTTGGAGGGCGGCCTCGCCGTGGCCTTCCGCGGCAGCGCGCGCGTACCACTCGTGCGCCTGCTGCTGCTCTCCGCGCCCGGCGTGCAGGACGCCCAGGTTGAAGGCGCCGTCCACACTGCCGGCCTCGGCGGCCTTGGAGAACCAGGGCTCGGCGCCGGACTCGTCGCCGCGCTGGAGCAGGATCACGGCCAGCGCGTTGCAGGCCTCCCGGTGCCCGGCGTACGCGGCGCGCCGGTACCACTGCTCGGCCTGGGCCTCGCGGCCGGCGCCCGCACACAGCAGGCCCAGGTTGAACGCGCCGTTGTGGTCGCCGGCCTCCAGTGCCATCCGGTACCACCGCTCGGCCTCGGCCGAGGCGCCGCGGCCGGCGTGCAGGGCCCCGAGCGCGTTGGCGGCCGTGCCGTCCCCCGCCTCGGCCGCCTCCTGCCACCACTCGGCGGCGGCGGTCAGGTCCCCGGTGTCGCGCAGCAGGAAGCCCAGCGCGCACGCGGCCCGGGGCTCCCCGTTCTGCGCCGACTGCCGGTACCAGCGGGCGGCCTCCTCGATCAGCGCGGGCTCCTCCTGGGCACGCTCCTCCAGCAGGACGCCGAGCCGCAACGCCGCGCGGGCGTGGCTGCGGGCGGCGGCGGTGCGGTACCAGGTCTCGGCGGTCTCCTTGTCGCCGGCGGCCTCGCGCATCCGGGCCAGCCGGTAGGCGGCCTCACGGTGCCCGGCGTCGGCGGCGGCCTTGAACCAGCGCTCGGCGCGGACGTCCCGCCGATGCTCCATCAGATCGCCCAGCGCGTAGGCGCCGAGCGGGTGTCCGTGCTCGGCCGCGAAGTGGAGCCAGTACTCGGCCGCCTCCTCCTCACCCTGGTCGCGCAACTGCAGGCCGAGCGCGTGCGCGGCGGGGGCACTGCCCGCCACCGCGGCCTGCCGCCACCACTGCGCGGCCTCGGCACGGTGGCCCTGCTGGTGCAGCAGGACACCCAGGTTGTTGGCCGCGGCCCGCAGCCCCGCGGCCGCCGCACTGCGCAGGTACGGCTCGGCGTCCGCGAGGTCGCCGCGGCGCAGCAGCAGCGCGCCGAGCTGGCTGGCGGCGTTGGGGTCGCCGGAGTCGGCGGCCTGCCGGTGCCGGGACTCCAGTGCGGCCTGCTCGCGCGCGGCCAGCGCACTCTCGAAGCTGGTCGCGTCCGGGTCCGTCTCCGCGTCGGGGTCGACGGTCCCGTGCGCGTACGGGCCGATGGCGTCGACGAGTTGCTGGGCGGAGATGTGCACCAGGCTCTCCGGGCCGAAGCCTTCGGGCCGCGGTGCGGTGCGGGCGGTGGTGCGCTGCGCGGGCAGGGCGGTGTGCGTGTCGTCGGAGCTGATCGCCCAGCCCTCGGTGTCCGCCTCGATGGCGCTGTTCGCGCCCGCACCCCGGTCTGCCGGGTCTCCCGCTCCTCGCTCGTTCCTGCCGATCAGCTTCATGCCGACTCCCGCTCCCCCAGAGTGCTGCGGCATCCTCCCCCAGCCTTCGGCCGGGGGGACCCCCACCCCAGCCATCGGCCAGGACCGGAGAACTCCCACCCCAGCCATCGGCCGGCGCCGAGACCGGGGGACCTCCGAGGGGCCCCTCGGAGTCGACGGCCCGTCAACGGCCGCGCAGCGTCCCCCATGTGCTCCATCGTCGCATCACCCGCAACCCGCGTACACCTGCTCCGGTCGAATGTGACAGAGCGGGGCCGAAGCCCGGCGAGATTGCTTCAGCGCTTTGTCGATTTCCCGACACTGAGCCCCACAAACCCCGGTCACGCATCGTACCGGAGTGGATCAGCCTTTCGGCCACCCATGGCGAAGGCCCGGAGGATTTGATCCTCCGGGCCTTCTGCTACTGAGTAGCGGGGACAGGATTTGAACCTGCGACCTCTGGGTTATGAGCCCAGCGAGCTACCGAGCTGCTCCACCCCGCGTCGGTAACTCAACAGTAGCACGGACGCGGGGCAGATCATCAATCGGTTGTCGCAGCTCAGGAACCGGGTGACGGCGACGCGGTCGGCGTGGCCGTCGGTGGGGCCGTCGGCTTCGGGGCCGGCGCCGGGGTGGCGCCGCCCGTCGGCTGGGCCGCGGCCGCCCGGTTGAGCGCCTCCTGCAGCGCCTTCTGGGCCTCGCCGTACTTGGCCCAGTCGCCGCTCTTCAGCGCCTCCTGGCTGTCGTTGTACGCCTTCTGGGCGTCCTGGATCGCCTTGGTCACCGCCGGGTCACCGGTGCCCGGGGTGGGCGTGGTCGGCGTGGTGGGCGTGGTGGTGCCGGGCGTGGTCGGCGTGGTGGGCGCCGTCGGGGTGGTCGGCGCGGTGGCCGCGGCGTTGCCGAACACCTTGGTGAGCGCCTTCTCCAGGGTGTCCTCCAGCGCGACGTTGTCGTTGCCGTACACCGCCAGCACCTTCTTCAGCACCGGGACCCTGGCGCCGCGTCCGATCAGGTAGACCGGCTCGACGTTGAGCAGACCGCCGCCGACCGGGAGGGTCAGCAGGTTGCCGTACTCGATGTCGGAGTCGGTGCCCGTCCGCAGCAGGGTGAGCTGGTTGGCCACCGCCTGGTCGGAGTTGAACTTCGCCTGGGTCAGCTTCGGCCCGAGCGCCCCGGAGCCGCTGGGCACCTTGAGGACCCGGATCTTTCCGTAGTCCGGGCCCGGGTCGGCGCTGACGGCCATGAAGGCGGCCAGGTTGTCCCGTCCGCTCGGGACGAAGCTGGTGGTGAGCGAGAAGCTCGCCGCCGCCGCGTCGGGCATCCGGACGGTCAGGTAGTACGGCGGCTGGACCTCACCGGTGTTGGTGGTGGGGTCGATCGGCACCTGCCAGATGTCGGTGCCGTTGAAGAAGCCGCTCGCGTCGGTCATGTGGTACTGCGAGAGCAGGTCGC
Organism: Kitasatospora sp. NBC_00374; assembly: GCF_041434935.1. Lineage (NCBI taxonomy): Bacteria > Bacillati > Actinomycetota > Actinomycetes > Kitasatosporales > Streptomycetaceae > Kitasatospora > Kitasatospora sp. NBC_00374. The sequence continues at coordinate 5,236,782 of NZ_CP107964.1, read as the reverse complement.
GCTGCACCTTGAAGAGGTCCTGCGGGTAGCGCAGGTGCGGCATCAGCGCGGCCGGGATGTCCGACTTCGGGGTGACCGTGTCGGGGAAGGCCTTCATCCAGGTCTTCAGCACCGGGTCGGTCTCGTCCCACTGGTAGAGCGTCACCTCGCCGGTGTAGGAGTCGACGGTGGCCTTCACCGAGTTGCGGATGTAGTTGACCTTGTTGACGGCGGTCAGCGTGCGGCCGCGCTGGTCGGTCAGCGAGTCCTTGGTGACGTCACCAAGGGTGGTCTTGGACGAGAACGGGAAGCCGTCCGAGGTGGTGTAACCGTCCAGCACCCAGACCAGCTTGCCGTCCTGCACCACCGGGTACGGGTCGGCGTCGATGGACAGCCACGGGGCGACCTTCTCGACCCGCTCCTTGGGAGTGCGGTCGTAGATGACCTTCGCGCCGTCGGCGATCGCTCCCGAGTAGAGGATCTGCGGCTCGGCGAACTTCACCGCGAACGCGGCCCGGGTCAGCGGGTTGTCCAGGGACACCCCGCTGCCGCCGGTGTACTTGTAGGTCTGCGCGGCGCCCGACTCCGAGGTGTAGTCGATCTCCTCGTTGGTGCCGCCGACGATCGAGTACGTGCTGGTCTTCTCGCCGTAGTAGACCCGCTGCTGGTAGTCCCCGAGGGTGCCGGTGGTCGGCAGCGAGGACTCGGTGTAGACCGGGTTGCCCAGCCCGTCGACCTGGTTGCCCTTGGCCGCGACGAGGCCGTAGCCGTGGGTGTACTTGAAGTGGTCGTTGATCCAGTTGCGCTGCTGGACACCGCCCAGGTCCAGCTCACGGACGCCGACCACGGTGTCCTGGCTGCCGTAGCGGTCGACGTCCAGGGTCTTCGGGAAGGCGTAGTACTTCCGCAGCGCCTCGTTCTGCTGGAAGGTCGGCGCGACCACGTTCGGGTCGAGCAGCCGGATGTCCGCGATCGTCTGGGCGTCCGGCTTCAGCGCGTCGGCGCTGGTGGTGCCCTTCGGGTCGTACTGCTGGGTCTGGCTGTCGGCGATGCCGTACGCCTGCCGGGTCGCGTCGATGTTCTTCTGGATGTACGGCGTCTCCTTGGCCTGCTCGTTCGGCTTGACCTGGAACTGCTGCACGATCGCCGGGTACACCCCGCCGATCAGCACGGCGGACAGCGCCATCAGGCCGAAGCCGATCAGGGCCGGCGCCCAGGTGCGGCGGATCGGGGTGAGGAAGAACAGCAGCGCGCAGATGATCGCGACGAAGAACAGGATGGTCTTGGCCGGCAGGAACGCGTTGGCGTCCACGTACCGCAGGCCGGTCCACCCGTCCACGCCCTTGTACGAGCCGGACTTCACCGCGAGCGCGTACCGGTCCAGCCAGTACGCCACGGCCTTGAGCAGGACGAACACGCCCAGCAGCACGGCGAGGTGCCCCTGCGCGCCGGCGCTGGCCCGCCGGCCCGGGCCCTGCAGCCGCAGACCGCCGTACAGGTAGTGGACCAGCACGGAGCCCAGCAGCGAGACGATCACCGCGCTGAACGCGAAGCCCAGCAGGAACTCGTACCAGGGCAGTTCGAAGGCGTAGAAGGACACGTCCAGGTGGAACTGGCTGTCCTTCACCCCGAACGCCGTCTCGTTGGTCCAGAGCATCCACGTCCGCCACTGCCCGGAGGCGGCGGCGCCGCCGATCAGCCCGACCAGCAGCGAGGCGCCGATCAGCAGCCACTTCTTGTAGGGCGCGACGCCCATCCGGTAGCGGTCGAGGCTCTGCTGCTCGACCGACATCGCGGCCAGCGGCGGCCGCAGCCGGTGCGCCAGCCAGAGGTTGGCGCCGACGATCACGGCCATCAGCAGGCCGAAGACCGCGAACAGGCCGGCCTTCGTCCACAGCTGGGAGGTGAAAACCGAGGAATAGTGGACCGACTTGAACCACAGCCAGTCCGTCCACACACCCGCGAACATCACGAACAGCAGGAACAGCACGGCCAGGACGCCTGCGGTCAGCAGGAGCACCTTGGTGCGACGGGAGGGCGGGCCGACTCTGGCACGGAAGCCCGGCCCCGGGCGATCCGGCATCTGGAATACCAAGGTGGCACCTCTGCTGTTGGGTCGTGAATGTCGTCTTGGGTTGGACTCCAGTGCAACTTAATCGGTCTTTACCGGAGTTCCCATGGAGAGGAACGAGATCGCCGCTTCCCCGGACCCGGTCTGCGGCCCGGCGGGGCCGGGACCCCCGCGCCCCGTGTGAGGATTGGGGCATGTCCGATGCCCACAACACCCCCTCCGGCAAGCCGTCCGAGGCCGCCGGCCTGCCCGCCGCGACCCCGCTCACCCGGGCCGCGCTGGAGATCGACGAGTACGCCGCCACCCTCGGCTGGGACCTCCCGGCCCGCCTGTTCGCCCTGGTGGACACCGCCAAGCTGCGCAAGGCGGACCCGCGGCTGGCCAAGCAGCTCGGCCTGACCGGCGGCGAGACCGCCGGCCTGACGCCGGTCGAACAGGAGGAACTGCCGGCCGGTACGGCGCTGGACAAGTTCCTCGGCACCATCGCCTGGCCGGACCAGGTGGTCGGCTGCGCGCTGGTGGTCGAGCGGCTGATGCTCCCGCCCGGCGCCGAGCAGACCCGTCCGAAGAACGCCACCGAGAGCGAGCTGGCCGACTGGGTGGCCAACCACCCGGCGCGCCAGGAGGTCCGGATCACCGCGGCGGTGCTCCGCGACGGCTCCCGCGAGATCGCCCTGCGGCTGCGCGAGAAGGACGTCGCCCGCGAGGTGCTGACCGGCCCCGACCTGGTGCCGGGCCTGACCGAGGCCCTGCTGGCGACCTTCTCCTGACCCGTCGGCCGCCCCGTCCCGCCCTCGCCGTCAGCGGGGGCAGGCGGGGAGCCCGGCGGTCTGGCCGGAGCTGATCCGGTCCAGCGCGCCGAGTGCGTCCTGCAGGGTCCCCACCTTGACCAGGGTGAGCCCGCTCGGGGTGGCCTTGGCCGCCTCCGAGCAGTTGTCCGCGGGCGTGAAGAAGTACTGGGCGCCCTTGTCGCGGGCCGCGATCAGCTTCATCTGGATGCCACCGATCGGCCCGACCTTGCCGTCGTCGGCGATCGTGCCGGTCCCGGCGACGAATGTGCCGCCGGTGAGGTCGCCCGGGGTGAGCTTGTCCACGATGCCGAGCGCGAACATCAGGCCGGCACTGGGGCCGCCGACGTCCTGCAGCCCGATATCGATCTTGAACGGGTAGGTGTGGTCGATCCCCGGCACGATGCCGACGATCGCCCGGTCCGCGTTCTGCGCCTTCGCGGTGGTGATCGACACCTCGGCCCGGTCCGTCTCGGCCGCACCCCGCGGGACGACCGTGAAGACCGTGGCCTCGCCCGGCTTGTGCTTGGTCACCTGCTCGGCCACCGAGGCGGCGGTGGTCACCGGCGTACCGTCCACCGCGACGATCCGGTCCCCCGCGTGCAGCTTGCCCTCGGCCGGGCTGCCGGCCGCCACCGAACCGACGATCACCTGCGCGCCGACCGGGATCCCCAGCTGGGTGAGCGCGGCGGTCTTCGCGCTGTCCTCGGAGGAGGCGAACTCCTCCGCGTTCTGCTGCTGGGCCTCCCGATCGGTCTGGCCCTTCGGGTACACGTTGTCGTGCGGGACCACCAGCACGTCGTCACGCAGCCAGCCGACCACCGCGGACACCAGGCCCGGCTGGTAGTTCGCCCCCGTGACCTGGACGGTCGTCATGTTGAGATGCCCGCTGGTCGGGTAGGTCTCGTGCCCGCTGATGCTGATCACCGGCTCGCCGGTCTTCTCCTGCACACCGAGGGTGTTGTACGTCGGCCCGGGGCTCATCTCGGTGTACGGCACCTTCATGACGACCGAGGCGCAGAGCAGGCCTATCAGCAGCAGGGTGGCGGCGAGCATCGTCGCGGAGCGGCGTGGCATGGCTCGACAGTACGGGAAGGGGGTGGCCGTCCGCCGCCGGGGCCCGGCTCGGGGCCTAGCGGTCGTGGCGGTCGGCGCCCGCGGTGCTGCGCTCCATGGCGGCGCGGAAGCGCTGGTGCTCGGCGAGGGAGGCCGGGTCGGCGGTGGATCGCGGGGCGCGGGCGGCCCAGAGGGCCCAGAGGGTGGCCAGCAGCAGGGCGACAATCGGAATGATCAACCAGGCGAGCGCAGCCATGTCCGTACTCCCAGCTCGTCGTGTCTATGAGCAGATTAACCGCACGGGCGGAGAACGGTGACAGCGCCATCCGGGTTACGGCCCGCCGGTCCGGCTCACCGCCACGGGGGATTCGTCTTACCGGCATCTGAGCCGAAGGAGTGAAGGACGGGCAGCTCAGCAGCTTCCCGCGCCGACCCACTCCTCCTCGCCGTCGGCGAAGACCTGGTGCTTCCAGATCGGCACCTCGTGCTTGAGGTCGTCGATCAGCCGGCGGGCCGCCGCGAAGGCCTCGCCACGGTGCGGACAGGACACCGCGACGATCACCGCCTTGTCGGTGATCTCCAGCCGGCCGACCCGGTGGACGGCGGCCAGGGCGCGGACCGGGAAGTCGGCGACGATCTTCTCGGCGATCCGGCGCAGCTCGCGCTCGGCGGTGGGATGGGCGCTGTACTCCAGCGCGGCGACCGACTTGCCGCCGTCGTGGTCGCGCACCGTCCCGACGAAGACGGTGGTGCCGCCGGCCGCGTCGTCGCCGACCGCCTCGTAGACCTCGTCGAGCGACAGCGGGGTCTCGCGGATCGCGAGCAGGCGGATCGGGTCGTGGTTCTCGGGCATGCCCCCATGATTCCCCATCGCGGGTACCGGAGGACAAGAGCCTTCCGCATCACGATTGGGAAATTTCGCATCGCGGTAATCACTGGGGGCCGGAAGGCCCGACACCCGCAGGTCAACACCCGCAGGCCGGCACCCGCAGGCCGGCACCCGCAGGCCGGCACCCCCAGGCCGACACCCGCAGACCTACGCCCGCAGGCCGACGCTCAGAAGCGCCGCCGCCTGCGCGCCCGGCGGACCAGCGCGGCGGTACCGACCAGCGCCACCGTCGCACCCGCCGCGCCCAGGCTGGTCGCCGCCTCCTTGCCGCCGAGCCGGCGCCCGGCCACCGCGTGCTTCCCGGCGACCTGGGCCAGCAACTCGGCCAGGACCTCCTCGTTGGTGAAGTTCGGCCGCCAGCCCGCCTCGTGCAGCCGGCTGCCGGAGACCACCCACGGATACATGGTGTACGCCAGGTCGCCCGCCGGCGCCGGGGTCAGACCGAGGCGGTGCAGCCGGGCCGCCGTCCCCAGGGCGAGCGAGGCGGGCAGTTCCATCCGGCGGATGCCGGACAGCGTCTCCACGTCCTCCTGCTCCAGCCAGCCGTCACAGCCGACCGTCACCTCGCCCTCGACCAGGCCGAGCGCCGCGTACTCCAGCGCCGAGGCCAGGTCGTCCACGTGGCAGAACTGCCAACAGGGCCGGGAGCCGGCCACCACCAGCAGCCTGGGCGCCTCGAAGTGCCTGGTCAGCACGGTGTCGATGCCCGGGCCGACCACCACGGCCGGCCGCAGCACCGTCACCTGCAGGCCCGGATGGGCGCGCGGCGCGCGGCGGGCGAGGCGCTCGATCTCCAGCAGGTCGCCGACCAGCGAGGCCTCCTCGGTGGCCCGCAGCTCGGAGTCCTCGGCCAGCGGCACCTCGTTGTCGGCGAGCGCGCCGTAGACCATCGCCGAGGTGCACAGCACCACCCGGTGCACCCCCGCGGCCGCGGCGGCGGTCACCACCGTCTGCGCGCCCCGCACGTTGTACGCGCTCCGGGCCCGGGGGTCGGACTCCATCCCCAGGTCCATCGCCAGGTGGACCACCACGTCGACTCCGGCCAGCCGCTCGGCCACCGCGGGGTCGCGGATGTCGAGCACCCGCCACTGCGCACCCGGCACCTCACCGCGCCGGTCGTCGACCGCCAGCACCTTGCGTACGGCGGGCGACGCCACCAGGCGTGCGGCGACCCGCTCGCCGAGCACGCCGGCGGCGCCGGTGACCGCCACGGTCAGCGGTCTGCCGCCGTAGGCTGGAGACGGCGAACCCGTGGTGACGGGGGCGTCCTCGTCTCCGGTCAGCCCAGAGCGAACGTCCGAAGGCGGGGAACTCACCGACCATCCTCCACGGTTAGCTTATGTGCGTACGTACGAGTGTCACGTACGGTCCATCCTGCCCGAGGCGCGGGCCCAGCGGTGCACCCGGCGCGGTCAGGCTGCGAGAGCATTGCCCCGCCCGCCGTTGCGGGCGTGCCGCCTCCCCCGCCACACCACCCGCGTGACGGCCGACCAGATCGAGGACCCCGTGAGCGACCTCCCCTTCGGATTCTCCACCCCGCCCGAGGAGCCTGAGGACGGCAAGGGCAAGCCCGAACAGAGCGGCCAGGACAAGAGCGGCCAGGGCGACCAGAGCAAGGGCGCATCACCGGAAGGTACCCCGCAGCAGCCGTTCGGCTTCGGCCCCGGCAATCCGCTGGGCGCGTTGTTCGGCATGGGCGCCCCCGGCGGCGCGGCCGGCGACAACCCCTTCGGGGCGATGCTGGGCAACCTCAACCCCAACGACCTGGGTGCGGCGTTCCAGCAGCTGGGCCAGATGCTGTCGTTCGAGGGCGGCCCGGTCAACTGGGATCTCGCCAAGGACATCGCCCGGCAGACCGTCGTCGCCGACCAGGCCGAGGGCCGCAGCAAGGACCGCTCGGTCAGCGCCACCGAGCGCACCGCGGTCGCGGACGCCGTCCGGCTGGCCGAGCTCTGGCTCGACTCCGCCACCGAGTTCCCGTCCGGGGCGAACACCGCCGTGGCATGGAGCCGGGCCGAGTGGATCGAGGCCACCCTGCCGGTCTGGAAGGACCTGGTGGACCCGGTCGCCGAGCGGGTCGGCAACGCGATGGGCGGCGTCCTGCCCGCCGAGATGCAGGCCATGGCGGGCCCGCTGATGGGCGTGATGCGCTCGATGGGCGGCGCGATGTTCGGCACCCAGATCGGGCAGGCGCTCGGCGCGCTGGCCGCCGAGGTGGTCGGCTCCACCGACGTCGGCCTGCCGCTCGCGCCGGCCGGCAAGGCCGCGCTGCTGCCGCAGAACATCGCCGAGTTCGGCGAGGGCCTGAGCGTCCCGGCCGAGGAGGTCCGGCTCTACCTGGCCCTGCGCGAGGCCGCCCACCAGCGGCTGTTCGCCCACGTGCCGTGGCTGCGGGCCCACCTGTTCGGCGCCGTCGAGGCGTACGCCCGGGGCATCAAGGTCGACAGCTCGCGGATGGAAGAGCTGGTCGGCCAGCTCGACCCGAGCAACCCCGAGGCGCTCCAGGAGGCACTGGCCGGAGGCCTGCTGCAGCCCGAGGACACCCCCGAGCAGAAGGCCGCGCTGGCCCGGCTGGAGACCGCCCTGGCCCTGGTCGAGGGCTGGGTGGACGCGGTGGTGCACGCCGCCGCCGAGCCGCACCTGCCGCAGTCCGGCGCGCTGCGCGAGACCCTGCGCCGCCGCCGCGCCACCGGCGGCCCGGCCGAGCAGACCTTCGCCACCCTGGTCGGCCTGGAGCTGCGCCCGCGCCGGCTGCGGGACGCCTCCCGGCTGTGGGCCTCGCTGGCCGACGCCCGCGGCATCGAGGGCCGCGACGCCCTGTGGAACCACCCCGACATGCTGCCCACCGCGGCCGACCTGGACGACCCCGACGGGTTCGTCCACCGCTCCTCCGACGAGGGGCTGGAGGGCGGCTTCGACTTCGACGCCCTCGACAAGCTGCTCGGCGAGGCCGCCCAGGGCAAGGGCCCCGGCGACGGCACCGCCAAGGGCGGCGACGGCGACACGGACGGCACCGACCAGGGCGACGAGGGCAAGCAGGCATGACGACCCCCGACGGCGGCGTCGCCTCCGACGGCGCCCTGCACGCGGACGCCGTCCGCGCACTGCGCTCGTGGTCGGTGGACGACGCCACCCAGGACCGCCTGCGCCGCGACTACCTCGGCCACCTGGCCGAGCACCCCGACGGTCTGTGGAAGGCCTGCCTGCCCGCCCACATCACCGCCAGCGCGGTCGTGGTCGACCCGGCGGGCGGGCGCGTCCTGCTCACCCTGCACCCCAAGGTCGGCCGCTGGCTCCAGATGGGCGGCCACTGCGAGCCCGGCGACCCGACCCTCGCCGCGGCGGCGCTGCGCGAGGCCACCGAGGAGTCCGGCATCGCCGGGCTGGAGCTGCTGGCCTTCGACGGCCGGCCCGCCCCCGTCAAGCTCGACCGCCACCAGGTGCGCTGCACCGGCAAGGACAAGCCGGAGAACACCCACCTGGACGTGCAGTACGTCGCGCTCGCGCCGAGCGGGGCCCGGGAGCTGATCAGCGAGGAGTCGCTGGACCTGCGCTGGTTCGGCTACGACGAGCTGCCGGAGCTCACCGACGGGTCCGTCCGCGAGCTGGTCGCGATCGCCCGGCGGCTGACCGGCTGAGGGCCCGGGCCGCGACCGGGCCGGTGGCTCCCGCCGCCGGCCCGGTCGCGGGCGCCGGTCGCGGACTCCAGGTACGGGCCTCAGCGAACGGGCCTCAGCCGCAGGCCTCGCGGGAACCCTCCATCGCCCCGGGCTCCGCCGCCGTCCCACCGCCCCGTGCCTCCGGGATGTGCGGCAGCCGCCCGGCCGAGGCGACGCCCTCCAGGTAGCCGCGGGCCCGCTCGGTCCGCGGATAGCCCTCCAGCAGCGCCCAGAACCGGGGGCCGTGGTCGGGGACCAGCAGGTGGGCGAGCTCGTGCAGGAGGACGTAGTCGACCACGTACTCCGGCATGCCCTGGAGCCGGTGCGAGAGCCGGATCGTGCGCTCGCTCGGGGTGCAGGACCCCCAGCGGGAGTTCTGGTTGGTCACCCAGCGGACCTGGCCCGGCACCGCCCGGCCGGCCAGGTACACCCGTGACAGCTCACGGGCCCGGGCCTCCAGCGCGTCGTCGTCGAGCGCCCGCCGGCTCTCCTGGGCGGCCAGCCGGTCGAGCATCTGGGCCACCCAGCGCTGCTCCTCGGTGTGCGACATCCGGGCCGGGATCAGCACGATCGTCCGGTCGCCCTCGCGGTAGGCGGAGACCGTACGGCTGCGCCGGGCACTGCGGCGTACCTCGACGTCGGCCCGGTGCCCGGCCGGCTGCTGCGCGGAGCCCCCGGCGGCCCTCGTGCCGTCCGGCCCCGGCCTCGGCTCGACCGGCCGCTGCGGCGGGGAAGGGTTCGCGGCAGGGCGGCCGCGCGCGTCGGACGCCGCCGTCCCCGCCCCCGGGGCCGGTCGTGCGCGCCGACGCGACGCCGACCGCTGGAGATCCCGTTCGGCTGTCACGGCACAGGACGTTACCCCGTGGCACCGACAGAAGTCCGCTGTCGCGGCCGGGAATCCCACCGGGCGGACCGGCCCGGCCCCGACCGGTGGACAGCACCGGGAACGGTTGTCCACAGGGTGTGCGAACGGATGGTCCGACAATGCTGCCGGACCTGTGGACAACGGGATTCGCGGACTCCCCCGGCTCGGGCATGCTGCTCCCACCGGGGCGGCCCGCCCCCGAGTCCGACGCCCCTGGAGGCAGCGATGCGTCCGATGCTCAAGCCTGCCCTCTCCCGGCTCTGGCGCGACCGGGAGACCCTTCAGTTCGGTGCCGTCCGGCGGCATGCCCGGGTGGTGGAGTCGGTGGACCGGACGGTGGCCGCCTTCCTGGAACTCATCGACGGCAGCCGGGACGGGGCCACGCTGCTCGCCGCCGGGGAGCGCCTCGGGCTCGACCGCGACTACTGCAACGCGATGCTCGACTCGCTGGCTCACAGCGAGCTGCTGGACGACGCCGACGCACTCCAGCAGGCCCTGGCACGGCACCCGAGGCCGCGCCAGGAACTGCTCGGCCCCGACCTCTCCTCACTCTCCCTCGTCCACCCCGAGCCCGGGGAGGCCGCCGAGGTTCTCCAGGGCCGGGCCCTGGCCAGGGTCGAGGTACGCGGGGCCGGCCGGGTCGGCGCCGGCGTCGCCGCCGTCCTGGCCGCCGGCGGGGTCGGTGCGGTGACCGTGGCCGACCGCGGCCGGGTCTCCGCCCGGGACTGCTCCCCGGCTGGCTTCCCGCCGACGGAGGTCGGCCGCCTCCGGGCGACGGCCGCGCGCGAGGTGGTGCACCGGGCCTCGGGCGCCGCCGCGGCCGACCGGCACCGCAGGCCCGTCACCGAGACCTCGGCGCCGACGGCCCTCGTGGTGCTGGCGCCGCGCAGCGGCGCCGGTGCCTTCACCGGCCTGGCCACCGAGGCGCAGGAGCTGATGCGGGCCGGCCGGCCGCACCTCTACGCCGGTGTGGTCGAACACCTCGGTGTGGTGGGCCCGCTGGTGGTCCCGGGTGCCTCCGCCTGCGGCAGCTGCGCCACGTTGACCCGGACCGACGAGGACGAGGCCTGGCCGAGGCTGCTCGCCCAGCTGGCCGACGACGGCCCCGGGCGGGTCCGCAGTCCCGCCTGCGACAGCGGCCTCGCCACCGCCGTGGCCGGGCTCGCCGCCCTGCACGTCGAGCTCTACCTGGACGGGGTGCTGCCGCCGAGCGTGGACGGCTGGTGCGAGATCTCGGCGGCCGACGGCATGGTCAGGCGACTGCGGCTGCCCGGCCATCCCGACTGCGGCTGCCGTTGGCAGACGCTGCCGCTGGCCCGCCCCGGCCCGACCGACACGGTGCGCGGTGGGTGACCCCGGGGAGCGGGTGACCAGGGGACGCCACGGGGGGGCGGGTGCCGCGGGGACCCGAGGGCGCGTGTGGGGCGACCCGCGCCCTCGTGCGCAACAGGACGACCGCGCGGCCGCCCCCGGCCCACGCCCGCCGGTGCCGTCCACGCCCTGGTCGCCGGCTCTGCCCCGGTCCGCCGACCGCCGGACCTGACGGACCGAACGGCAGTCCGGATTTTCCATCGGCCGCGGCGCAGTGAGCGGGCACAATGGCGTAGTGACCACGGTCCCGTGGTGTGTCGTGCCACGTCAGGCGGCGGCCGCGCGGGGCGTACCAAGAGGGAGGCCCGGGTTGAGCGATCTTCCGCGCAAGGCAGTGACCCGAACGGCACGGCTTGCCGCCCTGCCCCTCGGAATCGCCGGCCGGGCCACGCTGGGCCTCGGCCGACGGATCGGCGGCCGGTCCGCCGACGTGGTCACGGCCGAGCTCCAGCAGGCCACCGCCGACCAGTTGTTCAAGGTCCTCGGCGAGCTGAAGGGCGGGGCCATGAAGTTCGGCCAGGCCCTGTCGGTCTTCGAGGCCGCGCTCCCCGAGGAGGTGGCGGGTCCGTACCGGGCGGCCCTGACGAAGCTTCAGGAAGCCGCTCCCCCGATGCCCGCCTCCAAGGTGCACGCCGCACTCGCGGAGCGGCTCGGCGCGGACTGGCGCAAGCAGTTCCGCAGCTTCGAGGACCGCCCGGCTGCGGCCGCCTCGATCGGACAGGTCCACCGGGCGGTCTGGCACGACGGGCGGAAGGTCGCCGTCAAGATCCAGTACCCGGGCGCGGGCGAGGCCCTGCTGGCCGATCTGGGCCAGCTCAGCCGGGTCGCCTGGTTGATCGGCCCGCTGATCCCCGGGCTGGACGTCAAGCCGCTGATCTCCGAGCTGCGCGAGCGGGTCGCCGAGGAGCTGGACTACCAACTGGAGGCGCAGGCCCAGCAGCGGCACGCGGAGGAGTTCGCCGACGACCCGGACATCCGGGTGCCCGGCGTGGTCGCCCAGGCCGATCAGGTCCTGGTGACGGAGTGGATGGGCGGCACCCCGCTCTCCGAGGTGATCGCCAAGGGCACCCAGGCCGAGCGCGACCGGGCCGGCCAGCTGCTGGCCCGGTTCCTGTTCGCCGGGCCGTCCCGGACGGGACTGCTGCACGCGGACCCGCATCCCGGGAACTTCCGGCTGCTCAAGGACGACGGACCGGTCGAGGAGTGGCGGCTCGGTGTCCTGGACTTCGGCACCGTCGACCGGCTCCCCGACGGCCTGCCCACCCCGATCGGGGACTCACTGCGGATGGCGCTGGCCGGCGACGCCACCGGGGTGCTGGACATGCTCCGCGAGGAGGGCTTCGTCAAGCCCTCGATCGACCTCGACCCGGACGCGGTGCTCGACTACCTGCTGCCGATCATCGAGCCCGCCACGGTGGAGACCTTCCACTTCACCCGCAGCTGGATGCGTGCCCAGGCCGCCCGGATCGCCGATCCCCGCTCGCCCGCGTACAACCTCGGCAAGCAGCTCAACCTGCCGCCCTCGTACCTGCTGATCCACCGGGTCACCCTGAGCACCATCGGCGTGCTCTGCCAGCTGGGCGCCAACGCCCCCTTTCGCACGGAGATGCTGGACTGGCTGCCGGGGTTCGCCGAGGAGGCCGCACCGGCGTAGCCCTCGGCCCCGGGCGGGCCCGCCCGGCCCGGGAACACGAACGGCGATGGCCGCTCCCCTCCGCAGGGGAAGCGGCCATCGCCGTCAACGGTCGTTCCTGGGCCTACCGGTGACCCACCATCACATCAGGGCGATGGCGAGCGCCCGGCGGGCGCGCAGCGAGGCCCGCTCGGCCTTCCGGACGAGCTTCGCCGCCCGGTGGGCCTGCAGGGCCACGCGTTGGTGCTCCGCCTCTTGGAGGCGTTCCTGCATATGGGCTCGGGCCAGGGATTCCTGGAGAAGATGCATTTCGAGAGTCCTGTTCTGGATCTGAAGTTCGTTGGCCTGCTCGGCGCGGGCGGTCTTGTCGGTGGCGATGGGGGTCATGTGGTGGTCCTGCTTGTGGTGCGTCGTCGGAAAGTGGCTGGTGACTGCTGCATCCGCCTTGGCGGCGGCGAGGCGTACGGAGAGGCGCAGTGCGCGGTCCGTCGGGGGCTGCTCTCCCCGTCGGGCGGCGAGACGCGCGGCGGTCGTACCGGCGGGGTTCACGCCATGACCTCGGTCTTGCGCGGACGGCCACGGGGCCGCTTGCGGGCCACGACGACACCCTGGACGAAGAGCTCGCCACCCCAGACGCCCCACGGCTCGCGGCGCTCGAGCGCACCGGTCAGACAGGCCGCCTTGACCGGGCAGGTGCCGCAGAGCGACTTGGCGTACTCGACGTCCGCCGGCGTCTCGGCGAAGAAGACCTCGGGGTCGAAGGAGCGGCAGGGAACGGGGACGCCGAGCGCGTCGGCCTCGTCGATCGCGGTGAGCTGCATAAGAGAAACCTCCGGAGGGTCGGCCTGGTCGGCCTTGATGGTCTTGTCAGTCGGTACGGACGGGAGTGGCGGTGTGATGACCGTGGACACTGTTGGCGTCTTCCTCGTCTTTTCGCTGTGGTTCCGACTCGGCCGACTGGTTGGGCCGGGCCGGAGGCCCCGGGGGGCCTGGGTGGTCTTTCGTACCGGACAAAACAGAAGGGCCGCGGATCCTGGTGAAGGATTCCGCGGCCCTGGAGGCTTGACCTGAGGGTTACTCAGGTTCGTTCTCTCCAGGGTTCAGGCCCGCGGAAGGCCCGCATCCGGATGGCCGAGGCGCCATTGCTGGCGACCTTGACCTGGTTGATCTGCTGCTCGTCCTGCTTCTTGGTGGCTCCGGCACCGATGACCCGCAGATAGTCGCCATGCTTGGCTGCCACTACCGCTGCCTTCGGTGCCTGGGTCGGTCGCTCGTCACGCAGCTCGAGGCCGCCGGCGAACGTCGCCCAGTCACGGGACAGACCCGTCTCGACGGCGATGACCGCAGTGTCGCCCAGGCCACTGACAGTGAGACCACTGACAGCGGAGCCCGCGGCAACGCAGACACCGGTGGTGTCGAGACCCAGACCGCTGTCGGCAAGCACGACCACGTCGCGCAGCTGCGCGGGGCGGGTCGAGGTGCCGAGAATGCCGAACGATGAGACAGCTCCCTGAGGCATGGCGATAACGGTCTGGCCAGTCATTTTGGTGATCATCTTGAAGGTTTCCACTGTCTTCGCCTCCTCACGGCGTCTCGCGGTGCCCAGTCCCCCGGGCCCCGATGTTCGGATGTTGGTCAGGTCAAGCAGGTGCCGCCGACACGCAGAAGGATGCCCCTCTGCCTGCGGCTCGCGATCTCGTCCCCTTGACCGCTCCGGCAGGCTATTGCGCTCCATGCACGGGGCGCAAACTATTTTCCCGGCGAGTTTTCCGACGGGGTCGGCCGCCGCCCTCGCGGGCGGCTCAGGCCGGCTCGTCCGACTCCTCCGCGGGCTCGGCCGCGGACTCCTCCACGGGCTCGCCCGCAGGCTCTTCCGCGGAGTCCTCCCACGGATCCTCCCCCGCACACAACGAGAGCACGGCCGCACCGTACTTGTCCAGCTTCATGGCGCCCACACCGGAGATCACCGCCAGCTCGCGCTCGCCCGCGGGCACGTCCTCGGCGATCGCCATCAGCGTCGCGTCGGTGAACACCACGTACGCCGGCACGCCCTGCTGCTTGGCCTGCCGGGCCCGCCACTCCCGCAAGCGCTCGAACAGCGCCTCGTCCATCGAGGAGGGGCAGGTCTCGCACCGGCGCAGTTTCCGCTCGACCGCCTCGGTCAGCGTCCGGTCGCAGACCCGGCACTTGACCGGGCCGCGGGCCCGGCGCGCGGCCGAGCGGTCCGCCCCGGCCTCGACCCCGCCGCGCCCGCCGCGCGAGCGCGGTCCGGCCGCGCCCGACCCGGGGCGCAGCCCGTCCAGGAAGCGGGTGGGTTTGCGGCTCGCGCGCCCCCCGGGGGAGCGCGACAGCGCCCAGGAGAGCGAGAGGTGGGCCCGCGCGCGGGTGACGCCGACGTACAGCAGCCGGCGCTCCTCCTCGACCTGCTCGTCCGTCTTGGCGTAGATGATCGGCAGGGTGCCCTCGGTGAGTCCCACCAGGAAGACGGCGTCCCACTCCAGGCCCTTGGCGGCGTGCAGCGAGGCCAGGGTGACGCCCTCGACGGCGGGGGCGTGCTGGGCGGCGGCCCGGGCGTCCAGCTCGGCGACGTACGCCGCCAGGTCGGCGCGTTCGCCGGCCGCCCGGCGGCCCGCCTCGAACTCCTCGGCGAGCCGGACCAGCGCGGCCAGCGACTCCCAGCGCTCACGCACGGCGCCGGAGCCGGCCGGCGGGTTGGCGCCGAAGCCCCTGGTCGCGAGCACGGCGCGGACCTGCGCGGCGAGGTCGGGCGCGTCGGCGGTGAGCGGGTCCTCGCCGGCCCGGGCGGCGCCCTTCAGCAGCACGCCCGCCTCCCGCACCTCCGGCCGCTCGAAGAACCGCTCGGCGCCCTTGAGCTGGTAGGAGATGCCGAGGTCGGCGAGTGCCTGCTCGTAGACCTCGGACTGGCCGTTGGTGCGGAACAGCACCGCGATCTCGCTGGCCCGCACGCCCTGGGCCATCAACTCCTTGATCCGCTGCGCGGTGGTCTCGGCCTCGGTCGGCTCGTCCGCGTACTCGACGTAGACCGGCTCGGGCCCGGCCTCGCGCTGGGAGACCAGCTCCAGGCGGTGCTGGGCGGCCTGGCCGCGGGCCTGTGAGAGCAGGCCGTTGGCCAGGTGGACCACCTGCGGGGTGGAGCGGTAGTCCCGGACCAGCTTGACCACCGTGGCCTCGGGGTGGCGGTGGCGGAAGTTCAGCAGGAAGTCCGGGGTGGCGCCGGTGAACGAGTAGATCGTCTGACTGGCGTCGCCGACCACGCACAGGCTGGCGCCGCCGCCCGTCCACTGGTCGAGCAGCCGCTGCTGGAGCGGCGAGACGTCCTGGTACTCGTCGACCGTGAAGTGCCGGTACTGGGCTCGGACCTGGGCGCCGATCTCCGGGCGGTCCTCCAGGATCGCCGCGGTCAGCAGCAGCACGTCCTCGAAGTCGATCACACCGCGGTCGCGTTTGGTCTGCTCGTAGGTGGCGTAGACCCGGGCGATCTCGGCGGGATCGCGCGGGGCGTCCCGGCCGGTCTTCAGCACGGCGGCCGGATAGTCGTCCGGCACGATCTGGGTGACCTTGGCCCACTCGATCTCGGCGGTGAGGTCGCGCAGCTCGGTGCGCTGCACCCGCAGGCCGCTGCGGCCGGCCGCCTCGGCGACCAGCTGGACCTTGCGCTCCAGCAGGCGGGGCACCTCGCCGCCGACGGCGCGCGGCCAGAAGTACTGGAGCTGGCGCAGCGCGGCGGAGTGGAAGGTCCGGGCCTGGACGCCCTCCGCGCCGAGCTGCCGGAGCCGCCCGCGCATCTCACCGGCCGCGCGGGCGGTGAACGTCACGGCGAGGACCTGCTGGGGCTGGTAGACGCCGCTGCGCACGCCGTAGGCGATCCGGTGGGTGATCGCCCTGGTCTTGCCGGTGCCGGCGCCCGCGAGGACGCAGACGGGCCCGTGCAGGGCTGTGGCGACGGCCCGCTGCTCGGGGTCGAGGCCGGCCAGCACGGCGTCGGCGCCGACCGGCGCCTCGCCGCCGGATCCGTACGAGTCGTACCGGCCGAGTGCACCCAAGAGCTCTTCCTGCATGCAATCCATCCTCTCAGCCCGGCGGACCTGGCCGACCGGTCCGGACATCCTGACAGGGTGTGCCGACAGTCTGCGCGGAGTTGTCCACAGACCGACCACAATGGTCCGACTATCACCCCGCGCCCCGGCGTGTGGTCCGGGTCACACCCCGTGGTGGCGGCGGAATGGCCGGGTCACGCAGGGCGTTCAATCCGGCGACCGCACGCCACCCGACCCCCAAGGAGCTCCAGCCATGTCCGGCAGCGTCACGATGTACAGCACGACCTGGTGCGGCTACTGCAACCGCCTCAAGAGCCAGCTGGACCGCGAGGGCATCGGCTACACGGTGATCAACATCGAGGAGGACCCGGACTCGGCGACCTTCGTGGAGTCGGTGAACGGCGGCAACCAGGTCGTCCCGACCGTGCTGGTGGTCCCTTCCGGCGGCGGTGACCAGGTGGTCATGACCAACCCGAGCCTGCGCCAGGTCCAGGCCGCACTGGCCGGCTGAGCCCCGCCTGCGGCACCCCGCGGCCCCGCACCCCCGCCCAGGCGGCGGGCGCGGGGCCGCGGTCGTCAGCGGTCGTCAGCGGTCGTCAGCGGTCGTCAGCGGAAGTCGTACGGCCGGCCGACCGGCTCGCCCAGGCCGTACACCAGCCGGCAGCGGTCGGCCGCGTAGCGGGTCTCGATCACCCGGACCGGGCCGCGCCGGTCCGAGGCGACCCGGGTCTGGACCAGCAGCGGCACCCCCGGGCCGATCTCGAACCAGGCCGCCTCGGCCGGCCCCGGCATCCGGGAGACCAGGTGGTCGACACCGCCGGTCTCGGTCCGGCCGATCGCGGCGAGCGCCGCCTCGTCCCCGCCCGGCACCGGTTCGGGCTCCATCAGCGAGGTGCCGGCGGCCAGCCCGGCCCGGTAGTGGCTCTCCTCGATCGAGTAGGGCTCGCGGTCCGTCATCCGCAGCTGCCGGCGCACCACCACGGCCTCGCCGGGCGCCAGGCCCAGCCATCCGGCGATGTCCGCCCGGGCCCGGACGACGAGCATCTCGAAGTCCACCGTGAGCCTGCGCCCGGCCGCCCGGGCCTCCGTCGTGTAGACCTCCGAGGGGGCGGCCAGCGAGTCCCGCTGCCCGGGGACGCGGGCGGGCGCGTAGGCCCGGTGGTCCAGCAGCGGCTGCTGCTTCAGATAGGTGCCCTTGCCCTGGAGCCGCACCAGCCGGCCTTCGTTGACCAGCAGGTCGACCGCGAGCCGGACGGTGTTGCGGGCCACGCCGTAGTGGTGTTCCAGCTCGCTCTCGACCGGGAGCTGGGCACCGCCCTGCCACTCACCGGCCTCGATCCGGCGGCGCAGGTCGGCCGCGAGGCGCTGGTACTTGGGAGACGGCACGCCGCCGCGAGGGATTGTCACCCGAGAGAATGTAGCCATTCGGCTTGCACCGTTTCAGCGAAACCCGCCAATATCGGCCAGGCCCGCCGATTCGGGGACCGGCCGAGGCCCGGTCGATTACCGTCGAATTCACCGCGGCCCGCACACCTCGACCGACCGATCGCCGCCTCCCGCAGCAGGCCGCGGCCACCGCCGGACCCGCAGGGCACGGATCCGCAGCGGATCCGCAGCCGATCCGGGGCCTGCCGCCACCGGCCCAGGCACCCGACACCCGTCTCGCACACGGGGGCAGACTGTTCGAGTACGCCCGGTCTGGGCGCCGTCCGGAAAATGATTGCGAACCCAAACAGAAGGGGCGCACGGATAAATCCGCACGCCCCTTTGTGTCGACCTGCTTCCGAAATGTTTTCGAAAGTGGCCTCGAATCCCGCCGCTACCAGCGCGCAGCCGAGGGCAGTGGCTCACCGAACCAGAGCTCGACCAGGTGCCGGGCGATCGAGATCCCGGACGGCGGCAGGATCTCGCCCGCCGCCATCCCCGCCCGCAGCTCCTCGCGGGAGAACCAGCGGGCCTCCGCCAGCTCCTCGCCGTCCACCGTGATCGTGGTGCCGCCCGGCTCGGCGGTGCCCATGAACCCGAGCATCAGGCTGGACGGGAACGGCCACGGCTGGCTGGCCACGTACCGTACCTCGCCGACCCGGACCCCGGCCTCCTCCAGCACCTCCCGGGCCACCGCCTGCTCCAGTGACTCGCCCGGCTCGACGAATCCGGCCAACGTGGACCAGCGCCCCTCCGGCCAGATCGCCTGACGGCCCAGCAGGCAGCGGTCCTCGCCGTCGGTGATCAGCATGATCACGGCCGGGTCGGTCCGCGGGTAGTGCTCCGCCGCGCAGGAGGTGCAGCGGCGGACGTGCCCGGCCCCGGCCTTCTCGGTCGGGTGGCCGCACCGGGAGCAGAAGCTGTGCAGCCGGTGCCAGTGCTCCAGCGCCACCGCGTGCACCAGCAGGCCGGCGTCGCGGTCCGAGAGGGTGGCCCCGACCTCGCGCAGCCCGGCCGGGCGGGCGTCGCCGTCCAGCCGGCCCGGCAGGCTCTCGCAGGCCAGCCCGAAGTAGGAGACGCCGTCCTCGTCGGTGCCGAGGAAGTAGCGGTCGCCCGTCTGCGGCGCCTCGAAGGAGGGCAGCAGGACCAGCTCGCTGCCGCCCTCGGTGTCGACCACGAAAGCCTCACCGCCGGAGATCGGCAGCACCTTGGTGCTGGGGTGGCTCCAGGCGGCGGCCAGCCAGGGCTCGTCGAAGCGGTGCTGTGCGGCCCGGTCCACCCCGGCGCGGGCCAGGGCCAGGTGCTTGCTGTCAGGCACGCTGCTCAACTCGGTCCATCCCGTTCGGATCGTCAGGGTCGGTCATCATCGGTCTGGGGTCGGCCGGCCGGCGGCCGGCCGGGCACTGCGGCGTCCGCGTGCTCGGGGACGTCCGGGTGCTCGGGGACGTCCGGGCGTTCACGCCCGGGGCCAGTTCTCGGCGAGGTCGCCCCACAGGTACGCGGTGGCCTCCACCCCCTTGCGCAACAGGTCGAGCTCGACCTTCTCGTTGACGGAGTGCCAGCCGTCCGAGGGCACCGAGATGCCCAGGAACAGCACCGGCGCGCCGAGCACGTCCTGCAGGTCCGCGGCCGGCCCGGAACCGCCCTCACGGGTGAACAGGATCTTCTGCTCGAAGGCCCGGCCCATCGCCCGGACGGTGGACTGCAGCGCCGGGTGGTCCAGCGGGGTCAGGCACGGCCGGGTGGCGCCCGGGAAGACGATCTCGTGGCGGATGCCCTCCGGCACCCGCTCGGCCACCCAGGCGCGGACGGCCTCGCGGACCTTCTCCACCTCCTGGCCGGCCACCAGCCGGAAGGACAGCTTGAGGTGCGCGTCGGCCGGGACGATGGTCTTGCCGCCGGGGCCGGTGTAGCCGCCCCAGATGCCGTTGACCTCGGCGGTCGGCCGGGCCCAGACCCGCTCCAGGGTGGAGTAGCCCTTCTCGCCCCGGGTGCCGTACGACTTGGCCACCCGCAGCCACTGCGCCTCGTCGAACGGCAGCTCGGCGAAGAGCGCGCGCTCCTCGTCCGTCAGCTCGACCACGCCGTCGTAGAAGCCGGGGATCGCCACCCGCCGGTCGGCGTCGTGCAGCGCCGCGGCCAGCTCGGCCGCGATCGCGGCCGGGTTGGGCACCGCGCCTCCGAAGGAGCCGGAGTGGATGTCGGTGTCCGGGCCGGCGAGGTCGATCTGGCAGTCCGCCAGGCCGCGCATGCCGGTGCAGACGGTCGGGGTGTCCTCGGCCCACATCCCGGTGTCCGAGATGACCACCACGTCGGCGGCCAGCCGCTCGGCCTCGCGACGGACCAGCGCGACGAAGTTCGGCGAGCCGGACTCCTCCTCGCCCTCCACCAGCAGCTTCAGGTTGACCGCCGGAGCCGTCCGGCCGGTGGTGGCGAGGTGCGCGCGCAGGCCCAGGGTGTGGAAGAACACCTGGCCCTTGTCGTCGGCGGCGCCACGGGCGAAGAGCTGACGGCCGATCACGGTCGGCTCGAACGGGTCGGTCGCCCAGCCGTCCTCCTTGGCGGCCGGCTGCACGTCGTGGTGCCCGTACACCAGGACGGTGGGGGCGTTCGGGTCGTCCGACGGCCACTCGGCGAACACGGCCGGGAGGCCGTCGCTCTCCCACACCTCGGCGACCGGGAATCCGGTCTCGCTCAGCTTCGCCGCCAGCCACTGCGCCGACCGGCGGACCTCGCCGGCCAGCCCGGGGTCGGCGGAGACGGAGGGGATGCGGAGCCAGTCGGCCAGGTCCTGCAGGAAACCGGCCTCGTGCTGGTCGATGTACGAGCGGACGGCGCTGTCCGGGGTTTTCGTCATACGGACGACTTTAGTTCGCCGGGGTGGGCCGACGCCCACGGCCTCCGGCCACCGGCCCCGTAACCTCCGTCACTCGACGGGGTCCGGGGCCGGGTCCGGAGCGCTCAGGCGTCGCGGCGGACCATGACCAGCCGGGACCGGGTGAGCGCCATCGCCAGCAGGGTCGCCAGCAGCGGCAGCCCGACCAGCGTGATCGCGATGTTCGGCCAGGGGAAGGCGATCACCGCTTCCCTCGCTGTGCCGGCCGGCATCAGGCCCGACGCGGAGGCGGCCTCGATCTTCCGCAGCGCCACGGCCGGGACGATCCCCGCGAGCGTGCCGAGGATCGCGCCCATCGCCGCGATCACCCCGCACTGGAAGCCCGCCAGCCGGCGCCGGATGCCCCCGGTCGCGCCGACCGCCGAGAGGGTGGCCAGGTCGCGCTGGGAGTCGGCCGCCGCGAGGCCGGTGGCGATCCCGGCCGCGCCGAGCGCGACCAGCGCCGCGAAGCCGGTCAGGCCCAGGGTGACCAGGGTCCGGCTCGACCGGTAGCCGCGCTCGACCTCCAGCTCGGCCGAGTCGTCGATCCTGGCGACGGCGGCCGAGGCCTTCTGCTCGGCGCCGTCGCTCGGGGCGGCCTCGGGCAGCCAGACCGAACCGGCCTCGGTCGTCTCCAGGCCGAGGCGCCGAGCGGTCTCGGGGCTGACCACCGCGCCCATGCCGGGCGTGCGGGCGCTGACCAGCACCGCGTCCACGGCGACCTGGTGGACCGTCGGCCGGGGCCCCTCGCCCCGGCGCACGGGGGCCATGACCCGGGGCTCCTCCGAGCGCTCCGTCAGCTCCAGGGTGATCCGGCCGTCCTTGACGAAGACCTGGTCGAAGACCACGGCCTTGCCCTGGGCCAGGGCCTGAGCCGCCGCCGGATCGTCCACCCCGAACAGGTGGTGCAGCATGGTGGCGTCACCGGCCGGCACCTGCCCGTAGGTGGCACCGCCCAGCGCGAAGCGGCGCTCGAAGCAGCGCGGATCCTCGGTCACGACCCGCTGGTACTCCGGGTCGCCGAACGCGACCCGCGGCTCCCGGTCCGGGTCCGTCACCGGGCAGCGGCGCTCCTTCGGGACGGCGACCGAGACGCTGCCGCAGCCGTCCCCGGTCCGGCAGTCGCCCTGGTAGCCGGTGGTGAACACGTCCCCGCGCGAGCCGAGGTCGGGCATCGACTCCTCGACCGCGGCGCGCAGCGCGGGCAGCCGCGCCGGGTCCGCCTCCGGGCCGTAACCGATGGCGACCGACACCGCGCCGGCCGGCATGATCGCCCGGTAGTCCCGACGCCCCTCCTGCTCGGCACTGGCGGTGTAGATCCCGACCGCGACCGAGCCCGCCACCGCCGCCATCACGGCGGCGACCGCCGGCGCGGTCCGGCCGCGGTGGCGGACCGCGTCACGCAGCGCCAGCCGGGGGGCGAGCGGCATCTGCCGGCCCAGCCGGCCGAACAGGCCGACCAGCACCGGGGTGAGCGCCACCATGCCGAGCTCGGCGACGACCGAGCCGCCGAGCACCGAGGTGGAGCGGCCGCCGACACCGGTGCCGGCGCCCAGCAGGGCCAGCGCCGCGCCGCCGCCGACCATCAGCAGACCGAGCACGGCCAGCTTGCGGCTGGCGGGCTTGATCGAGCCGCGCCCGGTGAGCGCCTCCACCACGTCCTGCCGGGACGCCTGGACGGCGGGCACGACGGCCGCGAGCAGGCCGGTGACCAGGCCGATCGCCGCGATCCCGAGCAGGTCGAGCGGGTGGATGCCGAGGTGGCCGAAGCGGGTGCCGCCCTGCACCTCCAGCCAGGGCCGGGTGGCGACCACCAGGGCGACCGCGAGCACCACCCCGACGACGGCGCCGGCCAGGCCGAGCACCACACCGCCGCCGAGCACGACCGCCCGGACGTGCGCCCGGTCGCCGCCGCCGGCCGCGAGCAGGCCGAGCTGGCGGCGCGAGCGCCGGGCGCCGACCGCGAAGGCGGGCCCGGCCAGCAGGACGATCTCCAGCAGGGCCATGCCGACCACGGTCCCCAGGATGATCAGCCCGGTCTCGTCGATGCCGCCGCCGCCGTGGCGGTCCATCTCGACGAAGTAGGGCACCTCGGAGCGGGCCGGCGGGTCCATCAGGACGGCGCGCGAGGTGACCGCCAGGCCGTACTTGTTGAGCTCCAGCACCTTCGGCCAGTCCAACCGGGCCCCGGCGGGGAGCTGGACCAGCCAGCGCCCGGTCGTCGAGGTGCGGTCGTCCCGCTTGGGCTGGGCGGCCCTGAGCGGCTCGATCAGCGCGCCGGGCAGGCCGACCAGCTCGGGGGTGCTCAGGGTGTCGGGGTACTCGACCGCGGCGGTGATGGTGAACGGCCTGGTCTCCAGCCCCCGCAGCGTGGTGGTGTCGCCGACCTTGAGTTTGGCCCGGTCGAGGAAGGCGCCGGTGGCGGCCAGCTCCTGGGGCGTGGCGGGCGGCCGGCCCGAGGTCAGGTTGATCCTCCCCCGCCAGACCGGGTCCGCGAGGTCGGCCTCGGAGGTGCCGACCCGGAGCCGGCCGTCGCGGCTGGTGGCCGAGGCACCGCTGCCGTCGACGACCGGGACCAGCACCGTCCCGGCCGGGAGCAGTTCCCTGGCCAGGGCGGCCGGGTCGGTCGCGGCCGCGCCGCGGCGCTGTTCCGGGGTCGGCTCCTTGCCCTTCTCGGGCCCGTCGCTGGTGCGGCCCTGCCTGGCGTCGGGCTCCTGCAGCACCGTGCTGCCGAGCTGGTCCGCGTACAGCAGCGCGTCGGCGCGGCCCATCTGCCGGGTGGCGGCCTCGGACGGGCTGAGCTGGGAGCTGCGGAACACCACGTCGGCGCCGGTGACGCCGAGCACCGGGAGCGCGATCATGGCGAGGACCAGGGCGCTGCGGCCCTTGGCCCGCAGGGCGTCGCGGCGGGCGATCCGCAGGGTGGCCCGCCAGGCGGTGAGCCTCACAGCTCCTCGCTGCCCTTGACGCTGTTGGTGGCGGCGGTGAGCAGCAGGCTCGCGGCGTCCTGCCGGGCGGTCTCGTCGACCAGCCGACCGTCCCGCAGGAAGACCACCC
Organism: Kitasatospora sp. NBC_00374; assembly: GCF_041434935.1. Taxonomy (NCBI): domain Bacteria; kingdom Bacillati; phylum Actinomycetota; class Actinomycetes; order Kitasatosporales; family Streptomycetaceae; genus Kitasatospora; species Kitasatospora sp. NBC_00374. The sequence goes on along the minus strand of NZ_CP107964.1, from coordinate 5,213,056 downwards.
GGTCCGCCCAGGCGGCGTGCCGGGCCTCGTGGGTGACCATCATCGCGGCGGCGCCGGCGTCGCAGCGGGCCCGGAGCACGGAGAGCACGGTCTCGCCGGTGGTGGAGTCGAGCGCGCCGGTCGGTTCGTCGGCGAGCACCAGCCGGCGGTCGCCGATCAGGGCCCGGGCGATCGCCACCCGCTGCTGCTGGCCGCCGGACATGTCGTCGGGGAAGCGGTCGGCGAGCTCGTGGATGCCGAGCTCCTCCAGCGCGGCCACGGCCTCCCGCCGGGCGGCCCGCGCGGACATGCCGTCGAGCTCACGGGGGAGTGCGATGTTCTCGGCGGCGGTCAGGGCGGGTATCAGGTTGTAGTCCTGGAAGACGTACCCGACCGAGCGCCGGCGGACCTCCGCCTGCCGCTTGCGGGTGAGTTCGCCCAGGGCGACGCCCTCGACCAGCACCCGCCCGCCGGTCGGCGAGTCGAGGCCGCCGGCCAGGGTCAGCAGGGTGGACTTGCCCGAGCCGGAGGGGCCCATCACGGCGACCAGCTCGCCCGGGTGCACCCGCAGGTCCACGCTCCTCAGGGCGTGCACCTGGGCGGCTCCGTGGCCGTGGACGCGGCTGACCTGTTCGAGGTGCAGCACCGGCGCTTCGGTTTGAGACATGGTCGGATTCCCCCTGCGCTTGGCGGTTCGTCGGTTCGTGGTGGTACCGGCCGTCCGGGCCGGAAGGGTCGGGGACGTGGCGGGCGGTCAGAGCCGGGAGCGGCGGCGCCCGGCCGGCGCGGGCTTCGCCGCCGCGGCCGCCTCGCTCTGTTCCTGTTCCTGTTCCTGCTCCAGTCGCCGGACCAATCGGGTCTCGCAGTGGTCCAGCCAGCGGATCTCTGCCTCGGTCTGGAAGATCAGCTGCTCCAGCACCAGCAGCCAGGCCAGGTCGGAGTGGCGTCCGGTGTCGGCGGCCAGGGCCTGGCCCTTGAGCCGGGTGTAGTCCTGGAGGGCCTTCATGCTGTGCCGGCGCTGGCCCTGGACCACGGCCGGGACGTCGACGCCCGGCACGGTCACCGCCATCGCGAGCTTGATCGCCAGTTCGTCGCGGGGCGGATTGGTCCGCGGCACCGGGGTGTCGAACCAGCGGCGCAGTTCCGCGCGTCCCTCATCGGTGGCGGCGTAGAAGAGATGTCCCTCCTCGTCCTCGCCGGCCGGGACGACCAGGCCGTCGCGCTCCAGGCGGCCCAGCGTGGTGTAGACCTGGCCGACGTTGAGCGGCCAGGTGGCACCGGTACGTGCCTCGAACTCGGTACGGAGCTGGTAGCCGTAGCGCGGGCCCTGGTCGAGCAGGGCGAGAAGACCATGACGGATGGACATACCACGTATGTATACCCGGTATGCGCAAACTGCTCAAGCCCGGCACCCGGTACCGTCGTACGGTGTGAGCCAGCTGCGCATCGCCACCTTCAACCTGTTGCACGGTCAGCCCCTGGCCGCCGACGGCAGTCCGCTGCCGTTCCCGGACGACGCGGCCGACCCGGGCGGACCGCTCGGCGAGGCCGTCGCCGGGCTGGACGCGGACGTGCTGGCCCTCCAGGAGGTGGACCGGCACCAGGAGCGGTCCGGCCTGGTCGACCAGACCGCCGTCGCCGCCAAGGCGATGGGCGCCTCGGACTGGCGCTTCGCGGCCGCCGTGCACGGCCGCCCCGCGCCGGTGGCCGGCTGGCTGCCCGACCCGGCCATGAGCGGCCTGCAGGTCTACGGCCCGGCCGAGGTCGACACCTCGACCGACCTGCCCGCGTACGGCACCGCCCTGCTCACCCGGCTGCCGGTGCACCACTGGCGGGCCCGCCGGTTCGCCCCCGCACCGTTCGGGCTGCCGCTGCGCGTGGCCGGCCGGCGCGGACTGACCACCGTGCCGGACGAGCCGAGGGCCACGCTGGCGGCGGTCCTGGAGGGGACGCACGGCCCGTTCACCGTGGTCGCCACCCACCTGTCCTTCGTGCCGGGGTGGAACGTCGCCCAGCTCGCGGGGATCCGGCGGTGGATCTCCGACCTCCCCAGGCCCTACCTGGTGCTCGGCGACTTCAACCTGATCGGCGCGGTGCCGCGCACCGTGCTCGGCAGCGCCAGCGCCCTGGAGCGGACCACCTCGCAGGCACGGATCCGGGAGCTGCGGGCCGCCCGCCGGGCCCGCGCGGCCCAGCCCGGCCCGCGACGGCGCCGGGGGCGCGAGCCGCGACCGCGCCTGCAGGGCTGGTACGACCTGGCCCGCACACCGACCTACCCCTCGCACCGGCCGGCCGTTCAGTTCGACCACGTGCTGGCGGTCGGCGTGCCCCGCCGCGCGGTCGGCCCCGCGGTCACCCCGCGCACGGCCGTCTCCGACCACCGCCCCCTGGTGGTGGACGTCACGCTGTAGCCGGCCACGCCGGGCGCTTCCTCAGGGCGTGACCGCGCCCGCCGCCTGCTGCCCCGCCTGGTGCGGGAGCCTGCACCCCGTCGGCTCGTACTGGAGCAGCAGCATCGCGGCGTCGTCGCCGAGCTTGTGGCCGACGTGCCGCACCACGTCCTCGTGCAACCGGCGCAGCACCTCGACCGGCCCGCCGACGGCCAGCCCCGGCAGCCGCTCGCCGAGCGGGTAGAAGACGCCGCGGTCGTCGCGGGCCTCGATCACGCCGTCGGTGTAGAGCAGGACCCGGTCGCCGGGCCGGAACGTCACCCGCTGGATCGGCGGCCGGACGTCGGCCGGGTCGAGCACGCCGAGCGGCGGTACCGGCTCGGCCGGTTCCAGCAGTTCGAGCTCCCCGTCGGTGCGGATCAGCATCGGCCCGGGGTGGCCGCAGTTGACGATCTCCGCGTTGCCGTCCGGGCAGACCCCGATCAGCACCAGGGTGACGAACTCCTCCTCCACACCGGGGTGGTCGTTCTCGTGCAGCGCACGGTCCAGGCTGACGGCCAGCCAGCCGGCCACCCGTTCGAGCGCGGGCTCCTGATGGGCCGCCTCACGGAAGGCGCCGAGGACGGCCGCGGCCGTCTCGACCGCGTTCAGCCCCTTGCCGCGGACGTCGCCGACCACCGCCCGGACGCCGTGCCGGGTGTTGACCACCTCGTACAGGTCGCCGCCGATCGAGGCGTGCGCCGCGGCGGCCGCGTAGTGCACGGCGGCCCGGACGCTGCCGACCCGGTCCGGGACGGAGCGCAGCAGCACCCGTCTGGCGATCTCGGCGACCAGCTGGGCCTCGGCCAGCGCGCGCTCCTGGCGCAGCCGGAGCGTGGCGCTGACCCAGCCGATCCCGGCCACCAGGGCGATCGCCAGCACCGTGGCGGTGTGCACGGACTCGCCGAGCACCTGGTTGTAGGCGGCCATCAGGAAGGCGACCGCCTCGGCCACCGCGCCGATGAACAGCGGGTACCAGGTGCGCCGGCTGACCACCGCGGCGAGGGCGGGCACGGCGGTGAGGGCGGGCTCCACCGTCACCCGGTTGTTGCTGAACCAGTCCAGCGAGGCCACCAGCAGCATGCCGATGAGCGGCAGCGCGTGGGAGAGTCTCGGCCAGGTACCCGTCGCCGTACCCGGGAGCGGCCCGGGGGCCGGCCCGGCGATCCGTTCTCTGATCCATCCGGTCGCGCTCAACGTCGGTCTCTCCAGCGAAGGTGGCCGGTGCCGGGGGACACCTGCAGTGATGACGGAAAGTCAGGGACTGCGTCCCTGCCGGTGGGTCGGCGCACGGACGTGACCGGTTACCGACCCCACAATAGGCGCGAAACGTGCACAGCACACGGGTTTCGCGTGATCCCGTGACGACTTGGATGCTCTGAGTGACTCATTCTTCACTATTCCCGATCAGAAGCCGGGTCAACTCTTTTCGGTCGGGAAGTCCTGACGGTCTTTCGACCCGCCCGCTGCGGACGTACAGGAAGGAAGCCGTGACCTGCTCCACCGGAACGCCCGCCTGCTCCGCCCAGGCCACCCGGTAGATGGCCAGTTGCAGCGGGTCGGCCGTCTCCTCCCGGTGGGTCTTCCAGTCCACGACCTCGTAGCGTGACGACTCCGGCGACGCTGAGCCACCGTCACTCTCCCGGTAGACCGCATCGATCCGGCCGCGCACCACTCGTCCCGCGAGCATCAGCTGGAAGGGCGCCTCGACCCGCAGCGGACGGCGCGCGGCGTACGGGCTGCGCAGGAAGGCCTCCTTGAGCCGGGCCAGGTCGCGCTCGTCCTCGATGCCGTCCTCGTCCATCCCCGGCAGCGCGCCGGGCTCGATCAGCAGCAGCGGCTCGATCCGGGACTGCACCCAGGCGTGGAAGCGGGTGCCGCGGCGGGCGGCCGGCTGCGGCGGGCGCGGCATCGGCCGGGCCAGCTCGCGGGCGAAGCCGTCCGGGTCGGCCGCGAGCCGCATCAGCTGGGACGCGGACAGCGAGCCCGGCAGCGGCACCTCGCGGACGGTCCGCCGGGACTTCTCCAACTCGCCCAGCAGGGAGGTCAGGTCGCGGTCCCAGGAGGCCACCGTGCGCAGGCTCTCGGGGGTGAGTCCGACCGGCTCGGGGCCGGGTTGCCCGGCCAGCCGGGCCTGGACCACCGTGGCGACCCGGCGGCGGGCCTGCTGGGCACCGCGGTCCAGCGGGAGCGGCCACGGTGTCTCCACCGACACCGTGAGCACCGGGTTCTCCGCGTCCGGCAGCGGCTCCTCGGCCCACCGCTCGACCTCGCCGCAGCCCGGCCGCTCGCAGAACTCCCGCAGCTGCCGCAGGAAGTCGGACGGCCCCCGGCGGCGCTTCTGGCTCGGCCCCCACCAGTGGCCGCTCGCCAGCAGCAGGGAGCGCGGCCGGGTGAAGGCCACGTAGCCGAGCCGCAGTTCCTCGGTGGTGGAGTGCGCGGCCATCTCCTTCTTGAACAGGCCGAGCTCCTTGGCCGTCCAGCCGGTCACCACCGGCAGGGTGGCCGTGTCCCCGCGCAGGGCGTGCGGCAGGACCTTCTTGGTGCTCGTCCACCGCTCGCGGCCCTTGCTACCGGGGAAGACGTCCTTCACCAGGCCGGGGACGGCGACCACGTCCCACTCCAGGCCCTTGGACTTGTGCGCGGTGAGCACCTTCACGGTGTCCTCGCCGCCCGGCAGGCTGTTGTCCAGCCCTCGCTCGTACTCCTGGGCGGCCCGCAGGAAGGCCAGGAAGGCGGACAGCCCCGGATCGCCGTCCAGGTCGGCGAAGCCGGCCGCGATGTCCAGGAAGCTGTGCAGGGTCTCCCTGCGGCGGGCGGCCAGCGCCAGCGGGGAGGCGGCCAGCTCCACCTCCAGGCCGGTGGCGGCCAGCACCCGGTGCAGCACGTCCATCAGCGGCTCCGCCAGCGAGCGGCGCAGCTCGCGCAGCTCGCGGGCGAGCCGGGCGAAGCGGATCTTCGCCTCCGGGGAGAACGGCAGCTCGTCCGGGGGCTGGGCCTCCAGGAAGGTCTCCAGCGCGTCCGCGAGCGAGACCACCTCGGTCGGGTCGGTCTCCGCCACGGCGGCGGCCAGCGGGTCGGCGCCGGGCAGCCGCTCGGTGCGGACCAGGTCGGCGGCCCGGCGGCCGAGCAGGGCGAGGTCGCGCGGGCCGATCCGCCAGCGCGGGCCGATCAGCAGCCGGACCAGCGCGGCGTTGGCCGTCGGATCCTGGAGCACCTCGCAGACCGAGACCAGGTCGGCGACCTCGGGCAGCTGCAGCAGCCCGCCCAGGCCCACCACCTCGACCGGCACCTCGCGGGCGACCAGGGCGGCGTGGATGTCCGGGAACGCGGCGCCGCCGCGGCACAGGACGGCGATCCGGCCGGGCGCGGTGCCGGTCCTGACCAGATGCGCGACCGAGTCGGCCAGCCAGCCGATCTCCTCCGCGTGGGTGGGCAGCAGCGCGCAGCGGACGAAGCCGTCCTGCTCGACGCCGGGGGCCGGGCGCAGGGCCTCGACGCCCTCGTGCATGGCACGCAGCGGGGCGGCGAGCCGGTTGGCGAAGTCGAGCAGCCGCCCGCCGCTGCGGCGGTTCTCGCTGAGCGCGTACCGGGGGGCGGGGGTGCCGTCGCGGCGCGGGAAGTGCACCGGGAAGTCGTCCAGGTTGGCGACCGAGGCCCCGCGCCAGCCGTAGATCGCCTGGCACGGGTCGCCGACGGCGGTGACCGGGTGGCCGGAGTCCTCGCCCCGGCCGAACAGGCCGGCCAGCATCAGCCGCTGGGCGACCGAGGTGTCCTGGTACTCGTCCAGCAGCACCACCCGGAACTGCTCCCGCAGCAGCCGGCCCACCTCGGGCCGCTGCTGGGCGAGCCGGGCGGAGGCGGCGATCTGGTCGCCGAAGTCCATCAGGCCGGCCGAGCGCTTGCGGCCGCGGTAGTCCTCGACCAGGTGCAGCAGCTCCTGCCGGGCCCGGGCGGCGGTGGGAACGGCCCGCAGGTCCTCGTTGCTCAGCCGCACCGTGGCGAGGGTGTCCAGCAGCTCCTCGTCGTACGCGCGCAGCGCCGCCGGCTCGACCAGGTGCTCGGCCAGCTCGCCGTCGAGCGCGATGAGGTCGGCGACCAGCGCGGAGAAGGTACCGGTCAGCCCGGGGAACGGGCCGCGGGCGGAGCGCAGGACCTTGGCCGCGAGCTGGAAGCGGGTGGCGTCGGCGAGCAGCCGGACGTCCGGTTCTATGCCCAGGCGCAGCCCGTGCTCCTTCAGCAGCCGGCCCGCGAAGGCGTGGTAGGTGGAGATCTCCGGCTCGCCGAGGGAGTCCTCCCCCGGCTCCAGCACCTGGGCCCGCAGCAGTGCCTTGCGGACCCGCTCCGCGAGCTCGCCGGCCGCCTTGTTGGTGAAGGTGAGGCCGAGCACCTGCTCCGGCCGGACCGCGCCCGAGCCGACCAGCCAGACCACCCGGGCGGCCATCACCGTGGTCTTCCCGGACCCGGCGCCCGCGACGATCACGGCAGGCTCCAGCGGGGCGCCGATGGCCAGCATCTGCTCCCGGTTGAAGGGAATGCCGAGCAGGTCCTTCAGCTGGTCGGGGTGGGTGAGCACGGCTTGCACGCCGACAACGCTAACCGCAAGCACCGACAGTGCGGGTCACTCGACCAGCTGTCGGCCGTCCCGCTGGGCGGAGCAACTGGCGCGGAAGGAGCACCGGGCGCAGTTCTCGCCCGCGGTCGGCACGAAGCGCTCGGCCAGCACCCGGCCGGCCGCGTCGGCCAGCAGGTTCTCGATCCACGGCTCGCCGTCCGGCGGGCCCTGGTGCTGGACCTTGGGCCCTTCGGCGTCCCGCTTGGCGGGCTCCCGCAGGTGGACCAGCTCGGCGCCACCCGCCGCGGCCCCCTCGGGGAAGCCGGGCAGGCCGTCCAGCGCGCCGTTGCGGACGGCCAGCTGGTAGACCGCCAGCTGCTTGTGCTCGGGCAGCGACTTGTCGGTGGGGATCCGCTTGCCGGTCTTGAAGTCGACCACGTACGCGCGGCCCACCGAGTCCTGTTCGACCCGGTCCATCGAGCCGCGGATCCGGACGGCGACCCCGCCCACCGTCAGGGTCAGGTCGAAGCCGTGCTCGGTGGCCACCGTGGTGCGGTCCCGCTCCAGCACGTGCCAGTGCAGGAAGCGCTCCAGGGCGGAGCGGGCCTCGGTCTTCTCCTGCTGGGACTTCCACGGCGCGTCGAAGGCCAGCGCGTCCCAGACCGTGTCGAGCCGCTCCATCAGGACCGCGAGGTCCGCCGGAGTCCGGCCGGAGCCGACCTCGTCGGCCAGCGCGTGCACCACGTTCCCGAAGCCCTGGGCGGCGGTGGTGCCGGTGGCCGCCTTCACGTCCTTGTCCAGGAACCACTGCAGGGCGCAGCTCTCCAACTGCTCCAGCCCGCTGCCGGACAGCCGGACCGGCACCCCCGGCTCGCGCAGCGGCTCGGGTGCGGCGCTCTGGTCGAGCAGGCCCCACCAGCGGTCCGGGTGCGCGGCCGGCACCAGCGGCACACCGTCCTCGTCGGCGGCGGCCGCCAGCAGCGCGAGCCGCTCGGCGGCGGCCTGCCGCAGACCCGGCGGCGCCGCCGGGTCGACGGTGACCGAGCGCAGCTCGGCGACCAGCGCGGCCACCGAGAGCGGCCGGCGCGGGCGGCCGGTGACGTCCTCCACGGTGACCTGCGGGGTCCTGCCGCGCACCCGGCCGGTCCGCGGGTCGAGCTCCTCGCGATAGAGCTCGCGCAGGAACCGGGACGGCTCGTCGCCGTCCTCGGCCTGGGCCCTGACCGCGGTCACGACCAGCCGTTCCTTGGCCCGGGTCGCGGCGACGTAGAACAGCCGGCGCTCCTCGCCGAGCAGCGCGGCCGGGGAGAGCGGCTCGGCCAGGCCGTCCCGCCCGATCCGGTCCGCCTCCAGCAGCGAGCCGCGGCGGCGCAGGTCGGGCCACAGACCCTCCTGGACGCCGGCCACCACGACCAGGCGCCACTCCAGCCCCTTGGAGCGGTGCGCCGTCATCAGCCGGACGGCGTCCGGGCGCACGGCCCGGACCGTCAGGGTGTCGGCGGCGATGTCCTGGGCCTCCAGCTCGGCCAGCAGCTCGGCCGCGCCGCGGTGCCCCGCGACCTGCTCCTCGGCCCGGGCGGCGGTCTCGAACAGGGCGCACAGCGCGTCCAGGTCGCGGTCGGCGTTGCGGCCGCCCGCGCCGCCGCGCAGGGCGGCCCGCTCCAGCCGCTCCCGCCAGCGGCGGCTGCCGTCCCACAGCTCCCAGAGCGCCTCCTCGGCGCTGCCGCCACCGGCCAGCAACTCCCGGACCTTGCGCAGCAGCATCCCCAGGTCGCGTGCCCGGCGGGCGTACAGCGGCTCCATCGCGACCAGCCGCTCGGGCTCGGCCAGCGCCTCGCGGATCAGCTCCTCGGCGGCGCGCGGCGCCCGCGGAAGCGGTCCGCGGGCACCCTCCCGCCGCTGGGCGGGGACGGCCGGGCGCGACAGCCCGCCCTCGGACCGGGGCGCGGACTCGTACTGCGGCTCCGGCTCCGGCTCCGCCTCCGGCTCGGGCTCGGTGAGGTCCCACTCGCCGTCCGCCCACTCCTCGGCACCACGCTCGGCCGCGCGGGCCGCCGCCCGCAGCGCGAGCCGGTCCTCCTCGCGCAGGGCCCGGCCGAGGCGCCGCAGGTCGGAGCCGTCCAGCCCGCCGAGCGGGCCGGTGAGCAGGGTGTGGGCGAGCTCCGCGGTGAGCGCCTCGACGGGCTCGGCGCAGACCCGCAGGGCCAGCAGCAGCGGGGTGACGGCCGGCTCCTCGCGCAGCGGCAGGTCGTCACCGTCGATCTCCAGCGGCACCCCGGCGGAGGTCAGCGCCCGGCGGACGCCCGGGATGGACCTGGCGCCGGCCCGGACCAGCACCGCCATCTCGCCCCAGGGCACGCCCTCCTCCAGGTGGGCGCGGCGCAGCAGGTCGGCGATCGTGTCCAGCTCGGTGCCGGGCGTCGGACAGGTGTACACCTCGACCCGGCCGCCCTCCTGGGCGGGCAGCAGCGCACGGTGCTGGGCGAGCTTGTCCGCCGGGAGCCGGCCCATCGGCATCCGGCGGGCCAGCTCCCGGGACGCGGCGAGCAGGACGGCGCCGGAGCGCCGCGAGACCCGCAGCACCCTGACCTCGGCGGGGCCGCCGTCCGTCCGTCGGAAGGTCTGCGGGAAGTCGAGGATGCCGTTGATGTCGGCGCCGCGGAAGGCGTATATCGACTGGTCGGGGTCGCCGACCGCGACCAGGTCCCGGCCGTCGCCGGCCAGCTGCCGCAGCAGCCGCACCTGGGACGGGTCGGTGTCCTGGTACTCGTCGACGAAGACCACCTCGTACCGCTGCCGCAGCTGCGCCCGCACCTCGGGACGCTCCGCGAGCAGCACCGCGCGGTGCACCAGCTCGGCGTAGTCGAGCACCCCGCGCAGGTCCAGAACGTCCAGGTAGTCGGCGAGGAAGTGGGCGGCGGCGGCCCAGTCCGGGCGCTGCACGCCGTCGGCGAAGCGGGACAGCTCGGCCTCGCCGAGGCCGAGCTCGCGGCTGCGGGCGAGCACCGCGCGGACCTCGTCGGCGAAACCGCGGGTGGTCAGACAGGCCCGCAGGTCGAGCGGCCAGCCGATCCGGCCGACGCCCAGCCGGGCGTCCTCGGCGTCACCGGCCAGCAGCTCGCGGACCATCACGTCCTGCTCCGGGCCGGAGAGCAGCCGCAGCGGCTCGGCGTACTCCTCGGGGCTCTGGTGGGCGCGCAGCAGGGCGTAGCAGAACGAGTGGAACGTGGTCGCCTGCGGGGCGAGGCCGTTGCCGACCCGCGCGGTCATCCGGTCGCGCAGCTCCATCGCCGCCTTGCGGCTGAAGGTGAGGACCAGGATCCGCTCCGGGTCGGTACCGTCGGCGATCCGGCGGGCGACGGCCTCCACCAGCGTGGTGGTCTTCCCGGTGCCGGGCCCGGCGAGCACCAGCAGCGGGCCCGAGGCGTGCTCGACCACCGCCTGCTGATACTGGTCCAGGACAGGCGGGGCGGGCTGCGCGAGCGGGTTGCGCACCAGGCGGAAAGGGGAGGTCAATGCGGTCCAGAACGGTCGTACTGCGGTGGTGCTTCGGTCAGCGTCGGGGCGGGCCTCGTGGGGCCCGCCCGTATCGAGCCTACGATCCTGCCCCGTCATTCCCGCCCGCGCACCCGGTTCGACCGGATCGGGGGCGTGCCGGAGCGGGTTCGCTACCGCCCGTCCCAGCGGGCCTGCCGGAGGTCGACCCGGGGCTCGCCGGCCACCGTGCGCAGCGGGGTGCCCTCGGTCCGGTACTCGGGCAGCGCCCGGAGTTCGTGGCCGGGCAGCGGCCGCCCGTCGGCGCGGATCACCCGCCACCAGGGCACCGCGGCACCGTACAGCGCCATCACCCGGCCGACCTGGCGCGGGCCGCCCTGGCCCAGGTACTCCGCGACGTCCCCGTACGTCATGACCCGGCCGGGCGGGATCCGCTCGGTGAGGTCGAGGACGGCCTCGGCGAACGGCGGCAGGTCGTGCCCGGCGCCTGCGGGGTGGAGGTCGGAGGGCTCGCTCATCTGCCGCATTCTTCCGCATCCGGTCGATTTCGGGACCCCTCGCGGATGATCCGCCGCGCCCGATGCGCCCCCTGTCCAGCACCGGACGCCGCGGCATGGCAGCATCTTCGGGGCAGCGCGCGATGATACAAGGACAAGACCAGATGACCGGGACGGCAGACGTGAACGTGGACAAGGGCTCGGACGAGTCCGCCACCGACGGTTCTGCGGGCCCCGAGCACACCGAACCCGAGGCCGTCTCGCTGGACAAGGCGCCGGACCTCACCCCCCGCCGCACGCCCCGGCAGGCCCGGCCGCAGGACGGGCCCGGCCCGGACGAGCCGCCCGCTCCGGAGCATGCCGAGCACCGGCTGGCCATCGACGAACCGCTGCTCCCGCCCCGCGCGCACCGCCCGTCCGACCTGCTCCGGTTCATCGCCGGCGTGCTCGCGATCATCGCCGTCTTCGTGCTGGCCCAGGTCGCGGTCGCGACCACCACCGGCATCGAGAACGACATCGCGAACAACACCGACAAGGTCCCGAGCCTGCTCAGCACCATCGCCGCGCTGGTCTCCAGCGTGGCCGTGCTGGCCGTGCCGCTCGCCTTCGCGGTGGAACGGCTGATCAAACGGGACGGCCTGCGGGTCGCCGACGGCGTGCTCGCCTCGGTGCTCGCGTACGGGGTCTCGCTGGGCGTGGACTGGTGGGTCGCGGCCGGCGCCCCCGGCACCGTCCGGGAGGCCCTCACCCAGCTGCGGGACGCCTCCGGGGACACCCTCACCGACCCGGTGCACGGGTATCTGGCCCCGGTGATCGCCTATATGACGGCCGTCGGCATGTCGAGCCGCCCGCGGTGGCGGGTGGCGCTGTGGATAGTGGTCATCCTCAGCGGTACGACCGAGCTGATCAGCGGTTACACCACCCCGCTCTCACTGCTGCTGACCGTCCTGATCGGCTGGTCCGTCGCGTACGGCACGCTGTACGCGATCGGCTCGCCCAACATCCGGCCGACCGGCAAGACCCTGCTGATCGGACTCCGCAAGGTCGGCTTCACCCCGTCCGCCGCGCACCGCGCGCCCGACGCCCCCGGCGACACCCGCCGCTACCTGGTCACCCAGCAGGACGGGCCACTGCTGGACGTCCACATCATCGACCGCGAGCAGCAGGCCTCCGGCTTCTTCTACCGGGCCTGGCGGCGGCTGCGGCTGCGTTCGGTGGCGGTGCGGCGCAGCCCGCAGTCGCTGCGCCAGGCGCTGGAGCAGGAAGCCCTGATCGCCTACGCGGCCGCCGCCTCCGGCGCCCGCGCCCCGCAGCTGGTGGCCACCTCGGAGCTCGGCCCGGACGCGGCGATCCTGGTCTACCAGAACGTCTCCGGCCGGACGCTGGACGAGCTCACCGAGGAGGAGGTCACGGACGACGTGATGGCCTCGCTCTGGGAGTCGGTCGGGGCCCTGCACGAGCGGCGGATCGCGCACCGCCGGCTGACCGGCGAGTCGCTGCTGGTGATGGACGAGAAGACCGGCTGCCTGGTCAACCTCTCCGGCGGCGACATCGCGGCCGGCGACCTGACCCTGCGGATCGACGTCGCCCAGCTGCTCACCACCTTCGCGCTGCGGATCGGCCCGGAGCGGTCGGTGGCGGTGGCGACCAGGGTGCTCGGCCCCGAGCGGGTGGCCGCCGCGCTGCCGCTGCTCCAGCCGGTCGGGCTGAGCCGCTCGACCCGGATCGACCTCCAGCGGATGACCAAGGAGCGCAAGGCCGCCGCCCAGGCGCTGGCCCTGGAGCAGGTCGCGGCGGGCGAGCGGACCCAGGAGCAGGCCGAGGAGGACATCGCGGTGGCCGGCGAGGATCTGCTGAGCCGGATCCGCGGCCAGATCCTGCAGATCGCACCCGAGGCGCCGATGGCTCCGGCGAAGCTGGAGCGGCTCAAGCCGAAGACGCTGATCATGGTCATCGCGCTGACCTTCGCGGCCTACCTCGCGCTCACCACCATCCAGCCGGGCCAGCTGAAGCTGTCCCAGATGAACTGGGCCTGGGCCTCGGTGGCACTGGTCGCCTCGGCGGCCAGCTACGTCGCGGCGGCGATGAGCCTGACCGGGTTCGTGCCCGAGCGGCTGCCGTTCAAGCGGACGGTGGCGGCCCAGCTGGCCGGATCGTTCGTCAAGCTGGTGGCGCCCGCGGCGATCGGCGGCATCGCGCTCAACACCCGCTACCTGCAGAAGGCCGGGATCCGCCCCGGGCAGGCGGTGGCCAGCGTCGGCGCCTCCCAGCTGGCCGGCCTGGCCGGGCACCTGCTGCTGCTGTTCGGCTTCGGTCTGATCACCGGGAGCCAGACCAACGGGGACCTGGGCGCCTCCCGGGCAGTGATCATCGGGGTGCTGACGGCCGCCGTCCTGGCCCTGGTGGTGGCCGCGGTCGCGCCGCTGCGGCGGTTCGTGGTGACCCGGGTCCGCTCGCTGTTCTTCGGCGTGGTGCCCCGGATGCTGGACCTGATGCAGACCCCGTCCAAGCTGGTCAGCGGCTTCGGCGGCATCCTGCTGCTGACCCTCAGCTTCACCTCCTGCCTCTACGCCTCGGTGCAGGCGTTCGGCGGGTCGATGACCTTCTCGGCGGTCGCCGTGGTCTTCCTGACGGCCAACGCGGCCGGTTCCGCGATCCCCACCCCGGGTGGTATCGGCCCGGTCGAGATCGCCCTGATCGGCGCCCTGACGGTGGGCAACGTCCCGCCCTCCGCGGCCACCCCCGCCGTCTTCCTGTACCGGCTGCTGACCTTCTGGCTGCCGGTGATGCCGGGCTGGATCTCCTACAACGTGCTGCAGCGCAGGAACGCGCTCTGAGGCCTGTCGGACAGGCCCGGGGCGGGCGGAGCCCGGCACCGACGGCGAAGGGCCGCCACCTCCCGGCGGAGGCGGCGGCCCTTTGGTCGCTCTTCGGTCGCTCTTCGGTCGCTCTTCGGTCGCTCTTCGGTCGCGCTTCGGGAGTCCGGCCGGCCGGTCGGCCGTCCCGTCCCGGACCGGTCCTAGTAGACCGGCTTGTGCGGCTCGATCTGGTTGACCCAGCCGATCACGCCGCCGCCCAGGTGGACGGCGTCGCCGAAGCCGGCCGACTTGAGGACGGCCAGCACCTCGGCCGAGCGCACGCCCGTCTTGCAGTGCAGCACGATCTTCTTGTCCTGCGGCATCTTCTCCAGCGCGGTGCCCATCAGGAACTCGTTCTTCGGGATCAGCGTCGCGCCCGGGATCGAGACGATCTCGTACTCGTTGGGCTCGCGGACGTCGATCAGGAAGATGTCCTCGTCCTCGTCCAGCCACGCCTTGAGCTGCTTGGAGGTGATGGTCGCGCCCTGCGCCGCGGCCTGGGCCTCCTCGGAGACGACGCCGCAGAAGGCCTCGTAGTCGATCAGCTCGGTGACCGTCGGGTTCTCACCGCAGAGCGCGCAGTTCGGGTCCTTGCGGACCTTCACCTGGCGGTAGGTCATCTCCAGGGCGTCGTAGATCATCAGCCGGCCGACCAGCGGCTCGCCGACACCGGCCAGCAGCTTGATCGCCTCGGTGACCTGGATCGAGCCGATGGACGCGCAGAGCACGCCCAGCACGCCGCCCTCGGCGCAGGACGGGACCATGCCCGGCGGCGGGGCCTCCGGGTAGAGGCAGCGGTAGCAGGGACCGTGATCGGCCCAGAACACGCTGGCCTGGCCGTCGAAGCGGTAGATCGAGCCCCACACGTACGGCTTGCCGAGCAGCACCGCTGCGTCGTTCACCAGGTACCGGGTGGCGAAGTTGTCCGTGCCGTCCACGATCAGGTCGTAGCCGGCGAAGATCTCCATCACGTTGGAGTTGTCCAGGCGGTCCTCGTGCAGGATCACCTCGACGTAGGGGTTGATCTCCTTGACCGAGTCGCGGGCGGACTCGGCCTTGGAGCGCCCGATGTCGGACTGGCCGTGGATGATCTGGCGCTGCAGGTTGGACTCGTCGACGGTGTCGAACTCGACGATGCCGAGCGTGCCGACACCGGCCGCGGCCAGGTACATCAGGGCGGGCGAGCCGAGGCCGCCGGCGCCGACACAGAGCACCTTGGCGTTCTTGAGGCGCTTCTGCCCGTCCATGCCCACGTCGGGGATGATCAGGTGGCGTGAGTACCTGCGGACCTCGTCGACGGTGAGCTCGGCGGCCGGCTCGACCAGGGGTGGCAGCGACACGGAAACTCCGATGGTCGTCAGTTCGGTATTGCCTACGCCAACAGTGTCACGTGCCCCCGGTATTCCGAGACAGCATGTCCGATGGGCGAGACACCCCGCACCGGATGGTGGGACCGTCCCGAGCGCCCGCGATCGGCCCCAACAGGCTTGCGGCGGCGGCCGGTCGGGCCCTCAGACCCGGCAGGCCGTCTCCAGCCAGACGTCTCCGAGCGACTCCTCCAGCGGCACCTGCGTCCGCCAGCCGAGACGGTCCCGGGCGGTCCGGACGTCGGCCTGCCGCCAGGCCACCGACTCCGGCACCGGGCGCGGCTCCGACGCCCGGAAACCGTCCCCGCCCGGGCCCGCCTGCGCGGGGACGTACACCGGCCGGCCGCCGTCCTCCGCCAGCGACCCCTCGAACCCGGAGGCCCGGACCAGCAGGTGGGCGGCCTCCCGGGCCCGGACGGCGTGCCCGCTGCCGATGTTGATCACACCGGTGGCGGCCGACACGGCGGCGGACTGGATCGCCCGCGCCACGTCCCGGACGTCCACGAAGTCCCGGTACCCGGACAGGTCCGGCATCCGGATCTGCAGCTCGTCCTGCTCCAGCGCCCGCCGCAAGCCCTCGGCCAGCCGCCCGAACAGCGAGGCCGTCGGCGAACCGGGCCCCACCACGTCGAAGATCCGCAGCACCAGGGCGTCCAGCCCCGAGGCCAGCACCAGCTCCGTCCCGGCCAGCTTGGACACCCCGTACGGGCCGACCGGCCGGGGCTCCGCAGTCTCCGGGATCGGCCCGCCCGGCTGCACCGGCCCGTACTCGGCGGCCGACCCGATGTGCACCAGCCGGGCCGGCTCCCGGCTGCGCCGGATCGCCTCGCAGACGGTGGCGACGGCCAGCGTGTTCGCCTGGATCAGCAACCGCGAGGTGCCGTACGTCGCTCCGGCGCAGTTGACCACCACCTGGGGGGCCACCGCGTCCAGGAACCGGGCCAGCGCACCGGGACTGCCCGCCGTCAGGTCGAAGCGGATGTCGGCCGAGTCCCGTCGGCCGAGCACCGTGACCTGCATGCCCGGATCGACCAGCAGACGCTCGGCGACCCGGCGGCCGATAAAACCGTCGGCGCCCAACAGCAGCACCCTCATCGGGGGTGTCCTTCCATGAAGCCCCGGGCACGGACGCCCGGGGCGGCTTGTCTCGACAGGACGGTCGACCGCGGCGCGGCGACCGGGACCCCCGGGTCAGCCGCCGGGCGGCCCGAGGACCGCCCGGTACGCCCCGGGGCGGCCGAACAGCGACCAGGTGTACGGCGCCAGCAGCGCCGCCGCCCCGCCGCAGGCCAGCAGCCGCGCACCCGCGGCGCCCTCCTGCGGCAGCAGCACGCCGAGCACCAGCGCGGCCACCCCGGCCGCCACCGGCACACAGGCGGCCAGGACCGCCCGCCCGCTGCCCCACAGCGCGGTGACCAGCACCAGCAGCAGGGCGACCGCGGCCTGCGCGCCCCACTGCGCGGTGCTCGCCCGCAGGGCGGCGTCGTGCAGCAGGCCACCGGCCGGCCCCGGCCGGGGCGCCCGCGCTCCCACGACCGCCAGCGCGGCGAAGGTCAGCATCCCGACCACCGCCAGGTGCAGCAGCACGGCGACCGGCAGCACCGGGCGCATCCGGGCCCGGAACTCCGCCAGGGTGGCGGCCGAGCCGAGATGGCCCCGCCCGGTCCGCAGCAGCCAGCCCGCGGACCGGCCCGCCGGGCCCAGGCACAGCACCTCGACGGCCGCCAGCAGACCGTCCACGGCGCCCGCCCCGGGCAGCACCGTCGGGGCCAGCAGCAGGGCGAGCCCCAGCCCGTAGCCGCACCGCAGGGCGGCACCGCCGACGGGCGCGGCCCGGGCCAGCGGGACGGCCGCGAGCAGCAGCAGGACGAGCGCGGCCGCCCCGCCGAGCCGGGGCAGCGCGAGGCCGAGCCCGAGCAGCAGCGCCGCCGGCAGCCCGTGCCGGACCGCACCGCGTACGGCCCGGCCCACGCCGCGGGCCCATGGCTCGGGCCGCTCCGGCGGACCCGGTGGCGGGGGGCGGCGCGGGACCCTGGCGTAGAGCTCCTCGGCCAGCCCGAAGACGTCCGCGTGGCGGTAGTGGCCGGCCGTGCCCGCGCCGATACCGGCGTCCTCCAGCGCGGCGGCGATCTCCAGCGCGTCCACGGCCTGCTCGCAGACCTCGCGGTGCCGGGTGAGCAGCTCCCGGACCGGGTCGGCGGGCGGGGCCTCGGCCAGGGCGCCGACCGCAGGCCGCCGCGCGCCCTTGTCCAGGCGTGGCCCGCGCCCGGACATCAGACCGCCTCGGCCAGGGCGCCCGACGCCGGGGCGCCCCGGCCGGCGGCCTCGCCCGATGTGCTCTCCCCGGCGGTCGGCCCGGCTGGCGGCCCGGACTGCGCGGCCCCGGCCACCCAGTACTCGGCGGGGCGGGCGAAGGGCTGCAGCCGCTCGCCCGCCGGGAAGGCCGGCCAGCGGGAGACCAGCTCCAGGTAGATCTCCCGGAAGGCGGTGGCCTCCGGCTCCACCGCGAACCGTTCCTGCGCGCGCAGCCGGCCCGCCAGGCCGAGTCTGGCCCGCCGCTCCTCGTCCCCGAGCAGCGCCAGGCAGGCGCCGGCCAGCGCCGTCGGGCTGCGCGGCGGCACCAGCAGGCCGGTCGGCCCGACCACCTCGCGCGCCACCCCGACATCGGTGGCGACCACCGCGCGTCCACTGAGCATCGCGTCGGCCAGCAGCCGCGGGCTGCGCTGGGCCAGGGCCGAGAAGACCACCAGCCGGCCGGCCTGCCAGGCCTCGGCCGGCGATCCGGGCCGCCCCTCGAACCGGACCGCCGCGGCGATGCCGAGGCGCTCGGCGACGGCCACGCAGTGCGCGCGGTAGCCGGGGACGCCCTCCTCCCCGTACATCCGCAGCCGGGCCCCGGGCAGCTCCTCCCGGATCCGGGCGAAGGCGTGCAGCACCAGCTCCGGGTCCCGCCCGGGCTCCAGCGCGCCGGCCCACACCAGGGTGGGCGACTCGGGCTCGGCTCCGGCGGCCTCGCGGGCCACCGCGGGGGTGCCTTCGTGGACCACTCTGATCCGGTCCGGTTCGGCCCCGCAGCGCTGCTGCCACTGCTGGTCGTAGGCGCTGCCGGGGGTGAGCACGGCGGCCTGCCGGTAGGTCTCCCCGGTGAGCTGCCGGAAGAAGGACAGCAGCAGCGCCCGGACCGGCCAGCGGTACGGCGCGGTCCGGTAGCTGCGGTACTGCTCGCGCAGGTGCAGGCCGTGCTCGGTGACCAGGAAGGGGATGCCGTGCAGCTGCTTGGCCACCAGGGCGGGCAGGGCCGCCGGGCCGCCGCCGACCACGTGGCACAGGTCGGCCGAGCCGATCCCGGCCGGCCCGGTTCCGTACCAGTCGGCCGACAGCGGGCGCAGGCACTGCTCCAGCAGGTCCGCCGCCACCAGGACGTCCCGGACCAGCGGCCGGCCCGCCGCGGTGTCCGCCCCCGGCGAGCGCCAGACCCGCTCCAGGACGCGCTGGGCGTGCCCGGAGGCGAGGAAGGCGGGCAGCCCGCCGTCCGTCCGGGCCAGCTCGGCGAGGCGGTACAGGCCGGGCCCGAAGGACGCCCGCTCCCCCGGCAGCACCAGGGCGCGCACCAGTTGCTCGTAGGCCTTGCGGTAGAGCCGCCGGCGGTGGGCCGAGGGCCTGTGGCCGGCCGGCCGGCGGCCCCACATCGCCAGCTCGTGCACCGCCGACAGCCCGCGCACCGGCGGCCGCTCGGGGCTCGGCCCGACCGGATCGGTCCGCTCTCCACGGGCCAGCAGGTACAGCTGGAACTCGTGCTCGACCAGCCCGTCGGCCAGTCGGCCGCACCAGCCGTCGCCACGCTGTGCGTTCGAATAGGTGCTCTCGGTGAGCAGAGCGATGCGCACGACGCCTCCAGAGCAGAGCGTTCGACCTGGGTTCAACGACTACGACACAGGGAGCCTGATCAACCAGTGACACCAATGCTCAGAAAGGCAACGGCCCCGGACGGCGCCGCCGCCACTCCCCGTGGCCACGGCACCCGGATCCGCTGTGCGGCCGCCGCACAACCCGACGGCCGCTGCTCCCCCCACACCTGTTCGGTCTGACAGCACGAAGGTAGAACGAGCAAGGCGCATCTCCTCGCTCACCTGCCTGGTTGCCACCTGAACGAGTGAACCGGCGTGACCTGGGGCGTTCTCCGGCGTTCACCGGCCCGAGGCCGGGCGCCGCGCATCAGATCTCCGCGAGGAACTCCCGGACGGCCCTGGCCACCTGCGCCGGGTGTTCCATCATCGCCACGTGCCCCGAGTCCGGCAGCACCAGCAGCCGGGCGTCCGCGAAGGCCTCGAAGGCCCGCTTCGCGGAGCGGTACGAGACCAGCTTGTCCCGCAGCCCGTACACCAGCAGCACCGGCACCCGTACCTGCGCGGCCTGCCGCCAGAGCGACTGGTCGCCGCGCTCGGTGTAGGCCGTGACCACACCGCGCGCCGAGCCGGCCAGCACCTGCAGCGCGTACGGCAGCGCCATCCGCCGCCGGTACTCGGCCACCGCCCGGGCGCGGCGCTCGGCCGGTATGGCAGCCGGGTCCGCGTACACCAGCCGCAGCAGGCTGTCGGTGGCGGCCTCGACGCCGCGGCGCCGGTCCGGGGCCCGGCCGAGCAGCGCGGGCAGGCCGGGCACCGCGAGCAGGCCGGTCGGCCAGGCGCTGCGCTGCGGAGGCAGCTCGGGCAGGGCCGGGGAGATCAGCGTCAGGCTGCGGACGAGGTCGGGCCGGACGGCGGCCACCCGGACCGACACGGCGCCGCCCAGCGAGTTGCCGAACAGGTGGACCGGTCCGCGGCCGGACTGCTCCAGGTACCCGATCACGGCCCGGGCGTGCCCGGAGACCGAGAGGTTGCCGTCCGACGGGGGCGCGGACCAGCCGAAGCCGGGCAGGTCCAGGGCCTCCCCCGCGACCAGGCCGGTCAGCTCGGTCATCAGCTCGGTCCAGTTGTCGGCCGAGCCGCCGAGACCGTGCACGTACAGCGCCGGCGGCAGCCCGTCCCGGGCCCCGTCGAGCGGGCCGCGGACGGCCAGCTCGGCACCCGGCACCAGCACGGTTCGGAACGATTCGGATTCGGACCCCAACGGCTCAGCACTCATGGAGCACGATGGTAGTAAGCAGGTACCCGGCACTACCGGCCACCGGGCCGGATCTCACCCTGTGGACAGCCCAGGTCCGGACCGTATTGTGGGCTCCCGACAAGGCTGTTTCTGCGTTTTGCTCGGCACCACCGGGAGCAGACCTGGTTACCGAAAAGTAGAATCAATGGCCCTGCCAGCCATGTCCGACCGTGAAGTGAGGAGCGCCGTGACGGCCATCCAGGAGGCGCAGGAGCGCCCGCGCGGTGCTCGCCTGCCGCGAAGCGCCCGCCGTGAACAACTGCTCGGTGCTGCTCAGGAGGTGTTCGTCGCCCAGGGTTACCACTCTGCGGCCATGGACGACATCGCCGACCGCGCCGGAGTCAGCAAGCCGGTGCTCTACCAGCACTTCCCGGGCAAGCTGGAGCTCTACCTCGCGCTCCTCGACAAGCACTGCGACGCCCTGGTCGACGCCACCCGCGAGGCGCTCGCCGCGACCACCGACAACAAGCTGCGGGTCGCCGCGACGATGGAGGCGTACTTCCACTACGTCTCCAGCGAGTCCGGCGCCTTCCGGCTGGTCTTCGAGTCGGACCTGACCAACGAGCCCGCGGTGCGCGAGCGCGTGGAGCGGGCCAGCGACCTCAGCGCCACCCTGGTCAGCAAGGTGATCGCCGAGGACACCGACCTGCCCGACGCGGAGGCCAAGCTGCTGGCCGCCGGCGTCTGCGGCCTGGCCCAGATCACCGCCCGCTACTGGCTCTCGCAGGGCCAGGAGATCCCCCGGGACGAGGCGGTCCGGCTGGTCGCCAGCCTGGCGTGGCGCGGTCTCAAGGGCTTCCCGATGCACCCGCAGGAGCCGGGCTCCGAGGGGGACGACGAGGAGTCCGCGGACAGCTGATCAGCGGACCTTCGCCGCGCGGCCCGAGCCGTGCTCTATGGTGAAGCCGTACGGCGCAAGGGCCGCGGACAGCTGTTCGAGGTGGTGCGCATGGCTGTTGCAACCCCGGAGGGATGGAAGCCGTGGAGGTCAAGATCGGCGTGCAGAACGCGCCCCGCGACATCGTGATCGAGAGCTCGCTGAGCGCTGACGAGGTCGCGAGCGCCGTCGCCAAGGCGCTGGAGGGCACCGAGAAGCTCCTCTCCCTCACCGACGAGCACGGCCGTCGCGTCCTCGTCCCGGCCGAGCGCCTGGCGTACGTGGAGATCGGCGAGCCGGCCGCCCGCAAGGTGGGCTTCGGCACCCTCTGAGGCGCCCGAGTCGAAACGGCGGTGTCCCGCTCCCTCCCCAAAGGGCGCGGGACACCGCCGTTTTCGCACCCCGGCGCGTACCGCCGGTGCCCGCCGGGTATGGCGAGGGGACGGCACCCATCGCGCCCCCGGGAGGCAGCCCGTGTACCTGGAGACGATCGCCTACGCCCTGATCGGCCTGACCGTCGGCATCGGAGCCCCGCTGCTGCGCCCGGGGTACTTCCCGGCCGGCCGGAGCCTGACCGTCTCGACGGCCCTGGTGGCCGCCCTGCTCGGCGGCCTGATCGCCCGCTACGCCTTCGACGGGCAGCAGACCGCCGCGGCGCTGGTGATCTCCTCGGTCAGCTCGGTGCTGCTGGTCTCGGTGCTGGCCCGGCCGGACCAGGCGCCCCGGCGCGGCGGCCACCGGCGGCACCGGCACGCCTGAGCGGGCACGGCGGGCTCCGGACGGCCGGGGCGATCGGGACCCGGCCGGGATGGACGAGACGGTCAGGACGCGAGGCCCAGGGCCGCCATCCGCTTGGTGTGCGCCTCGGTGATCCGGTTGAACATCTTGCCGACCTCGACCAGGTCGAAGCCCTTCACCTGGGCACCCCCGACCAGCAGGTTGGACAGCGCGTCGCGCTCGGCGACCACCCGCTGGGCCTGGCTGAGCGCCTCGCCCATCAGCCGGCGGCCCCAGAGCGCCAGCCGTCCGCCGACCCGGGGGTCGTCCTCGATCGCCTGCCGGACCCGGTCCACGGCGAACGCCGCGTGGCCGGTCTCGGCCATCACCCGGAGCACGAGGTCCCGGGTGTCGTCGTCGAGGCGGACGGCCACCTCGCGGTAGAAGTCGGTCGCGATGGCGTCGCCGACGTAGGCCTTGACCAGGCCCTCCAGCCAGTCGGAGGGCGCGGTCAGCCGGTGGAAGGCCTCCAGCGGCTCGACGAACGGCGTCATCACCTCGGTCGGGTCGGCCCCGACCTCGGCGATCCGGTCGTTCAGCAGCTGGTAGTGCTGGAACTCCGCCGACGCCATCCGGGCCAGCGCGGCCTTGTCGACCAGGCCCGGGGCGAACTTGGCGTCCTCGGCCAGCCGCTCGAAGGCGCTCAGCTCGCCGTAGGCGAGCGCGCCGAGCAGGTCGAGCACCGCGGCCCGGTAGCCCGGATCGGCCGCGCAGGTCGCCCAGTCGCCGATCGATTCGGCGTCGGCCGGGATGGTCGGTTCGGTCGGGGTGCCCTCGCCGGGTTCCTGAGTCTCCATGGCACGTCACCTTAGACCGCCGGACGCTCTCCGCCCCGCCCCGGCACCCGTCCCCGACCGCCGGGCCGGCGCGGCCGGCGGCCCGGCCCGACCCCCGCCCACCGGCCGGGTAAGGCGCGTCACGTGTTCGAGTCGGCGCTGGACTGTATGGTGGTAGTGAGGCCTGGTGTACTCGCGCGGCCCGTCCCTTCCGGACAGGCCGCGCAGACGTGCTCCGTACGGAGTCAGGCACTCACGTACGCGGATGCCCGGTCGGAGACCCGATCGGCTCCGACCATGGCCTGGACTTCGGGCCTTGGCACCGCATCAGTGGCCGAGCGAGGGCCGCCGCGGACCGCGCCGCACGGCGCAGGTCCCGCGCCGTCCCCTCACGGGAATCCTCCCCCACGCCGCCGGACCACGCGCCCTTCACCGGGTCGCGCGGGTCAGCAGGCAACAGGGACCGGCGCGGTGTGCGACCCACAGCTGTGACGAGCGGCCCTTCGCCGGGCCCGACACAGCGGTATGGCCGCCCGCCGCTCTCTCGCTCTCGGCCCCCGCATATGGAAGAGGCAGCACCCTGTCCACCACCGCTGAACCCACCAAGACCACTTTCCGGGACCTGGGGATCCTCCCGGAGACCGCCGAGGCCCTGGAGGCCGTCGGCATCATCCACCCGTTCCCCATCCAGGAGATGACCCTCCCGGTCGCGCTGACCGGGCACGACGTCATCGGCCAGGCCAAGACCGGCACCGGCAAGACCCTCGGATTCGGCCTCCCGCTGATCGAGCGGGTCGTCGTCCGCGCGGACGTCGACGCCGGCCGGGCCACCGAGGAGCAGCTCTCCGAGAGCCCCCAGGCGCTCATCGTCGTCCCGACCCGCGAGCTCTGCACCCAGGTCACCAACGACCTGCAGACCGCGGGCAAGGTCCGCAACGTCCGCGTGCTCGCCATCTACGGCGGCCGGGCGTACGAGCCGCAGGTCGAGGCGCTGCGCAAGGGCGTCGACATCATCGTCGGCACCCCGGGCCGGCTGCTCGACCTGGCCGGCCAGCGCAAGCTGGACCTCTCGCAGGTCCGCGCGCTGGTGCTGGACGAGGCCGACGAGATGCTCGACCTGGGCTTCCTCCCGGACGTCGAGAAGATCATCACCATGCTGCCCGCCAAGCGGCAGACCCTGCTGTTCTCGGCCACCATGCCGGGCCAGGTGATCAGCCTCGCCCGCCGGTACATGAGCCAGCCGACCCACATCCGGGCCGCGGCGCCGGACGACACCGGCCACACCGTGGCCAACACCACCCAGCACATCTTCCGCGCGCACTCGCTCGACAAGGTCGAGATGGTCTCGCGGATCATGCAGGCCGAGGGCCGCGGACTCGCGATGATCTTCTGCCGCACCAAGCGCACCGCGGCCGACGTCTCCGAGCAGCTGACCAAGCGCGGCTTCGCGGCCGGCGCCGTCCACGGCGACCTCGGCCAGGGCGCCCGCGAGCAGGCCCTGCGGGCCTTCCGCAGCGGCAAGGTCGACGTGCTGGTCTGCACCGACGTCGCCGCCCGCGGCATCGACGTCGAGGGCGTCACGCACGTCATCAACTACCAGTGCCCCGAGGACGAGAAGACCTACCTGCACCGCATCGGCCGCACCGGCCGGGCCGGGGCCTCCGGCACCGCGGTCACGCTGGTCGACTGGGACGACATCCCGCGCTGGCAGCTGATCAACAAGGCGCTGGACCTCAAGTTCCCGGAGCCGGAGGAGACCTACTCCACCTCCGCCCACCTCTACGAGCTGCTGAAGATCGCCCCGGGCACCACCGGCGTGCTGCCGCGCTCCGAGCGCACCCGGGCCGGCCTGAACGCCGAGGAGGTCGAGGACCTCGGCGAGACCGGCGGTCGCGGCGCCCGCGGCGGCAACGCCGGCGGCGGTCGCCCGCGCGGTGGTCGCAGCGGCGGCCCGGCGGTCGCGGCCCCCGAGCCCGAGGCCGCCGAGCGCCCCGCCCGCAAGCAGCGGGAGCGTCGCCGCACCCGCGGCGGCGCCCGCCCCGCCGAGGCGGCGGCCGGCACGGCCGTGGTCGAGACCGCGGCCGCCGTGGTCGAGGCCGTTCCGGTCGAGGCCACCGCCGCCACCGAGGCCCCGGCCCCGCGCCGGACCCGCACCCGTGCCCGCAAGGCCGCGGAGCCGGCCGTCGAGGCCGCTGCCGCGGTCGCGGCCCCGGTCGAGGCGGCCCCGGTCGCCGAGGCCCCGGTCGAGGCGGTCGCGGCCCCGCGCCGGACCCGCACCCGCAAGGCCGCCGAGGCCGTCGTCGAGGCGGCCGAGGCCGTGGTCGACGCCGCGGCCGCCGAGGCCGAGGCCGAGGCCGCGCCCCGCCGCCGGACCCGCGCCCGCAAGGTCGCGGAGCCGAAGGCCGCGGTGGAGACCCCGGCCGAGGCCGCTCCCGCCGCCGAGGCCCCGGCCCCGCGCCGCACCCGGGCGCGCAAGACCGCGGCGGCCGCACCGGCCGCCGAGGCCGTCGTGAGCATCCCCGCCCAGGAGGGCGAGCCCGCCGAGGCCGCTCCGCGCCGCCGCACCCGCGCCCGCAAGGTCGCGGAGCCGGTCGAGGCCACGCCGGAGGGCTGAGCCTCACCCAGCACAGCGCCCGGGCGGGCCGGATCAGCTCTGATCCGGCCCGCCCGGCGGCTTTTCATCCACCGGGTGCGTCAGGTGTGCACGGGCCCGCACCCCCGCAGGGCCTAAGCTCGGAACCCCGCCCCGGTCCCGGAGGAGCCCGCACCGATGAGCACCCCGCCGTTCCTGACGCTGCCCGGCTGCGCCCGGGCGCTGCGGCTCCCCACCGCGCGCGGGGAGTTCGCCGCGCTGCTGGCCGAACCGGCCGGCCCGGTCCGGGGCACGGCGCTGCTGGTGCCCGGTTTCACCGGCAGCAAGGAGGACTTCATCGCCCTCCTGGAGCCGCTCGCCGAGGCCGGCTACCGCATCGCGGCGATCGACCAGCGCGGCCAGTACGAGACCGGCGGCCCGGCCGACCCGGACGCCTACGCGGTGGCCGAGCTGGGCCGGGACGTGCACGCCCTGACCGCGGCCCTGACCGATGGTGGGCCACTGCACCTGCTGGGCCACTCCTTCGGCGGCCAGGTGGTCCGGGAGGCCGTCCTGGCCGCCGACGGCCCGCTGCCCTGGGCCTCGCTCACCCTGCTGTCGACCGGTCCGGGCGCCATCGACCCGGCCGAGGCCGCCCGCACCAAGCTCCTGGTGGACGCGCTGGCCACGATGGAGCTGGAGCCGATCTGGCAGGTGATGCAGCAGATGGAGAAGGCCCAGGCCGTCCCGCCGCGCCCGGAGATCGCCGACTTCCTGCACCGCCGCTGGCTGGCCAACGTCCCGCAGGCACTGGCCGCCATGGGCGCCCATCTGATCTCGGCGCCGGACCGGGTGGCCGAGCTGGCCGCGGTGGAGCTGCCGAAGCTGGTCCTCTCCGGGGTCCAGGACTACGCCTGGCCGGTGGACGAGCAGGCCGGAATGGCGCGGCGTCTGGGCGCCCGACGGGTCGCGGTGGAGGGAGCCGGGCACTCCCCCAACGCGGAGCAGCCCGCCGTGACGGCCGCCGCCCTGGCGGCGTTCTGGGGCTGACCCGGCCCGGCCCGCACCACGGCCGGCCGGCACCGGCCCTGCGCCAGCCCTGTGTCGGCCCTGTGTCGGCCTTGGCGCAGCCCTGAACCCGCCCTGAACCGACCCTCACACCAGCCCCGCACGCCCCACCCGGCACGCCGGATCCACCGGCTCGCCACAATCCACGCGACAAAAGTCGTTAGCTCGGGTAATATTTGATTCTGTCCGGGAATCAGTGCGCCCGCCCACCCCGTTGGCCGATCCGAGACCTCAACGACGAGAGTCACCCGAAACCGGGACTTTACGGACAGGCAACCGTTTGGAAGCACCGGCCCTGCACTGTGGTCACTGAGGCCACAGCTCCACGGCCGGCGCCTCCGGAGCACCACTGCCGACGGGGGAGCGATGCGGGCACCGACAGCACCGACCGGACGACCGACCCAGCCAGGGCTGAGCCAGCCTCAGCCGACGACGCCCCGCCCGCCGGGGCCAGGAAGGGAGAGGCCCATGCGCTTCGAGATCCTCCGACTGGACGACGCCCAGGGCGCCGCCACCGACCGCCTGATCGCCGACGCCGAGACCGTCAGCGAGTACGTGAAGGCCGCCGCGCTGACCGGCGAGCGTCTCTACATCCGACCGTGCAAGGCGATCTGAGCGGAGCCGGACCGGCCCGGGCCGCGTCCGACGTTCCGATACCCGGCTGACGCCCCGTCCTCCCCACACCGGTGGATGACGGGGCGTCAGTGCGTTCCGGCCCCACCCCCGACCAGCCGGGTGTTTGGCACCGCGGCCCGCGGGACATGCCCTACCGAGGCCGCACCCGCCGTCGGCCGCACCCGCCGGTCGGCGCGAGGCACCACGCGCGACGCACCACGTACGGGTGACCGTCCTTGACGCGGCGGACCGGAGGGAGGACCGTTGTCGGCTATGAGGGGCGAGCCAAGCTGCCCGAGGTGCGCCGGTCGGGTCCGCGCCCCCGGCCTGTTCTCCGACACCTGGCAGTGCGACCAGCACGGCGCCGTGCACCCGATGCAGCCGGTGCTGCCCCCCAGCGTGGAGGCACTGGGCGTCGCCGTCGCCCGCTCCCAGGTCCCGGTCTGGCTGCCGTGGCCGCTGCCGGTCGGCTGGCTCTTCACCGGCATCTCGCACGCGGGCGACGACCTCTCGGGCGCCCGGGCCACCGCGGTGGCCTGTTCGGGCCCGGCCCCACTGGGCGGCTTCGGCGAGCTGATCCTGGTCGCGGAGGAGCTGGGGGTCGGCCTCGGCGCCCGGTACGCGGGCCTGCCCGGCCCGGACCCGGGCGACTCCGTCTCGCTCTACAAGCCAGCCGACGCCAAGCTGATGGCGGCCGGCCGGCCCACCCCGATGTTCCACGTGCCGGAGGCCCCGCCGGACCGCGCGGTGTACGTCGGCGAGGCACGCGGCCTCTGGCTCTGGGCGATCGCCTGGCCCGAGCAGTCCGCCCTGCTGATGCACGACGAGCTGGTCCTCACCGACCTGCGGGACGCGGGCGCCGAGCTCGGCCTGCTGCCCTGCGGCGCCCTCTCCCCGCGGCTGCTCGGCTAGCGCGCGGGCGGACGGCACGGGCAGCGCGTCCGGGCCCGCGCGGCACCTCACTATCCTGGGGCCACCCCGACCCACAGGAGTCCAGCCCGTGCGCATCGACCTGCACGCCCACAGCAACGCCTCCGACGGCACCGACAGCCCGGCCGAGCTGGTCGCGGCCGCGGTGGCCGCCGGGCTGGACGTGGTCGCGCTGACCGACCACGACACCGTGGCCGGGCACGCGGAGGCCGCCGCCGCACTGCACGGCACCGGGCTGACCCTGGTGCCCGGCGCCGAGCTGTCCTGCCACACCGACGGCATCAGCCTGCACCTGCTGGCCTACCTCTTCGACCCCGCCGAGCCGGCTTTCGCGGCCGAGCGCGAGCTGGTCCGCACGGACCGCTTCCGGCGCGCGCGGCTGATCGTGGAGCGCTGCCGCGAGCTGGGGGCGCCGATCGACTGGCAGCAGGTGGAGCGGATCGCCGGCGCCGGCTCGGTGGGCCGCCCGCACATCGCCAGCGCCCTGGTCGAGGCGGGCGTGGTGGCGACCGTCTCGGACGCCTTCACCGCCGACTGGCTGGCCAACGGCGGTCGGGCGGACGTCCGCAAGCACGAGACCGATCCGGTGACGGCCGTCCGGCTGGTCCGCGCCGCCGGCGGCGTCCCGGTGTTCGCCCACCCCGGCGCGTCGAAGCGCGGCGCCACCGTCTCCGACCAGGTGATCGCCGAACTCGCCGGCGCCGGGCTGGCCGCGCTGGAGGTGGACCACCTGGACCACGACGAGCCGACCCGGGCGCATCTGCGCGGGCTGGCGGCCGAGCTCGGCCTGCTCACCACCGGCTCCAGCGACTACCACGGCACCCGCAAGACCGTCCGGCTCGGCGAGTACACCACCGACCCGGCGGTGTACGAGGCGCTGGTCGCCCAGGCGACCGGGGCCCGGCCGATCACCGGCTGAGCCCGGGCGCGGGCTCTCGCCGGACTGCCACACCGTCATATCCGGTCGGATCGTGAAAGACTCGGACATTCCACCCACGGCAGTCCGAGCCGAGAGCCCCCGAGATGAGCGAGCAGCAGCGCGAGGCAGAGCGGTGAGCCTCTTCGACACCACCACCTTCGGGTCGCTCTTCGTCACCCTCTTCGTGATCATGGACCCGCCCGGGACCATCCCGATCTTCCTCGCGCTGACCTCCGGCCGGGCGGCCCGGGTGCAGCGCCGGATGGCGTGGCAGGCGGCGGCGGTGGCCCTCGGGGTGATCACCTGTTTCGGCCTGTTCGGCCAGCAGATCCTGGACTACCTGCACGTCTCCATCCCCGCGCTGCAGGTCTCCGGCGGGATCCTGCTGCTGCTCATCGCGCTGGACCTGCTCACCGGCAAGATCGAGGAGCCCACCCAGACCAAGGACGTCAACGTCGCCCTGGTCCCGCTCGGCACCCCGCTGCTGGCCGGACCGGGCGCGATCGTCGCGGTCATCCTGGCCGTGCAGCAGGCGGACGGCGGCGCCGAGTACGCCGCCGTGTGGACGGCGATCCTGGCCATGCACGTGGTGATGTGGCTGACCATGCGGTTCTCGCTGGTCATCATCCGGATCATCAAGGAGGGCGGTGTGGTGCTGATCACCCGGCTGTCCGGCCTGCTGCTCTCGGCGATCGCCGTCCAGCTGGTGGCCAACGGCGTGTTCGCCTTCGTGAAGTCGTACACCTGACGGGGCGCCACCGGCCGCGCCCGCTTCGCCCGTCCGGGCTGCCCCGACCGTCCGGGCCGTCAGTCCAGCGGTACCGCGCGCCGCTGCGGGTCCCGCAGATCGGTACCGCCGCGCAGCCAGCGCTCCTCCAGCGCGGCCGCGCCCTGCACCCGCTTGAAGGCGGCCTCGTTCGGCGTCATCGGCAGCAACGGCAGGAAACGGACCGGCTCGGCCGGCTCGGGCAGCTCCAGGTCCTCGACCAGACCGCCGGGCTCGGCCACCAGGACGGAGGTGAAGGGCGCCCCCGGCCAGATCGGCTCCCCCAGGTCGAGCGAGCCGCCGGGGGTCACCACCAGGCCCTCGACCTGCGGCGTGGCGGCGAAGGTGGCCAGCGTGCGGAGCACCTCGTCGCGCCCTCCGCGGACGCTGAGCACCAACTCGGCCCGCGGGCCGCGCAGCGGGTCGGCGACCGGCGCCGACGGGTCCGCCATCGGGGCGGCGGCCATCCCCAGCGTCGCGTACCGGACCAGCCCGTCGGCGTCCGGGCCGAAGCGCAGCACCTCGATCCGGTCCGCGCCCAGGAAGGTGACGGCGGCCCGGCCCGCGGCCTCGCCGAAGGCGGTCAGCAGGCGGGCCTCGACGGCGGCGAGCACGGCCGCGCGGGAGAGGTCCGACGGTTCGTCAGGAGTGGAGAAATCACCGAACAGCGGGAAATCGTGCGACATGCACGCGACCTTAGCGCCCTCGTACGCGGGCACGTTCGGGCACACTCCAACACGGCCGGACCCGTAGCTGTTAGTGTGAGGAGATGGCCACCCGAGTCTTCTGACACTCGGAGCCGCGGCATGAAGGAGGTGGTTGCGGTGGATACCAGCCGACCATGCAGTACCGGCAGCTCTGCCCGACCTGCTCGCCTCCGCCGCCACCTGTCCTGATCTCGCGGTAGAGACGGCCTCACGCCCGGTCGGGAGAGCACCTTCCCCGGAGCCGAATCGTCCAAACGCCGCCCGCGGCAACTTTCCTGGACACCGGCAGCCTGCCCGCTGCCCTCGGCCCGGCATTCCATCGGTGTTCCCGCCGTCGCACCCGGCCGTCACCCAGCACCGCCGCGCGACGGCTCCTGCCCAAGGAGCCTGCTGCCATGTCGATGATCAACAACCTGCGCGCCGCCGTCCGGCCGAACCGTCGCCGGGCCGACTCCTACGACTCGATGCACCCCGGACACCCCATCTCCGCCGTCGTCGACTGCGCCGTCTACCAGCACGGCAAGCGGGCCGGCGAGGCCTGCAGCCCGCGCGAGGCGGCCCGGCTGGTCAAGCTCTGCCGGGACGAGGACGCCGGGGCCTTCAGCTGGATCGGCCTGCACGAGCCGACCGAGGCCGAGTTCGAGGGCATCGCCCAGCGCTTCGGCCTGCACCCGCTGGCGGTGGAGGACGCGGTGCACGCGCACCAGCGGCCCAAGGTCGAGCGCTACGACGACGTGCTCTTCGCGGTCTTCAAGACCATCCGCTACGTCGACCACGACCAGCTCACGCCGACCAGCGAGGTGGTCGAGACCGGCGAGCTGATGGTGTTCGCGGGGCGGGACTTCGTGATCACCGTCCGGCACGGCGGGCACAGCTCGCTGCAGGAGCTGCGGCACCGCCTGGA
The DNA here is from genome assembly GCF_041434935.1 of Kitasatospora sp. NBC_00374. Lineage (NCBI taxonomy): Bacteria > Bacillati > Actinomycetota > Actinomycetes > Kitasatosporales > Streptomycetaceae > Kitasatospora > Kitasatospora sp. NBC_00374. Next base: position 5,181,820 of record NZ_CP107964.1, on the reverse strand, counting down.
GGCCGACGCCGACGGCACCGGGCTGCTCGCCAAGGGCCCGTCCGCGGTGCTGCACGCGATCGCCGACCAGGTGGTCGACAACTACCTGCTGGTGGCCGACCGGCTGCAGACCGACGTGGACGAGATCGAGTTCGACGTCTTCGCCAACAAGGGCGGCCGCGGCGCCGACGTCGGGCGGGTGTACCAACTCAAGCGCGAGGTACTGGAGTTCAAGCGAGCCGTCACCCCGCTGCTGCGGCCCATGCAGCTGCTGTCGGAGCCGGTCCAGCGGCTGGTCGACCCGGACATCCAGAAGTACTTCCGCGACGTCGCCGACCACCTGGCCCGGGTCACCGAGCAGGTGCACGGCTTCGACGAGCTGCTGAACTCGCTGCTCCAGGCCAACCTGGCGCAGGTCTCGGTCGCCCAGAACGAGGACATGCGCAAGATCACCGCCTGGGCGGCGATCTTCGCGGTGCCCACCATGATCACCGGCATCTACGGCATGAACTTCGACTACATGCCGGAGCTGCACCACAAGTACGGCTATCCGCTGGTGCTCGGCAGCGTCGTGGTGATCTGCGTCGGGATGTACCGGGGCTTCCGCCGCAACGGGTGGCTGTAGGCCCTCGGGCGCCGCGCGCCCGGGCCCACGGCACCGTCAGCGCCGGCCCCCGCGGGCGACCAGGACCAGGCCGAGCAGGATCAGCGCGACGGCCGGGTAGGCGGCCACCGGCGGCCACTGGCCGAGCCAGAGGGCGGCGATCAGGGCCGCTCCCGGGGTCTCCAGCAGGATCGCGGTGGAGGTGACCGAAGGGCCGAGGGTGCGGACCACCCGGTTGCTCAGCGAGTGCCCGAGCAGCTGGGCGGTGACCATCAGCAGCACGATCTGCCACCAGACCCCGGCCGACCAGCCGGACAGCTCGGTGCCCGCGACCAGGCAGGTGACGAGCAGCACCGCGGCGGTGGTCGTGTAGCAGACCAGGGTGTACGCGGTGGTGCTGACGGTCCGCCGGACCTCGGCGCCGAGCAGCAGGTACCCGGCCGCCGCCAGACCGGCCCCGAGCGCCAGCGCGTCCCCGAGCAGGGCCCGCGGCGACAGCGAGAGGTCCACCCCGGTCAGGACCAGCACGCCGAGGAAGGCCACGCAGGTGCCGAGCCAGACCAGCCGCGGCGGACGGTGGCCGAGCAGCCGCATCAGCAGGATGGTCCACAGCGGGGTGGTGGTCACCAGGGCGGTGGCGGAGGCCACCGAGGTCATCCGCAGGCTGGGCATCCAGAGCGCGAAGTGCAGCGCCAGCAGTGCGCCGGCGGCGATCGCCAGCAGCAGCGCCCGCCGGCCGATCCCGCGCAGCTCGGCCCGGTGCCGCAGCAGCGCGTACGGCCCGAGCACCCCGACCGACATGACGTTGCGCCAGCAGGCGATCGCCAGCGCGGGGGCCGCGGTGGCGCTGATCAGCGGGGCTGACAGCGAGATCCCGGCGACGGAGACGGCCAGCAGCACCAGGTCGACGCGGGGCAGCGCTGGCGGCGGCCCGGCAGCGGCGCCGAGCCGGGCGGCGGCGGTGGCGGCGGTCGGGGCGGCAGGCACGGCTCTCCTCGGGAGGCGGCGGGACGGGTCGCGACAACGGTAAGGCCTATAACCGCCTCATGGCACTGTCGTCCTGACCGATGAGACAGGCCGCGGACGCCCAGGCCGTACGCTGTGGACCATGGAGCCTTCGACGACCACGGCAGCAGACTTCCTCGACCGCGCCCTCCTGGAGGAAGCCGCGAAGAAGTCCGGACTGCTCTGGGTCCGCGCCGACGGGCAGCAGCAGGCGCGCGCCCTCTGGCACGCCTGGTACGACGGCGCGGTCGTGGTCGTCGGCGACGGCGCCGAACAGCCGCTGCACGGCCTGGCCGCGGGGGCCGGCGCCACCGTGACCTGCCGCAGCAAGGACAAGTGGGGGCGGCTGACCAGCTGGCCCGCCACCGTCACCGAGCTGGCCCCGCAGAGCGAGGCCTGGCGGGCCGCCGTCGAGGAGCTCAGGGGCAAGCGGCTGAACGCCCCGGACACCGACACCATCGGCGAGCGCTGGGCCCGCGAGTGCCGGGTCCTGCGGCTGGCCCCGGCCGGCCCGCTGGACGAGCAGCCCGGCGCGATGCCGGACGGCTCGCTCGCCGCCCGGCCGATGCCCTCCCCGGCCACCACCCGGCTGCCCATCCCGGCCGGCCTGCCCAAGCTGCTGCTGAAGCGCCGCAAGCGCTGAGCGGACTCCCCTCGGCCGGGCGTGGCGGGCCGTCACGCCCGGCCGCAGGTCGGCGAGCTGCCGGGTTGCCGCGCGGGTAGCCTGGGCGCGGGCGGACCGATGTGGCAGTGAGGAGGAGCCGATGGCAGGGCCAGGCAGCCGGGTCTTCATCTCCCACCTCTCCGGTGTCGCCGTCTTCGACCCCAACGCCGACCAGGTCGGCCGGGTCCGCGACGTGGTGGTCTCGCTGCGCATCGGCGGACGCCCGCCCCGGGTGCTCGGCCTGGTGGTCGAGGTGGTCGGCCGCCGCCGGATCTTCCTGCCGATGACCAGGGTGACCAGCCTGGAGTCCGGCCAGGTCCTCACCACCGGCGTGATCAACATGCGCCGCTTCGAACAGCGCCCCTCCGAGACGCTCGTGCTGGCCGAACTGCTGGACCGCACCGTCACCCGGGTCAAGACCCAGGAGGAGGTCACCGTCCTGGACGTGGCCATGGTGCAGACCCGGGTCCGCGAGTGGGAGATCAGCAAGGTCTTCGTCCAGGTCGGCAAGGTCGGCCGGCTGCGCAAGGCCAAGGGCGAGACGCTCACCCTGGACTGGTCCGCGGTGACCGGCTTCTCGCTCGCCGAGGAGGGCCAGGGCGCGGCCAACCTGCTCGCCACCTTCGACCAGCTGCGGCCCGCCGACCTCGCCAACGTGATGCACCACCTGTCCGCCAAGCGCCGGGCCGAGGTCGCCGCCGCCCTCGACGACGACCGGCTCGCCGACGTCCTGGAGGAGCTGCCCGAGGACGACCAGGTCGAGATCATCGGCAAGCTCAAGGAGGAACGCGCCGCCGACGTCCTGGAGGCGATGGACCCGGACGACGCCGCCGACCTGCTCTCCGACCTGCCGGAGGAGGCCGCCGAACGGCTGCTGCGCCTGATGGAGCCGGACGACGCCGCCTCGGTGCGCCGGCTGCTCTCGTACGAACAGGACACCGCGGGCGGCCTGATGACCACCGAGCCGATCGTGCTGGAGCCGGACGCCACGGTGGCGGAGGCACTCGCCCGGGTACGGATCGCCGACAACAAGCCCGCCCTGGCCGCCCAGGTGTACGTCTGCCGGCAGCCGAACGAGACCCCGACCGGCAAGTACCTCGGCACCATCCACTTCCAGCGGCTGCTGCGCGAGCCCCCGTACACCCTGGTCGGCTCGATCGTCGACGACGACCTGGACCCGCTGCCCCCGGACACCCCGCTGCCGCTGATCACCAGCTACCTGGCGGCGTACAACCTGGTGGCCGCGCCCGTCGTCGACGAGGGCGACCACCTGCTCGGCGCCGTCACGGTGGACGACGTGCTCGACCACCTGCTCCCCGACGACTGGCGCGAGGCGGCCCTGCACGGCGGCGACACGCACGAGCACGAGAGCGAGGCGGCCGGTGGACGCTGACCGGAAGGGCCGGCGCGAGGACAGTCCACGCCAGCGGCTCCAGGGCGACCTGCGCCAGCTGCGGCAGCTGCGCGACCTGCGGACCAGGGAACGCAGCCGGATGCAGCGCACCGAGAGCACCGGCGGCAGCTCCGCCCGGGCCCGGCTGGACCAGCCGCGCACCGGCCGGCCGGGCCTGATCACCCTGCCGACGTACGACCCGGAGGCGTTCGGCAAGCTCTCCGAGCGGATCGCCCGCTTCCTCGGCACCGGCCGGTTCATCGTCTGGATGACGGTCGTGGTCCTGATGTGGGTGATCTGGAACACCCTCCTTCCGGACAAGGTGCACTTCGACGACTACCCCTTCATCTTCCTGACCCTGATGCTCTCGCTGCAGGCCTCCTACGCGGCGCCGCTGATCCTGCTGGCGCAGAACCGCCAGGACGACCGGGACCGGGTCAACATGGAACAGGACCGCGCCCGCAGCGACCGCAACATCGCCGACACGGAGTACCTGACCCGGGAGGTCGCGGCCCTGCGGCAGGGTCTCGGCGAGGTGGCCACCCGGGACTTCCTCCGCTCCGAACTGCAGTCGCTGCTCAAGGAGCTGGACGAACGGCGGGACACCTCCGAGGTGCTGTGACCGGCGGCACGTTACTGGGGCGTCGGGTGCCCCGCGCCGCGCCGTACCATCAAGGCATGGCCAACGAGACAGAGGTTGCGGCCGGCGTGACGGAGGAGTCCGTACGCAAGGCCCTGGCGACGGTGCACGACCCGGAGATCAACCGTCCGATCACCGAGATCGGGATGGTGAAATCCGTCGACATCGCCGCCGACGGCGCGGTGCGCGTCGCGGTCTACCTGACCGTCTCCGGCTGCCCGATGCGCGAGACCATCACCAACCGGGTCACCGAGGCCGTCGGCCGGGTGCCCGGGGTGACGGGTGTCGAGGTCGAGCTCGACGTGATGAGCGACGAGCAGCGCAAGGAGCTCTCCCAGCTGCTGCGCGGCGGCGCCCCCGAACGCGAGATCGCCTTCGCCAAGCCCGGCACGCTGACCCGGGTGTACGCGGTGGCCTCCGGCAAGGGCGGCGTCGGCAAGTCGTCCGTGACGGTCAACCTGGCCGCCGCGATGGCCGCCGACGGCCTGAAGGTCGGCGTCGTGGACGCGGACATCTACGGCCACAGCGTGCCGCGGATGCTCGGCGTCGAGGGCCGCCCGACCCAGGTCCAGGACATGATCATGCCGCCGTCGGCGAACGGCGTGAAGGTCATCTCGATCGGCATGTTCACCCCGGGCAACGCCCCGGTGGTGTGGCGCGGCCCGATGCTCCACCGCGCGCTGCAGCAGTTCCTCGCCGACGTCTACTGGGGCGACCTGGACGTGCTGCTGCTCGACCTGCCGCCCGGCACCGGCGACATCGCCATCTCGGTGGCCCAGCTGGTGCCGAACGCCGAGATCCTGATCGTCACCACCCCGCAGATGGCCGCCGCCGAGGTGGCCGAGCGGGCCGGCACCATCGCGCTGCAGACCCACCAGAAGATCGTCGGCGTGATCGAGAACATGTCGGGCATGCCCTGCCCGCACTGCGACGAGATGATCGACGTCTTCGGCACCGGCGGCGGCCAGACCGTCGCCGACGCGCTGACCCGCTCGGTCGGCGCCACCGTGCCGGTGCTCGGCTCGATCCCGATCGACGTCCGGCTGCGCGAGGGCGGCGACGACGGCCGCCCGGTCGTCCTGGCCGCCCCCGACTCCCCGGCCGCCGCCGCCCTGCGCACCGTGGCCGGCAAGCTCGGCGGCCGCCAGCGCGGCCTGTCCGGCCTCTCGCTGGGGCTGACCCCGAAGAACAAGTTCTGACTCAGGCGGCCATCCGCTCCGCAGGAATCTGAGGCGGCCCCGGGACTCCGTGTCCCGGGGCCGCTTCGGCGTTCACCGGCCGGAGCGCGGCGATCCGGGCGGGGGCGGCCGGGGTGACCCGGGGCGCCCGGGCGGCCGCGGGGCGGGTGGCGGCGGACCGGGCGGCCGCGGTGCGGGCCACGTGGAGCATCACGTACGCGGTGCGGACGAAGCCCAGCGTGAAGGCCGCGCCGAGCACCGGGAACAGCACCGAGCCGGCGAGCGCACGGTCCAGCGCGTAGCCGGCGAACAGGGCGTACGTCGCGATGTTGACCGTGAGCAGGGGCCAACCGGAGTCCGTCGCGGACCGGTTCAGACGTTGCCGGATCGTGCGCGGCCCGCCCACCGGGTGCGGGCCGAATCGCTGCTTGAGCGTGGGTCGAGGAGGTCGCTGCGCCATGGGCCCCATGACACCGTCGGGGCCCCCGCCCGCGCAATCCTCCGGCCGCGGGTTTGGCAGGTCGCCCCGGCTGCCCCGCGAGGGCCCCCTGACGGGGTCTCAGCGACCCTGGTAGCCCGAGAGGTCCGGGAGTGCCCCGAAGCCCACGCCGTAGGCGCTGACCCCGCGCCCGTACGCGCCGAGCAGGACCCCGGGTGCCTCGCCCGCCAGCACCCAGCCGTACTCGGACTCCCGGTAGCGGAAGGGCTGCGGCAGGCCGTTCACCGGAAGGGTGAGCGAGGACCAGCCGGGGCCGTCGAGGTCGTCGGCGAGGTCCCAGGCGAGGTTGGACTGCTGGTCGAGCCAGTCCTGGCGCAGGGTGCGGTCCAGCTGGCCGGGCCAGGTCGAGGCGAGCAGGCCGGAGCCGGCCAGCCAGGCCGCCGAGGAGGCCGAGGTGGCTTCCAGGGTGCCGGTGTTGTCCGCGCTGCGGCGCCCCGGCCTGCGGGCGACCGTGACCACCACGGCGAAGCGCCGGACGTCCCGGGCCTCCGGCTGCTTGGCCGGCTCGTCACCGTGGCCCAGCGAGCCGTAGTCCGCGCCCTCGTTCTGCGGTCCGGGCCTCGCGCCGGGGCCGGCGCCGACCTGGCCGAGCCACCGGCGGCCGGTCCAGCCGTCGTCCAGGCCGTACCAGGGGAAGTCGGCCGCCAGGTACGGCGCCAGCGGGTCGACCGGAGCGGCCGCCGCCTTCCTGCCCGTCACCGGGCGCTGCGGCCCGGCCGGGGGCGTACCGGGCTCCCCCGCCGGGGCCGTCCCCACCGCACCACTCCTCGCGTCCATCCGGCCGCCTCCTCCACAACTGTGTCCGACCGCGGCGCGCTCCATCCCGGCGCCCCCCGCGGCATTCAGCACAATAGCGGCGGACACGGCTGTGCCCCGCTCAGCCGGGCGGCGGGGCGGGGCGCGAGTACACGGCCGGTCGGGTCGGTCAGGTGGCGTCGGGGTCGAACGGCGGCCGCTCGTCGGCGGCCAGCGGGGTGCCGACGGCCTTGCTCAGGTTGGCGGCGGCGGGGGTGGCGGCGGCCGCGGCCGCGCCGGCGGGCTCGTCGTTCAGCGCGGACTTGAGGTCCAGGCCGTCCTTGAGCTCCTTGAACCCCAGGGGGTCCTCGGTGCTGCCGAGCAGTTGCTTGCGGACGAAGGTCTTCGGGTGGAGGTCCTGGAACTCGAAGTCCTTGAAGTCCGGTCCGAGCTCGCTGCGGATGTCCTCCTTGGCGCTGTCCGCGAACGACCGGATCTTGCGGACGAACCCCATGGTGTCCTGGATGAGCTTCGGAAGCTTGTCCGGCCCGAAGACCACCACGGCCATCACGAGCAGGGTGATGACCTCCAGTGGGCCTATGTCTGTGAACACGTAAGCTCCCCAGCTCCTGTTGAACGAACCCGATGAGCTCTGCGGACAGGGACAACGGTCATTACAGCGTAATGGCCACCGGCCGGTCCATGCCCCACCGCGGATGAAGCGGTGGTGAAGACCACCGGTGGCCGGCCCGCCGGAGCAGGGCGGGCCCGCGGGCCGGTCTCAGCGCAGGGGCTGGTTCGGGTAGCCCACCGGGGTGGCGCCCGACTGGGCGGGGCGCTGCTGCTGGGCCCCGGGGGACGGGGAGGTGAGCACCCGGTGCATCGGGTAGTCCACCGGCAGTTCCGCGGTGACCGGCAGGACCGCCCCGGAGCCGGGGCTGCGGACGGGGGTGACCGTGGTGCTGTGCTGCTCGTCGGCCGCGCCTGTGAGGCTGCTGCCGACCCCGCCGAGCGTGACGGCGGCCACCGAGAAGGCCCCGGCGGCGGCGAAGACGAACCGGCGGCCGAACGGAGCGGCCGAACGGAGTACCGGGGCCTCGGCCGCGGCGGCCAGCGGCCGCACCGACGGCAGGACGCCGCGCCGCGCGGCGCCGAAGGGCAGCGGGCCGGGGCGCTCCGCGCGGGGGTCGACACCCGGTATCGGGGCCTGCGCGCCGAGCGCGCCGCCGCCGAAGGACGAGCCCGCGCCGCGGCCGAAGGAGCCGCCCGTCAGCCGGCTGCCGCCGAGCGTGCCGGCGGCCTCGGGTGCCGGGGCGGTGATCCCGCCGCCCGGCCCGGGGCCGTCACCGTGCTCGCCGTCCGGCAGGGCGGCGACGGCCATCAGCCGGGACATCAGCATCGAGGACGGGGCAGGAGTGCCCGTCCGCGTCAGGAGGTGCTTGACGGCGCGGCCCTCGTCGGCCTCGGCGAGGCACTCGGGGCAGGTCGCCAGGTGCGCCTGGACGCGCTCGCGGGAGTCGTGGCCGAGCTCGCCGTCCAGGTAGGCGGAGAGCCGGTCGCCCAGGTGGTGCTCGTCCGCGGCGGGCTCGGCGGACCGCCCGGGGACGGGGCGCAGCCCAATGGTCTGGTCCTCACCGCGCCGGCCCAGCAGGGCCCGGCCCGCCCCGCGTCGTCCGCGGCCGGCGTCGGTCGGGCCGCCGCCGTTCACGAGCCCCTCCGATCGCTCTCACCGGTCGGCGCGACGCCGACCGGCAGCGGCTCCTCGGAGCCGCCGCGACGGGCCCGGCCGGGCGCGATGCCGGGGGCGCGGTGCTTGAGCGCGGCCCGCAGGTGCGAGCGGCCGCGGTGGATCCGGCTGCGGACGGTGCCGAGCTTCACGCCGAGGGTGGCGGCGATCTCCTCGTACGAGAGGCCCTCGATGTCGCAGAGGACCACGGCGGCGCGGAACTCGGGCGCGAGGGTGTCCAGCGCCTGCTGGACGTCGGCGTCGAAGTGGGTGTCGCTGAAATGCTGGGCGGGGCTGGGCTCGCGGCTGGGCAGCCGCTCGGCGGCGTCGTCCCCGAGGGCGTCGAAGCGGATCCGCTGGCGTCGGCGGACCATGTCGAGGAAGAGGTTGGTGGTGATCCGGTGCAGCCAGCCCTCGAAGGTGCCGGGGGTGTAGGTGGACAGCGAACGGAAGACCCGGACGAAGACCTCCTGCGTCAGGTCCTCGGCGTCGTGCTGATTGCCCGTCAGGCGGTAGGCCAGGCGGTAGACGCGGGCGCTGTGCGCCTCGACGATCTCCTCCCAGCTGGGCGGCGTCCAGCCCTGCGCGTCGGGCCCCTCTGCGAAGGTCGCGCGCGTGGCGGCGACCTCGGCCACCGTGTGGTCGGCTGCGGTCGACTTGTCCAGGGGGGTTTGCACAGACTGGTTCATCACGGGCTTCGGCGTACGGGCCGACGAGGTGCCGCGGGCGTGCCGCTGCACAGGGACGTCGCCCTCGGCCACACCTCCTCGGTCGGCTCTTCTGCCCAGCAGGGCCACCACCATATCCACCTCACCCGTCAGTTCTGGATAAGAGCGCCCGGCTGCCCCCTTGACCGGGCAACCTGTCTGCCTCGGCCGGGTGGTGCGCACTCGGATCGCCCGCTCCCGTGATGGGACAACGGCCGGTCGCCGAACGCGGTTCCCGCCCGGCCAGTAGTCTGTGGCTGAAAATGTCGACATCAGGTCGGCATCAGCCGCTCGGGGAGAGGCAGCCATCACCGACTTCGGGCCCGCGCGCGCGGCCCTCGCGGACACCTACGTGGGCGAGGACGCGGTGCTGACCTACGCCCGGGCCCAGTCCGCGCGGACCGGCATCCGGGCGATCGGGCCGAGCGGCGGCGCCTGCCTGCGGCTCATCGCCGCGGCGCTGGACGCCAAGGCGGTGGCGGAGATCGGCACCGGCACCGGCGTATCGGGGGTCTACCTGCTGCGCGGGATGCGGCCGGACGGAGTGCTGACCACCGTCGACTCGGAGCCGGTGCGCCAGCAGTACGCCCGGGAGGCGTACCACGCGGCCGGTTTCGCGGCGAACCGCTCCCGGTTCATCCCCGGCCGGGCGCTGGACGTGCTGCCGCGGCTCGCCGACGGCCAGTACGACCTGGTGTTCTGCGACGGCGACCCGGCCGAGTCCCAGGACTACCTTGCAGAATCGTTGCGCCTTCTGAGACCGGGCGGGATGGTCTGTTTCGAAGGGGTGTTCCAGGAGGGCCGACTGGCGGAACCCGACCACAACGACCCCCAGACGCACGCCGTCCGCGAGCTGGTCCGCGAGGTCAGGGACAGCGACCGGCTGCTGCCCGCCCTGCTCCCGGTCAGCGACGGACTGCTCTGCGCCGTCAAGCGCTGAGAGCGCCGCCCGCACCGGCCGGCCGAGTCCGGCCAAATCCGTACGGGAGCGCCGAGGGGACGGCGACAAGGACACTGCGAAGGGCCCGCGTCCGGTTCGGACGCGGGCCCCGCACACAGCTCCGGGAGAAGAGGGCAGCTCCCGCTAGGTCAGTCGCAGACCTTCTTCAGGGCCTCGCCCAGCTCTTCGGCCTCCTGAGGCGTGAGTTCCACCACCAGGCGTCCACCGCCTTCGAGCGGAACGCGCATGATGATGCCTCGCCCCTCTTTGGTGACCTCGAGCGGGCCGTCACCCGTCCGCGGCTTCATGGCCGCCATGCTCGTTCCCCTTCCTGCAACCGCGCAGCTCCGTACCGGAAGTCCGTCCACCGCCGGTATCGAACGCATTGATCGGAAGCCATTATCCCGCATGCAGCGCCCCAATGACCAACATCACCCCCCGCACCGGCCTCCGAAGGCCCCTCGGAGCCGTCCCGGGAGCGGTCCCGGGCCGCTCGGGACGGTGTTCGACCCGCTCCGGCGAGGTGCGATACCTCACACTCCCCAGGGCCGCCCGCACTCCGTCATGCTGGCCTGGCATCCGTGCAAGGACCGCCCCACGACATCCGGGAGCCCTCAGCCCATGACCGACTCCGTGCTGTACGAACTCGACAACGGACTGGCCGTCATCACGATCAACCGGCCGGAGGCGATGAACGCCCTGGACGTGCCCACCAAGATCGCCCTGCGTGACACCGTGACCGCGGCCGCGGAGGACCCCGCCGTCCGCGCGGTGCTGCTGACCGGAGCGGGCGAGCGGGCGTTCTGCGTCGGGCAGGACCTCAAGGAGCACCTCGGCCTGCTCAAGCGCGCCGAGGAGACCGGAGAGGCCCCTCTGAAGACCGTGGCGGAGCACTACAACCCGCTGGTGCGCGCCCTCGCCGGGATGCGCAAGCCCACCGTGGCCGCGGTCGGCGGCGTCGCCGCGGGTGCCGGGGCCTCGCTCGCCTTCGCCTGCGACTTCCGGATCGTCGCGGACACGGCCGGCTTCAACACCGCCTTCGCCGGGATCGCCCTCACCGCGGACTCCGGCGCCTCCTGGACGCTGCCCCGGCTGGTCGGCCACGCCCGCGCCACCGAGCTGCTGATGTTCCCGCGCACCGTGAAGGCGGACGAGGCGCTCGGCCTGGGCCTGGCCACCAGGGTCGTCCCGGCCGGCGAACTGGCCGCCACCGCACGCGAGTTCGCCCGGCAGCTCGCCGAGGGCCCGACCGTCGCGTACGGCGCCATCAAGGCCTCGCTCAGCTACGGCGCCGACCACTCGCTGAGCGAACTGCTCGACAAGGAGGACGAGTTGCAGACCCTGGCCGGGGACAGTGAGGACCACCGGATCGCGGTGCGCGCCTTCCTCGCCAAGGAGAAGCCGGTCTACCTCGGGCGTTGATCCGGCCCCGGCGCCGCGTCTTCCACAGGCGCCGGCAGCTCAACGCCCGGTGCGCACATGGCAGTCGGCGAGGTGGTCGTCCACCAGTCCGCAGGCCTGCATCAGGGCGTAGGCGGTGGTCGGCCCCACGAAGCGGAAGCCGTTCTTCTTCAACTCCTTGGCCAGCGCCGTCGACTCGGGCGTGACGGCCGGCACCTCGGCCAGTGTGCGGGGGGCCGGCCGGTCCGGGTCTGCGGCGAAGCGCCAGACCAACGCGTCCAGCCCGCCGTCCAGTTCACGGGCGGCCCGGGCGTTGGCCACGGTCGCCTCGATCTTCGCCCGATTGCGGATGATGCCCTCGTCCTGCAGCAGCCGCTCGGTGTCGGCCGGGCCGAACTCGGCCACCTCGGCGATCCGGAACCCCGCGAAGGCCGCCCGGAACCCCTCCCTGCGCCGCAGGATGGTGATCCAGGACAGCCCGGACTGGAAGGCCTCCAGCGAGATCCGCTCGAACAGCGGGTCCTCGCCGTGCACCGGCCGGCCCCACTCGGTGTCGTGGTAGACCCGGTAGTCGTCGGTCGACTCGCCCCAGCCGCAGCGCAGCAGGCCGTCCGGGCCGAGCAGCGCGCCGGTCAACGGTCGCCGGACCGGTCGGCCGGATGCTCCGCGTCGGCCTCGGTGCCGTCCTGCGGCTCGGTCCCGGAGCCGCCGACCACCTTGGCGAAGGCCTCCAGGCCGGGCAACGGCTCCACGCCGGCCTCGGTCTCCGGTGCGGCCTCGACGGCACCGCGGACGACCGCGGACGCCTCCAGTTCGGCGATCCGGGCGTCCCGCCCCGCCAACTCGGCGGCGAGCCGGTCGAGCACGTCGTCCACCTCGTCCATCCGGTAGCCGCGCAGGGCCATCGGCAGCCGCAGGCCGTCCACGTCCTGCCGGCTCAGCGGGCGGTCCTGCGGGAGCCGGACCGCCAGCCGGTCCCGCTCCGCCTCCGGCAGTGAGCCGCCCCCGCCCAGCGCCACCAGTGCGGCGCCGCCGACGACCACGGCCATCGCCACCACGATCACCCAGAACACGAGCTGTCCTCCAGAGTTCCCGGTCGGCCCCGACAGAGGTGGGATCATGGTCCCCAGTAGGCCGGGGCCCATCATTGCACCCGGGGAAGCTGTGGAGGAGACACCGGTGGCACTGCGCCTTGGCCCGCGAGAGTTCGGCGACGACGAACTGGTGATCATGGCCATCGTCAACCGCACCCCGGACTCCTTCTTCGACCGGGGCGCGACCTTCGCCGACGAGGCGGCCTTCGCCGCCGCCGACCGCGCGATGGCGGACGGCGCGGCCATCCTCGACATCGGCGGGGTCAAGGCCGGGCCCGGCGAGGAGGTCACGGTCGAGGAGGAGCTGCGGCGCACCGTGCCGTTCGTCGCGGAGCTGCGCAAGCGCCACCCCGACGCCGTCATCAGCGTCGACACCTGGCGGCACGAGGTCGGCGAGGCCGTCTGCGAGGCCGGCGCCGACCTGCTCAACGACGCCTGGGGCGGCGCCGATCCGAGGCTCGCCGAGGTGGCCGCCCGGTTCGACGTCGGTCTGGTCTGCACCCACGCGGGCCGCGCCGAACCGCGCACCCGGCCGCACCGGATCGGCTACCGGGACGTGATGGCCGACATCCTGGAGGTCACCCTCGGACTGGCCGAACGGGCGGCCGCACTCGGGGTGCGGCGGGACGCGCTGATCATCGACCCGGGCCACGACTTCGGCAAGAACACCCGGCACTCGCTGGAGGCCACCCGCCGGCTGCCCGAGATGACCGCGACCGGGTTCCCGGTGCTGGTCTCGCTCTCCAACAAGGACTTCGTCGGCGAGACCCTGGACCGCCCGGTGGACGAGCGGCTGCTCGGCACCCTGGCCACCACCGCCGTCTCCGCCTGGCTGGGCGCCCGGATCTACCGGGCACACCAGGTCGCCGAGACCCGCCAGGTGCTCGACATGGTGGCCTCGATCCGCGGCACCCGGCCCCCGGCGGTCGCCCGCCGCGGACTGGCGTGACCCTCCGGGCCCGGCCCGCCCCGGGCGCCCGGTCGGGTGCCGACGGTCACGGTCGGGACCGGCACCGGGCGCTCGGACACCCGGCGTTCGGACACCCGGCGCGCGAAGGAGTGCGCACGGGCGGGCGGAGCCTTCGGCCGCCGCGAGGCCTCAGACCTCCGTGCCGTTCGGCCGGCGGCTCTCCTCGAGGATCTTGAGCACGTCGTCGACCTCGTCGGTGACGTGGAACAGCTCCAGGTCCTGCGGCGACGCCTTGCCCTGGGCGACCAGGGTGTTCTTCAGCCAGTCCACCAGTCCGCCCCAGTAGGCGGTGCCGAAGAGGATCACCGGGAAGCGGGTGACCTTCTTGGTCTGGACGAGGGTCAGTGCCTCGAACAGCTCGTCCAGCGTGCCCAGTCCGCCCGGCAGCACCACGAAGCCCTGCGAGTACTTCACGAACATCGTCTTGCGGACGAAGAAGTAGCGGAAGTTCAGCCCGAGGTCGACGAACTCGTTGAGCCCCTGCTCGAAGGGCAGCTCGATGCCGAGCCCCACGCTGAGCCCGCCGGCGTCCGAGGCGCCGCGGTTGGCGGCCTCCATCGCGCCCGGGCCGCCGCCGGTGATCACCGCGTAGCCGGCCTCGGACAGCGCCCGGCCGATCGCCACGCCGGCCGCGTACTCGGGTGAGTCGACCGCGGTCCGGGCCGATCCGAAGACGCTGATGGCGGTGGGGAGTTCGGCGAGCGCGCCGAAGCCCTCGACGAACTCCGAGGTGATCCGCCAGACCCGCCACGGGTCGGTGTGCAGCCAGTCGGTCGGGCCGGTGGTGTCCAGCAGCCGCTGATCGGTGGTGCTGGTACCGACCTGGTCGCGGCGCAGCAGCACCGGGCCCTTCTGCTTCTCCGGCCAGGGCGTCTTGCGCTCGGGCGCGCCGAACTCCTCCGGGCCGGACCCGTCGTTTCTGTCATCTCCGGTGGCTGTCATGACGAAACCCTACGCCCGCGATGACGGCTTTTCGGGAAACGCCGGAGGGCGTGGAGTGAAACCGCCGACGCCACGCCCCCGGTGGGCGCCGGTCAGGCCAGCCAGGCCCGCAGCCGCTGCTCGACCTCCGCGATCGCGGTCAGCGAGCAGTGCTCCTCCCGCTTGTGCGCCAGGTTCGGGTCGCCGGGGCCGTAGTTGACGGCCGGGACGCCCAGGGCCGAGAACCGGGCGACGTCCGTCCAGCCGAACTTGGCCCGGGCCCGGCCGCCGACCGCGGCCACGAAGGCCTTCGCGGCGGGCCGGCCGAGGCCCGGCAGGGCGCCGGGGGCGGAATCGGTCACCTCGACCCGGTAACCCTCGAAGACCTCGCGGACGTGGGCCTCGGCCTGGGCCTCGGAGCGGTCGGGCGCGTACCGGAAGTTGACGGTCACGACGCACTCGTCGGGGATGACGTTGCCGGCCACGCCTCCGTCGATCCGGACCGCGTTCAGACCCTCGCGGTACTCCAGGCCGTCGATCTCCACCGTGCGCGCCCGGTAGTCGGACAGCCGGGTGAGCACCTCGGCGGCGTGGTGGACGGCGTTGTCGCCGAGCCAGCTGCGGGCGGCGTGGGCGCGGGTGCCGGTGAGCGTGATCCGGGCCCGCAGGGTGCCCTGGCAGCCGCCCTCGACCACGGCGCCGCTGGGCTCCAGCAGGATGGCGAAGTCGGCGGCCAGCCAGTCGGGGTGGGCGGCGGCGAGATGGCCGAGGCCGTTGCGGGAGGCCTCGATCTCCTCGCAGTCGTAGAACACGAAGGTGAGGTCGCGGTTGGGCTCGGGCAGGGTCGCGGCCAGCCGCAGCTGGACGGCGACGCCGGACTTCATGTCGGAGGTGCCGCAGCCGTAGAGCAGGTCGCCGTCCACGTACGAGGGCACGTTGTCGGCGATCGGAACGGTGTCCAGGTGACCGGCGAGCAGGACCCGCTCGGCGCGGCCGAGCGTCGTGCGGGCGACCACGTTGTTGCCGTACCGGTCGACGGTGAGGTGCGGGTGGGCACGGAGCGCGGCCTCGACCGCGTCGGCGAGCGGCTGCTCGTCGCCGCTGACGGAGGGGAAGTCGACCAGCTGCGCGGTGAGGGCGCCGCCGTCGAGGGTCAGGTCGAGAGGCGTGTTCGGGCTGCTCATGGTCGCCAAGCGTATCCGTGCGGGAGGCTCCGGACGGCGCCGCGCCCGGGTGGCCTCGCAGGTCCGCGCGGTCGGACGGCAACCGGATCGGGGCACACGGTCGTCCGACTGGGTACGGTGTGCGGGCGGTGTGATCGGGCGAGAGGAGCCGAGGTGTCCGAGGTGACGAGCGACGGGCAGGCCGGCTCCGGTGCGAACGGGCGGCGCCGTCGGCCGCTGCGCCGGCTGCTGACCGGGCTGGTGGCGCTGATGGTGGTGGCCGGCCTGGTGGTGTACCTCAACCGGGACAAGCTGAGCGCCCCGGCCGAGGGCTGCAAGATCGACACCGCTGCCGGTTCGGGCACCCTGGACCTCACGCAGGCCGCCAACGCCGCGACCATCACCGCGGTGGCGCTCTCCCGAGGGCTGCCGGAGCGCGCGGTGACCATCGCGCTGGCGACCGCGATGCAGGAGTCCAAGATCCACAATCTGGAGGGCGGCGACCGCGACTCGGTCGGCCTCTTCCAGCAGCGGCCGTCGCAGGGCTGGGGCACCGCGGACCAGATCATGGACCCGGTGTACGCCACCAACAAGTTCCTGGACGGCCTGGTGAAGGTCCCCGGCTACGCCCGGCTGCCGCTCACGGACGCCGCCCAGCAGGTGCAGAAGAGCGGGTTCCCGCAGGCCTACGCCAAGCACGAGACCAACGCGACGCTGGTCTCCGCCGCGCTCACCGGCCGCGAGCCCGCCGCACTGACCTGCGTGGTGCACGAGCTGTCGGCTCCCGCTCCGGCCTCCCCGGCCGCCTCCTCGACCGCCGCGCCGGACGCCCCGCCGGCCACCGCGCAGGCGGGCGCCCAGGCGGGCGCGCAGCAGCCGGTCGCTCTGACCGAGCGGGTGCGCCGCGAGTTCGGCCGCGCGGTGGCCGTGTCGGCGGCGCCGAAGGCCTCGAAGGACCCGCGCGAGGTGCTGGCGCTGGCCCCGCAGCCGACCGCCAGCGCGGACTCCGGCCCGGGGGCGCAGCGGCAGGCCGGCTGGGCGGTGGCCCAGTGGGCGGTGGCGCAGGCCAGCGAGCTCGGGATCGGCAGTGTGCTGTTCGACGGCAAGGTGTGGCGGGTGGACCGGCCGAAGGACGGCTGGAAGGCGCAGAACGACGGTTCGGGCACCGACCGGGTCCTGGTGACCCTCGGCGCGCCGGTCAGGAAGTAGCCGCCCACCCCGGGCGCCGGCGTCCGCGCCCGCGTCCGGCGGCCCGGGTCGCCCGGTTGACGGACTGGTGCGCGGGTTACCGCCCAACGGGTGATTCAGGTCAATTCCGGGTTACCGCCACCGGTCGGCGAAAGGCCCGGAACGCACACCTCCGCCCACCCCCGGTCCGGCCTTGCCCGTCAAGGGGAGTGACGGTTCTGCAGCAGGCCTCCCGAAGGGGGAAATGTCTGGTATGCCAGAAAGAGGATCGTCCGATCTTTAGAAACCCTTTACCTTGACCGACCGAAACCTTCTCGCTCCTCTAGCGGTAATCACGTCGTCCGCCCGACGGGACACCCGTCGCCGGGGCACACGCCGGGCATCCTCACCTCTTAGGAGCACCATGTCTCACCCCCTCAAGCGCCGGATCGCCCAGGCCGCGCTGCTCGTCGCGGCAGCCGGCGCGGCCCCCATGGCCGTGGCCGGGACCGCGTCCGCCGCCGACCTGGTGCCGCCGACCGACCTGGGGGCCGGCCTGACGTCCACACTCGACGGCGCGCCCAGCTCGTCCTCGACGGTGCAGGACGCGGCCCACGAGTTCGGCCAGGTCGCCGGCGCGACCGGCGCCGAGACCGTCTCCACCGGCGTCCCGCTCGCCGCCGACGCGGCCGGCAAGACCGTCGCGCACGCCCTGCCGGACACCAACGAGTCCCTCGGCAAGGTGACCTCGCCGGCCGCCAAGACCGCCTCCGCCGTCGGCACGGTCTCCAAGCTGGCCGCCGTGGCCGGCCCGGCGCTGGCCGAGAAGGTCGGCCCGGCCGTCACCGACAAGATCGCCCCGTCCGTCACCGACAAGGTGGTCCCGGCCACCACCCGCAGCGCCTCCGCCACGACCTCGCCGCTCGGCGCGGCCGGCGGCCTGCTGCCCACCGGCGGACTGCCGACGAGCGCTCTGCCCGGCACGGACGCCCTCGCCGGCGTCACCCACGTCGTCCCCGGTGCCGACGCGCTGACCGGGCTGGCCCACCCGGCCGCGGAGAACCGTCTCGGCGGCGTCCCCGGCCTCGGCGGCGGCAGCAGCCCGCTGGACGGCCTGACCGGCAGCCTGGGCCCGATCGGCTCGCTGCTCGGCGGTGTGGGCGGCGGCGGTCTGCCCGGCCTCGGCTAAGGCTTGTCCGGCAGGCACCGGTCCGCCGTCACCGGCTGACGGAACCACCCGCGCCGGCGGAACACGACGGGGGCGGGGCGCAGACCGTGCGCCCCGCCCCCGTCGTCACGCCCTCGAAGGCGCCGTCACCACCGCCGTCAGGAGCTCAGCCGCTGGACCGCCGCCGCCACCCGCTCGTCGGTGGCGGTGAACGCCACCCGCACGAACCGGTCGCCGGCCGGGCCGTAGAAGTCGCCGGGCGCCACCAGGATGCCCAGCTCGGCCAGCTCCGCCACGCTCTCCCAGCACGGCCGGCCCTGGGTCGCCCACAGGTACAGGCTCGCCTCGGAGTGCTCGATCCGGAAGCCGTACGCCTCCAGCGCCGCCCGCAGCGCCGAGCGGCGGGCCGCGTAGCGCTCCCGCTGCTCGGCCACGTGCGCGTCGTCCGCCAGGGCCGCGGCGGTGGCCGCCTGCACCGGGGCCGGCACGATCATGCCGCCGTGCTTGCGGACCTCCAGCAGTTCCCGCACGACGACCGGGTCACCCGCCACGAAGGACGCCCGGTAGCCGGCCAGGTTGGACCGCTTGGACAGCGAGTGGACCGCCAGCAGTCCCTCGTGGTCGTCCCCGCAGACCTCCGGGTGCAGCACCGACACCGGGTCGGCCTCCCAGCCGAGCTCCAGGTAGCACTCGTCGCTGACCAGCAGCACCCGGTGCTCGCGCGCCCACTCCACCGCGCGGCGCAGTTCGGCGGCGGGCAGCACCCGGCCGGTCGGGTTGGACGGCGAGTTCAGCCAGAGCAGCCGGACCCGGGAGCCGTCCAGCTCGTCGACGGAGTCGTACTCCACCGGTTCGGCCCCGCACAGCCTGGCCCCGACCTCGTAGGTCGGGTAGGCGAGACGCGGGTACGCCACCTGGTCGCCGGGGCCGAGCCCGAGCTGGCCGGGCAGCCAGGCCACCAGCTCCTTGGAGCCGATGGTCGGCAGGACGGCCTGCGGGCCGATCCGGGCGCCGAGCCGCCGGCCCAGCCAGCCGGCGATCGCCTCGCGCAGCTCCACCGGGCCCCAGACGGTCGGGTAGCCCGGGGTGTCCGTGGCGGCGGCCAGCGCCTTCTGGATCACCTCGGGCACCGGGTCCACCGGGGTGCCCACGGAGAAGTCGCAGAGCCCGCCGGGGTGGGCCAGCGCGGTCTTCTTGTACGGCTCCAGCTTGTCCCAGGGGAAGACCGGCAGGAGGTCGGATACGCGGCGCGCCGCCCCCGGGTGACCCGGGAGCGGCGCGCGCTTGCTGTTCTCGTTGCTCACAGCTGTGCTGCCACCGTTCAGTGGTCGGCGTTCTGCGGAGGCAGAGCGGCGATGAACGGGTGGTCGGAGTCGATCACGCCGAGCTTCGAGGCACCACCGGGCGAGCCGAGGTCGTCGAAGAACTCGACGTTCGCCTTGTAGTAGTCCTTCCACTCCTCCGGAGTGTCGTCCTCGTAGAAGATCGCCTCGACCGGGCAGACCGGTTCGCACGCGCCACAGTCGACACACTCATCCGGGTGGATGTAAAGAGAGCGCTTGCCCTCGTAGATGCAGTCAACCGGGCACTCTTCGATGCACGCCTTGTCCTTGACGTCGACACAAGGCTGCGCGATGACGTAGGTCACGCTGTCGTTCCTCCTCGGAAGGGCTGCCGCCCTACTGTTTACTCGGTCGCGCGGGTGAGCGCGGCGTCGTCGATGCCCGCACCTAGTATCGCGGGTCAGGGACCACAAATGCACAGGAGGTGCCCTTGAGGACTGGTGGAATCCCGGACACCGGCCGTCCGGAGGTCCGGATAGACCGTTCTGACGTGGGTCTACGGGTGTCCGTCCGCCGGATGTCGGAGCCGGTTGACGGGCGCCCGGTGTTCCGCGATGTGATCGGGGTGCTCGAATCCTGGACCGATCGTGAACTGACCGTGGTTCCGCGCCGCGGCGCGCCGGTCACCTTCCCGGCGGACCTGCTGGTCGCGGGCAAGACGGTGCCGCTCTTCCCCGCCCGCCGCGCTCCCCTGCCGGCCGCCACGCCGGTCGAGCTCCAGCGGATCGCCGCGGCCGGCTGGCCCGCCGTCGAGCAGGAACCGCTCGGCGAATGGACCCTGCGCGCCTCGGCCGGCTTCACCCGCCGGGCCAACTCCGTGCAGGCTCTCGGCGACCCCGGGCTGCCGCTGCCGGCCGCGCTGGACGCCGTCCGGGACTGGTACGCCGCCCGCGGCCTGCCCGCCCACGTCGAGGTGCTCACCCCCGGCTCACCGCCCGCGCTGGCGGCCGAACTCGACCGGGCCGGCGCCACCCTGGCACCCACCCAGGTCCGGGTCGCCCCGCTCGCGCCGCTCGCCCGCACGGTCCGGGACCCGCAGGCCGTCCGGCTCTCCAGGACGGCGGACGCGGCCTGGATGTCGCTCTACCGGCGGGTGACCGCGGACCCCGAGGTCGAGCGCGCCGCCCGCCAGGTGATCCACGGCGGTCCCTCGGTGTGGTTCGCCACCGTCCCCGCCCCCGAGGCCGGCGCGCCGCCGCTGGCCATCGGACGCCTCGCCGTCGACGGCGACTGGGCCTGCTTCAGCGCGGTCGAGGTCGCCCCCGCCGCCCGCCGCCGCGGCCTGGCCACCACGGTGATGGGCGTGCTCGCCGCCCGCGCCGCCGAGGAGGGCGCGACCGGCGGCTACCTGCAGGTCGAGGCCGAGAACGACACCGCCCTGGCGCTCTACGACCGGCTGGGCTTCACGACCAGTCACACTTACCACTACGCCCGCCTCTCCCCGCGGTAGCGCCCGCACCGCACGTACCGCCCGCACCGCACGCACCTCACGTACCGCCCGCCCCGCACGTACCGCCCGCCCCGCCCCTCCCGTACCGATGAAGGCTGCTGTGACCGAGCAGAGCAGATCCCGCTTCCGTACCGCGGCCAGGGCCGAGCACCCCGACCCGGTGCTGCTCTGCCTCCTGGCCGCCGCCGAGCACACCCTGGGCGACCTCGGCCGCCCGGAGGGTCCGGACGAACCGCCGACCCTGGACACCCTGCTCTCGGCCTGCCACGCGGCCCTGGACCGGCACGCCGCCGCGATCCGGCACGCCGTCGAGGAACGCACGCCCGGCGGGCCGGCGGAGACCGCCGCGCTGCTGGCGGCCGTCCTCGGCGGACGCGAGCGGTTCCACGGACGGCAGGCGGACTACCGGCGGCTGGAGTCCTCGCTCCTGCCGGACGTGCTGCGCCGCCGGCGCGGGCTGCCGATCACGCTCTCGCTGGTCTGGTGCGCGGTCGCCGACCGGGCCGGGCTGACCGTGCACGGCATCGCGCTGCCCGGGCACTTCATCGTCGCCGTCGGCGGCCCGGAGGCCGGCGAGGATTTCGTCCTGGCCGACCCCTTCCACGGCGGCCGGCTGCTGGACCTGCAGGACGCGGCCCGGCTGGTGCACGCCACCGGTCAGCGCTTCAGCCCCGACATGCTCTCCCCCGCACAGCCGTTGGACATCGTGCTGCGCGTCCTGGCGAACATCCGCAGCTGGGCGGCCGACCGGCCCGAACACGGCCGCACCCAGCTGTGGGCCACCGAACTCGCCCTGCTGCTCCCCCGCCACCCCGCCCAGCTCCGCCTGGAACGGGCCGAACTCCTCGTCCGCACCGGGGACTTCCTGGCCGGAGCGGCCGAGATGGACTCCTACGCCGAGATCCTGGACGCCTTCGACCCGGAGGCGGCGCAACGGGTCCGCCAGGAGGCCAAGGCGGCCCGGCACCGGCTGAACTGACCGGCCGTCAGAGCCAGCCCTTCTCCCGGGCCAGCCGGACGGCCTCCGCGCGGTTGCGCGCCCCGGTCTTCTGGATCGCCATCGACAGGTAGTTGCGCACGGTGCCCTCCGACAGGTGCAGCCGGCGCGCGACGTCCGCGTTGACCGACCCGTCGGCGGCCGCCGCCAGGACGTCCCGCTCGCGGCCGGTCAGCGGATTGGCCCCCTCGGCCAGCGCCGCCGCGGCCAGCGTCGGGTCGATCACCCGCTCCCCGCGCAGCACCCGGCGGACCGCGTCGGCCAGTTCGGCGGCCGGCGCGTCCTTGACCAGGAAGGCGTCCGCCCCCGACTCCATCGCCCGGCGCAGGTACCCGGGCCGGCCGAAGGTGGTGGCGATCACCACCTTGGTCTGCGGCCGGGCCCGGCGCAGCTCGGCGGCCGCCTCGATCCCGGTCATCCCGGGCATCTCGATGTCCAGCACGGCGACCTCGACGTCGTGCGCCACGGCCGCGGCCACCACCTCGTCGCCGCGCGCCACCTGCGCGACCACGTCGATGTCCCCTTCGAGGCCGAGCAGCGCGGCGAGCGCCTCCCGGACCATCCCCTGATCCTCCGCCAGCAGAACTCTGATCACTCGCGCAGACTATCGGCCGCCCCCACCGGCACGGTCCGCAACGGCACCAACGCCCGCATCCGGAAGCCCTTCCCGCGCGGCCCGGCGCCGCTCTCCAGCCGGCCGCCGACCAGCGCCAGCCGCTCCGAGAGGCCCGAAAGGCCGTTCCCCGGGCCGGACTTGCCCGGCCCCCGGCCGTCGTCGGCGACCTCCAGCACGGCGTAGCGCTCGCCCTCGCCCTCCCACACCTCGTCCAGCGTGACGGTGCACAGGGTGGCCCCCACGCCGTGCCGGACGATGTTGGTGACGGCCTCCCGCAGCGCCCAGGCGAGCGCGCCGGCCTCCTCGGCGCCGAGTCCGGGACGGTCCTGCGCCACCGCCCGGTCCACCTCGAGGCCGACCTGCGCGGTCGCCAGCGCCGTCCGGGCCGCGGCCAGTTCGACCGGCAGGGTGGGCCGCCGGAACCCGCTGACCGCCTCCCGTACGTCGATCAGCGACTGCCGGGCGACCTTCTCGATGTCGGCGACCTGGGCCCGCGCCTCGGGCTGCTTGTCCTGGTCCAGGAAGCGGCCGGCCAGCTCGCTCTTGATGGTGATCAGCGAGAGCGAGTGGCCGAGCAGGTCGTGCAGGTCACGGGCGAGCCGCAGCCGTTCCTCGGAGGCGGCCAGGTGGGCCACGGTGGCCCGGGCCTCGCGCAGTTCGCGCATGGTGGAGATCAGCCGCTGGAGGCCGGTCATCGCGAGGCCGCTGAGGAAGCACGGCAGCAGGATCGCGACCAGGGTGTCGCTCTCGGCCCGCACCAGCAGCGCGATCGCCAGCGTGAGCAGCGTGATCGCGATCACCCCGCGGATCCCCAGCCCGGGCGGCAGCACGGTGGCCACGCAGACCGAGGTGTAGGTGAACAGCGTCAGCCACGACTCGCCGAGGGTGAAGGAGGTGACGATCGCGATCACCAGCATCCCTGCCACCGCGACGTACTTCCCGTACCAGCCGTCGGGCCTGGTCGAGCGGATCGCCACCAGCGAGAGGTAGGCGGCGACGAAGACCGCCAGGGCCACCGAGCCGGCCGCCACGGCCGCGGTGCCGTGCCCGCCCCCGGTCAGGTCCTTCACCGGGTAGACGAGGTAGATCATCCACAGCGACATCCAGCTGAGCTTGACCACCAGTTGCCGCCGGTTCTCCACCGGCGCGCCCGGTACCGTCCCGAACGTGCCGGGCTCCCGCCCCTCCTCCCCCTGCTCGGAGGGGCGGCGGGACGGGAGCGGGTTCGGCATGGTGGCCATCATGCCGTCCTGCTGTCCTTGCGGTACAGGTACGCCGCGGCGGCCACGAACACGGCGAGGAACCCGGCCAGCCCGGCCACCGCACCGGTGTTCAGCGACTGCCCGGGCTGCACGAAGGAGGCCAGCTCGTTGTAGAGGTACACCGGGTTGAACCGGGCGAAGGCCTTCAGCGAGTCGGAGACCGGGAACCAGGTGCCGCCGAACAGCGCCATCAGCATGTAGACGATCATCACCACGGGCTGCACCGCGTCCGGCTCGGCCGCGTAGCCGAGGGCCACGCCGAGCGCGGCGAAGACGAAGCTGCCCAGCCACAGCGCCAGGGCCAGACCGAGCCACTGCGCGGCGGACAGCGAGACCCCCTCGATCGCGCCGATCGCGAAGACCACGGCGATCGCGGGCAGCGTGGTGACGGCGCAGGAGGCGATCTTGCCCAGGGTGTACGCCCGGCCGGGCAGCGCGGTCAGCCGCAGCTGGCGGACCCAGCCGCTCCTGCGCTCCAGCGAGATCCGCTGCGCGGAGCCGGTGAGCACCGCGCCGACCGCGCCGAAGGTGGCCATCGAGACCATGAAGTAGCTCTTCGCGCTCACCCCGCCGGCCACCGTGCCGCCGCTGTAGGCGCTGATGAAGAAGACGTAGAGCAGCCCCGGGTAGAGCAGGGTGAACATCAGGTACCGCTTGTTGCGCAGGGTGCGCATGATCTCCAGCTGGATCAGGGTGGTCATCGCGCGCTCTCCTCGGCGGTGTCGGTGTCCCTGGCGTCCTTCTCGCCTGTGATGGTCAGGAAGGCCTGCTCCAGGCCCAGCCCGGTGACCTCCAGTCCGCGCGGGTACAGCCCGGCCCGGTAGAGGCCGGCGACGCCCGCGTCGGCGTCCGTGGTGCGGATCCGCACCGTCCGCACGCCGCCGGCCGGCCCGGTCACGTCCAGGCCGACGGTGCCCGGCAGTGCGCGCAGCACGGACTCCTCGAACGGGCCGTCCGCGGGGTGCAGTTCGAAGCCGATCCGGCGGGCGCCGGCCTTGGCCTTGATCTCGGCGGAGGTGCCGTCGGCGATCAGCCGGCCCTTGTGCAGCACCAGCACCCGGTCGGCGATCGAGTCCGCCTCCTCCAGGTAGTGGGTGGCGAACAGCACCGTGCGGCCGGCCTCGGCCTGGGCCCGCATGGTGGCCCAGAAGGCCTGCCGGACGGAGACGTCCATCCCGGTGGTCGGCTCGTCCAGCACGATCAGGTCGTTGGCGCCGGCGATCGCCAGCGCGAACCGCACCCGCTGTTCCTGGCCGCCGGAGAGCCTGTCGACCCTGCGGTCGGCGAGCTCGGTGATGCCCGCGTCGCTCAGCACCTGCTCGGCCCGGTGGCCGCGCGGGTGGACGGCGCAGGCGAACCTGACCAGTTCGCGGACCTTGACGTCGTTCATCAGGCCGCCGCTCTGCAGCATCGCGCCGACCCGGCCGGCCTCGATCGCGGCCCTGGGGCCGGCGCCGAACAGCGAGACGCTGCCGTGGTCGGGCTCGCGCAGGCCGAGCAGCAGGTCCAGGGTGCTGGACTTGCCCGCGCCGTTGGGGCCGAGCAGCGCCACCGTCTCACCGGGCCGCAGGACCAGGTCGAGTCCGCTGACGGCGCTGACCCGGCCGTAGCTCTTGCTGACGTTGCGGAACGCGGCGACCTCGCCCTCGCGTGTCCGTGTCACCGTACTCATCCGTTCCCCGGTCCTCTCCGAATCGGCCGCGGTTCGGCCTGACTCCTCAAGGCTCCTCGGGGCCGGGATCGCGGGGCAGTGTGCACCGTCGTGTCCTCGGCATGACGGATGTCATGCCGACGGCCGGGCCCGGATGTCCGGGCCCGGCCGTCGGCAGGTGCCTCAGCCGGCCAGCGACTGCTTCAGGAAGTCCACCTGGAGCAGCAGCAGGTTCTCCGCGACCTGCTCCTGCGGCGTCATGTGGGTGACCCCGGAGAGCGGCAGCACGGTGTGCCGGCGCCCGGCGGCCAGCAGCGCGGAGGAGAGCCGCAGGGTGTGCGCGGCGACCACGTTGTCGTCGGCCAGCCCGTGGACGATCATCAGCGGCCGCTCCAGCTTCGGCGCGTCCTCGATCAGCGAGTTGGCCCGGTACACCTCCGGCCGGTCCTCGGGGTGGCCGAGGTAGCGCTCGGTGTAGTGGGTGTCGTAGAGCTGCCAGTCCGTCACCGGCGCCCCGGAGACGGCCGCGTGGAACACGTCGGGGCGGCGCAGCACCGCGAGCGCGGCCAGGTAGCCGCCGTACGACCAGCCGCGGATCGCCACCCGGCCGAGGTCCAGCGGGAACTCCTCGGCCAGCGCCCGGAGGGCGTCGACCTGGTCGTCCAGGGTGACCCCGGCGACGTCGAAGGCGATCGCCTTCTCCCAGGCGGGGCTGCGGCCGGGGGTGCCGCGCCCGTCCGCCACGATCACGGCGAAGCCCTGGTCGGCGAACCACTGCGAGGTGAGGTGCGGGTTGTGCGCCCGGACCACCCGCTGGCCGTGCGGCCCGCCGTACGGGTCCATCAGGACGGGCAGCGGCCCGTCCCGCTCGGCGTCGTACCCGGTGGGCAGGAAGACCGCGGACGGGATCCGCCGCTCGCCGGCGAACCGGAACAGCGGGCGGGCGGTGAGCAGCGGGGCCTCGGCGTACGAGGCGATGGTGGCGAGCACCTTGTCCTCGCGCAGCACCCGGACGGTGGCGCCGGGCCGCTCGGTCGAGCTGGTGGCGAGCACGGTGACGCCGCCCGCGTGGACGGCGGAGGCCGCGCCGTCGCCGTCGCCGTCGGACGCGAACGGCCGGACGCCGTCCGCGTCGGCCCGGAACAGGCCCTGCCAGCCGGGCGGCAGCTGCCGGTCGGCGTCCCCGGCGGAGGCGCTGAACAGCACGGCCTCGTCGGTGACCGCGACGACCGAGCGGACGTGCAGCGCGGCGTCGGTGACCGTCCGGTCGCCGACCGCCAGGGCCCGCACGCCGCCCTCGTCGGTGATCCGGACCAGCCGCCCGTCCGGGGTCCAGGCCGGCACGCCGGGGAAGAGGTCGTGCCAGACGGCGTCCTGCTCGGCCAGCAGCAGCTGGGTGGCGCCGGTGACCGGGTCCACGGTGCGGATCTGCTGGCTGCGCTGGTCGCGGGCCTGGACCAGGAGCAGCGGCGGGCCGCCGGCCGACCAGTGCACCCGGGCCAGGTACGGGAAGGCCTCGCGGTCCCAGCCGACCTCGGTGCGCCCGCCGGCCAGGTCGATCAGCCAGAGGCCGACCTCGGCGTTGGGGGTGCCGGCCGCGGGATAGGCGATCTCGGCGGGGAGGCTGCCCGGGTTGGCCGGGTCGGCGATCCACCAGCGCTGCACGGGCGCGTCGTCGGCCCGGGCGGCGAGCAGCCGGTCGCTGTCGGGGGACCACCAGAAGCCGCGGTCGCGGTCCATCTCCTCCTGGGCGATGAACTCGGCCTGTCCCCAGGTCACGCCCGCCCGCTCCGGAGTGGCCAGGGCCAGGTCGGCGCTGCCGTCGGTCCGGGTGATCCGCAGCTCGCCGGAGGTGGTGGCGTAGGCGACGTGTGCGCCGTCGGGCGACGGGCGGGGGTCGACCAGCGGGCCGGCGGCGGGCAGCTCCCGCGCCGTCCCGGCGTCGAGGTCGGCCGCGAAGAGCCGTCCGGACAGGGCGAAGGCGGCGAGCGTCGCCGCACCGTCCAGGGCGTAGCCGACGATCCCGGCCGAGCCCTCGCGGCTGCGCTCGCGGCGGGCCTTCTCGGCCGCCGAGAGGTGTTCCTCGCCGCCGCCGAGCAGCACGGCCGGGTCGGCGGCGATCCGCTCCTCCCCGGTGGCGGTGTCCACCGTCCAGAGCAGGTTGGCCCGGCCGGAGCCGGGGCCGGAACGGAGGAAGGCGACCCGGGAGCCGTCGGGTGCGACGGCGAAGGAACGGGGCGCTCCGACGGTGAAGCGCAGGGTGCGCGCGTACTGCCGGGGGAAGGTGTCCGCGGAGTTGTCGGTGGTCATGGCACCAGACCCTATGCGGTGGGGTCCTGTTGATCACTCGTTCGGAGCAGCCCGCGCAATCCGGCCGTGCGGGCCCCGGGCCCCGGTGCCAGCGGGCCGGGCGCCGTCCCGGGCCCCTCGCGCCGCACGCGGCCGGCTCACCGCACGTGATGCGGTGGTCACCGATCGGGTATGTGTTGTCCCATCGATGCGGAGCCGGACCGTCCCGTTCCTCCCGGCCCCGGGTCGACCGCACGTCCCCGCAGGTCCGACCGCCGCCCCTCCCGAGAGCGGCACACCCGAGAAGGGGTGTGAGCCGTCATGGCTTTGTCCATCTCCGCCGCCGTCCTGATGCTGGTCGTCGTGGTGCTGCTGATCCGCAGATCCGGCCTCAAGCTGCCGCACGCGATCATCTGCGCGCTGCTCGGCTTCTATCTCGCGTCCAGCTCGATCGCGCCGTCGATCCAGCAGGTGACCAGCAATGTCGCAGGGATGATCAATGGCCTGAAACTCTGACCCCGCCCCGCTCGGTAGGCTGCCGGTCATGACCGCTGCCGACGACCAGCCGCCCCGACGCCTGCTTCTGGTGCACGCCCATCCGGACGACGAGTCGATCGTCTCGGGCGCCGCCATGGCGCGCTACGCCGCCGAGGGTGCCCAGGTCACGCTGGTGACCTGCACCCTCGGTGAGGGCGGCGAGGTGATCTTGCCCGAGCTGGCCCATCTGACGGCCGATCGGGACGGCACCCTCGGCGAGTACCGGATCGGCGAGCTGACCGCCGCGATGCGCGAGCTCGGTGTCGCCGACTTCCGCTTCCTCGGCGGGCCGGGCCGCTACCGCGACTCCGGGATGATGGGCGTGCCCGACAACGACGTGGCCGGCTGCTTCTGGCAGGCCGAGGTCGACGAGGCGGCGGCCCACCTGGTCGCGGTGGTCCGCGAGGTGCGGCCGCAGGTACTGGTCACCTACGACGAGAACGGCGGCTACGGGCACCCGGACCACATCCAGGCGCACCGGGTCGCGCTGCGCGCGTACGAGCTGGCGGCCGAGCCGGGGTTCCGGCCGGAGCTCGGCGGGGCCTGGCGGATCGCCAAGGTCTACTACGCCCGGATGCCGCGCTCGGTGATCGAGCGGGGGCTGCGGGAGACCGCGGCCGAGGCGGGCTTCCCCGGCGTCGCGCAGGTCTCCGACGTCCCCGGCGTGGTGGACGACGAGGTGGTCACCACGGTGCTGGACGGTACGGCGTACGCGGGCGCGAAGGCCGCCGCGATGCGGGCGCACGCGACCCAGATCACGGTGACCGGCCGGTCCTTCGCCCTCAGCAACGACCTCGGCCAACCGCTGGTGGCGACCGAGTACTACCAGCTGGTGCACGGCAAGGCCGGCCCGGAGCAGCCGGAGACCGACCTGTTCGCCGGCCTCGACCTGGAGGAGCAGCGGTGATCAGGCGTCTGGTTCGGAGTCTGCTGGGCAGCCGCGAGCAGCGGCTGGCCGAGCCCCTGCCGTCACGCGGGGCCCGGGTGACCGGCTATGTGGCGCTGTTCGTGCTGGGCGGCCTGGTCTCACTGTGCGGAGCCTTTGTGCAGGCATTGTGGGCGCCGGCCGGTCTGCTGCTGGCGCTGGCCGCGACGCTCGCGGTGTTCTACGGCGGCCTGCGGCTGACCGGGACGAAGCTCGGCGCGGGCATCCCGCTGGCCGGGTGGTTCGCGATGCTGCTGGTGCTGATGACCCCGCGGCCGGAGGGGGATCTGGTCATCTCCACGGCGGTGACCTCCTACCTCTACCTGTTTCTCGGGTCGGTCGGCGGTGTGGTCTGCGCGACCCTGCCGACCCGGTCGGGCGTCGGCTTCCTGGCGCTGCCGCCCGATCGGCAACGGGCAGTCAGCCGGCCCCGCCCGTAGTCTCATACCGGAGGATTCGGACGTATCGGGTTCTATCCGATCCGGGTCGCCCGGCACCGCTTCCCAGTAAGGTGGTGCCGCAGCAGTCGGCCCCGGCGGCCTCGGAAGCAGGGCGGGAAGGTACCTTCGACCTCACTCCCGCGGTAGCCGAGCGCCACCGCCGCAGCCAACACGTGAACAAGCTGGTGTCGGAGGGGTCGCTCCGCTCCCTCGCGCGGCGGCAGTCGCCGTTGGGCAGGGCGGACACCCCACAACCCGCGGTCGGCGCCCCAGGCGCGAGCGCGAACCCGGAGCAGAGCAGCATTGAGCAGCCGCGAATCTGACAGCGCGAACCCGCAGCCCCGGCAGGGGGGCACCCCCGGCCGCAGGCGGGGGGAGGGCCCGGACGCCTACCCGTCCGGCACCCCGCCGTACGGCACGGGTGTGCCCGGCGGCTTCGGTGCCGACCCCTTCGGCCAGGCCGGGCAGCCGGCCCCGGCGCCCGAGGGGCCGGACAGCGACCTCCCCAAGACCGAGACCACGCTGACCACCCGGGTGCGGATCAACATCCCCGGGTCCCGGCCGATCCCGCCCGTGGTGGTGCGCTCTCCCGTGAAGAACGAGGACGCCCCCGCCGAGCCGCCCGCGGGCGGCTCCGGTCAGCCGCAGGGCCCCCGGCACCGCTCGGACAGCGCCGCCTCCCCGGTCCTCGGGGTGATGGACGCGGGAGCGCGGGCCGCCGCCCCGCCGAACCTGCCGCCGGAGTGGCAGGACGGCCGCCGGGCCGGTGCTCCCGCCCCGGCCCCCGCCGCCGCCAGCGAGGCCGAGTCGACCGGCGAGTGGTTCAAGCCGCGCCAGAAGGGCCGTCAGGACACGGCCGCCCCGGTCCCGGCCGGCGCGGGCGCCACCGCTCAGGCCGCGCCCCAGAGCGGCCCGCGGCAGGCGCCGCCCCCCGCTCCCCGGCCGACCGGTGCGCCGGCCTCGCCCTTCGCGGCGGCCCGGCCCGGCCCGGCCCCCGAGGACCCGTTCGGCTCGGGCCCGGCGCCGTCCGCGCCGTTCGGCAACGACCCCTACGGCAACGACCCGTTCGCGACCGCGCCGGCTCCGGCGCCGCAGGCTCCCGCCCGCGGGCCGCAGCACGACCCGTTCGGCACCGGCCCGGGCAACGCCGGCCCCCGGCGGTCGGCGGCCACCGAGGAGCCGGAGGACACCCAGATCGGCGGCTTCGAGCCGATCCGGGACGACGCGCCGCCCGTGGGCATATCCGGCCTCCCGGCGAACGGCATGTTCGGCGCCGCCCGCCCGGCGGCCCCGGCCGACCCGTTCGCACCGGCCGGCCCGGCCGACCCGTTCGCGCCGGCCGACCCGTTCGCCGCACCCGATCCGTTCTCGGCGCCGCAGCGTCCCCAGCAGCCCGGGCGGCCGGCGGCCGGCCGGCCCGGTGAGGGGCAGTCGCCGAACGGCCGCTTCGCCGACGTGCCGTACGAGCCGGCGAAGCCGTTCCCGGGCTCGCCCCGGGCCGTGACGCCGCCGGGCGCAGGCCAGGCGACCCCCCAGAACCCCGCTCAGAGCGCGGCCCAGAACCCCGCCGCGACGCCGCCCGACCCGAAGTCCGAGGCCGAACGCCCGCAGGCCGCCCCGCCGAAGGCCGCCAAGTCCCGCGGCCGCGGCTCCAAGCTCGTCGTGTACGCGGTGGGCGGGCTCCTGTTCGCCGGCGCCGCGGCGTACGGCACCGGGCTGATGATGAACCAGTCGGACATCCCCGAGGGCACCACGGTCCTCGGCACCGACATCGGCGGCGACACCCGCGACCAGGCGGTGAGCGCCCTGGACTCGGCGCTCGGGACCACCGCCCAGCGGCCGGTGCAGCTGAAGGTCGGCGGGCAGGCCGTCGAGCTCGATCCGGTCAGTTCCGGGCTGAGCTTCGACAGCACCGCCACGGTGGACGCGCTCACCAAGCACAGCTACAACCCCGTCGAGGTGATCGGCTCGCTGGCCGGCGGCAGCAAGGCCGTCGTACCGGAGGTGAAGGTCGACCGGGCGAAGCTCAAGGCGGCGCTGGACGCCCTCGCTTCCAAGTCCGGGCAGGGGCTGCAGGAGGGCTTCGTCCGGTTCACCGAGGCCGGGCAGCCCGAGGTGGTGCCGGGCAAGGCCGGGCAGACCCTGAACGCCGCCGGAGCGGTGGACAAGGTCGAGCAGGCCTTCCGCAACCGGGCCGCCGGACGGCCGGACGGCGAGGTCGCGCTGGAGCTGACGGACGCCCAGCCGAAGACCGGTCAGGAGGCCTTGCAGGCGGCCGCCGACGGCCTCGGCAAGCAGGTGGCCGCAGGGCCGGTCACGGTGCTGGTCGGGGCGAAGAAGTTCGAGTTCGGCAAGGTGACGGCGGCGAAGGTGCTGACGCTGGCGCCGGACGAGTCCGGCAAGATCGTGCCCAGGTGGGACCTGGACAAGCTGAACGCCGCGATGAGCAGCACCATCGGCAACACCAAGATTCGCAAGAACGGCGCCCTGGTGACCATCACGGCGCAGGACGTCGCGGACGCCATCGCCGGCGGTTTCGACAAAACGGGCAGGGACCGTACGTTCAAGTTCAACGTCTGACACACTGTCACATCGCCTGCGGGGCCGGGGCCGGGACTACCCGGTCCCGGCCTTCGCGCATCCGGTGCCATGGATTCCGACCGACTGCGTCCGGTTATCGGACACGTGGGCGTTAATTCAGGCCATGTTTACGCGTTCCGGCGATGGATGCCGTTCAACGGTCAATCAAGCCGCCCACCAGCGGTCATTCGCTGGCGAATCCTCGCCATTGGCGGTATATAACCGGACATACGCGCCCAAGTGTCGCACGCCAGCGGAACCGTACGTTCCGGGGCGGTGCAGACCTGGAAAACCCCTTGTGGCCTGCGGGTCATGCCGAAGAACCCATGGTCAAAACCGGTCTCCGCCTCAAGGATTGGATCCGGCGTTACCAATCTTTGATCCGACGCCAGTCGACAAGTCTTCACCAGGTCAGCAAGATGTGGCAGCGAGCCGTTCCACAGCGGCGACCGACTTTCTGACCAAACGTCCGACATTCGAGACGCCCCAAGGCACTCTGTGCAGCGGCCGCCATCCTCACGGATCGCGCAGACGGGGCCTTGTTCCGTCGGTGAGCGCGGGTCCGCACGAGGGAGAGAACCACCTTGGGTCGCTATATGCTGCGCAAGCTGGCCAATTATCTGATTCTGGTCACGCTTGCTGCATCTCTCTCCTATTTCATCGCCGGCCTCAGCCTGCACCCGCAGGCGAACTACGAGGGCCGGAACCCGCCGCTGGCGAAGAGCACCATCAGCAAGACGCTCGACGACGTCAACATGAACCCCGACACGCCGATCGTCAGCCGCTTCGCCACCTGGGCGAACGGGGTGGCCCACGGCGACCTCGGCAAGAGCATCGACGGTTCGCCCGTCAACGACGAGGTGGGCCGCCGGATCGGCGTCTCGACCCGCCTGCTCCTGCTGGCGACCCTGATCGGCTCGGTCGGCGGCGTCGCCCTCGGCACGCTGGGCGCGATCAAGCAGTACAAGTTCTTCGACCGGGCCTCGACCCTGGCGTCGTTCTTCATCCTGGCGATGCCGACCTTCGTACTCGGCCTGTTCCTCAAGCTGCTCACGATGAAGTTCCTGGGTGCGGGCACCATCCACTTCACCGGCGAGACCGATCCCGAGTTCGCCGGGCGCTGGGACTTCGCCGCGCTGGGCAACCGGGCCGAGCACATGCTGCTGCCCGGCCTGACCCTGATCCTCATTCAGATCGCCCTCTACAGCCGCTACCAGCGCAGCACGATGCTCGACGTGCTCGGCAGCGACTTCCTGCGGACCGCCCGGGCCAAGGGCCTGAAGCGGCGCGCGGCGCTGGTCAAGCACGGTCTGCGGACCGCGATCCTGCCGGTCGTCCCGCTGCTGGTCTTCAACATCGTGCTGCTGTTCGTGGGTGCCACCTTCACCGAGAAGACCTTCGGGTGGCACGGCATGGGTGAACTGCTGATCAACTCGATCACCCGTAACGACGTGAACTCGACCGCCGCGGTCGCCCTGTTCACCGCGGTCCTGGTCCTGATCGCCGGTCTGCTGTCCGACCTGCTCTACGCGGCGCTCGATCCTCGGGTTCGGGTGCGCTGACGCACCGTCCCCCCGACCGAGCACCGAAACACCCGTAGAGGAGAGAGCAATGAGCGCCAACCAGCCCGCCCCGTCGAACACCTCCGCCGCCGGCGGCGAAGCGGTCACCGCCCTGGCCACCGCCACGGCCGGTGTCCCGCCGCAGTCGAAGGCCGCCAAGCCCGCCGCCAAGCGGACCAGCCGCGGCCGGCTGACCCTCCGCCGCTTCACCCGCAACCGGCTGGCCCTGGTCGGGGTCGGCATCATCGTCCTGCTGTTCCTCGCCGCTTACGTCGGCCCGATGTTCAGCAAGTACGACTACAAGTTCCACGACTACATGGCCTTCACCCAGCCGCCCAGCGCGGACCACTGGTGGGGTACCAACCAGGGCGGCCAGGACCTGTTCGCGCTGACCATGCGCGGTCTGCAGAAGTCCCTGGTGATCGGTCTGCTGGTCGGCGTCATCAGCACCCTCGTCGCCGCCGTCGTGGGCGCCTTCGCCGCCTACTACGGCAGCTGGATGGACAAGACCCTGACCTGGGGCGTCGACCTGCTGCTGGTGCTGCCCAGCTTCCTGATCATCGCGGTGCTCTCCCCACTGTTCCGCAACACCAGCTGGCTGATCTTCGTCGTCCTGCTGGCGGCCTTCAGCTGGATGATCACCGCCCGGGTGGTCCGCAGCATGACGATGACGCTCAAGGACCGCGAGTTCGTCAAGGCCGCCAAGTACATGGGCGTGCCCGGCCCGGTGATCATCTTCCGGCACATCCTGCCGAACATGGCCTCGCTGCTGATCATCGACACCGTGATCCAGATCGGCGCGGCGGTCATCGGCGAGAGCGGCCTGTCCTTCTTCGGCTTCGGCGTCCAGGCCCCGGACGTCTCGCTCGGCACGATCATCGCCGAGAACACCACCAACGCCCCGACCTTCCAGTGGCTGTTCTACTTCCCGGCCGGCTGCCTGGTGCTGATCGGTGTCGCCGTCTCCTTCATCGGTGACGGTCTGCGCGACGCCTTCGACCCGAACTCCTCGGGCGCCAAGTCCAAGGGCAAGCGCACCAAGGTGATCAACCAGCTCCTCACCAACAAGGTCGACCCGAGCCCGAGCAACGCCACCGACGTGCTGACCGCCTCATGACCGCCGCGACCACCCCTTCGCAGCCCGCGGCCAGCAGCCCCCGTACCAAGGAAGGACTCCGACCGGTGACCGACACCCGGCTGGACAAGTCTCAGCCCGTTCTCGAAGTGACGGACCTTCACGTCTCCTTCCCCAGCGAGGCCGGCGAGGTGCGCGCGGTGCGCGGTGTCTCGTACGCCGTCCGCCCGGGCGAGGTGCTCGGCATCGTGGGTGAGTCCGGCTCCGGCAAGTCGGTCTCCTCGATGGCGGTGCTGGGCCTGCTGCCCGAGAGCGCCGAGGTCTCCGGCTCGATCAAGCTGAACGGCCGCGAGCTGCTCGGCCTCTCCGACAACGAGCTGTCGAAGATCCGCGGCAAGGACATCGGCATGGTCTTCCAGGACCCGCTGTCCGCGCTCACCCCGGTCTACTCGATCGGCACCCAGATCATCGAGGCGCTGCGGATCCACCAGGACATGACCAAGGAGCAGGCCCGCACCCGGGCGATCGAACTGCTCGACGTGGTCGGCATCCCGGACCCGAGGCGCCGGGTGGACAACTTCCCGCACGAGTTCTCCGGCGGTATGCGCCAGCGCGCGATGATCGCCATGACGATCGCCAACGACCCCAAGGTGATCATCGCCGACGAGCCGACCACCGCCCTGGACGTCACCATCCAGGCGCAGGTCCTCGAGGTGCTGAAGAAGGCTCAGGACGTCACCGGCGCCGCCATCGTGATGATCACTCACGACCTCGGCGTGATCGCCGGCTTCGCCGACCGCGTCCAGGTGATGTACGCCGGCAAGCCGGTCGAGTCCGGCGCGGTCGACGAGGTGTACTACGCCCCGCGGATGCCGTACACCATCGGCCTGCTGGGCTCGATCCCCCGGCTGGACAACACCGAGCGCAGGGCGCTCACCCCGATCGAGGGCACCCCGCCGTCGATGGTCGAGCTGCCGCAGGGCTGCCCCTTCGCCGCCCGCTGCCCGATCGCGATCGAGCGCTGCCGCGAGGTCGAGCCGATGCTCTCGATCAAGGAGGGCAACACCCACCCGACCGCCTGCCACCGCAGCCACGAGCTGGCCGGTTCGCTCGACCCGGCCACCATCTACCCGGTGCCGGAGATCCCGGCGCCGGTCGCGGCGGCGCGGCTGCCGCGCGAGGAGCGCCCGAAGGTCCTCGAACTCGACGGGCTGACCAAGCACTTCCCGCTTACCCAGGGCGCCGTGATCAAGCGCAAGGTCGGCGTGGTCAAGGCGGTGGACGGCATCACGCTGGACATCCGCGAGGGCGAGACGCTCGGCCTGGTCGGCGAGTCCGGCTGCGGCAAGACCACCACCCTGCTGGAGATCCTGGACCTGCCCAGCGGCCAGGCCGGCACCGTCACGGTGTTCGGCAAGGACGTCCGGGGCCTCGGCCGCGCCGACCGCAAGTCGCTGCGCCGGGACATGCAGATCGTCTTCCAGGACCCGATGGCGGCGCTGGACGCCCGGATGCCGATCGGCGACATCCTGGCCGAGCCGCTCAAGACCCACGGCTGGGCCAAGGACCGGATCGCCGCCCGGGTGCCCGAGCTGCTGGAGATGGTCGGCCTCAACCCCGACCACGCCGACCGCTACCCGCAGGAGTTCTCCGGCGGCCAGCGCCAGCGCATCTCGATCGCCCGCGCGCTCGCCCTGGAGCCCAAGCTGGTCATCCTGGACGAGCCGGTCTCGGCCCTGGACGTCTCCATCCAGGCCGGCGTGCTCAACCTGCTCGACGAGCTCAAGGCCAAGCTCGGCCTGAGCTACCTCTTCGTCGCCCACGACCTCTCGGTGGTCCGGCACATCGCCGACCGGATCGCCGTGATGTACCTGGGCCGGATCGTCGAGCTCGGTGACTCCGAGTCGATCTTCGACGCGCCGTCCCACCCCTACACCCAGGCCCTGCTGTCCGCCGTACCGCTCCCGGACCCGCGCCGGGAGCGCGAGCGGACCAGGATCCTGCTCACCGGTGACCTGCCCAGCCCGGCCAACGTGCCGAGCGGATGCCGGTTCCGCAACCGCTGCCCGAAGTACCTGACCCTCTCCGAGGGCGAGCAGCAGCGCTGCCGCGACGAGGACCCCGCGAACAGCAGCCTGGCCACGGACCACGTGGCCGCCTGCCACTACGCGGCCGCCCTCGAAGTGATCTGACCCCCACGAGCTGCGCCGCTTGACAGGCGCTTCCCGCCCCACCGCACGGCCGCATTGCCAACCCTCCAGCACCATCCGCTCCGGCGGCCCCGCTGGGCTTTACTCACCCGTTCCGTTACCACAGGGGGAATTCCCTTGAAGCACACCCGGATCCCGGTCGCGCTGGTCGCCACCATCGCCGCCGCCTCGCTCTCCCTCACGGCCTGCTCCAGCAGCAAGTCGGGTGGCGGGGACGCCGCTCCCGCCAAGTCCGAGGCCCCGAAGATGACCCAGCGGGCCATCAACGAGAAGGACCGCGCGGACCTGAAGCAGGGCGGCACCCTCAACTGGGCGATCGACCAGCTCTCCTCGCAGTGGAGCCCGCTGGAGGCCGACGGCAACGAGGTCTCCACGACGGATGTCATGAAGGCGCTCATGCCGACCTTCTGGCGTTCCGACGCCGGTGGCGTCCAGACCGTGAACAAGGACTACCTGCTCGACGCCAAGGCGGAGACCAAGGACGGCAAGCAGGTCGTCACCTGGACCCTCAACCCGAAGGCGAAGTGGTCCGACGGCGCCGCGATCACCTGGAAGGACATCGAGGCCAACTGGAAGGCCCAGAACGGCAGCAACCCCGACTTCAAGGCCACCTCGACCACCGGTTTCGACCAGGTCGAGAGCGTCGTCAAGGGTGCTGACGACTACCAGGCGGTCATGACCTTCAAGGCTCCGTTCTCGGAGTGGCAGGCGCTGTTCAACAACGCCGCCAACGCGCCGCTCTTCCCGGCCAGCCAGGTCGCCACCCCGGAGCTGTTCAACACGGCCTACGCGGACAAGATCCCGGTCACCGCCGGTCCGTTCAAGCTGGACAAGATCGACCAGACCGCGAAGACCGTCACCGTGGTGGCCGACCCCAACTGGTGGGGCCAGAAGCCGCTGCTGGAGAAGATCGTCTACAAGGCCATGGACACCAACACCATGCCGCAGGCGTTCCAGAACGGTGAGATCGACTTCTACAACAACGGCCCGGACGCCTCCGGCTTCAAGCAGATCCAGGCGACCCCGGACGGCGAGGTCCGCGAGGCCGGCGGCCCGAACTTCCGCCACTTCATGCTCAACGGCAAGTCCCCGATGCTGACCGACGCCAAGGTCCGTCAGGCCATCTTCAAGGCGATCGACCGCGAGACCATCGCCAAGTCGGACCTGAACGGTCTCGGCTGGCCGGCCGCGGCGATGAACAACCACTTCCTGGTGCCGAACCAGAACGGTTACAAGGACAACTCGGACGGTCTGAGCAAGTTCGACCCCGAGGCTGCCAAGAAGATGCTGGACGAGGCGGGCTGGAAGCTCGAGGGCGACGTCCGCAAGAAGGACGGCAAGGAGCTCGCGCTCAAGTTCGTCATCCCGGCGGGCGTGACCGTGGCCACCAACGAGGGCTCGATGCTCACCCAGATGCTGCAGCAGGTCGGCATCAAGGTGACCATCTTCACCGCCCCGTCGAACGAGTTCTTCGACAAGTACATCTACAAGTTCGACTTCGACATGACCGCCTTCTCGCTCATCGGCACCCCGTTCCCGGCCAGCTCCTCGACCGGTAACTTCAAGAGCGACGGCGCCTCCAACTACAGCCAGGTCGGCAGCCCCGAGCTGGACAAGGCGATGGAGGACGCCGGCAAGGCCCAGACCACCGACGCCGCGACCGCCGCGATCAACAAGGCCGACGCGGAGGCCTGGAAGGTCGCCGCCCTGGTCACCCTGTACCAGCGTCCCGCGATCTACGGTGTGAAGAAGAACGTCGCCAACCTCGGCGCCCCGGGCCTCTCGGACTACATCTACGAGAACATCGGCTTCACCAAGTGACACCTGCTCGGCACTGATCCACCGATCGGTACCTGACGGGGCGGGCCCCGGGGAGACCTCCCCGGCGCCCGCCCCGTCCGCCGTTCCGAGAGGCCCGCGCCGCCGCCTTCCTCCCGAGGCCTGCGCGCCGGGCCCACAGGCCGCCCAGCACGCCGAAAGGGCGGGCCCCGGGGAAGTGTTCCCCGGGGCCCGCCCTCCGTGCGTCTCAGGCGGCCGCTCAGGCCGCCGTCGGCTGCCGCACCTCGGCGAAGTGGCAGGCCGAGTCGTGCGCGGCCGGGCCGCTCAGCACCTGCGGGACGGCGAGCAGCGGCGCCTCGGTCGCGCAGCGCTCCTCGGCCTTCCAGCACCGGGTGCGGAACCGGCACCCGGAGGGCGGGTTGGCCGGCGAGGGCACGTCGCCCACCAGCACGATCCGGTCCCGGGACTCGCGGCCGGTCGGGTCGGGCACCGGCACCGCGGACAGCAGTGCCTGGGTGTACGGGTGGGTGGCGTGCTCGTAGATCTGCTCCTCGGTGCCGATCTCGACCATCTTGCCCAGGTACATCACGCCGACCCGGTCGGAGATGTGCCGGACGATGGAGAGGTCGTGCGCGATGAACATGTACGACAGGTCGAACTCGGTCTGCAGCTGGTCCAGCAGGTTGATCACCTGCGCCTGCACCGACACGTCGAGCGCGGAGACCGGCTCGTCGCAGATGATGATCTCCGGCTTGAGCGCGAGGCCGCGGGCGATGCCGATGCGCTGGCGCTGCCCGCCGGAGAACTGGTGCGGGTACCGGTTGATGTACTCCGGGTTCAGACCCACCACGTCCAGCAGGTCCTGGACGGCCTTGCGGCGGTCGCCCTTGGGCGCCACCTCCGGATGGATCTCGTACGGCTCACCGATGATGTCGCCGACCGTCATCCGCGGGTTGAGCGAGGTGTACGGGTCCTGGAACACCATCTGGATGTTGCGGCGCACGGCCCGCAGCGCACGGCCGCTCAGCCGGCTGATGTCCTCGCCCTTGAACAGCACCTCGCCGGCGGTGGCCCGCTCCAGGTTCATCAGCACCTTGGCCAGCGTCGACTTGCCGCAGCCCGACTCGCCGACGATGCCCAGCGTCTCGCCCTTGTGCAGGGTGAGGGTCACGCCGTCGACCGCCTGCACCGCGCCGATCTTCCGCTTGAAGAGGATCCCCTGGGTCAGCGGGAAGTGCTTGACCAGGTTCCGGACCTCCAGAATGGGCTCAGCCACGGAGGGTCTCCTTCCAGAAGTGGCAGGCGCTGCGGCGGCCCGCGAGCTCGCCGCCGTCCTCGTCCAGTACGGGCTGCAGCAGCGGCCGGTCGCTCCGGCAGAGGTCGGTGGCCTGCTCGCAGCGCGGGTTGAAGGAGCAGCCCGTCGGCAGGTGCAGCAGGCTCGGGGGCAGGCCCTGGATGGCGTACAGGTCCTGGCCCTTCTGGTCCAGCCGCGGGATGGAGCGGAGCAGGCCCTTGGTGTAGGGGTGCGCCGGGTTGCCGTAGAGCTCGTGGACGGGGGCGGTCTCGACGATCCGGCCGGCGTACATCACGGCGATCTTGTCCGCGACGTCGGCGACCACGCCGAGGTCGTGGGTGATCAGGATCAGGCCCATCCGGTACTCGGCCTGCAGCTCGGCGAGCAGGTCCATCACCTGCGCCTGGACGGTGACGTCCAGCGCGGTGGTGGGCTCGTCCGCGATGATCAGGTCGGGTCCCAGGGCCAGCGCCATCGCGATCATGATGCGCTGACGCATACCGCCGGAGAACTGGTGCGGGTAGTCGGTGACCCGCTGCCTGGCGGCCGGGATCCGCACCCGGTCCATCAGCTCCACGGCCTTGGCCAGGGAGTCCTTCTTGGACATCCCCTCGTGCACCCGGAAGACCTCACCGAGCTGCCAGCCCACCGAGAAGACGGGGTTGAGCGCCGACAGCGCGTCCTGGAAGATCATCGCGATCTTCCGGCCGCGGATCGACCGGCGCCGTTCCTCCGGCATGGTGAGCAGGTCCTCACCCTTGTAGAGCACCCGGCCGCCGCTGATCCGGCCGGGCGGGGTGTCCAGGATGCCCATGATCGCCTGTGCGGTCACCGACTTGCCCGATCCGGACTCGCCCAGCACCGCCAGGGTCTCCCCCGCGCCGACGCTGTAGCTGACGCCGTTCACCGCCCGGGCGATGCCGTCCCGGGTCACGAACTCGACCTGCAGGTCGTCGACCTGGAGCAGGGCCGGCTCGGCGCCGTCCTGCCGCAGTTCCACGGCCGGGCCGTCCTGTACTGCCTTGTCCATCGCTTTGCCGCTCCCGCTCCGCGTCGCGTCCGTGCTCGTCATGTCGCTCACCGCAGCTTCGGGTCGAGAGCGTCGCGGACCCCGTCGCCGACGAAGATGAAGCCCAGCGAGGTGAGCACCACCGCGAGCGAGGGCAGGGTCCACATGTAGTCGTACACGCCGATGAAGCCCCGGCCCGAGGCGAGCATGTTGCCCCACTCGGGGACCTCGGGGCTGACGCCCACACCGAGGTAGGACAGCGCGGCCTCGGCGACCACCGCGAGTCCGACGTTGAAGGTGCCGAAGATGATCACCGGCGCGATCGAGTTGGGCAGGATGTGCCGCATGATCACCCGCAGGTGCCCGGCGCCCAGCGCGCGGGCCGCGTGCACGTAGTCCATCTCCCGGGCGGACAGCACCGAACTGCGCAGCAGGCGCGCGACGGTGGCCCATCCGAAGATCGCCAGTGACAGCACCACCGGCCAGACGCCGCGCCCGGTGACGGTGATGATGATGATCGAGCCGATCAGCAGCGGGAAGGCGAAGAAGACGTCCGCGGTCCGCATCACCAGCGTGTCGTAGAACCGGCCGAAGTAGCCGGCTATCGCGCCCAGCACGATGCCGATCACCAGGGTCAGGATGATCGACACCAGACCCACGAAGACCGCGATCCGGGCCCCGTAGATGACCCGGGACAGCTGGTCGCGGCCGAGGATGTCGGTGCCGAACAGGTGCTCGGCGGTGGGCTGCTGGAGGGTGTTCATGAGGTTCTGCTTGAGCGGGTCGTACGGTGCGATCCAGGGGGCGAAGGCCG
Source organism: Kitasatospora sp. NBC_00374 (assembly GCF_041434935.1). NCBI lineage: Bacteria > Bacillati > Actinomycetota > Actinomycetes > Kitasatosporales > Streptomycetaceae > Kitasatospora > Kitasatospora sp. NBC_00374. The sequence goes on along the minus strand of NZ_CP107964.1, from coordinate 5,140,033 downwards.
CGGTGACCAGCAGGCCCACCACCAGCACCAGCCCGACCAGGGCGAGCCGGTTGGCGGCGAAGCGGTGCCAGATCTCCTGCCACTCCTTGACCACCTTGACGGCCGGCTCGGCGCCCTCGGTGGAGCCGCGCTGCGCGGGAACGTCCTTCTTCAGCTCGGCGGTTGTTGTCTCGTCAGTCATGTTGGCGCCCTCAGCTCAGCCTGATGCGGGGGTCGAGCATCGCGTACAGCAGGTCCACCAGCAGGTTGAGCAGCACGAAGATCGCCACCGTCCAGGTGGCCACCGCCACCACGATCGGGTTGTTCTGCTGCTGGATCGCGGTGGACATCGCCATGCCGACGCCGTCCCAGTTGAAGATGGTCTCGGTGATGATCGCGCCGCCCATCAGGCCGCCGAACGAGATGCCGATGTACGTGACCACCGGGATCACCGAGTTGCGCATCACGTGCTTGAGCAGCACCTGCCGCTTGGGGACGCCCTTGGCGATCGCCGTCTTGACGTAGTCGGCCCGCAGGACCTCCAGCATGGTGCCGCGCATCAGCCGGGCGACCAGGGCCGCGTCGATGATGGCCAGCGTCACGGAGGGCAGGATCAGCTGGACGGGATCGCTCGGATCACCGATCACCGGCACCCATTTGAGCTGCACGGCGAAGAGGTTGAGCATCAGCATGCCGATCACGAAGGTCGGGAACCCGACCAGCAGGGTGGTGACCAGCGTGACGACGGTGTCCAGGAACGAGTACCGCTTGAGCGCCGCGAGCGTTCCGACGGCCGCGCCCAGCAGGACGTCGATGGCCATCGCGGCGACCGCGAGCTTGGAGGTGTTGACCAGCTTGGGCATCAGGATCTCGGAGACCTGACGGCGCTGGGTGTAGTCCTCGCCCATGTCGCCCTGGACCAGCTTGCCCACGTACGTGCCGTACTGGACGATCAGCGGCTTGTCGAGCCCGTACTGCTCACGCAGCTGCTTGACCACGGCGGGGTCGCGGGCGCGCTCGCTGCCGCCCAGCGATCCGACCGGGTCCCCGGGGATGACGAACAGGCAGGCGAACAGGATCAGCGTCGCGCCGAGCAGCACGAACACCATCTGGCCGAGCCTTCGCAGGAGATATCTGCCCATGGAATTGCCTCTCTGTGTGGTTGCGGCAGATAGGCGTCGCCCACCCCTGCGCTCCGCCGGGTCGGGCGGGCACGGTGGACCGACGGCCCTGCCTGGTCGAGGCAGGGCCGACGGCGGTGGGATTTCCGTACGGATCGAGGAACGGGCTGCGCCTGGTGCGAAGGGCCGGTTACTTCTGCGAGACCTTCGACAGGGTCGGGTTCTCGTTGAAGTCGTAGGACAGGTTGACCCACTTGTCGGTGTTGGCCACCCGCTGCTGGGTGCGGTTCCACAGCGGGATCAGCGCCAGGTCCTCACCGATCGCGAGCTTCTCGGCCTGCTGGTAGAGCTTGTTGCGCTCGGCCTGGTCCTTGGAGCCGGTGGCCTTCGCCAGCAGGGCGTCGAAGGCCGGGTTGCTGTAGCGGCCGCGGTTGTCGCCCTGGACGTTGTGGGTGGCCGGGTCCTCGTTGATCGCCGAGGTGGACAGCAGCGGGTTCAGGAAGTTGCCGGGGGTCGGGTAGTCGGCGCCCCACGCCGCGCGGTACAGGCCGGTGGCCTCCGGGCCCTGCTCCTTCTTCAGCAGCTCCTTGAACGGGATGCCGTCGATCTGGACGTCCAGGCCGAGGACCTCCTTCAGCTGCTGCGCCACGGCCTGGACCCAGGCGTCGTGGCCGCCGCCGGTGTTGTAGCCGAAGTACAGCTTGGTGCCGGGGGTCAGGCCGGCCTTGGCCGCGAGCTCCTTGGCCTTGTCCTTGTCCTGCTTGCCGCAGCTGGCGCAGACGCCCGGCTGGTAGGCGTCCTTGAACGCCGGCGGGACGAGCGTGGTGGCCTTGTTGCGGAAGCCCTTGAACACACCGCTGACGATGGCGTCCCGGTCGATCGCGTAGGAGACCGCCTCGCGGGCCTCCTTGCTCTTCAGCGGGCCGTTGAAGGTGATCGGCAGGATGTAGTTCATGCCGTTGGCGTCCCAGTTCAGGAACTCGCCCTTGGACTCGTAGACCGCCTTGGCCGCGCCGAGCTGCTCGGTGGGCATCCGGGCCCAGTCGAACTGGCCGGCCTGGAAGCCCTGGTACTCCAGCTGGTCGGCGTTGGCCGAGTTGAGGATGGAGATCTCGACCCGGTCGACGTGCGCCTTGGTCAGCCCGTAGCTGTCGTTGCGGACCAGGGTGATCTTGCTGTTGTGCTGCCAGGGGCCGTCCAGCTTGAACGGGCCGTTGCCGATCGGCTGGTCGTTGTAGGTCTTGTTGGTGGCCGCGCCGGCGTCCTTGGTCACCGGGCTGAACACGGTGTGGAAGGTCCGCAGGTCGAACTCGCAGTCCTTGATGGCGAGTTTGACGTTGAGGGTGGTGGCGTCGGGCGCGGACAGGCCGGAGAAGGTGGTGGCGGAGCCGTCCTGGAGCTTGTCGAAGCCGTCGATCTCGGCCATGTGGTACGCGACGTCGGAGGCGGCGTCCTTGGCGGCGGCGCGGGTCCAGCCGCGGATGAACGCCTCGGCGTCCACCGGCTCGCCGTTGCTGAAGGTGGTACCGCTCTTGATCTTGAACGACCAGGCGCTGCAGTCGTCGTTCGGGGTGCGGCTCTCGGCCAGCGCGTTGGAGAGCTTGCCGTCGGCGTCGACGCTGGTCAGACCGGTGAACAGGGCCTGGGTGACCAGGGTTCCCTCGGACTCCTGAGTGTTGTACGGGTCGATCGCGGTCGGCTCGACAATGCCCAGTCGGAACGTACCGCCGTCCTTGGCGGGCGCGTTGTTGGCCTGGGTCGGCTTGGCGCCACCGTCACCGGAGCTCCCGTTGTTGCTGCAGGCGGCCACAGCCAGGACGGTGGATGCCGCCACCACTGTCCATCGCATTGCCTTGGTGAGCCTCATTCAACTGCCTCTCGAGTCAGGGCGGGGAACGAAGTAGCTCCTTCGCCTCCTGGTGTTCCAGGCAGCCGAAGGTCAACGCTGCGTCGGCGCCACCAAGTTGACAGCGCGCTCGCTGTTTCGCGTGGAGCAACTATCGATCACGCCTCCCCCCGGGCGGAATCGCTGGCACATCTCTTTTCTGTTACATGGCCCTGCCAAGGCGATGTATTCTCCCGCAATTTCTCGCATATCGTTCACGGAGTTTCACAGATTGAACTCCGAATACCGGACGATCACATCCGATTTACGCAAAATGAGTTGACGATTCGTTGACCCGATACTTTGCCGCCCCTCCGGGCACGACGACGGCCCGCCCCCCGGGCACGGGGCGGGCCGTCGGTCGGACGGTACCGGCGGGGTCAGTCGTTCTCGGCCTCCCGCTCGGCCGCGAAGTGGCAGGCCGAGTCGTGGGACGCCAGGCCCTGCAGCCACTCCCGCGCGACCAGCGCCGGCACCTCGGCGGCGCAGCGCTCCTGGGCCTTCCAGCAGCGGGTGCGGAACCGGCACCCGGAGGGCGGGTTGGCCGGCGAGGGCACGTCGCCCGACAGCACGATCCGGTCCCGGGACTCCCGAGCCCTCGGGTCGGGCACCGGCACCGCCGACAGCAGCGCCTGGGTGTACGGGTGGGTGGCGTGCTCGTAGATCTCGGCGTCCGAGCCGATCTCCACCACCCGGCCCAGGTACATCACGCCGACCCGGTCGGAGATGTGCCGCACGATGGAGAGGTCGTGCGCGATGAACATGTACGACAGGTTGAACTCGGTCTGCAGCTGCTCCAGCAGGTTGATCACCTGCGCCTGCACCGACACGTCGAGCGCGGAGACCGGCTCGTCGCAGATGATGATCTCCGGCTTGAGCGCCAGGCCCCGGGCGATCCCGATGCGCTGGCGCTGGCCGCCGGAGAACTGGTGCGGGTACCGGTTGATGTACTCCGGGTTGAGACCCACCACGTCCAGCAGGTCCTGGACGGCCTTGCGGCGGTCGCCCTTGGGCGCCACCTCCGGGTGGATCTCGTACGGCTCGCCGATGATGTCGCCGACCGTCATCCGCGGGTTGAGCGAGGTGTACGGGTCCTGGAACACCATCTGGATGTTGCGGCGCACGGCCTTCAGCCCGGCCCCGCTGAGCCGCGAGATCTCCTCCCCCTTGTACCGCACGGACCCCGCGGTCGCCGGCTCCAGGTTCATCAGCACCTTGGCCAGCGTCGACTTGCCGCAGCCCGACTCCCCCACGATGCCCAGCGTCTCGCCCTGCATCAGGTCGAAGGAGACCCCGTCGACCGCCTTGACCGCCCCGACGTGCTTCTTGAACAGGACGCCCTTCGTCAGCGGGAAGTGCTTGACCAGGTCGCGCACCTCCAGGATCGGCTCCCCCTTGGGCACGTGATGGACGAAGGCGACCTCCTCCGGCGCCGCCGCCGGACCGATCGGGCTGGCTCCGCTAAACGTCATCGAGGGTCTCCTTCCAGTAGAAGCAGGCGCTGCCCCGCCCGGGCACCGGCGTACCGTCCTCCCCGGTGACGTCGAACAGCCGGGGCACCTCCTGCCGGCAGATCTCCTGCGCCCGCGGGCACCGCGGGTTGAAGGCGCAACCCGGCGGGATCCGCAGCAGGTTGGGCGGCAGGCCCTTGATCGCGTAGAGCTCCTCGCCCTTCTGGTCCAGGCGCGGGATCGAGTCGAGCAGGCCGCGGGTGTACGGGTGGGCGGGCCGCGCGTAGAGCTCGTGGACGGGGGCGGTCTCGACGATCCGGCCGGCGTACATCACGGCGATCTTGTCCGCGACGTCGGCGACCACGCCGAGGTCGTGGGTGATCAGGATCAGGCCCATGTGGTACTCGGCCTGCAGCTCGGCGAGCAGGTCCATCACCTGCGCCTGGACGGTGACGTCCAGCGCGGTGGTGGGCTCGTCCGCGATGATCAGATCGGGCTCCAGCGCCAGCGCCATCGCGATCATGATGCGCTGGCGCATACCGCCGGAGAACTGGTGCGGGTAGTCACCGATACGCTCCGCGGCGGCGGGGATCCGCACCCGGTCCATCAGCTCGATGGCCTTGGCCTTCGCCTCCTTGCGGGAGGCGCCCTGGTGCACCCGGAACATCTCGCCCAGCTGGTAGCCGACCGTCATCACCGGATTGAGCGAGGAGAGCGCGTCCTGGAAGATCATCGCGATCTTCTGGCCGCGGACCTTGCGCCGCTCCTCCTTGGACATCTTCAGCATGTCCCGGCCCCGGTAGAGGATCTCCCCCTTGGGGATGCGGGCCGGCGGCATGTCCAGGATGCCCATGATCGCCTGCGCGGTGACGGACTTGCCGGAGCCCGACTCGCCGAGCACGGCCAGCGTCTCACCGGCGGCGACCTGGTAGTTGACCCCGTTGACGGCCTTGGCGACGCCGTCGCGGGTCTTGAACTCCACGTGCAGGTCCCGGACGTCGAGCAGCGGCCCCTGGTAGGGCTCCTCCCGGACGGGCTTCGAGGTGTCGGCAGCAGTACTCACAGGGCTCCCCTTGCTCAGCGCAGCTTCGGGTCGAGGGCGTCGCGCACCGCGTCGCCGAGCATGATGAAGGCCAGGACGGTGATGCTCAGGGCCGCGGCCGGGAAGAACATCACGTACGGGGCCGTCCGGATCACCTTCTGGGCCGAGGAGATGTCCACCCCCCAGGAGATGGTCGGGTCCTCCAGACCGATGCCGAGGAAGCTCAGCGTCGCCTCGGCCGTGATGTAGCCGCCCAGCGCGATGGTCGCGACCACGATCACCGGGGCGACGGCGTTCGGCAGGATGTGCCGGAACATCAGCCGGGGGGTCCCCGCACCGAGCGCCTTGCCGGCCACCACGTAGTCGGACTGCTTGACCGTCAGCACCGCACCGCGCATGACGCGGGCGAGCTGCGTCCAGCCGAGGAAGGCCAGCGCCAGGACGACGGTCCACACGTTGCGGTAGGTGAAGGCGTTGAGCAGCACCAGGGCTCCGAGCAGCAGCGGGATGCCGAAGAAGATGTCGATGATCCGGGAGACCACCGAGTCGACCCAGCCCCCGAAGTACCCGGCGATCATGCCGGTCAGCCCGCCGAGGATGGTCACGGCGAGCGTCACGCAGATACCGACGGTGATCGACGCGCGGGCTCCGTACAGCACCCGGGCGTAGATCGAGCGGCCCTGACCGTCGTAGCCGAACCAGCCGGCCCCGAAGAAGTCGGTCCAGTCGGGCCGCCGCAGGTAGTTGAGGACCAGGTTGGACTGCCGGGGGTTGGCGTTGGTGAACAGGCCGGGGAAGATCGCGATGATCACCAGCAGCACGATCAGGGCCGCCGAGACGAGGAAGATCGGGCGGTGCCGCAGGTCCCGCCAGGCGTCGCCCCAGAGGCTGCGGGCCTCCTCCCGCTTGGCCGGGTCGGGCTCGATCAGGGTGTCCTGCTCGACCAGCAGGCCCTGGTTGCCGACGTAGTCGAGGTGGCCGCTGCCCGGCGGAGGAAGGGGTTTCGGGTCGTTCTCGTCATGCACGTCAGGCATAGCGGATCCTCGGGTCCAGGACGGCGTAGAGCAGGTCGACGAGCAGGCTGGCGACCAGGTAGACGATGACCAGGACGGTGACGATGCCGACCACGGTCGGCCCCTCCTTCTGCCCGATCGCGCGGTAGAGGATGTTGCCGACGCCCTTGACGTTGAAGATGCCCTCGGTGACGATCGCCCCGCCCATCAGCGCCCCCAGGTCGGTCCCGAGGAAGGTGACCACCGGGATCAGCGAGTTGCGCAGCAGGTGGCGGGTGATGACGGTGCGCCGCGGCAGGCCCTTGGCGGTGGCGGTGCGGATGTAGTCGGCCCGGAGGTTCTCACCGATCGAGGTCCGGGTGAGCCGGGCCACGTACGCGAGCGACAGCGCGGCCAGCACCGCGCCGGGCAGCAGCAGTTGAGTGATGTCGGTGGAGTCCTGCACGGTCGGGGTGACCCAGCCGAGGTTGGTGGCGAACACCGTCTGCGCGATGTAACCGAGCACGAAGACCGGGATGGAGATCACCAGCAGGGTGAGCAGCAGCACCAGGGTGTCGGCCACACTGCCCCGCTTGAGGCCGGAGAGCACGCCCAGCGGCAGGCCCACCACGATCTCGAAGAAGAACGCGATGAGCGCCATCCGGATGGTGACCGGGAAGGCGTCCGCCATGATGCTGGAGACCGAGCGGCCGGTGAAACTGGTGCCGAAGTCGAGGTGCAGGATGTTGTTCATGTAGTGCAGGTACTGCTTCCACAGCGGCTGGTCCAGGTAGAACCGGTGCCGCAGACTGGCCACCTGCGCGGGGTCGGCCGCCTTGTCGCCGTACATGGCCGCGATCGGGTCGCCCGGCAGGGTGTAGACCATCAGGAAGATCAGAAACGTCGCGCCGAGGAACACCGGGATCATCTGCAGCACACGCCTGAGGATGTAGCTGCCCATCGTGCCTCCTTCCTAAGGGGCCCTGGAGCCGGAGCCGTGGAACCGGGGCCCCGCCCTCCGTGCGGGGAGGGCGGGGCCGGTGACGGGCGGTGTCAGCCGTTGACCTCGACCTGGGTCCAGGCCGGGTTGCCGAAGGAGTCGAACGTGACGTTCTTGACGTTCGTGGAGTAGCCCGAGTTGGTCCGGTAGTACCAGAGCGGAATCGCCGGGAAGTCCTGGGCCAGGACGGCCTCGGCCTTCTGGTAGCCGGTGGCGGAGTCCTGGATGCTGGGCGCCGCGTCGGCCTCGTTGGCCAGCTGGTCGAACTGCGGGCTGCTGTAGCCGAAGTCGTTGCCCGCCGCGCCGGTCTTGTAGACGTCGGCCAGGAAGTTGGCGTTCAGCGGGTAGTCCTGCACCCAGCCGGTGCGGAAGGCGCCGTTGATGGTGTGCCCGGTGATCGCCTCGCGGGCGGTCTTGAAGTCCGCCTTCGGGTCGCCGACGCAGTCCACCCCGGTGTTCTGCCGGATGGAGTTGCAGACCGCGTCCACCCACTCCTTGTGGCCGCCGTCGGCGTTGTAGGTGATCTTCAGGCTGCCCCCGGGAACGCCGCCGCCCTCGGTGATCAGCTGCTTGGCCTGGGCCGGGTCGAAGTTGCAGAAGTTGCCGCAGGTACCGGACTTGTAGCCCTCGACCCCCTCGGCCGTCCAGGCGGTGGCGGGCGTGCGCGAGCCCTGCAGCACGGTCTTGGTGATGGTGTTGCGGTCGATCGCCATCGACAGGCCCTGCCGGACCTTCGCCGTGTTCGCGCCCTGCCACTCGGGCTGGTACAGGGTGAAGCCGATGTTCTGGATCGCGCCCTGCGGGGAGTCGATCGCCCGGTCGCCGAGGTCGGACTTGTAGGTCGCCAGCGCCGACGGCGGGACCTGGTCGATCACGTCCAGGTTGTTGGACTGCAGGTCCGCGTAGGCGGCCTCGGCGGTGGTGTACATCTTGAAGACCACGCCGCCGTTCTTCGGCTTGTCCACGCCCATGTAGCCCGGGTACGACTTCGTCACGACCTGCGTGTTGTGGTCCCAGCTGACGAACTGGTAGGGCCCGTTGCCGACCGGCTTCTGGCCGTACCCGGCCGGGTCGTTGAAGAAGGCGTCCGGCAGCGGCGAGAAGGCGATGTACCCCAGCTTGTAGGGGAAGTACGAGACCTTGCCGTTGAGCTTGATGGTGAAGTGGGTGTCGTCGGTCACCGTCAGGCCGGACATCGTGGTCGCGGTGGACGCCCCGCTCGCCGGGTGGACGTCCTGGTAGCCCTGGATGTCGGCGAACCAGGAGCTGTTGATCTGGTTGTTGGCGGTGGTCGCCGCCCAGTTCCAGGCGTTCACGAAGTTGGCGGCCTTCACCGGCGTGCCGTCGTGGAAGGTCCAGCCCGTCTTCAGCGTCACGTTGAAGGTCTGCGAGTCGCTGGTGTCGATCGACTCGGCGACCTGCATCCGCAGCTGCGCGTTGCTGGGGTCGTAGTCGGCCAGGCCCTTGAACAGGTTCTGCAGGATGCGCCCGCCACCGGTCTCGTTCGCGTTGGCCGGCTGCAGCGGGTTCTGCGGCTCACTGCTCTGGTAGCTGAAGGTCTTGGCGGCATCGGTCGAACCGCCGCTGCCGCTACTGCCGCTGCTGCCACAGCCGGTGGCCACCAGGGCCACGGATGTCGCACCGATGACGGCCCGGCGCACTCGGGTGGCTGAGGGCATGGGGCATCCTCCTAGGGGTGTGGAACGCATCACACCCCATGAGAGTCGCCGGGTCGTGGTGGCGCGACCGCAGTACCACCGGATGGGTGCACCCGATGGTCCGTCAGGAGACGGCGAAGGGCCCGCGGTGCGTGTCGCACCGCGGGCCCTTCGGACGGGCGGTCAGGCCGCCGTGGTCGCAGCCTCGCGGACCTCCGCGAAGTGGCAGGCCGAGTCGTGCGCGGCCGGGCCGCTCAGCACCTGCGGGACGGCGAGCAGCGGCGCCTCGGTCGCGCAGCGCTCCTCGGCCTTCCAGCACCGGGTGCGGAAGCGGCAGCCCGACGGCGGGTTCGCCGGCGAGGGGATGTCCCCGGAGAGCACGATCCGGTCGCGGGACTCGCGGCCGGTCGGGTCCGGCACCGGTACCGCGGACAGCAGTGCCTGGGTGTACGGGTGGGTGGCGTGCTCGTAGATCTGCTCGTCGGTGCCGATCTCGACCATCTTGCCCAGGTACATCACGCCGACCCGGTCGGAGATGTGCCGGACGATGGAGAGGTCGTGCGCGATGAACATGTACGACAGGTTGAACTCGCCCTGCAGCTGCTCCAGCAGGTTGATCACCTGCGCCTGCACCGACACGTCGAGCGCGGAGACCGGCTCGTCGCAGATGATGACCTCGGGCTTGAGCGCGAGGCCGCGGGCGATGCCGATGCGCTGGCGCTGGCCGCCGGAGAACTGGTGCGGGTACCGGTTAATGTACTCCGGGTTGAGACCCACCACGTCCAGCAGGTCCTGGACGGCCTTGCGGCGGTCGCCCTTGGGCGCCACCTCCGGGTGGATCTCGTACGGCTCGCCGATGATGTCGCCGACCGTCATCCGCGGGTTGAGCGAGGTGTACGGGTCCTGGAACACCATCTGGATGTTGCGGCGCACGGCCTTCAGCGCGGCGCCCGAGAGGCGGGAGATGTCCTCGCCCTTGAACAGCACCTGGCCGGCGGTGGCCCGCTCCAGGTTCATCAGGACCTTGGCCAGCGTCGACTTGCCGCAGCCCGACTCGCCGACGATGCCGAGCGTCTCGCCCTTCTGGAGGGAGAACGAGATGCCGTCCACGGCCTTGACCGCGCCGACCTGCTTCTTGAAGAGGATGCCCTGGCTGAGCGGGTAGTGCTTGACCAGGTCGCGGACCTCCAGGATGGGCTCAGCCATGGAGGGTCTCCTTCCAGAGGTGGCAGGCGCTCTTGCGGCCGGCGAGCTCGCCGCCGTCCTGGTCGAGCACCTGGTGCAGCGCCGGGATCTCGGTGCGGCAGAGGTCGGTGGCGGCGTCGCAGCGCGGGTTGAAGGCGCAACCGGCCGGGACCTTCAGCAGGTTCGGCGGCAGGCCCTTGATCGCGTAGAGCTCCTCGCCCTTCTGGTCCAGGCGCGGGATCGAGCGGAGCAGGCCCTTGGTGTAGGGGTGCGCCGGGTTCGCGTAGAGCTCGTGGACGGGGGCGGTCTCGACGATCCGGCCGGCGTACATCACGGCGATCTTGTCCGCGACGTCGGCGACCACGCCGAGGTCGTGGGTGATCAGGATCAGGCCCATGTGGTACTCGGCCTGCAGCTCGGCGAGCAGGTCCATCACCTGCGCCTGGACGGTGACGTCCAGCGCGGTGGTGGGCTCGTCCGCGATGATCAGATCGGGCTCCAGCGCCAGCGCCATCGCGATCATGATGCGCTGACGCATACCGCCGGAGAACTGGTGCGGGTAGTCGCCCACCCGCTGCGCGGCGGCGGGGATCCGCACCCGCTCCATCAGCTCGATGGCCTTGGCCTTCGCCTCCTTGCGGGAGGCGCCCTGGTGCACCCGGAACATCTCGCCCAGCTGGTAGCCGACGCTCAGCACCGGGTTCAGCGAGGACAGCGCGTCCTGGAAGATCATCGCGATCTTCCGGCCGCGGATCTTCCGGCGCTCCTCGTTGGACATCTTCAGCATGTCCCGGCCCCGGAAGAGGATCTCGCCCGAGGAGATCCGGCCCGGGGGCATGTCGAGGATGCCCATGATGGTCTGGGCGGTCACGGACTTGCCGGAGCCGGACTCGCCGAGCACGGCGAGCGTCTCACCGGCGGCGACGCTGTAGTTCACGCCGTTGACGGCCTTGGCGACGCCGTCGCGGGTCTTGAACTCGACGTGCAGGTCGCGGACTTCGAGCAGCGGGGTGCCGGGGACCAGTCGGTCCTGGGCCACGGCGGTCTTCTCGGTCGCAGTGGTCATGGTGCGTGCCACCTCTCTCAGCGCAGCTTGGGGTCGAGGGCGTCACGCACCGCGTCGCCGAGCATGATGAACGCCAGCACCGTGATGCTGAGCATGCCCGCGGGGAAGAACAGTGCGAACGGGGCGGTACGGATCACCTTCTGGGCCGAGTTGATGTCGATGCCCCAGGAGATGGTCGGGTCCTGCAGACCGATGCCGAGGAAGCTCAGCGTCGCCTCGGTGGCGATGTAGCCGCCCAGCGCGATGGTCGCGACCACGATCACCGGGGCGATCGCGTTCGGCAGGATGTGCTTGAGCATGATCCGTCCGGTGCCGGCGCCGAGCGCCTTGGCGGCGGTCACGTAGTCGGCCTGCTTCACCGTGATGACCGAGCCGCGCATGACGCGGGTCATCTGGGTCCAGCCGAGGGCGACCAGGGCGAAGACCACGCTCCAGACGGTGCGTGTGGTGAAGGCGTTGAGCACCACCAGGGCGCCCAGCAGCAGCGGGATGCCGAAGAACATGTCGGTGACCCGGGAGATGATCGTGTCGACCCAGCCGCCGAAGTAGCCGGCGAACATGCCCGCCAGCCCGCCAAGGATGGTGACACCGGCCGTCACGCAGATGCCGACCACGACCGAGGCGCGGGCACCGTAGATCACCCGGGCGTAGATCGAACGGCCCTGGCCGTCGTATCCGAACCAGTCGGCCTGGAAGAGGTGCGAGTAGTTCGGCTTCGTCAGGTAGTGGGTGCGCAGGTCGCCGGCGCGTGGGTCCACCGAGGTGAACAGGCCCGGGGCGATCGCGATCACGATCAGCAGCACGATGAGCAGCGCCGAGATGATGAAGATCGGCCGCTTGCGCAGGTCGTGCCAGGCGTCCAGCCCGAGGCTGCGGGCCTTCTCCTGCTTGGGCGCAGGGACCTCGGCCGTGCGCTGCGCCGGGATCTCGGTCTTGGTGTCGGTCAGGTCAGGCATACCGGATCCTCGGGTCCAGGACCGCGTAGAGCAGGTCGACGATCAGGCTGGCGGCGAGGTAGATGAGCACCAGGACGACCACGAACCCGGACACGGTCGCGCCCTCGTTGAGGTTGATCGCGTGGTACAGCGCGTTGCCGACGCCCTTGACATTGAAGATGCCCTCGGTGACGATCGCTCCGCCCATCAGGGCGCCCAGGTCGGTACCGAGGAAGGTGACCACCGGGATCATCGAGTTCCGCAGCAGGTGCGTGCCGATCACGCGGCGCTTCGGCAGGCCCTTGGCCACCGCGGTGCGCATGTAGTCGGCCTTGATGTTCTCGGCTATGGAGGTGCGGGTGAGCCTCGCGACGTAGGCCAGCGAGAGCGAGCCGAGCACGATGGCGGGCAGCACCAACTGGCCGAGGTTCTCGGAGTCCTGGACGGTCGGCGTCACCCAGCCGAGCTGGGTGGAGAAGACGTTCTGGAAGATGAAGCCCAGCACCGGCACCGGGATGGAGATCAGCAGCAGCGTCAGGATGAGGGTGCTCTTGTCGAACGCCTTGCCCCGGCGAAGACCCGCGAACAGGCCGATCGCCACACCCAGGACGATCTCGATGGCGAAGGCCAGCAGGGCCAGTCGCACCGTTACCGGCAGGGCGTCGGAGATCACCTCGATCACCGGGCGGCCGGACATGGTCGTCCCGAACTTACCCTGGAACAGGTCGACCATGTAGTTGTAGTACTGCTCGTACCACGGGACGTCGAGACCCATCTTGTGCCTGAACGCGGCGAGCTGGGCCGGGTCTGCCGCCTTGTCGCCCCACATCGCTGCGGCCGGGTCTCCGGGGAGCGCACGCGTCATCAGGAAGATGAGTGTGACCGTACCCAGGAAGACCGGGATCATTTGGAGCAGTCGCCTCGCGACAAAGCGCCCCATCATGCCTCCATCCAATACTCTGCCGGGCCGTCATCCCGTCACAGAGGTTCTATGGCGTGACAAGGCCGGTGCCGGTCCGCCTTTGTGGGGCGGAGGGCACCGGCCGTGTCGTTTCAAGCCGTGCGGTGCCGGCCTGATTACTTCTGCTTGACCTCGACCTGGGTGAAGACCGGGTCACCGAACGAGTCGAACTTCACGTTCTGGACGTTGTTCGAGTAGCCCGAGGTGGTCTTGTAGTACCAGAGCGGGATCGCCGGCATGTCCTTGGCCAGCTGGGCCTCGGCCTGCTGGTAGAGCTCCGCGGTCTTCTCGACCGAGGTGGCCTTGTCGGCCTCGGCGGCGAGCTTGTCGAACTCCGGGTTGGAGTAGCTGCCGTCGTTGGCGGCGGCACCGGTGCCGTAGACGTCGCGCAGGAAGTTGGCGTTCAGCGGGTAGTCCTGCACCCAGCCGGTCCGCATCATGCTCTCGACCTGCTTCTTCTTGATCAGGTCGCGCGAGGTCTTGAAGTCCGGCTTCGGGTCGCCGAGGCACTCGACGCCGGTGGCCTGGCGGATGGAGTTGCAGACCGCGTCCACCCACTCCTTGTGGCCGCCGTCGGAGTTGTAGACGATGGTGATCTTGTTGCCGGGGACGCCGCCGCCCTCGGTGATCAGCTGCTTCGCCTTGGCCGGGTCGTACTTGCAGGCGTCGCCGCAGGTGCCGGCCTTGTAGCCCATGGCGCCCGGGGCGACCCAGCTGTCGGCCGGCTGACGCGAGCCGTTCAGCACGGTCTTGGTGATGGTGTCGCGGTCGATCGCCATCGACAGGCCCTGGCGGACCTTGGCCTTGTCGACCGGCTTCCAGCCGTCCTGGTACAGGGCGAAGGAGATGTTCTGGATCGCGCCCTGGGCCTGGTCGACGGCCCGGCTGCCCAGGTCCGTCTTGTAGGAGGCGAGGTCGCTCGGGTCGACCTGGTCCAGCACGTCCACGTTGTCGGACACGAGGTCCTTGTACGCGGCCTCGGGCTGGGTGTAGTTCTTGAAGACGATGCCGCCGTTCTTCGGCTTGTCGAGGCCCGCGTACTTGTCGTACGCGGCGACGGTGATCGCCTTGTTGTGCTCCCACGAGACGAACTTGTAGGGGCCGTTGCCGACCGGGTTCTGGCCGTACTTCGCCGGGTCGGTGAAGAACGCCTTCGGCAGCGGCGAGAAGGCCGTGTAGCCGAGCTTGTACTGGAAGTACGAGACCGGGCCGGTCAGCTGGATGGTGAAGTGGGTGTCGTCGACGACCTTCAGACCGGACATGGTCTCGGCGGTCGGGTCACCCTTCTCCGGGTGCACGGCGTCGTAGCCGGCGATGTCGGAGAACCAGTCGGAGTTGATCTGGCCGTTCTTGGTGTTGGCCGACCAGTTCCAGGCGTCCACGAAGGAGGCCGCGGTCACCGGGGTGCCGTCGTGGAAGGTCCAACCGGACTTCAGGGTGACGGTGTAGTTGGTGGCGTCGGTGGTTTCGATCTTCTCGGCCACCTGGTTGCGCAGCTTGCCGTCGGCGGGGTCGTAGTCCACGAGGCCCTTGAACAGCTGCTTGATGATGCGCCCGCCGCCGACCTCCATGGCGTTGGCCGGCTGCAGCGGGTTCTGCGGCTCGCTGCTCTGGTAGCTGAACGTGCCGGTGGCGTTGACGGCGGCGTCGTTCGCGGCGCCGCCGCTGCTCGCACCGTTGCTGCCACAAGCGGTAGCTGCGAGGGCGACCGCGACTGCTGCGACGACCCACTTGGCCTGGCTGGCACCGCGCATGGGTGTGCCTCCTGAATCCGTGTTTCAAACGAGAGCGCACCGAGGGAGTTGGCCGGCATCGACTGCCATGGCCGAACGGTGCTTTCCTCGCCCGAGGTTCGGCGCGCACCCCTGCGCGTAACCCTTGACCCGAGCTCGACTGAACCCACTATCGGTCACACACGGATACGAACATGACCACTAGGGATCTCAATTTGGTCACATGGGTAGCCAGTTAGTTTCGATAATCGGACATTTGCGACATACACAGACAGGGTCGAAACGGACAGTTGACATGCATGACGGTCTGTCACGTTCGGATAGCGAACTACTGACGTGTGAACTGCTACGCGCGTCGACTGCAGAGCGTAAGAAAGGCGTCGGCCGGCCGCCCGCCCCGAAGGACGGACGGCCGGCCGACGCCGGCTGGGATCAGTTCTTCTTGGCGCGCGAGGCCGTACGGCCGCGCTCCTTCTGGTCCAGGACGACCTTGCGGATACGCACGGTCTCCGGGGTCACCTCGATGCACTCGTCCTCGCGGCAGAACTCCAGGGACTGCTCCAGCGAGAGCTTGCGCGGCGGCACCAGGTTCTCGGTGGTGTCCGAGGAAGCCGCACGCATGTTGGTGAGCTTCTTCTCCTTGGTGATGTTGATGTCCATGTCGTCCTGGCGCGAGTTCTCGCCGACGATCATGCCCTCGTACACCTCGGTCGTGGGCTCGACGAACAGCGTGCCGCGCTCCTGGATGCCCATCATGGCGAACGGCGTCACGACGCCCGCCCGGTCGGCCACCAGCGAGCCGTTGTTGCGCATCCGCAGCTCGCCGAACCACGGCTCGTGGCCCTCGAAGATGGAGTGCGCGATGCCGGTGCCGCGGGTGTCCGTGAGGAACTGGGTACGGAAGCCGATCAGGCCGCGCGAGGGCACGATGAACTCCATGCGGACCCAGCCGGAGCCGTGGTTCGTCATGGTCTCCATACGGCCCTTGCGGGTCGCCATCAGCTGGGTGATCGCACCGAGGTACTCCTCGGGGCTGTCGATGGTCATCCGCTCGACCGGCTCGTGCACCTTGCCGTTGATGACCTTGGTGACCACCTGCGGCTTGCCGACGGTCAGCTCGAACAGCTCCCGGCGCATGGTCTCGACCAGGATCGCCAGCGCCAGCTCACCGCGGCCCTGGACCTCCCAGGCGTCCGGACGCTCGGTCGGCAGCACGCGCAGCGAGACGTTACCGATCAGCTCGCGGTCCAGGCGGTCCTTCACCATGCGGGCGGTGACCTTGTGGCCCTTGCCGCCCTTGCCGACCAGCGGCGAGGTGTTGGTGCCGATGACCATCGAGATGGCCGGCTCGTCCACGGTGATCAGCGGCAGGGCGACCGGGTTCTCCAGGTCGGCCAGGGTCTCACCGATCATGATGTCCGGGATACCCGCGACGGCGCAGATGTCGCCGGGACCGGCCACCTCGGCCGGCTTGCGGGTGAGCGCCTCGGTCATCAGCAGCTCGGTGATCTTGACCTGCTGGACCGAGCCGTCCCGCTTCATCCACGCGACCTGCTGGCCCTTGCGCAGCTCGCCCTGCTCGACGCGGCAGAGCGCGATACGGCCGAGGAAGTTGTCGGCGTCCAGGTTGGTGACGTGGGCCTGGAGCGGGGCCTCCTCGTCGAACACCGGGGCCGGGACGTGCTCGAGGATCGTCGAGAAGAACGGCTCCAGCGAGTCGCTGTCGGCCGGGACGGTGCCGTCCTCGGGCTTGGTCATCGAGGCGACGCCGTCACGCGCACAGGCGTAGACGATCGGGAACTCGATCTGCTCCTCGGTGGCGTCCAGGTCCAGGAAGAGGTCGTAGGTCTCGTTGATGACCTCGTCGATCCGGGCGTCCGGACGGTCGGTCTTGTTGATGCACAGGATGACCGGGAGCTTCGCGGTCAGGGCCTTGCGGAGCACGAAGCGGGTCTGCGGCAGCGGACCCTCGGACGCGTCGACCAGCAGGACGACCGCGTCCACCATCGACAGACCGCGCTCGACCTCGCCACCGAAGTCGGCGTGGCCCGGGGTGTCGATGATGTTGATCGTGATCGGGGCGCCACCCTCCTTGGGGTGGTACTTGACGGCCGTGTTCTTCGCGAGAATGGTGATGCCCTTCTCGCGCTCCAGGTCGTTCGAGTCCATCATTCGGTCGTCGAGGTGCTGGTGGGCGGCGAAGGCGCCGGCCTGCTTCAGCATGGCGTCGACCAGCGTGGTCTTGCCGTGGTCGACGTGGGCGACGATGGCAACGTTGCGGATGTCATTGCGCGTGGGCATGCGGAGCGAACTCTCCCGAAATCGTGGGTTACGGCGCCCCGGCTGCGACCCTGCGACCCTGCGACCCCTGTTGATCGCTGCCGCCGTACCGCCTGCTACTACCGGTCCACCTGCCGGGCACGACATGCCACGGCTTCCTCCTATCGTACGGGGAACCACCCATGCGGGCCGAAACGGAGGGCCCCGAGGGGGTCAAGATCACAACTGGGACACGTGCTCCGCCCTCCGAACCGCCCGGGCCCCAGGCCGGTCCGGCCGTCCTGAGGCCCCGGCGCCGGTCGTGCGCCACACCCTGCTCGGAACGCTCTGCGCGCTCTCCGCGCCGTTCGCCCCGCCCGCCCCCGCCGGCCGGGACCGCCGTCCTCGGCCGCCGGATCGCGCCGCTGGTGGGCTCCGCGGGCGAGCCGGTCAGCCCTTGAGGAAGCCCACGTCCTGGAAGCGGGGGCTGGTGAAGCCGTACGCCCCGGCGCCGGCCACGCTGTTACGGACGGCCACCAGGTCGGGCCGCTGGTAGAGCGGAACGGAGTGGACCAGCTGCCAGATCCGCGCGTCGGCCTTCTGCAGCAGGTCACGCTGGGCCGCCGGGTCCAGCTCGGCGGCCGCCCGGTCGAGCAGCTGGTCGATCTCCTCGCTGCCGGTCCTGGCGTAGTTCAGGCCGACCACCGGCAGGCCGTCCGGGCCGGGCCGCGGCTTGGCGTACAGCGCGCGGTCCTCGCCGCCCGGGTAGCCGGTGGCCGGCCAGGAGAAAAGGGCCAGGTCGAAGTCGCCGGTGGCCAGGTGCTGCGCCACGAAGGTCTCCGGGGCGACCGCCTGCGGCTTGACCGCGATTCCGGCCGCGGTGAGCTCGGCGGCCAGCTCGTCCGCGGTCCGGCGGGCGGTGGCGGAGCCGTCCGGGATCAGCAGGGTGAGGCTCAGCTCCTTGCCGTCCTTGCTGCGGGTGGCGCCGTTCGCCCGCCACCCCGCCTGGTCGAGCAGGTCGGCGGCGGGGGTGTCGCCGAGGGCCGAGCTGTTGTCCCGGTAGCCGTCCTGGTCCGTCATCAGCAGGTGGTTGCCGAGCGCGGCGGCCTTGAGGCCGAGCGGGCCGAGCGCGGCGGTGGCGGTCTTCTGGCGGTCGACCGCGCGGGCGACGGCACGGCGGACGGCTTGGTCGGCCAGGGCGCCCCGGGAGGAGTTCAGGGTGAGCTGGGTGAAGGCGGCGGCGGCCGCCCGGTGCAGGGTGAGGCCGGGCAGCGCCTCGGCGCGCTTGAGGGCCTGCGCGGAGGCCTCGGCGGCGGCCGCCGCGTCCGGGGGCGCCGCGGAGCCCGCGCCGGCGGCCGGCACGGCGTGGTCGACGGAGGCGGTCAGCGCGGCGATGTCCAGCCGGTCCTGGTCCAGCGCGTCCAGCCGGTCGGCGGCCGGGACGGCCAGGAAGTCCAGCTCCTCGGCCTTGGCCGGCTCCCCCCACCAGCGCGGGTTGCGGGCCAGCGCGACCTTGCCGCCGGCCGCGTCGTACGCCGCCACGGTGAACGGGCCGGCCGAGGTCCTGAAGGTGTCGGCCAGCGGTTGGTTGAAGGCCTCCGGGGTGCCCGTGACGGCCGCCGGGTAGAGCGGGCTGAACAAGGCCCGCCAGGCCGCGTACGGCTGCGTCAGGACGACCCTGACCTCGTGCGGGTCGGCGCCCTGGGTGACCGACTCGATTCCGGCGTACCCGGCCGGGTGGTCGCTGTGGTAGGCCGGGTCGCTGCCGGACAGGGCCTTCCACTGGGCGGTGAAGTCGGCGGCGGAGACCGGGGTGCCGTCGCTCCACACCGCCTTGGGGTTGAGCCGGTAGGTGACGGTCTGCGGGCGCTGCCCCGGCGGGGTGGACTCGGCGGACACCAGGTAGTCCGGGTCGGCGCTGGCACGGGCGTGCGTATCGAGCCGGAACAGGCTCGGGAGCAGCGCGTGGGCCAGCAGCGCGGAGTCGGCGGTGGCCTCGGGCTGGTGGACGTTCAGGGTCGTCGGAACGGCGTCCACGGCCCACCGCAGGGTGCCGCCCTCACGGACGGTCGACCGGTCGGTGCCGCCGAGGTCGGCGGCGGCGGTTGAGGGTGCGGGGTCGTCCGAGCAACCGGCCGCGGTACCGGCCAGCAGCAGGGCGATGGCCACCGCGACGACCTGGTTGGCGCGCATGCGCTCCTCCGTCGATAGTCGGCCGACCCGAACAGACGGGTGGGATGACCACTGAAGGACACGCACGGGCCTGCCGCCCCGGCGACACGGCGGGGCGGCGGGGACAAACACCCGCCCGGGCTAGAGGGAGAGCTCGAACCAGACGATCTTGCCCTTGGGCGTCCGGCGGCTGCCCCAGCGCTCCGCCAGCAGGCTGACCAGTTGCAGGCCGCGGCCGCCCTCGTCGGTCTCCTGGGCACGGCGCTGCCGCGGCTGGGAGTAGCCGTCGTCCCAGACCTCGCAGACCATCGTGCGGTCCCGCAGCAGCCTGAGCCGGATGTCGCCGCGGCCGTGCCGCAGCGCGTTCGTGACCAGCTCGCTGACCAGCAGTTCGGTGGTGTCGACCAGCTCGTCCAGGCCCCGCACCAGCAGCCAGCGGCAGGCCAGCTCGCGGGCCTTGGCGACGGAGGTGAGCTCCGGCGGCAGCTTCCAGTCGCCGACCGAGTCCTCCGCCAGCGGCACGACCTTGGCCATCAGCAGGGCGATGTCGTCCTCGCCGTGGTGCGGGTTGAGCTCCTCCAGCACCTCGTCGCAGAGCTGCTCCAGCTCGCGGGAGCCGCTGTCCAGGGCCTCCCGGAAGGCCCGCAGGCCCTCGTCCAGCTGGTGCTTGCGGGACTCCACCAGGCCGTCGGTGTAGAGGCCGAGCACGGTGCCCTCGGTGAGGGACACCTCGACCTCCTCGAAGGGCTCACCGCCGACGCCCAGCGGCAGGCCGGGCGGCACCTCGACCATCCGGGCCGGCTCGCCCGGGGCGATCAGCGCGGGTGGCAGGTGGCCCGCGTTGGCGAAGACGCAGCGCTGCTTGACCGCGTCGTAGACGGCGTACACGCAGGTGGCCAGGTAGACCTCGGAGATCTCCTCGCCGGACTGGGTGTCGTCGCCCAGGCCCCGGGCGATCTCGTCCAGCGCCGAGAGCACCTCGGCCGGGTCCAGGTCGAGCATGGCGAGGGTGCGCACCGCCGTCCGGAGCTGGCCCATCGCGACGGCCGCGCGCAGGCCGCGGCCCATCACGTCGCCGATGACCAGCGCGGTGCGGCTGCCGGGCAGCGGGATGACGTCGAACCAGTCGCCGCCGACCTCGGTGTTGTTGTTGCTGGGCAGGTACCGGCGGGCGATCTCCAGGCCGCTGGCGGCCGGTTTGCCGGGGGGCAGCAGGCTGCGCTGCAGGATCAGGGCGCGCTCGTGCTCGCGGCGGTAGAGCCGGGCGTTGTCCACGCAGACCGCGGCGCGGGCCACCAGCTCCTCGGCGATGGCGACGTCGCGGGCGTCGAAGGGCTCGCTGCCGATCGCGCGGGAGAGCTGGACCAGGCCGAGGACCTGGTTGCGGGCGACCAGCGGGACGACCAGGGTCGAGCGCAGCAGTGGGTCCGGGCCGGGCTGCGGCACGGTGGAGCGGCCGGTGCGCAGCGCCCGGGCGTGCGGGGACCTGGGCGGGTAGCAGAGCGTGCCGCCGGCCTCGGCGACCTGGACGGTGCCGCCCTGCGAGCCGAACACCGAGGAGGCGTTGCCGACGCTGCTGCGCACGGCGACCCGGCGCAGCTCGCCGCAGCCGTCCAGGACGCCGGGTCGGCCGGTCAGCGGCCCGGCGTCGCCGGTCAGCAGGGCGGTGTAGAGGTCGACGTTGGCCACGTCGCAGAACTGCGGGACGATCACGTCGAGCAGTTCGTTGGCGGTGGTCTCCAGGTCGAGGGTGGAGCCGATGTGGCTGCTCGCCTCGTTGAGCAGGGCGAGGTTGCGGCGGACGCCCGCCGCCTCGCGCTCGGCGATGTGGCGGCTGGTGACGTCCTGCACCTGCCCGGCCACGCCCATCGGGTGGCCGGCCGTGCTGTTCAGCCGGTAGAGCGAGATCGACCAGGCCCGGTTCTCGTCCCGGCGGGCGAGCTCACGGCCGTCGCCGACCGGCCGGGCGACCGGCACCGCGCCGCTGAACCGCAGGTCGAGGATGGGGGCGCCGGTGCTCAGCACCTTGCGCAGGGCCACCAGCAGGCGTTCGGCCTCCCCGGCCGGGAAGACGTCCGCCGGGCCGAGCCCCTGGAGGTCCGGCGGGGCCAGGCCGACGGCGCCGGCGAAGGCGTCGTTGACCCGCTGGAGGCGCAGCTGCGGGTCGAACAGGAAGAAGCCGGTGGGGGTCTGGCCGAAGACCGCCTCGGAGGCGGCCAGCTCGGTCTCGATGGTGCGCAGCCGGCCGAGGTCGACGGCGAGGCAGGTGGCCCCGGGCGCGTCGCGGCCGGTGCTGGCCGGCATCACGTACAGCTCGGCGAGTCCCTCGCCGCCGGCCATGTCCCGGTACGGGGCGGTGCCGACCCACTCCTCGCCGTCGAGGATCCGCTCCAGCCGGGCCCGGCCGCGTTGCCACAGCTCGCGCGGGACGAACGTGGTGATCGGGTCGGCCCCGACCGCGTCGGTGGCGGGGAAGCCGAAGAACTCGGCGGCGCGGTCGCTCCACTGGCTGATCCGGCCGTCCGGGCCGATCGCGAAGGTGGCGACCCGGATGTAGTCGTAGATGGAGCCGGCCGCGCCGTGGCCCCAGCCGGGGGGCGCGGGTGCCGGTACCGGGCGACGCGCCCCGATCGGGGCACCCGGCTGACCGGGCACGGCGGCATGACCGCTGCCGCTCGTCGCGTTCCGCGCCGGGAGACTGTTCAACGGACCGACCCCTCCAACCCGTGCCCATCCGGATGTCGAGAAGACCGAATATTCGAAGTCCGAGTATTCATCATCCGGACGCGGGCGCACACGTCCCTGACATCACAACATCGAATCGGGCGGCTGAACCCCAGTCTCCGGAACGGGGCCGAGTCGGCCGGACGGCGGGACAGGACGGCCGGATCTCGACCCCGGATGGCGTGAACCGGTCGTCCGGGTGCGGTGCTCACACCTCCGGGTGGTCGTCGAGCAGGACGACCGGGTGCTCGCCGAACGAGAGATCCGGGTACTCGCCGAGCGGGAGCTCGAACCAGACCGTCTTGCCGACGCCCTCGGCCCTGGCCCCCCAGTGCAGGGCGAGCCGGCGCACCAGTTCCAGGCCGCGGCCGCCCTCGTCGCCCTCGGCCGCGTGCCGCTCCCGGGGCGGGTCGGGCAGCGGGTCGGAGATCTCCACCAGCAGGGTCTCGCCGAGGGTCAGCCGGACGCCGATCGGTGCGCTGGCGTACCGGACGGAGTTGGTGACCAGCTCACTGACCAGCAGCTCCGCGGTGTCGGTGAGGTGTTCCACGGTCCAGTCGGCGAGTGCGCCGCGGACCAGCCGGCGGGCCCGGGAGACGGCGGTGGGCTCGGCGGGCAGCGTCCAGCCGGCGGTCGGCACCCCGGTCTGGCCCCGGCCGAGCCGGGCCAGCAGCAGGGCCACGTCGTCCGGCTCACGGCCCTGCTCCATGGTGGCCAGCACCGCCTCGCAGGCCTGCTGGATCGAGGCGTAGGGCTGTTCCAGCACACTGAGCAGCCGGCCGAGCCCGACGTCCAGGTCCTTGTCGCGGGACTCCACCAGCCCGTCGGTGCACATCGCCAGCAGGCTCCCCTCGGGGATCTCCAGCTCGATCGACTCGAACGGGACGCCGCCGACCCCCAGCGGGGCACCCGAGGGCAGGTCGAGCACCTGGCCGACCCCGCCGGGCAGCGGTCCGCCGGTCCGCACCGGCCCGTCGACGCCCTCGCCCTTCGGCACGATCAGGACGGGCGGGATGTGGCCGGCCTTGGTGGCCACCAGCTTGCCGGTGGCGGGGTCGAAGACGGCGTACACGCAGGTGGCCAGGAGCGCCTCGTCGGGCCCCTGGGCCAGGTCGTCGGCCAGCTCGTGGACGTGCCGCAGCAGCAGCTCGGGGGCGAGGTCCAGGCCGGCCAGGGTGCGGACGGCGGTGCGCAGCCGGCCCATCGTGGCGGCGGCCCGCAGGCCGTGGCCCATCACGTCGCCGACCACCAGGGCGGTGCGGTCGCCGGGCAGCGGGATGACGTCGAACCAGTCGCCGCCGACCTCGGTGCCGCTGCTGCCCGGGACGTAGCGGTACGCGACCTCGACGCCGGTGGGCTGGGGCACCTGCTGGGGCAGCAGGGTGCGCTGGAGGGTGAGCGCGGCGGTGCGCTCGCGGGCGTACAGCCGGGCGTTGTCCAGCGAGGAGCCGGCCCGGTCGGCGAGCTCGACGGTGAAGGCCAGGTCGTCCCGGTCGAAGCCCTCCCGGTAGCCGGCCCGGCTGACCAGCAGCAGGCCGATCACGATGCCCCGGGCGCGCAGCGGGACGACCAGCCGGGAGTGCACCCCGAGGTCGTGGGCGGCCTGCACCTTGGGATCCCCGGGGTAGCTGATGTCACTCAACTCGTCGCTGCCCGAGAGAAGTTCGGGGACACCGCTGCGCAGTACCCGGCCGAAGGCGGAGTCCTCCGAGAAGGTGATCCGGGCTCCCCTGCGGAGCATCACCTCGACCTCGGGGCCGTCCTGGACGGAGGCGACGCCGAGTTGGAGCAGCGAGGTCCGCCGGTCGTGCCCGTGCCTGGGCAGGTCGTCACCGTGCGCGACCGCCCGCAGCAGGATCACGCCCGCGTAGTCGGCCAGCCGCGGCACCACGGCGCCGGCCAGTTCCTGCGCGATCCGGGAGGCGTCCAGCAGGTCGCCGACCCGGGAGCCGAACTCGTTGAGCAGCGACAGGCGGCGGCGGGCGTGCTCCACCTTGGCCACCGCGCGGTAGCGCTCCGTCACGTCCATGACCGTGCCGGAGATGCCGAGCACCCGGCCGGATCGGTCGGTCATCCGGCTGTAGGAGATCGAGCGGAAGCCGGAGCGGGCGGTGAGCGGCGAGGCCAGCGTCACGTCGATCACCGGCTCGCCGGTGGCCAGCACCTGGCGCTGGATCGCGGTGATCTCGTCGGCGGCCCGCTCGGGCAGGGTCTCGCCGGTGGTGCGGCCGACGTGGTCCTCGGGCAGGACGCCGTTCATCTCGGCCAGGGTCTGGTTGACGGCCGTGTACCGCAGGTCGGTGTCCAGGATCGCGATGCCGAGCGGGGACTGCTCGAAGAGCGCGTCGCGGACCGCGAGGTCGCGCTCGACGGCTCGCAGGGTGCCCGCGTCCGCGAGCGCGACCTGCAGGAACGGGGTGCCGTCGCCGTCCACCAGCAGGGAGATCCGGGCCTCCACCCGGACCTGCGCGCCGTCCCGGTCGGCCAGTTCGGTGAAGCCGTGCCAGCGGCCCTGCCGCAGGGTCTCCTGGATCGCCGCCCGGGCCTGCGTGATCAGTTCGGGGGCGGTCATCAGCTCGTCGATCCGCCGGCCGACCAGCACCTCGCTCGGCCAGCCGAGCATCTCCTCGGCCGCCGGGCTCCACAGCACCACCCGCCCCGCGGTGTCCAGGATCGCGATCGCGACCTTGACCACGTCGAACAGACTGCCCCCGGTGCGCTCCGGCGGCAGCCCGGTCGGCGGCGGCTCGCCGTGCGCGACCTGCGGGCCGACGGCGCCCGGGTACGCGAGCGTCGGCCGGCCGCGGACCGGGGTGCCGGCCCGGTCGGGGGCGGCGCGTTCGGCCGGGCGGTCGGCGGACGGGTCGGCGTCCGCCTCGGCGGCCCGGGAGGGGCGGGAGGGCCCGCGCAGCCGGGCCCGGGCCGCGGCCCCGCCGGGGGCGGCCGCGCCGCGCACGCCGGGCCCGGGAGAGCGCCGCGACCCACGCCGGGGAAGGCCGTGGGGCCGCCGCTCTCCCTCGCCGCTTCCCGTGCTCACCACCTACGGGGCCTCCGGCTTCCGGGCGGCGCACCGCGGCGGAACGCCGGGGTGCGGGCAGTCGCCGCGCCGGCGGCCGGGTGGCTCACCGATGGTGACGAATGCTGCCGAACAGTGACATACCCAGCAGAAGACGGTGCTATCCCGGCATCCGGGTCGTCTTTACCGATTGGCCCACCTGGACCGACGGCCGTGGTCCGGGGTCTGCTCCGCGGGCTCGACGAGCAGCTCCGCGACGTACGGCAGGACCTCCCGGTCGTGCTCCAGCCACTCGACGTCGTCCAGCTCGGCCGGGCCGAGCCAGCGCAGCTCGGAGTGGTCCTCCAGCGGCTGCGGCTCACCGGAGACGAGTTCGGCCGCCCAGATCCGCAGCTCCAGACCGGCCCGGACCGGCCAGCTTCCCGGCAGCTGCCGCAGTGCCCTGGCCCGCACGCCCAGCTCCTCCAGGAGTTCGCGCTCCAGCGCCTGCTCCTGGCTCTCGCCGGGCTCGGCCTTGCCGCCCGGGAACTCCCAGAAGCCCGCCACCGCGGGCGGGGCGCTGCGCCGCGCCGCCAGTACCCGGCCCCGGTGGATGAGGGCCCCGCCGACCACGATCCGCATCTCCATGGCCGTCCAGCCTAGGCCGACTCGGACTCCACCCAGTACAGCTGCTTGTGGCCGCGGGCCTCGTACTCGGCGGCGAGTGTCTCGGCGGCCGCGCGGGACAGGCCGGCCGCCACCAGGTAGCGGTTGCCGTTGTCGTCCTGGCGCATCACCCGAAAGGTCTCCACACCGCAGGACGGTACCGGGCCCGGCCCGGTGGGGGACAGGTCGGGCCCGGAGCAGAACTCCGACCATAGGCACGGTCTGCTACCGGCGGGTACGGAGGTGGTTAACAGCAGGTAAGCCGGTCGGCGTGCGGGAGGTGCGCGGGGAGCCGGACGGCAGGCCCGCCGGGCAGGCGCGGCGGGTGGCGCGAGACTACCGGAGCACGCCCGGGATGGACAGACCACAGGTGAACTCCCGGCAAACGGCGGGCTACGTCGTCTCACCCTTCGAGACGGAATCCGGCCGCCCGGAAACCCCCTCGCCCCGGCGGTACGCCGGCGGGGAGAATCACTCCATGGGAAAGACGTACGAACGGATCGGCGACCGGCTGCGGACGTTCATCGAGAGCCAGCCCGTCTTCTTCACCGCCACCGCACCGCTCGCCGGCGACGGGCACGTCAACCTCTCCCCCAAGGGCCGGTCCGGCACCCTGGTGGTGCTCGACGAACTGACCCTGGCCTACCTGGACTTCGGCGGCAGTACCGCCGAGACCATCGCCCACCTGCGGGAGAACGGCCGGATCACCCTGATGTGGTGCGCCTTCGAGGGGCCGCCGACGGTCCTTCGGGTGCACGGGCGCGGGGAGCCGGTGTTCCGGGACGACCCGCGCTTCAGCGGACTGCTGCGGCACTTCCCGCCCGAGGCGGACGGCGCGGGCCTGCGCGCGATCGTGCTGGTCCGGGCCGAGCGGGTGAGCGACTCCTGCGGGTTCGCCGTGCCGTTCATGGACTACCGCTCCGACCGCGAGCTGCACGCACAGTACTTCGGCCGCAAGAGCGACGAGGAGTTCGGCGGCTACTGCGAGGGCAAGCAGTACGTCGGCACCAGCCTCGACGGACTGCCCGCCCTCCCGCTGCCGCTGCCGCCCCGGCCGGCCTGAACCGGCCGGGGGGGTGGGCCGCCCGGCCCGCGTCAGGCGACGGTGAACCAGGTGGTGCGGGACTTCTTCCACTCGGCGTGGGTCAGGTCCTTGGCCGCGGTGCCGTCGTTGTACAGGTCCGCCGACCCGTCGTCGGTGATCAGCTGCGCACGGGCACCCGGCACGGTCAGGTCCGGCACGTCCACCACGGCCTCCCAGCCGCCGGCGTCGCTGGTCGGCAGGTCGGCGACCTTCACCGGCGCGTCGGCGCTCTGCCCGGTCCAGCGGTAGAGCGCGTACGGGTCGGAGTTGTCGTCGGCGGCCCAGGAGCCGGCGACGATCAGGTACTGGTCGGCCGCGTTCTTGCGGATGTCGCGGATCGACAGGCCGCCGAGGTCCAGCGTGATCGGGGTGCCGAAGGTGGCGTGCACCGAACCGCCCGCCAGCCGGTCGACGTTGGTGACCGGCACCAGCAGCGCCTTGCCGCCGTTCGCGGGCGGCACCAGCGGGGCGCGGAAGCCCACGTAGGCGGTGGTGGTGGAGCCCGGCGCGAACTCCAGGCCCTCGACGTTGAAGCCGTCGACCTGCTTGGGGATCTCGCCAGCGGCGGCGCCGGCCGCGAAACCGTAGCGGTTGCCGTTCGCCGTGTCCCAGGCGATCAGGTCGGCCCGCAGGCCCTTGTACGAGCCGCCCAGCGCGAGCTGGGTGCCGGCGCCGGAGCCGGTGATCGTGGTGGTGAACAGGGTCGCCCGGTCGGGCTTGATCTCGCCGTCCTTGTTGTTGCCCAGCGAGCCCAGCCAGTAGATCGTGTTGCCGACCCGGCTCGCGGCCTCGATGTCGATCTCCTTGGACACGCCGAGCGCCGAGGAGAAGTCCCAGGTGCGCACCGGCGCGCCGGAGGCGCTCCGGTCGTACAGGCGCAGCACGTTGGACTCGTCGTCCGCGACCACGATGTAGCCGCCGCCCGCGTCCACGGCCGCCGAGGCGTCGCTGGACCCGGTCAGGTAGCGGGCGTCCGCCGCGTGCTGCACGGCGGCCGAGGCCGCGTAGTGCAGGGTCTTGGTGGCGGTCCTGCCGCCGAGGCCGGTGACCTTGATCGTCAGGTCGGTGTAGCCCACGCCGCGCGCGGCCACCGTCAGGGTGCGGCTGCCGGTGGTGCCGGCCACCGCCACGTCGGTGGTCTTCGCCACGGCGGTCCTGCTGCTGGCGGAGGCGGCCACGGTCAGCGCGGAGACGTCCGCGCCGCTCTGGGAGACCGTCACGGTGACGGTGGGGTCGCCGGTGGCGCCGATCGCGCCGGAGAGGTAGCTCGCCGAGAGGGAGATGACGGGGGTGCCGTAGGTCACCGCGGAGGCGGGTGCGGCGAGCGCGGGGAGAGCGGACAGCACGAGCGCTGCGGCGGCGATACCGAGCGAGCTGGGACGGGACACCTGATGGCCCTTCGACTGACGTGGGGTGCGCGGTCCGGACCAGGGTGGGGGCGCCGGGCGAACGGCGGAGATACATCGACCGGCGGTTCGGCGAACAGCTCACCGATACCCGTACCGTTTCGGACGAGCCGACAGATTGGATCCGCGCCCATGCCCGCCACCCGCCCCCACGTGCTGCTCAGCGCCGCCGTCTCGCTCGACGGCCGGCTCGACGACGCCCGCCCCGAGCGGCTGCTGCTCTCCAACGCCGAGGACTTCGACCGGGTGGACGAACTGCGGGCCGCCAGCGACGCGATCCTGGTCGGCGGCAACACCCTGCGCCGGGACAACCCCCGGCTGCTGGTCAACTCCGCCACCCGCCGGGCGGCCCGGCAGGCGGCCGGCAAGCCCGCGTACCCGCTGAAGGTCACGCTCAGTGCGAGCGGCCGGCTGCCGGCGGGCCTGAACTTCTGGCACACCGGCGGCGACAAGGTCGCGTACACCACCGACTCCTCGGCACCCGGCCTGCGGGCGGAACTGGCCGGCCTGGCCGACGTGGTGGGGGTGGGCCCGCAGGTCGCGCTCGGCGCCGTGCTGGACGACCTCGGCGAGCGCGGGGTTGAGCGGCTGATGGTCGAGGGCGGCGGCAGTGTGCACACCCAGTTCCTGGCCGCGGGGCTGGCCGACGAGCTCCAGGTGGCCGTCGCCCCGCTGCTGGTCGGCCAGGCCGAAGCGCCGCGCTTCCTCGGGGTGGCCGACTACCCCGGCGGGCCCGGGCGGCGGATGCGGCTGCTGGAGGCACGTACGGTGGGCGATGTCGTTCTGCTCAGGTACGCCCCGAAGGAGTCCGCCCCGTGACCAGCCCCGAGACCGGCCCGGAGCCGGGCGACCTGCGCTGGCTGGCCCGCGCGGTCGAGCTGTCCCGCAACTGCCCGCCCTCCGCGACGGCGTTCTCGGTCGGCGCGGTGATCGTCGGCGCGGACGGTGAGCCGATCAGCGAGGGGTGGAGCCGCGAGGTCGACGCGCACAACCACGCCGAGGAGGCCGCCCTCGCCAAACTCGCGCCCGGTGACCCCCGGCTGCGCGGTGCCACCGTCTACAGCTCGCTGGAACCGTGCGGACAGCGCGCCTCCCGGCCGCTCACCTGCGCCCAGCTGATCATCGCGGCGGGCATCCCCCGGGTGGTGGTGGCCTGGCGCGAGCCCGAGCTGTTCGTCGCGGCCTGCCAGGGGACGGCGCTGCTGACCGCCGCCGGCGTGGAGGTGGTCGAGCTACCGGAGCTGGCCGAGGCGGCCCGTGCGGTCAACGCCCACCTGTGGGACCGCCGGTGATGCCGGACCGATGATTTTGTACTCTTGGGGAACAAACAAGCGCCCCGGGAGGCCCCGCATGTCCGCCGCCACCATCCTGTCCGTCCGCGCCCTGCTCTTCGACATGGACGGCACCCTGGTCAACTCGGACGCCGTGGTGGAGCGTTGCTGGCGCCGCTGGGCCGAGCGCCACGGACTCGACGCGGACGCGGCGATGGAGGTCGTGCACGGCCGCCAGGGCCACCTGAGCATGGCCATCCTGCTGCCCGACCGGCCGATGGAGCAGAACCTGGCGGAGAACCGGCAGATGCTGGCCGAGGAGACCGCCGACGTCGACGGCGTGGTCGCCGTCCCCGGCGCCGCCGCGCTGCTCGCCGCCGTCGACGGCCTGCCGCGGGCGCTGGTGACCTCCGCCGACGAGGCGCTCGCCCGGGTCCGGATGGGCGCGGCCGGACTGCCGCTGCCGGAGCTGCTGGTCACCGCCGAGTCGGTCGGCGCGAGCAAGCCCGACCCGGAGGGCTTCCTCAAGGCCGCCGCCGCCCTGGGCGTCGACCCGGCCGACTGCCTGGTCTTCGAGGACTCCGAGGCCGGCGTGGCGGCCGGG
The DNA here is from genome assembly GCF_041434935.1 of Kitasatospora sp. NBC_00374. Taxonomy (NCBI): domain Bacteria; kingdom Bacillati; phylum Actinomycetota; class Actinomycetes; order Kitasatosporales; family Streptomycetaceae; genus Kitasatospora; species Kitasatospora sp. NBC_00374. The sequence goes on along the minus strand of NZ_CP107964.1, from coordinate 5,109,844 downwards.
CGGGCCGCCGGCATGCGGGTGGTCGGGGTCGGCCCGCGCGCCGCCGCGCACGGGCCGACCGTCCACGTGGACGACCTGACCCGGATAGCCGTGGAACCGCGGCAGGACGGCTCGATCCTGCTCCGGATCGGCTGAGCCGCCCGCCCGCACGCCGGGCGGGGCCGTCACGTCATGACGGCTGGGCCGTCAGGAGGTGGCGGCCGGGAACACCGCGTCGGCCAGGCCGAACACGTACGACATGTTCGCGCCGCCGACGCCGGTCGGGTTGAGCGAGTAGACGATCTTCCGGCTCAGGTCCTTCGTCGCGAACACGCCGTTGGTGTACCCGGGCCGGGAACCGGTCTTGCCCCAGAGGTCGACGCCGTTGATCTGCACGTGCTCCAGGCCCTCGCTCATGCAGGCGCGGCCGCCGTTGCCGTCCGGGGTGGTCGAGCAGTGGCTGTTCTCGTGGTTCGGCACGTCCGGGACGGTGAACAGCCGCTGCTGCTGGGCCCGGGGCAGCAGACGCCCCTTGAACAGCGCCGTGAAGAAGCGGTCGAGATCCGGCGCGCTGGAGATCAGTCCGCCCTCCGCCCACGGCCACGGGCTCTGCTCGGTGACGTCCTCCTGCCGTGAAGTCCCGTCCGGGCCGGGCACGGTGAGGTAGACGCGCGCGGCCGGACGGGCCAGCCGCAGGTCGCTCGCCGCCGGGACGGCGGTGTCGCGCAGGCCCAGCGGCCGGATGATCCGGTTCTGCACCTCGTACGCGTAGCCGTGCCCGGTGACCTTCTCGATCAGCAGGCCCGCCACGAAGGTGTTCATCCCGTTGTACTGCTGCGCGGTGCCCGGCTCGAAGCGCAGCGACTCACCCGCCATGCTCGCGACCACCTGCTGCGGGGTGACGCTCTGCGCCCGGTGCTCGACGAACCAGGCGTTGGTCCCGTCGCCCCAGGCACCGCTGGTGCCGTTGGGCAGTCCGCTGGTGTGGTCCAGCAGTTGGCCGACCGTGATCGGCGGCCAGCCGGCGGGCAGGACGCCCGGCAGGTAGCGCTGCACCGGTGCGTCCAGGTCCAGCCGGTGCTCACCGGCGAGTTGGAGCACCACGGTGGCCGTGAACACCTTCGAGATGGAGCCGATCCGGAACCGGCCGTCGACGTCGACCGGACGGCCCGTCGTCAGGTCGCCGCTGCCCCAGGTGGTCTCGAAGCCGCCCGCACTGCCGGACACCCGTAGCAGGGCGCTGGTCAGATCGGCGTTCGGCAGCGCGGGCAGGGCCCGCCGGATCGCCGCCCCGTCCAGCGGCGGCAGCCCGGCCCCGGGCGCCTTCGCTCCCGGCCCGGCGGGTTCGGCCGCCACGGCCGGGGCGGCGAGGCCGGCCGTCAGCGCGACGAGCAGCGCGCCGGCGGCGGCCGGCCTGGCCCAACGGGCGCGATTCACCGTGGTGTTCATGTTCCGAGTACCCCCGAGCGACTGCTTCGGACCGGCGTCTCCGATCCCGCGACCAGCCTGCCCGGGCCCGCCCGCCCCGCCATCCGGGTTCGCCCCCGAACGACCCCCGGCCCGACCCGGACGCACCCCCGACCCGGAACCGGCCTTCCCTCAGGGCCGGTTGCACTCCGCCCCGGCCGGATCCGCGGCGAACCGGCGCCCGGACTCCTGCGCCTGCGCGAGCCGCCGCAGGCTGAGCAGCACCGGCTCGTACAGCACCGTGAGCGCGACGGCGGCCTCGACCTGCGCCATCGGGTCCCGGAACTCCTGCACCATGTCCAGGTCGTTGACGCCCAGCTGCTCGGCCGCCCGGGCGTACGGCATCAGGTGCGCGAGGCCGGCCGGATAGCCGAGCCGGGTCAGCGCGGCGACCGCCGCGACCAGCCGGGTCGCACTCGTCCAGTACTGGGAGTCCCCCGTGAAACTGCTCGCCTACGCCTACGCCTCCGCCCGCGAGCAGCTGCACCGCCCGGCCTGGAGCACCTTCAACCGCCGGGCCCGCGAGGCCCGCGGCAAGGTCGGCGTCTGGCACGAGACCTACATCGTCCGGGCCGGCTCCTACGAGACCGTCTACGTCGACATGCCCCCGTACGGCCTCGCCGCCGCCACCGCCCCGGTCCCGGTCGGCCACCGCGGCGAACGGGTCACCCAACGCCTCGGGCCCCGCCCGGCCGCCTGACGCCGCCGGGGGCGGAGCCTTGCCCACACAGAGCCACAGACGTACAGTTTCTTGTACCTAGAGGAAGGCGAGCCATGAAGACGATGACCTATTCGGAGTCCCGCGCACGGTACGCCGAGGTGCTCAACGCGGTCACGGACGACCGCGAGGAGATAGTGATCACCCGCGCCGGGCGCGAACCGGTGGTCATCGTCTCGCTGGAGGACTACGAATCCCTCAAGGAGACCGCTTACCTGTTGCGCAGCCCTGCCAACGCCCGCCGCCTCCTGGCCTCGATCGACGAACTGGAGACCGGCGGCGGGACCGTACGGGAGCTGGCGGACCCGGAGTGAAGATCACCTTTGCCTCCCGGGCCTGGGAGGACTACCTGTGGTGGCAAGTCCAGGACCGCAAGACACTCAAGCGGATCAACACGCTCATCGCCGATGTCGCACGCAACGGCAACGAAGGGATCGGCAAGCCGGAACCCCTCAAGCACGGGTTCCAGGGGTACTGGTCCCGCCGGATCACCGATGAGCACCGACTCATCCACAAGGTCACGGACGACTCCATCCTGATCGCCCAGTGCCGCTACCACTACGAGAGCTGACCCGGGGCCGCGGTCCTCGCCCACGACCGGGCACGGCGGACGGCGATCCGGAGAATCCGGCACGGGAGAGGACCCACCGGAGAAGACCGAGGGCCGGAGAAGACCGAGGGGCCCACCCCGAGCAGGTGGACCCCCTCCGACCCGCCGCCACGGCAGGTCGCCGGTGCGGAATTCGCGGTTGCTCAGACGTTGAAGCGGAACTCCACCACGTCGCCGTCCTGCATGACGTACTCCTTGCCCTCGATGCGGGCCTTGCCCTTGGCGCGGGCCTCGGCGATGGAGCCGGTCTCGACCAGGTCGTCGAAGGAGATGACCTCCGCCTTGATGAAGCCCTTCTGGAAGTCGGTGTGGATGACTCCGGCGGCCTCGGGGGCGGTGGCGCCCTTCTTGATGGTCCAGGCGCGGGTCTCCTTGGGGCCGGCGGTGAGGTAGCTCTGCAGGCCGAGGGTCTCGTAGCCGACGCGGCCGAGGGTGGCCATGCCGGTCTCCTCCTGGCCCATCGACTGGAGGAGTTCGAGGGCCTCGTCCTCGTCCATGCCGATCAGCTCGGACTCGATCTTGGCGTTGAGGAAGATCGCCTCGGCCGGGGCGACCAGGGCGCGCTGCTCGTCCTTGAACGCCTCGTCGGTCAGCTCGTCCTCGTCCACGTTGAAGACGTAGAGGAACGGCTTGGTGGTGAGCAGGTGCAGCTCACGCACCGAGGAGGCGTCGAAGCCGACCTCGAACAGGGTCTTGCCGGACTCCAGGACCTTCTGGGCCGCCTCGGCCGCCGCCAGGGTGGCCGCGGACTCCTTCTTCAGGCGGGCCTCCTTCTGGAGGCGGGGCAGCACCTTCTCGATCGACTGCAGGTCGGCGAGGATCAGCTCGGTGTTGATCGTCTCGATGTCGTCCTTGGGCGAGACCTTGCCGTCCACGTGCACCACGTCGGGGTCGACGAAGGCGCGGATGACCTGGCAGATCGCGTCCGACTCGCGGATGTTGGCGAGGAACTTGTTGCCCAGGCCCTCGCCCACGCTGGCGCCGCGGACGATGCCGGCGATGTCCACGAAGTCCACGGTCGCCGGCAGGATCCGCTGCGAGCCGAAGATCCCGGCGAGCTTGGCGAGCCGGGCGTCCGGGACACCGACCACGCCGACGTTCGGCTCGATGGTGGCGAACGGGTAGTTGGCCGCCAGCACGTCGTTCTTGGTCAGGGCGTTGAACAGGGTCGACTTGCCGACATTCGGCAGACCGACGATTCCGATCGTGAGCGACATGTAGCGATGTCCCGTGGGCTTGGAGGGAGGTGGAGCGGCACCGGTCCGGGCCGATCCCCCAGTCTACGGGGCGCGGTCAGGACGCCTTGTCGGGCTCCGGGAACTCGTGCCCCCCGGCCTCGGCCTCCAGGAACTCCAGCCGGTTGCCGAACGGATCCGCCGAGTGGAAGCGGCGGTAGCCGGGGAAGTCGTCGTCCCGGACGACCGGGATGCCGTGCTCCTCCAACCGGGTGGCCAGCTCGTCCAGCGAGCGGACCAGGATGCCGGGATGCCCCTTCGCCGAGGGCACGTGCCCGGCGACCACGCCGAGGTGCACCTCGACGCCTCCGCCCCGGAACCAGCAGCCGCCGCGGGCCGCCAGCACCGGCGGCTTGGCCAGCTCGGTCATCCCCAGGACGCCGGCCCAGAACGCCCGGCAGCGCTCCTCCGTGCCGGCCGGGACGTCCAACTGGACGTGGTGCAGGCGCTCGAACGTGAATCCGGCCATGTCGATCCCCTCCCCTCGCGTGAACCGTCACGCGACCGCCGAGCGACCCTACTCCCGGATCCGGACACGGAAGAAGCAATCCGCGGGCATTACACAGTGTGGCGATGATCGGACCGTACGTTGGGCGGGTGGAGCAGAGCATCCGTACCCAGCCGCCCGGGCCGAGACGGCGGCCGCCGACAGGTGCCGCCGCCGAGGCCGCCGTACCGGGGCCCGCCGCGCCCCCCGACTCCCGCCTGCGCACCGCCTCCGGCGGCCGGGCCACCCCCCGGCTGCGACTGCGGCTGGCGACCGACCGGCGCAGGCGGGGCGGCCCGCCCACCCGGCTGACGGGCAGCGGCACGGGCGTGGCCGCGGTGGGGGCCACCCTGGCGGTCGCCGCGGCGGACCGGCTGCTCTTCGGCGACCTCGGGGTGCTGTTCGGGCTCGGCTATCTGGCGATCTGCTTCCAGCTCGCCGTCCGGGTCCGGCTGCCGGACCTGCCGGCCGCCCCGATCAGCGGGCCGATCGCCTTCGCGCTGGCGCTGGTGTTCTGGCAGCCCGTCGACGCGCACGGCATCACCGGCCAGGTGGTGGCGCTGGCCAGCGGGCTGGCGCTGCGGGCCGGCTGGCTGTTCGCCGGCACCGGGCTCGCGGCGCTGATCGTGGCAGCCCGGTTCCTGGCGCAGCGCCGGATCCGCCGGGCCCGGTAGCCGGCCGGCGGCCTCCGCGCCGGCCGGGACTGCCGGGACTGTCAGCGCCGCTCAGCCGGCCTTGGCGGCCGCCATCGCCGCGCCGACGATCCCGGCGTCGTTGCGCAGCGTGGCCGGCACCAGCTCGGCCTCACGCCGGGTGAGCAGCGGCAGGAACTTCTCGTGCTTACGGCTCACCCCACCGCCGATGATGATCAGCTGGGGCGAGAAGAGCCGCTCCACCAGTTCGAGGTACTCGTCCACCCGCTCCGCCCACTGGGGCCAGCTCAGGTCGTGCCTCTCCCGCACGGCCGAGGACGCCCGGAGCTCGGCGTCCTTGCCGCGCAGCTCCAGGTGGCCGAGCTCGGTGTTGGGCACCAGGGCGCCGTCCACGAAGAGGGCGCTGCCGATGCCGGTGCCGAAGGTGAGCACCAGGACCACCCCGCCGTGTGCCCGCCCGGCGCCGTAGGTGAGCTCGGCGAGACCGGCGGCGTCCGCGTCGTTGAGCACGGTGGCCGGCAGCCCCAGGGCGTCCTGGAACATCGCGGCCGCGTCCAGGCCGATCCAGCGCTTGTCCACATTGGCGGCGGTGCGGGTGTGTCCGCCGACGACCACGCCGGGGAAGGTCAGGCCGACCGGCCCCTGGTGCCCGAAGCGCCGGACCACCTCGCCGACCGCCTCGACCACCGCCTCGGGCGAGGAGGGCTGCGGGGTCAGGACCTTGTGCCGCTCCTGGGCGAGGGCGCCCGCGTCCAGGTCGACCGGTGCGCCCTTGATCCCGGATCCGCCGATGTCCACACCGAATACCGTCGCCATGCCACCCTCCGTTATCCACAGCCTGTGCACAAACGTACGGGCGCAGGACCGCCCCCGCCTGCTGATACCCCGGCCCGGGCAGCACGACGCCCGGGTCCCCTCGGGGGCCCGGGCGCGGTGCGGCGTTCGGTGCGGGGAGCGGCCCCGCGGAGGATCAGAGCTTGCCGGCGGCCTCGGCGCGCAGGTCGCGGCGGAGCTCCTTGGGCAGCGAGAAGATCAGGTGCTCCTCGGCGGTCTTGACGGTCTGCACGTCGGCGTAGCCGCGCTCGGCCAGGAAGGTGAGCACGCCCTCGACCAGGATCTCCGGCACCGAGGCGCCGCTGGTCAGGCTGACCGTGGTAACGCCCTCCAGCCAGGCCTCGTCGATCTCGTCGGCGAAGTCCACCAGGTGGGCGGCCTTGGCCCCGTACTCCAGGCCGACCTCGACCAGGCGGACGGAGTTGGAGGAGTTCCGCGAGCCGACCACGATCAGCAGGTCCGTCTCGGGGGCGATCTGCTTGACCACCACCTGGCGGTTCTGGGTGGCGTAGCAGATGTCGTCGCTGGGCGGGCTGACCAGCAGCGGGAAGCGCTTCTTGAGCTCGCCGACGGTGGCCATGGTCTCGTCGACCGACAGGGTGGTCTGGGACAGCCAGACGACCTTGGACTCGTCCCGGACCTTGACGTTGGCCACGTCCTCGGCGCCGTCGACCAGGTGGATGCGGTCCGGGGCCTCGCCCATCGTGCCCACGACCTCCTCGTGGCCCTCGTGGCCGACCAGCAGGATGTCGTAGTCCTCGGCGGCGAAGCGCACGGCCTCCTTGTGCACCTTGGTCACCAGCGGGCAGGTGGCGTCGATGGTGGCGAGCTTTCCTGCCTTGGCCTCGTCGTGCACGGACGGCGCGACGCCGTGGGCCGAGAAGACCACGATCGAGCCCTCGGGCACCTCCTCCGTCTCGTCGACGAAGACGGCGCCCTGCTTCTCCAGGGTCTGCACGACGAACTTGTTGTGGACGATCTGCTTGCGGACGTAGATCGGCGCCCCGTACTGCTCCAGGGCCTTCTCCACGGCGATCACGGCGCGGTCGACGCCCGCGCAGTAGCCCCGGGGGGCGGCGAGCAGGACACGGCGCTGAGCAGTGGTGGACATGGCTCCATCGTACGGGTCCCGGCCTGGCCGGCTCGCGGACGGCGGCGGTGTCCGCGGGGCGGGTCGGGTCGGGCGCCGGTGCGGGCCGGGCGCCGGTGTGGGTGGGCGGCGCTAGCCTCGTACGCATGGCCAATTCCAGCTCACCCGAAGCGCCGATCCCGGTCGGCAAGGTCTCCGCGCTGATCGGGAGCTGGATCGACCGGCTGGGCGAGGTGTGGGTCGAGGGGCAGATCGCGCAGCTGAACCGGCGGTCGGGGGCCGGGATGGTGTTCCTGACCCTGCGCGACCCGGACCGGGACGTCTCACTGACCGTCACCTGCTTCCGGTCCGTCTTCGACCAGGTGGCCGAGGTGGTGCAGGAGGGCTCCCGGGTGCTGGTGCGCGCCAAGGCCGAGTGGTACACCGCGCGCGGCTCGCTGTCGCTGCGGGCCTCCGAGATCCGGCTGATCGGGCTGGGCGAACTGCTGGCCCGGCTGGAGCAGTTGAAGAAGCGGCTGGCCGGCGAGGGGCTGTTCGCGGCGGACCGCAAGCGCCCGCTGCCGTTCCTGCCGCACCGGATCGGGCTGGTCACCGGCCGCGGTTCGGCCGCCGAACGGGACGTGCTGGAGGTGGCCAGGCGCCGCTGGCCGGCCGTCCGGTTCGAGGTGCGCAACGTGCTGGTGCAGGGCGCAGGCGCGGCCGGCCAGGTGGCCGCGGCCGTCCGCGAGCTGGATGCCATGCCCGAGGTGGACGTGATCGTGGTGGCGCGCGGCGGCGGCAGCGTGGAGGACCTGCTGCCGTTCTCGGACGAGGACCTGATCCGCACCGTGGCCGCGGCCGTCACGCCGGTGGTCAGCGCGATCGGCCACGAGCCTGACCAGCCGCTGCTGGACTTCGTCGCCGACCTGCGGGCCGCCACCCCGACCGACGCCGCCAAGCGCGTGGTGCCCGACGTCGGCGAGGAGCTGGCCCGGGTGCACCAGCTGCGCGACCGCGCCCGGCGGCACATCACCGCCCGGGTCGAGCGCGAGCAGGCCGGCCTGGAGGGGGTGCGCAGCCGGCCCGTGCTGGCCGCGCCGCACCGGCTGGTGGAGGGCCCGGCGGCCGAGGTGACGGCGCTGCTGGAGCGTTCCCGGCGGGTGCTCGGCCACCGGCTGGACCACGCCGAGACGGACCTCGGGCACACCCTGGCCAGGGTGGTGGCGCTGTCCCCGCTGGCCACGCTGGAGCGCGGCTACGCCGTACTGCAGAAGGCCGACGGCACGGTGGTGACGGATCCGGCGCAGGTGGCGGCGGACGAGCGGCTGCACGTCCGGGTGGCGAAGGGCGGCTTCGGGGTGAGCGCGGACGCGGGCTGAGTGCCGCCGCCCTGTCGGCGCGAGGCCCTACGCTGGCGCCATGGCAGAGCAGCAGAGCACGGTCGGCGCCGACGACAGCCTGGGGTACGAGCAGGCGCGGGACGCGCTGCTGGAGGTGGTGCGGCGGCTGGAGGGCGGCGGCATCCCGCTGGAGGAGTCGCTGGCCCTGTGGGAGCGCGGCGAGCAGCTGGCGAAGGTGTGCCAGCGCTGGCTGGACGGGGCCCGGGCGCGGCTGGACGCGGCGCTGGCAGCCGAGGGCGGCACACCGGAAGCGGAGTGACCCGTATCACATCCAGGCCGAGGAATTGTTTAACATTCACAGACCGTTGTGGACTGGCGAACGGCGTACCGCGCCGCGAACGCCTCCTCCGCAACGCCCCGTGACAAGGTGACCAGCATGACTCTCGCCCTCGACGCCGCCGCCCAGGACCTGCTCTTCCGCGAGGCCCGGACCGCCAACACCTTCACCGACGAGCCGGTGAGCGACGAGCAGGTCCAGGCCATCTACGACCTGGTCAAGTACGCCCCGACCGCGATGAACCAGCAGCCGCTGCGGATCACCCTGGTCCGCAGCCCCGAGGCCCGCGAGCGCCTGGTCAACCTGATGTCGGACGGCAACAAGGCCAAGACCGCCGCTGCCCCGCTGGTCGCGATCCTCGCCCAGGACAACGAGTTCCACCACGAGCTCCCCACCCTGTTCCCGCACTTCCCGCAGGCCAAGGACGTCGTCTTCAGCGAGCGCCCGGCCCGCGAGGCCTCGGCCGCGATGAACGCCACCCTGCAGGCCGCGTACTTCATCATCGGCGTCCGCGCCGCCGGCCTGGCCGCCGGCCCGATGCTCGGCTACGACGCCGCGGGCATCAACAAGGAGTTCTTCGCGGACGGCGACCACTCGGTCGTGACCGTGATCAACATCGGCAAGCCGGGCGAGGACGCCTGGTACCCGCGCTCCCCGCGTCTGGCGTACGACGAGGTCGTCACCACCGTCTGATCGCTCGCCGACCGCACCGCGTACGCCGAAGGGCCCCCGGAAGCCGGGGGCCCTTCGGCGTACGCACCCGCTACCTGAGCGCCTGGGCGAGCTGGGCGAGCTCCTCGTACGAGGCGCTGCCGGTGACCACGGTGGTGGCGGCGCCGTCCTGCCGGGCCAGCCCGCGGTAGCGGTCGCCCTGGTAACGCTCCCAGTCCCGACCGGCCACCGGGGCGCTGCCGTCGGCCGCGCCGCCCGGCACCACCGCCGCCAGCACGTCGGCCTTGGCCGCGTTGCTCTGCTCCACCGCCGCGTAGTCCCCGGAGGGGGTCACGAAGCCCAGGTGCCAGACGTTGTGGCCGCTCTTGTCCTTGCGGTACTCGACCGAGGTGGCCCGCCAGGTGTCGGCCAGGCCCTCCGGGCCGAGCACCGGGTAGGGGGCCGCGCGCTTGGCCGAGGAGAGCGCCGACCGGTAGTCGACCCGGTGCACCCCGTCCCCCGCCGAATGCGGGATGAACAGATACCCGACCGCCACCACGCCACCGACCGCCAGCATCGACAGGACCATGTCCCGCACCGACTGCCGGCTTCTCATGCTGCTCTTGCCTGCCACCCCCACATGGTGACCCATCGCGGGCCCGACACCGGCACCCGGGGTCCCCGGGAGCGGCGATCCGGCCTGAATGCGCCCGTCGCCGCAGGTGGGCGGGGAGTGCGCCACAGACACCCGTCCGGGGGGCAGATACGATCGCACCACCCTCACCACGGCGTTCGACGCAGGCAGTAGTCGAGCGCTCACTGGCCGTCGCGTACAGAGAGGTAACGACGATGACCACGCAGTTCTCGCACAACCTGCCCAGCGCCCTGGAGGTGGCCCCCGAGGCTCCCGACCGGAACCTCGCGCTGGAGCTCGTCCGGGTCACGGAGGCCGCCGCCATGGCGGCCGGCCGCTGGGTCGGCCGGGGCGACAAGAACGGCGCCGACGGCGCGGCAGTGAAGGCCATGCGCACGCTCGTCTCGACCGTGTCGATGAACGGCATCGTCGTCATCGGCGAGGGCGAGAAGGACGAAGCCCCGATGCTCTACAACGGCGAGCGGGTCGGCGACGGCACCGGCGCCGAGTGCGACGTCGCCGTGGACCCGGTGGACGGCACCACGCTGACCGCCAAGGGCATGGGCAACGCGGTGGCCGTGCTCGCGGTGGCCGACCGCGGCACCATGTTCGACCCCAGCGCCGTGTTCTACATGGACAAGCTGGTGGCGGGCCCCGAGGCCGCCGACTTCGTCGACATCACCGCGCCCGCCGCGGTCAACATCCGCCGGGTCGCCAAGGCCAAGGGCAGCGCCGTCGAGGACGTCACCGTGGTGGTCCTGGACCGCCCCCGGCACGACGGCCTGGTCAAGGAGATCCGCGAGGCCGGCGCCCGGATCAAGTTCATCTCGGACGGCGACGTGGCCGGCGCCATCATGGCCGCCCGCGAGGGCACCGGCGTCGACCTGCTGATGGGCATCGGCGGCACCCCCGAGGGCATCATCGCGGCCTGTGCCATGAAGTGCATGGGCGGTGTCATCCAGGGCCGGCTGTGGCCCAAGGACGAGGCCGAGCGCCGGCGCGCCCTGGACGCCGGGCACGACCTGGACCGGGTGCTCAGCACCGACGACCTGGTCAGCGGCGAGAACGTGTTCTTCGTCGCCACCGGCATCACCGACGGCGAGCTGCTGCGCGGTGTGCACTACCGCCAGGAGACCGCCACCACCAGCTCGCTGGTGATGCGTTCCAAGAGCGGCACGATCCGCCAGATCGACTCCACCCACAAGCTGTCCAAGCTGCGGGCGTACAGCGCGATCGACTTCGACCGGGCCAACTGACCCGTCGACAGGCACAGTTGCGGCGGCCCCCGGACACCGGGCGGCCGCCGCAGGCGCGTTCAGCCGGCTATCCGGCGCTCCACCCCGACCCGGCGCACCTCGCGCAGCTCGCCGTCCCGGCGCCGCCGGCGGCTCAGCACCACCCGGCGCTCGGCCGCCGTCAGCCCGCCCCAGACGCCGTACGGCTCCGGCTGGGCCAGCGCGTGCTCCCGGCACTCCAGCAGCACCGGGCAGCGGGCACACACCCGCTTGGCCTGCTCCTCGCGGGCCAGCCGAGCCGCCGTCGGCTCCTTGGACGGCGCGAAGAACAGCCCCGCCTCGTCGCTGCGGCAGGCCGCCCCGGTGTGCCAGGGATTGTCGTCCAGGTGGTCGTGCTGCTGCGGTACCGCGCCCGACGGACTGCGGCGGGCGGCGACGGCACCGGGGGCACTGGACTCGATCGGATGCAGCACGGCGTACTCCTGACCAGGCTCAAGACTCGGGGGGAAGGCTCGCATTCCTGTCCGGCTGCCCCGCGCTCACCCCGCCGCGGCGTCGGCATACCGACGCCCGGGATCTCAGCCTCACAGGAACGATGTGCGAGAGGAACTACCCCGCCACCACCCGATTCATGCACACCGCACGCAATCGACCACGGTCTGCACTCGGAGCAACGTCCGGTGCCACCTGGCTAGTTGACGCCCCGACCGACCGGGCCCGGAGGCCCGGCAGGCACCTTGATCAGCCGTCCAGCTGCTTACGGACCCACTCGCGGAGCTTCTTGCCGCGGCGCGGCCGCGCCTCGCAGCCACCGAACACCGCGGCGCCCTTCACCACCACCACCGGGGCGTACGGGTCGGCCGAGGTCTGCTCCTTCACGTCGAAGCCCCCGAAGATGCCGACCCCGGTGCCGTGCAGGCTGACGTTCTCCGGCACCTTGATGTCGACCCCGCCGAAGATCGCGACCACCTCGATCACCACCTCCGGCGACTCGAAGACCGCGTCACTCAGATCGATCTCCACACCGCCGAAGACCGCCACCGCGCGCAGGTGCGAACCCACCCGCCACCGGCCCTTGCGGCTGGCCCCGCCGAACACCGCCACCATGCTCGGCGACTCCGTCCGGGCCGGCGGCCGGGCCGCGGCCGACGACTGCGGGGCCTCGATCGGGGCCTTCTCCATGGAGATCCGCGAGTGCGCCGGCAGGTCCCTGGTCAGCGGGACCAGCTCACCGAAGGTCCTGGCGCCGTAGGCCGCCTCGATCCGCTCGGAGTGCTCCTCGACGGTGAGCCGGCCCTCCGCGTAGGCGTCCCGCAGCAGCTCGGCGACCCGCTCGCGGTCGGCGTCCGAGGCACGCAGGTCGGCCTCGGCCACCGGGGCCGGCTCGGGGCGGGCCGAGGGCACCGGCTCGGCCTTCTTCATGGGTACGGGCTGGTGCCCCGGGGCGTCCTGCGACGGCGAGTTGTCCACAGGGAAAGACTAGTCAGTCAGCCCCCTCCCGAACGAGAGTTTCATTCGCCCGGCGTGACTCCGATCACGCAGGCACACCTTCGCTCGGGCCGCCGTGGCGCTGCGCCTACCCTGGAGGGTGCTTCGTCGACGCAGCCGAAAGACTTGAGGACCTCCCCATGGCCGCCACGCCAGAGTTCGCCTACCGTGACCTGCTCCCGATCGGTGCCGACCCCACGCCGTACCGCAAGATCACCTCGGAGGGCGTGTCCACCTTCGAGGCGAACGGCCGCACCTTCCTGCAGGTCGAGCCGGAGGCCCTGCGGCTGCTCACCGCCGAGGCGATGCACGACATCTCGCACTACCTGCGCCCGGCCCACCTCGCCCAGCTGCGCCGCATCCTGGACGACCCGGAGGCCAGCCCGAACGACCGGTTCGTCGCGCTGGACCTGCTGAAGAACGTCAACATCTCGGCCGGCGGCATCCTGCCGATGTGCCAGGACACCGGCACCGCGATCGTGATGGGCAAGCGCGGCCAGAACGTGCTCACCGAGGGCGGCGACGAGGCCGCCATCGCCCGCGGCGTCTTCGACGCGTACACCAAGCTCAACCTGCGGTACTCGCAGATGGCCCCGGTCACCATGTGGGACGAGAAGAACACCGGCAACAACCTGCCGGCCCAGATCGAGCTGTACGCCACCGACGGCGGCGCGTACAAGTTCCTGTTCATGGCCAAGGGCGGCGGCAGCGCCAACAAGTCGTACCTGTACCAGGAGACCAAGGCGATCCTCAACGAGGACTCGATGCTCGCCTTCCTGGAGCAGAAGATCCGCTCGCTGGGCACCGCGGCCTGCCCGCCGTACCACCTGGCGATCGTGGTCGGCGGCACCAGCGCCGAGTTCGCGCTGAAGACCGCCAAGTACGCCTCCGCGCACTACCTGGACGAGCTGCCCACCTCCGGCGACGCCGCCACCGGCCACGGCTTCCGCGACCTGGAGCTGGAGGCCAAGGTCACCGAGCTCACCCAGAAGATCGGCATCGGCGCCCAGTTCGGCGGCAAGTACTTCTGCCACGACGTTCGGGTGATCCGGCTGCCGCGGCACGGCGCCTCGCTGCCGGTCGCGATGGCCGTCTCCTGCTCCGCCGACCGCCAGGCGCTCGGCAAGATCACCGCCGAGGGCGTCTTCCTGGAGCAGCTGGAGACCGACCCGGCCAAGTACCTGCCGGACACCACCGACGAGCACCTCGACGACGAGGTCGTCCGGGTGGACCTGAACCAGCCGATGTCCGACATCCGGGCACAGCTGTCCGAGTACCCGGTCAAGACCCGGCTCTCGCTCAGCGGCACCCTCGTGGTCGCCCGCGACATCGCCCACGCGAAGATCAAGGAGCGGCTCGACCGCGGCGAGGGCATGCCCCAGTACCTCAAGGACCACCCGGTCTACTACGCCGGCCCCGCCAAGACCCCCGAGGGCTACGCCTCCGGCTCCTTCGGCCCGACCACGGCCGGCCGGATGGACTCCTACGTCGACCAGTTCCAGGCGGCCGGCGGCTCGATGGTCATGCTGGCCAAGGGCAACCGCTCCAAGCAGGTCACCAAGGCCTGCGCCGAGCACGGCGGCTTCTACCTCGGCTCGATCGGCGGCCCGGCCGCCCGCCTCGCCCAGGACTGCATCCGCAAGGTCGAGGTGCTGGAGTACGCCGAGCTCGGCATGGAGGCGGTCTGGCGGATCGAGGTCGAGGACTTCCCGGCCTTCATCGTCGTCGACGACAAGGGCAACGACTTCTTCGCCGAGGTCACGGACGGGCCGCTGATCACCAGCCTGCGGGTCCGCTCCGCCCAGTAGCCGCAACACGCGTGCCCCGCATCCGGGTCGGGTGCGGGGCACGCGGTGCAGGCCTGGTGATCAGGGGTGGTTGGTGACGTTGCCGAGCGGCTCGTAGACCTCGCCCGAACCGGGCTTGTCCTTCTTCGGCTCCGCCAGGGGCTCGACCTCGGGCTCGTCGGTCAGCCCTTCCAGGACCTCCAGGATCGGCTGTGGGTCGATCTCGGACGGCGTGTACTCGGACGGCGCGGCTGCCACCACGGGGGTGGGTACGACTGCCTCGGCGGTCGCGTTCTCGTTGTCAGCCATGCGGATTGGCCGCCTTTCGGTTCATCAGGTCACGCCCGCCGGATCGGATCGATCTGGGGGCCCGGACAGTATCCTAGGGACCGTTAAATGTCCTATAAACATCGCGCGGCCTGTCCACTTCTCCAACGTTTGCGCCGCCCGCTCTAAGCTGGCGCCTCACACTCGACCGGCGAGCGGGACGCTCGGAAATCATCACCACGGCCATAGGGGATCTCATGGAGCGTCAGGAGAAGTCGCACCCGGGCGCACTGCGCTTCCAGGTGCTCGGCCCGCTCCAGGCCTGGCGGGACGGTCGGCAGCTCCTGCTCGGCTCCCCTCAGCAACAGGCCGTTCTCACCGCTCTCCTGCTCAGCCACGGCAGACCCGTCACCACGCAGGACCTGGTCGACGGCCTGTGGGGCGACCGTCCGCCCCCGCAGGCCGTCGCGGCCCTGCGTACATATGTGTCACGTCTGCGTTCGGTGATCGAGCCGAATCGCGAGGTTCGCGCCCCGGCGGAGCTGCTGATATCGGTCAGCGACGGGTATGCCTTGCGAATTCCCTCGGAATCGCTCGATCTGTCCCTTTTTGACGGCATGTTTAGCACCGCCGCCGCCGCCCGAAAAGCCGGGGATTCCCGCGAGGCGCACCGGCTGCTCGTCGACGGCCTGAGCCTGTGGAGCGGACGTCCACTGGCCGGCGTCCCCGGCCCGTACGCCGACGCGCAGCGACTTCGGCTGACCGAACGTCAGGCCACCGCCCAGGAGGAGCGTTGCGCGGCGGCACTGGAGATCGGCCTGCACGCCGAGGTGATCGCCGAGTTGAGCTCGCTCGCGGCCGAGCATCCGCTGCGCGAGCGGCTGCGGGAGCTGCTGATGCTGGCGCTGTACCGCTGTGGTCGCCAGGCGGAGTCGCTGGGCGTCTACGCGGACACCCGGAAGCTGCTGATCGAAGAGCTCGGGGTCGAGCCCGGTACCGGGCTGGCCGGCATGCACGCCCGGATTCTGGCGGCGGACCCCAGCCTCATGGCGGCACCGACCGCCGTGCCCCGTGCCGAGGACGCTCCGACCTTCGTGCCCCCGGCCCAGCTGCCGGCCGACGTCTCCGACTTCAGCGGCCGCGGCAAGCTGGTCGTCGAGCTGCGCGAGATGGTCCGCAGCGGCTCCGGCCAAGCGGTGGTGGTGACCTCGCTGGCGGGCATCGGCGGCGTCGGCAAGACCACGCTGGCCGTCCACGTCGCGCACAGCCTCCGTTCGGAGTTCCCCGACGGCCAGCTCTACGTGGACCTCCGCGGCGCGGGTGCGTCACCGGCCGACCCCGCAGTCGTGCTCGGCTACTTCCTGCACGCGCTGGGCGCTCCGGAGACCCCGGACTCGGTGGACCAGCGCGCCGCGCTCTACCGTTCGCTGCTGGCTGACCGGCGGATGCTCATCCTGCTCGACAACGCCGGGGACGCGCAGCAGTTGATGCCGCTGATCCCGGGTGTGTCGGGAAGCGCCGTACTCGTCACGAGCCGTTCGAGGCTGGCCGAGATCCCAGGTGCGCACCTGGTCGACGTCGAGGAGCTGACCCCGGACGAGGCGCTGGCGCTCTTCTCCGCCATCGTGGGGGAACAGCGGGTCACGGCCGAGCCCGAGGCGGCCCTGGCCGTCGTCAAGGCGTGCGGGCTGCTCCCGCTCGCCGTCCGCATCGCCGCCGCGCGGCTGGCGAGCAGGCCGCGGTGGAGCGTCTCGGACCTGGCCCGCCGCTTAGCGGACCAGCGGCGACGGCTGCACGAGCTGCAGCTCGGCAATCTCGCCGTCGAGACCACCATCGGCCTCGGCTACGGCCAGCTCCAGCCCGAGGAGGCCCGAGCCTTCCGGCTGCTCTCCCTGGTCGACGCGCCGGATCTGCCGCTGCCGGCGGTCGCCGCGCTGCTCGGCACGTCCGAGGCCCGTGCCGAGGCACTGGCCGAGGCGCTGGTCGAGGCGAACATGCTGGAGTGCTTCACGCCCGGCCGCTACCGCTATCACGACCTGCTCCGGCTCTACGCCCAGGGGCAGAACGAACGGCTCAAGGACACCGCCGAGCAGGACACGGCCCTGCTGCGGCTGCTGGACGTCCTGCTCGCCACCATGCGCAACGCGTCCCAGGTGATCGAGCCGGACGACCTGCTGCCAGAACTGCTGCACGGCCCGTCCGCGCCCGGCCTCGACCTGGTCGACGGCACCGCGGCCCAGGACTGGCTGCGGGCCGAACTTCCGCTCGTGCTGGCCGGGGTGGAGGCGGCGGTGCAGGGGCCTCCGCAGCTGCTGCGCCCCGCCGTGGACCTCTTCATCATCCTGCGGTCGCTGATCGAGGACCCGACCCACGGCCCCCGGATCCGCGGCGCGCTGCAGACCGCCGAGCGTAACGCGCAGTCCTACGACGACTCCGCCGCGCTGGCCCGGATCCGGTTCGCGCTGGGCTTCCTCCAGCACGTCGCCGGCGAGTTCCAGCACGCCGAGGTCTCGCTACGGCAGAGCCTGGCGCTCCAGGGCCACGACGACGTCACCCACCTGAGGATCTCGGCCGCCAACCTGCTGGCGATCGTCCTCAGCCTCGGCGACCGGTCGGCGGAAGCACTGCCGTTCCTGGAACAGGCCCACGCGATAAGTCGCAGTCTCGGCGCCGTCGTCAGCGAGGCCCGGCTGCTGGGCAACATGGCGCGCGCTCAGGTCGGCCTGGGGAACCACACCGCAGGCGTCGCCTCGGCCCGCTCGGCGGTCACCGCCGCGCGCGCCTCCGGGAACGCGCCCTGCCTGGCGGACACCCTCTACCAGCTCGGCGTGGTGCTGCGCTCGACCGGATCGGCGGCCGAGGCCGCCGGGCACCTGCGCGAGGCCTACGAGCTCTACCAGGCTCAGCAGCACCGCATCTGGGAGGGCTACTCGCTCGCCCGGCTGGCGTCGTGCCTGCTCTCGGACGACCGGCATCGGGAGGCCGCCGAGGCCGCCGAGGAGTCGCTGGCGATCGCGCAGGAGATCGACGCCGCATACTGCCAGGGCCTGGCCAACGCCGCGCTGGGCGAGGCCCTCCTGAAGCTCGGACAGCCTGCGCGTGGGCTGGCCTGTCTCCAGGAGGCGCACTCGGTCTTCGCGCGGCTCGGTGTGCCCGAGGCTCTCCCCGTACAGAGCCTCATCGACGCGCAGCGGCACACCGAGCCCCTCGCACCCCCCGCGCCGTGACCTGCCCCCCCGACAGGTGCATCCCCCAGCGTCCGCGTTCCCGCAGCCCCCCGGCTGCGGGAACGCTCTGGCGCTTCCCCGGCGCTGACCCCACTGTGGCAGGGACCGATTGACGTTCGATAAACGGGCCGGCGCCCTGACGTTTCCGCAGGTCGGCAGGGTTGGTCCGCGCACCGTGCGGCGTGCGCCGCAGGTCCGCACCACCCTGCGGGCACCCGAGTGCTTCCACCGTCCGGCCATATTCACCCCAACGGACACGAGTTGGCCGGAAAGGGACCCCACGGCGCAGTGATCACGCATATTCTCGAAGGCCGGTGCACACACCGACCGGCCCACGCGGACCGGTTCGGAGCAGTGGACACGGGGAGCGTGACGGCCGCCGCGGGCAGGGCAGTCGGCCGGTCGGCGGCCAGGGTGGAAAGGTGCCTTGCGAATCGTGACGACCGGACAGATATCCGACCCCGCCCAGGGCCACGGCCAGGCCTCCGCGAACACCCGGGCCAGGGCCCACGCACAGCTCTGCCGGCGCCGGGCCGACCGCGCGCTGCAGGCCCTGGCCTTCGACGCCATAGGGCCCCGGTACAGCGAGGCCTTCCCCGCCAAGTCCGGACAGCTCGCCTGCGGTGAGTGGCTGCTGCGGGAACTCGGACCCGGCGCGCGGGTGCTGGACATCGGGTGCGGCTCCGGCGAGCCGACCCTGCGCCAACTCGTCGACGGCGGCCTGGCCGTGACCGGCGTCGACCTCTCCGACGGCATGCTGGGGCTGGCCCGCCGGGCCGTCCCGGAGGCCGGGTTCCACCGGATCGACATGTACGATCTGGCCACCCCGCGGGCCGCCCGGGCCTGGGGCGCGCCGGAGCTCGGCCCCGCCGGCCAGGGCAGTTTCGCCGCCGCCACCGCCTTCTTCTCACTGATCCTGCTGCCGCAGGACGAGATACCCGTGGTGCTCGGCCGGATCCGCGATCTGCTGCGCCCCGGCGGCCTGCTGGCCCTGGGCATGGTCGAGGCGGACCTGGACAACGCGCCGCTCCCCTTCCTCGGGCACGAGCTGAAGATCAGCGGTTATCTGCGGGAGGACCTGGCGCGCACGCTGGCCGGGGCCGGCTTCTCGGTGGAGTCGGGTTCCGGCCATCCGTACGCACCGGCCAGCACCACGCTGCCCCCCGAGGAGCAGCTGTTCCTGCGCTGCCGGCGCGTCAGCTGACCAGTCCTGCTCCACACCTCCAGAACGGGCGGCCCGTGCGCAACCATCTGACACCCGGGGCGGCGCAGCCGTCGGCCGTCCCCGTCCAGCGTCATCCACCGCCACCCGGACGGCCACCGGCGCCGGCCGACGGCCTCCGGGCCTCCGAGCGGCCGGCCGACCAGGTGACCGACCAGACGACCGAGCGGCTCGCCGAGCGGCTCGGCTACCTGGACGACGCCGCCCGGCGGATCAACAGCTCGCTGGACCTGCCGGCCACCCTGCGCGACCTCGGCCGGGTGCTGGTGCCCGCGCTGGCCGACGCGGCGGTGGTGCTGCTGCGCGACCCGCTGCCCGACGTCGAGCGCGACCCCGGGGTGCCCGCCGGTCTGCTGATCCACCACGCCCAGGGCACCCGGCTCGGCCGCGGCGGCGGGCCGCGGCCGGTCCGGCCGGACGGCCCGCTGGCGCCCGCACTGACCCGGCCGGGTCCGCCCGTCCCCCTGGTCCTGGGCACCCCCGCCGCCCTGCGGCACCTCCCGATGCTGGCCGAGCTGCTGGGCAACCGCACCCTCGGGCGGCTGCGGCCCGGAACGGCGCTGCTGGCCCTGCCGCTGCTGGGCCGCAAGGCCGTCCTGGGCATGCTGCTGCTGATCCGCCGCCCGGAGCAGGGCCGGCCCGCCCGCTTCGACCCGGCGGACACCGCGACGGCGAGCCATCTGGCCACCCAGGCGGGGCTGGCGGTGGACACCGCGCTGCGCTACTCCCGGGAGTGGGAGATCGCCGACGAGCTGCAGCGCTCGATGCTGCCCACCCACCTGCCGCAGCCGCACGGGGTCCGCCTCGCCCACCGCTACCTGCCCGGCGAGAGCGGCGCCCAGGTCGGCGGCGACTGGTACGACTCGATCCCGCTGCCCGGCAACCGGGTGGCGCTGATCGTCGGCGACGTGATGGGCCACTCGCTCACCTCCGCGGCCATCATGGGCCAGTTGCGGACCAGCGCGCAGACCCTGGCCGGCCTCGACCTGCCGCCGCACGAGGTGCTGTACCACCTCGACGAGCAGGCGCAGCGCCTCGGCCAGGAGCAGCATCTGGCCACCTGCGTGTACGCGGTCTACGACCCGATCGCCAACCGCGTGGTGCTGGCCAACGCCGGTCACGTGCCACCGGTGCTGGTCCAGCCGGACGGCCGCAGCGAGCTGCTGGACCTGCCGTCCGGCGCACCGATCGGGGTCGGCGGGGTGGACTTCTCCTCGGTGGAGCTGCCGGCCCCGCCCGGCTCGGCCCTGCTGCTGTTCACCGACGGTCTGGTGGAGTCCCGGCGACGCCCGCTCAGCACCGGCCTCGAACTGCTGCGCAGCCGGATGGCCACCGCGCACCGGCACTCCCCCGAGCACCTGTGCCAGGAGGCGCTGCGGATCCTGCCGCCGGGCGACCGGGGCGACGACATCGCCCTGCTGGCCGCCGCCTTCGACGGCATCCCGGCCGAGGACGTGGCGTACTGGTTCCTGCAGCCGCGGCACGAGACGCCGAGCCGGGCCCGCCGGCTGGCCTCGCACGCGCTGCGCCGCTGGGGGCTGGAGGGACTGTCGGAGAGCACCGAGTTGATGGTCAGTGAGCTGGTGACCAACGCGATCCAGCACGCCACCCGGCCGGTCACCCTGCGGCTGGTGCGCACCTCGGTGCTGCGCTGCGAGGTCGGGGACGACAACGCGGCGCTGCCACGGCCGCGGCGGGCCGGCCCGGACGAGGAGCGCGGGCGCGGCCTGCAGATCGTGGCCCGGTGCGCGGACCGCTGGGGCGCGACCCGGCTGGGGGCGGGCAAGGTGGTCTGGTTCGAGCAGCGGCTGCCGTAGCGGGCGCCCGTCCGCTCACAGGAAGCGGACCAGGGTCAGTTCGTCCCCGGCGTCGCCGCCCTCCCGGACGTAGAGGGAGCCGCCGCCTCGGCTGACCTGCTCCAGGTAGGCGTACACCTGCAGGGCCCGGTTGACGGTGTCGGTCCGGGAGTCGCCGGTGGCCGCGGCGGCCTGGTCCAGCGCCTTGGCCGCACGGGGCGTCAGGTTGACGGTCAGTCGGCGTTCGACCCCGTCCGACCGAACCGGCTCCGCGGTGTCCGACGGTCGAGGGTCCACGTTTCCTCCCCTGGTCCGTGCACGATCCGGCCGTCCGCAGGGTATTGAGCAGATACCGATCCGGCACGAACCGACGCTGGCACCATGGTCCCACCCCGTCGTGTCGATGTGAACCGTGGAGCGCCAGAAGGCTGGAGTCAGCGTGAGCCGAGCAGACGACGGTGACAGGCCCGAGGAGCCGGACGCCCGGTGCGCCCACCACCCTTTCGTGGAACGCCTCGACGGGGAGGAGCCCTCCGAGCGGGCGGACGTCGACGCGGCGAAGGTGGCCGTGCACCTGGGGCTCCACAGCGGGCTCAGCATCGAGGCCGAGGTGCACACCGCCGGGTCCAGCGGGCCGCTGCTCCCGGCGGCGTTCGCCGTCCTGATCGTCAGCCTCGCCCATCTGTGCCTCGGCGTCGGGATGGCCGCGGCGGCGGTCTGGGCGGGCGCCCCGGACTACCTGTGCCTGCTGGCCGGGGCGGCCGGGCTGGGCGCCGCCTGGCTGCTGACCCGCAACACGCTGCGCGCGGCCGGGACGGTGCCGTTCCCGGCCGCAGCGGCCGCAGCCGCCGTGGTGGCCGACCCGGCCGTGGTCGACGTCGTCGACCTGGTGGAGGTCGTCGAGGTGGCCGAGGCGGTCGAGGCGGTCGAGGTGGCCGAGGCGGTCGAGGTGGCCGAGGCGCCGCCCGCCCGGGACCCCGGGACGGCCGGCTGACCCCGACCGGCCGCCGACCAGGGGTCAGGGGTCAGGTCCCGAACTCCCGGGACACCTTCACCAGATGCTCCAGCGCGACGGGCACCCCGGGCCCGAGGACGGCCTCGGCCAGCGCGGGGCTGCGCCGCAGCCGGAGCACGGCACGCAGGACGTCCGCGTGGTGGAGCAGCCGGAGCGCGTCCAGGTACTCGCCGGCCTCCGTCTCGGCGCCGGACAGCCGGCTGCGGTGCCAGGCCAGGAGCACCGCCTGCACCACGGTGAACATCATCCGCCGCCCGCGCACCAGTTCGGCCCGGGCGTTGAGCGCGAAGACGTCGATGGTCGCCTCGCCCTTGGGGGTGAGCGGGTCGTAGGCCCCGGACTCCAGATAGAGCAGCAGGTGCTCGGCCGGGTCCTCGCGCGAGGGGTCGACCAGCAGATGGGCGCCGGTGACCGGGTCGCAGGGGAAGCGGTCGCGCTTCTGGTTGCTGTTGCAGTGGGCGCAGGCGAGCAGGTGGTTCTGCCAGTCGAAGGTCCGCAGCGGGGCCCGGGCGATCGGTTCGAAGTGGTCGATGTCGGTGCCGAGGTTGTCTCCGCAGTACATACATCGCTCCAGCCCGGGTGCCATCTGCCGGAGCAGCAGCCGCAGCTGGGCCTTGGGCTGGCGGGCGCCGCGCCAGGCGGCCCGGCCGACGGCGGTGCTGGGCCCGGCGTTCTGGATCGCCTCCGTGCGGCGGCCGAGCTCGGCCAGCAGGGCCGGCCGCAGTGGCGGCCGCTGCAGCGGGATCACCGGTCCCTGCCGAGCAGCCGGGCGGTGGCCTCGTCGGCCCGGGCGGTCAGCGAGCTGTTGAGCTTGGCGCCGAGTTCGCGGTACTCGGCGAGTTCGGCGGCGGAGGCGTCGCCGGCGTAGAGCTTGCGCTCCAGGCGGACCAGCAGGCGGCGTTCGGCCTCGGCGTTCGGCGAGTAGGCGCTGGCCAGGCCGAAGAGTTCGGAGAGCGCGGTGTCGTCGCCGCTGCCGTAGAGGATCCGCTGGTGCAGGTCCTCGCCGAGGAGCCGGGGCCCGGCGGCCCCGTCCTCGGGTCCGGGCAGCCGGATCAGGGCGCCAGGGTCGGAGGCCTGGCAGACGTACGGGCTGTGGGTCGCGACGATGAACTGGACCTTGGGGAAGTGCGCGGTGAGCCAGCTGCCGACCCGCTGCTGCCAGGCCGGGTGCAGGTGGGCCTCGATGTCGTCGATCAGCACGGTGGCGCGGACCGGCAGGGTGGGGGTGTCGTCCAGGTACTCGGGGCGGGTGCGGCGGGTGATCGCGGACAGCTCCGCGACCAGGGCGGCCAGCGCGGCCGTCCCGTCGCCGAGTTCGGGCAGCGGCAGGGCGACCCCGGCGCGGACCGCCCAGGGGCCGTCGGCGTGCGGCCGGGGGTCGAGCCGCCAGCCGTCCGGGAGCAGGCCGTCCTCCACCAGGGCGGCGGCCGCGCCCCGGATCTCGGCGGCGGCCGGGCGCCGGGTCGGGCCGAAGTAGCGGTGCCGGACGGACAGCGGGCCGGTCCGCTCGGCTCTCGGCCGCTCTCCGGCGGTGACCCGCCAGGCCGCGCCGCCGTTGAGCTCCACCGAGCCGGCCGGGCAGCCCGCAGTCAGCCAGCGGTCCGCGGCCACCGCGGGGTGTGCGCCGAGGGCCAGGGCGACGGCCTGCAGCAGGGTCGTCTTGCCGGAGCCGTTCGGCCCGGCCAGCACCGTCCAGCCGGCCGCCGTGCCGTCCGGCCGGGCGAGGTCGAGGTCGACCTCGCGCGGACCGCTGAAGCACTTCAGGCCGGACACCTTGATCCGGGAGACGTCCACGGCACCCCCTCAGGCTTGAACCACCGATCGAGGTATGCCCGGTGGATCACTCCACGATGCGCACCGGGAGCTCCCGCAGCACCCGTCGCAGTTCGGCGGCGAACCGGTCGTAGTCCGCGGAGCGGGCCGAGCCGGCCCGGGTGGCGAGGCCGATCCGGCGCCCGGGGGCGGGCGCGGCGAAGCGGACCGAGGCGAGCCGGTCGGCGCGGCCGGCCTCGACGTCGAGGGCGGTGGCGGGAAGCAGGGTCACGCCGAGCCCGCCGGCGACCAGTTGGACCAGGGTGGAGAGGCCGGCGGCCCGGGTGCTGCCGCCGCTCTGCTCGGCGCCGATCTCCCGGCAGATGTCCAGGGCCTGGTCGCGCAGGCAGTGGCCCTCCTCCAGCAGCAGCACGTCGAGGTCGAGCAGGACGTCCCGGGGGACGTCGACGCGCCCGGCCAGCTCGTGGCCGGGCGGGGTGACCAGGACGAAGTCCTCGTCGAAGAGCGGGATGTCCCGGGTCTGCGCCGAGCCGCCGGCGGGCAGCGCCAGCAGCAGGACGTCGAGGCGGCCGGCGGCCAGGCCCTCCAGCAGCGAGGGGGTGCGCTCCTCGTGGACGTGCAGTTCCAGCTCCGGGTAGCTGTCCCGGACCAGCCGCAGCACGGCGGGCAGCAGGTACGGCGCGACGGTCGGGATCACCCCGAGGTGCAGGACGCCGGTGAACGGGCGGCGGGCCGCCTCGACCTCCTCGGTCAGGGACTGCAGCGAGGACAGCACCCGGCGCGCGTGGCCGGCGACGCGCTCCCCCAGCGGGGTGATGATGACTCTGCGTGTCGTCCGCTCCACCAGCTGCGCCCCCAGCGCCTCCTCCAGCGCGGCCACCGCCCCGGAGAGGGCCGGCTGGCTGGCACCGATGGCCGCGGCGGCCTCCCGGAAGTGCCGGTGCTCGGCCACCGCGAGGAAGGATCGCAGCTGGGCGACGGTGGGAGTGCGGGGCGAGCGGGCTGTGGTGATGGACACACCGGCGTCGGGTTTGCGCGAGCGGTCCGTGCGGGCGGCGGGGCGGTGAGTACTGATAGCTCTCTCCGATCAGATGCAACGAGTCTAGCTATTTCCCTGATCAGTGCCCGCTGTGCAACCCTGGATCGTGCCTGAATCCGTCGAATCATAGGCAGATCAGGCAAAATCCCTCGATTTCTCACACCAGGAGAAGTGAACGTGCTCACGATCGGTGACAAGTTCCCGGAGTTCGACCTCAAGGCCTGCGTCGACCTCGACCCCGCGAGCGCCTTCGCCGACATCAACCACAAGTCCTACGAGGGCAAGTGGCGCGTGGTGTTCTTCTGGCCGATGGACTTCACCTTCGTCTGTCCCACCGAGATCGCCGCGTTCGGCAAGCTGAACGAGGAGTTCGCCGACCGCGACGCCCAGATCCTGGGTGTCTCCGGCGACTCGGAGTTCGTCCACCACGCCTGGCGCAAGGACCACAAGGACCTGCGCGACCTCCCCTTCCCGATGCTGGCCGACGTCAAGCACGAGCTGATGCAGGCCTGCGGCGTCGAGGCCGAGGACGGCACCGCCCAGCGCGCCGTCTTCATCGTGGACCCGAACAACGAGATCCAGTTCGTCATGGTGACCGCCGGCTCCGTCGGCCGTAACCCCAAGGAGGTCCTGCGGGTGCTGGACGCCCTGCAGACCGACGAGCTGTGCCCCTGCAACTGGACCAAGGGCGAGGACACCCTCGACGCCCAGGCCCTGCTGGCCGGCTGACCATGGCTCTCGACGAACTGAAGGCCGCCCTCCCGGACTACGCCAAGGACCTCAAGCTCAACCTGAGCGCGGTCATCGGCAACTCCGACCTCCCCGCCCAGCAGCTCTGGGGCACCGTGCTGGCCTGTGCGATGGCCACCCGCTCCCCGTCCGTGCTGCGCGAGCTGGAGCCCGAGGCCAAGGCGAACCTCAAGCCGGAGGCGTACACCGCCGCCAAGGGCGCCGCCGCGATCATGGGGATGAACAACGTCTACTACCGGACGCTGCACCTGCTCTCCGACAAGGAGTACAGCAGCATGCGGGCCGGTCTGCGGATGAACATCATCGGCACCCCGGGCGTCGAGAAGGCCGACTTCGAGCTGTGGTGCTTCGCGGTCTCCGCGATCAACGGCTGCGGCCAGTGCCTCGACTCGCACGAGGCGGTACTGCGCAAGGCCGGGGTCGAGCGCGAGGTCGTCCAGGCCTCGATGAAGATCGCCGCCGTGCTCCAGGCGGTCGCCGCCACCCTCGACTCCGAGGCCGTGCTGGCCGCTCTCTGAGCCACACCGACGAGCCGCACCGGCGCACGACATCACGACGGACCGTGGGGCCCCGCCGTCGGCGGGGCCCCACGGTCCGTCGTGATGTCGGCGGGCTCAGGCGGTGGTGGTCTCCGCCCCGGCCTCCGCCTCGGCCTCGGCCGCCTCGCGGGCCGCCTCCAGCGCCACGAAGACCTCCAGGCCGGCCGCGTTGCGCCGGCGCAGGTGCCCGACCACCGTGTTGGTGACGGCGATCAGCGGCACCGCCACGATCGCCCCGGCGATCCCGCCGACGATCGAGCCGGCCGCGACCCCCAGCACCACGCCGAGCGGATGGACCTGCACTGCCCGGCCCAGGATCAGCGGCTGCAGGATGTGCCCCTCGATCTGCTGCACCGCGACCAGCACCACCAGCACCATCAGCGCGGTGAACGGGTTCACCGTCACCATCGCGATCAGCACTGCGATCGTCCCGGTGACCAGCGCGCCGACCAGCGGCACGAAGGCGCCCAGGAAGATGATCACGGCCAGCGGGAGCGCCAGCGGCACCCCGAGCAGCTGGATCCCGATGCCGATGCAGAGCGCGTCGATGAAGGCCACGAAGACCGTGCCGCGCACGTACGCGGTCAGCGTGGCCCAGGCCTTCGGGCCGGCCCCCGCCATCGCGTACCGGGACCGGCTGGGCAGTCCGCGCAGCGCCCAGCCCCAGATCCGGGCGCCGTCGTAGAGCAGGAAGAAGGTGGTGAAGGCCGCCAGCACCACTCCGGTCAGCACCTCGACGGCGATGGTCACGCCGGTGAAGCCGGCCGAGGTGATCTGCTCCGAGTTGGTGCCGATCGCGGTGGAGATCTGCTTGGCGAAGTCCTCGATCTGCTGCTGGGTCAGATGCAGCGGGCCGTCCACCAGCCAGTCGCGGAGCTGGTTGACACCGGCCTGCACCTTGCGGGTGACCGACTCCAGGTTGGTGCTCACCTGCCAGACCACGAACCAGCCGACCAGGCCGATGCCGGCGATACCGCTCAGGAAGGTGCCCGCCGCCGCCAGCGACCGCGGCACCCCGAGCCGGCGCAGCCAGGAGACCGTCGGTTCCAGCAGCGCGGAGATCAGCAGCGCGGCCAGCACCGCGAAGGCGACCAGCCGCAGCATGTCGACCACCCGGAAGAGCACGTAGAGCGCGACCCCGAGCAGCAGCAGCCGCCAGGTCGACTCCGCCGCCACGCGCAGCCCCCAGGGCACGGCCTCGACCGGGGTGGCCGGCCGGCCCGGCGGGAACTCGCGGAGGGTCGAGATCCGCGACCGGGCGTCGGCCGGTCGCGGCGCCGGGATCCGGTCGGCCGCCAGCACCACGTGGTCCGCCCGCCCGTCCTCGGCCACCGTCCCGGCCACCGGCAGCGGGTGGAGCAACTGGTCGGCCGCCCGCAGCTCGCCGAGCGCGGCCGCCGCGACCACGGCCGCCTCGGCGGCGGCCTCCGCGGCTGCGGCCCGGCGGCGGCGTTCGACCGCCGCCAGTACGCCGGCGGTCACCGCGCCGGCCTTGGCCAGCGCCTTCCACGCCTTCGAGTCCCGCGCCATCCCCGTACCTCTGTTCCCCGCTCGCCCGCCGCGCCGTGGGTCCGCCACGATCGTCCGGGACGACGCTACCCGGCGGTGGGGTCCCCGGTCCGGCGGGCCCGGCAACCAGGGCGCACCTACACCCCGGCGAAACGGGACGAACATGCAGGAACCATCCGGTTTCATACCGGAGAGAGTGGGGAGGAGACCCATACCAGTGGACCAACTGTCCGCGGACCGGCCGGGGCCGGAGATCCAGGACCCTCTCGGGCTCCCCGCGTCCGCACCAGGACCGCACCGCCCGTGAGCGCACTGGTCAGCGCCGCCCGGGCGGCGCGGCCCGCCCGCCATAGGGCCACAGGAGCCGCCGCACACCCCGCGGCACGCGCGGAGCCCCCGACCAGGGACGGTCGGGGGCTCCGCGATGCCGAGCTCGTGGTGCCGGGAACGGGCGGTTCCTAGTACCAGTGGTGCGACTGCCAGAAGGACCAGGCGCCACAGGGGCTGCCGTAGCGGTCGTTCATGTACTTCAGGCCCCACTTGATCTGGGTCGCGGGGTTGGTGCGCCAGTCGGCACCGGCCGAGGCCATCTTCGACCCGGGCAGCGCCTGGACCAGGCCGTAAGCACCGGAGGAGGCGTTGGTGGCGGTGTAGTCCCAGCCGCTCTCGCGCTTCACGATCTGGCTGAAGCACTGGAACTGGGCGTCGTCACCGACGATCTGGAGCGCCATCTCCTGGACGGAGCCCGGGCTGACGGCGGCCAGCGTGGTGCGAGCCTTGTCGCGGTTCGCGGCCTCCTCGTCTGCCTTGCGCTTCGCCTCGGCGGCCTTGGCCGCCTTCTCGGCGTCGGCCTTGGCCTGTGCGTCGGCAGCGGCCTTCTGGCGCGCGGCCTCCTCGGCGGCCTTCTTGGCCGCCGCGTCGGCGGACACCTGCTGAGCGGTCGCCTGGCGGCTGAAGTTGTCGCTGACGATCTGCGCCTGGTCACCCGAGGGAACGTCGGCGAGCAGCGTGGCGCTCGCGACATCGACCGTCGTGACGGTCTTGCCCTCGCTGCCCGAGGCCGCACCCACGACGGCACCGACAGCGGTGACCGCGGTGGCGGAGGCCACAGCGACTCCCCGGACCGAGATCCGAGTCACATGGTTTCCTTCCAGCGTCGCCCACGCGTGACCGTGCGGGCGCAATCTGCCCCTTGGCACTGTCCTCCACACCTGCACTGGTCACGGGAGGCACTGGCCCGGCGCCGGCCCGAGAGACTCGGAACGACGATCGGATCGGGCGGCGTACGACTCATCGGTGTTCAGTTTTCCGCCCGCCAACCGGAGTTGCCGAGCGAGGTTTTGTCGTACGCGGGGCCTGACAGAACCCTCACCATGCCGCACGCGGCCATGTCTACGCAATTCCCGGTTGCGTGGCGCATCTCACAATCTTGGCGGGCGGCCAGTTTGGCCGATCGATGGACAAGGGCCCGTCATATGTGGTGACAGACAGGGGGCCTGCCGCCCGGCGGCAGGCCCCTTCGTGATGGATTGTCTGATTTTGTCCAGGCGATTTGTCTGACTGTCGGCACCCGATCCGTCGTACCCGTCCGAACTCGCCCTGGCCCGTCCGGAGTCGGCGGAGCGCGGTGCCGTCAGGGCTGGACGTCCTCCAGCATCTCCGTCACCAGCGCCGCGATCGGCGAACGCTCCGAGCGGGTCAGCGTGATGTGGGCGAACAGCGGGTGCCCCTTGAGCTTCTCCACCACGGCGACCACGCCGTCGTAGCGGCCCACCCTCAGGTTGTCGCGCTGGGCGACATCGTGGGTGAGCACCACCCGGGAGCCCTGGCCGATCCGGGAGAGCACCGTCAGCAGCACGTTGCGCTCCAGCGACTGGGCCTCGTCCACGATCACGAAGGCGTCGTGCAGGGAGCGCCCGCGGATGTGGGTCAGCGGCAGCACCTCCAGCATCCCCCGCGCGATCACCTCCTCGATCACGTCCGGGGTGGTGACGGCGGAGAGCGTGTCGAAGACCGCCTGGGCCCAGGGGCTCATCTTCTCCGACTCGGAGCCCGGCAGATAGCCGAGCTCCTGCCCGCCGACGGCGTACAGCGGCCGGAAGACCATCACCTTCCGGTGCTGCTGACGCTCCAGCACCGCCTCCAGGCCCGCGCACAGCGCGAGCGCGGACTTGCCGGTGCCGGCCCGGCCGCCCATCGAGACGATGCCGACCTCCTGGTCGAGCAGGAGGTCCAGCGCCACCCGCTGCTCCGCGCTGCGGCCGCGCAGTCCGAACGCCTCGCGGTCGCCGCGGACCAGCCGGACCCGGCCGTCGTGGGTGACCCGGCCGAGCGCGCGCCCGCGCTCGGAGGTCAGCACCAGACCGGTGTGCACCGGGAGTTCGCCCGCGCCCTCGATGTCCACCGCGACGTCGTGGCCGGCCCCGAAGAGGGAGTCCACCTGGTCGCCGGAGACCTGCAGCTCGGTCATGCCCGTCCAGCCGGACGTGATCGCCAGCTCGGCCCGGTACTCCTCGGCGAGCAGACCGACCGAACTGGCCTTGATCCGCAGCGGCAGGTCCTTGGAGACGACGGTGACGTCGTACCCCTCGGCCTGCAGATTGCGGGCGACCGCCAGGATGCGGGTGTCGGCCTCGCCGCCGCCCGCCCGGTAGCCGGCCGGCAGTATCGACGGATCGGAGTGGTTCAGCTCGACCCGGATGCTCCCGCCGAGCTCCCCGACCGGGATCGGCTCGTCGAGCCTGCCGTGGCGGATCCGGAAGTCGTCCAGCAGGCGCAGCGCCTGGCGGGCGAAGTAGCCCAGCTCCGGGTGGTGACGCTTGGCCTCCAGCTCGGTGACCACCACCACCGGGAGGACGACCTCGTGCTCCTCGAAGCGCGTCATGGCTAGGGGGTCTGCCAGGAGCACGCTGGTGTCGAGAACGTACGTGCGCCGGTCTGGTGTCCGGCGGCTCTTGGAACTGACCACTAGGCCTCCAGAGCGGATGACCCAGCGTCACCCGCGGCTCACCGGTCCCCGCGACCCCGGTGGCCGGGGTACCGGTCTTGACTGGTCTATTCCCAGGGTCGGCCCGGTGCATGCCCGCAGGGAAGAACAGCGGGATCACAAATGATGAACGTTTGGCGCGCTGGCCTGCGGGTATTCAGACTGACCAGGCGTCAGCGCGCACCCGTCGGGGGGCGCCCGCCGCGAGGCCGGGGCGCCGGGGTGGCGCCCGTCAGAGCCCGAGCCGCCGGTTGCGCAACTGGTAGTCGCGCAGCGCCCGCAGGAAGTCGACCTTCCGGAAGGCGGGCCAGTAGGCCTCGCAGAAGTAGAACTCGCTGTGCGCGCTCTGCCAGAGCAGGAAGCCGGACAGCCGCTGCTCGCCCGAGGTGCGGATGATCAGATCCGGGTCGGGCTGGCCGGTGGTGTAGAGGTGCTCGGCGATGTGCTCGACGGAGAGGATCTCGGCGAGCTCCTCGATCGAGGTGCCGCGGCCGGCGTGGTCCTGCAGGAGCGAGCGGACGGCGTCCGCGATCTCGTGCCGGCCGCCGTAGCCGACGGCCACGTTCACGGTGATGCCCTGGATGTGGGCGGTGGCCTGGGCGGCTTCCTTGAGGGTGTCCGCGGTCCGCTGCGGCAGCAGGTCGAGCGCACCGACCGGGTTGACCTTCCAGCGGCCGTCGGCGGCCAGCCGGCGGACGGTGTCCTCGATGATCCCGAGCAGCGGGACGAGCTCGTCGGCCGGCCGGGAGAGGTTGTCGGTGGAGAGCATCCAGAGGGTGACCACCTGGACGTGGGTCTCGTCGCACCAGCCGAGGAACTCGCTGATCTTGTCCGCACCGCGCTGGTGACCGTCGGCGGTGGTACCGCCGGTGGCCTTGGCCCAGCGGCGGTTGCCGTCGAGGATCACGCCGATGTGGTTCGGCGTGTTGGCCAGGTGCACCTCGACCCGGCGCCCGTACAGCCGGTACGCGTTGTCCAACAGGGTGCGCAGCCCTGGCGTGCGCTCGACCACGTCGCGCAGACCCATGTCGTACTGCCCCTCCGAGCTCATTACCCCCGGGTGCGAAATCCCCTGGCGCAGCCTACTCCCGGACCGAGCGCCACGGTAAAGCCGCAGGTACCGAAGGTGTCACAAGCACGTCGCGAAACCGTTCGGATGCGCCCGGTCACGAGCACGTCGGCTCGGACACGGAAAGGTATCCGGTTCCTTAAACGACCCCTAAGCCGGGGTTGGGCTCCTTGACGACCCCCATTGGTCTAGTCCAGCTTGTGACCCAGGACACGGCGGGCCCCGACCCGCCGCCCCCACAAGCACCTCTGCGGACCTTCCCTCCCCCACACGGAGCCGCCGCGACCCCCACCGCGGCGGCTCCCCCTCCTCCTCAGGAGTTCGCACATGGACCGTACGCTGCAGCAGCCGTCCCACCGGCGCCGGCGCAGTTCCGTACCGACCGCCCTCGCGGCGGGCGCCACCGCCCTCGCCGTGGCCGGCACCGGCCTCGCGCTGTTCGCGGGCGGCGCCGACGCCGCGATCGGCAACCTGGTCACCAACGGCGGCTTCGAGTCCGGCAGCCTCTCGGGCTGGACCTGTACCGGCACCGCCAAGGCCGGCACCCCGGCGCACTCCGGCTCGTACGCGCTGAACGCCACTCCGAGCGCCTCGGACACCGCCGAGTGCCGGCAGACCGTCAGCGTGCTCCCCAACTCCAGCTACACCCTGGCGGGCTGGGTGCAGGGCCCGTACGTCTACCTGGGCGCGAGCGGGACCGGCGGCACCGACCCGAGCAGCTGGTCCAGCCAGAGCAGCTGGAACCAGCTCTCCAGCACCTTCACCACCGGCGCCGGCACCACCAGCGTCACGCTGTACGTGCACGGCTGGTACGGCCAGGCCGCCTACGGCGCGGACGACATCACCCTGACCGGCCCGGGCGGCACCGCCTCCCCGTCGCCCACGGGCGGCAGCAGCGCGCCGACCTCGCCGTCGCCGTCCGCCTCCGCGTCCAGCTCGGCCCCGCCCTCGCCCTCGCCGTCCGCCAGCAGCAGCGCGCCGACCTCGCCGTCCCCGACACCCACGGCGACCTCCACCGGCCAGCCGAACACCGGCCTGCCCAAGCACGCGCTGACCGGCTACTGGCAGAACTTCGACAACGGCGCCACCGTCCAGAGGCTCCGCGACGTGCAGAGCGCGTACGACATCATCGCGGTCTCCTTCGCGGACGCGACCACGACCGCCGGCGGCATCAGCTTCACCCTCGACCCGGCGCTGGGCACCAAGCTCGGCGGCTACACCGACGCCGACTTCAAGGCCGACATCGCGGCGAAGCACGCGGCCGGCAAGAAGGTCGTGCTCTCGATCGGCGGCCAGAACGGCACCATCGTGGTCAACAACGCCGCCGCGGCCACCACCTTCGCCAACACCGCGTACGCGCTGGTCCAGCAGTACGGCTTCGACGGCGTCGACATCGACCTGGAGAACGGGGTCGACCCGGTCTGGATGGCGCAGTCCCTGCACACCCTGCAGAGCAAGGTCGGCGCGGGCTTCGTCCTGACCATGGCCCCCGAGACGATCGGGATGTACTCCACCGCCGGCAACTACTTCCAGCTGGCGCTGAACACCAAGGACATCCTCACCGTCGTCAACACCCAGTTCTACAACTCGGGCGGCATGAACGGCTGCGACGGCAAGGTCTACACCCAGGGCACCGTCGACTTCATCACCGCCCAGGTCTGCACCCACATCCAGGGCGGCCTGCGGCCCGACCAGGTCGGCATCGGCGTCCCGGCGTCCACCCGCGCGGCCGGCGGCGGCTACGTCAACTCGACCGTGGTCAACAACGCGCTCGACTGCCTGGCCACCGGCACCCACTGCGGCAGCTTCGTCCCGCCGGCCAAGTGGCCGACCATCCGCGGCGCGATGACCTGGTCCACCAACTGGGACGCCGCCAACGGCAACGACTTCTCCACCAACGTGGGCGCCCACGCCCACGCCATGCCGTAACTCTCCCCGGTGCGGCGCCCCCTGAGGGTGGGGCAGCCCGCGCCACCCCGGAGCCCGTCCCCGCCGCCGCACCGGCGGGGACGGGCTCCGGCCGTCGCGCTCACCCCGCGGCGAGCACCGCCAGCAGGGTGCCGAGCAGCATCCACGGGCCGAGCGGCAGGTCGTCGCCCCGGCCCGCGCGGCGGGTGAGCAGCAGCACGACGCCCCACCCCCCGGCCAACAGGAAGGTCAGCACGAAGCCGCCGAGCACCGCGGACCAGCCGTACCAGCCGAGCAGCGCGCCGAGCGAGGGCGCGAGCTTGACGTCGCCGAGGCCGATCGGCGCCACCAGGGCGAGCGCGAGGTAGAGCCCGCCGAGCGCGAGCGCCGCGTACAGGCAGCGCAGCAGGACGCCGCCGCGGTGCTCGGTGAGCAGCAGCAGGGCGGCGGTGCCCAGGGCGAGCGGGAGGGTCAGCGCGTCCGGCAGCCGGAAGACCCGCGCGTCGACCAGGGCCAGCACCACCCCGAACAGGCCCACCCAGACCAGCGGGAGAGCGCTCGGCCCGTGCGCGGCCGCGCCGATCGCGCCGCCGGTCGCCGCCGCCACCGCCTCGACCAGCCAGGCGGCCGGGCCGGCCCGTTCGCCGCAGCGCGGGCAGGTTCCGTCCGGCCGGCGCAGCAGACGGCCCGTCCGGCAGCACTCCCACCGGGGTTCACCGGCCGCCACCGCGTGGCGGGCGGCGGCCGCCCGCAGCCCGGGGGCCGTCAGCAGTCCCGCCACCGCCCCGACCAACACCGCGATCACGGTCTCCCCCTCCGTGCGAATGGGCCGAGCCTAACGGCCCGTACGATCACGGATCGAGCGGAAAGTGACCGGGGATCAGCACGGGGAACGGGGACGACGGGTATGGAGCAACTGGAGGCCAACGATCCGGAGTCGATCGGTCCGTACCGACTGCTGGCCCGGCTCGGCGCCGGCGGGATGGGCCGGGTGTACCTGGCCAGGTCGGCGGGCGGGCGGACGGTCGCGGTCAAGGTGGTCCGCCCGGAGCTGGCCGAGGACCAGGACTTCCGGACCAGGTTCCGCCGCGAGGTCGACGCGGCCCGGGCGGTCGACGGCGCGTACACCGCGCCCGTGGTGGACGCCGACCCGGACTCCGCCGTCCCCTGGCTGGCGACCACCTACGTCCTGGGGCCCTCGCTGACCGAGGCGGTGCAGACGTACGGGCCGCTGCCGGAGCGTTCGGTGCGGGCGCTCGGGGCCCGGCTGGCCGAGGCGCTCCGGGCGATCCACCGGGCGGGGCTGGTGCACCGCGACCTCAAGCCCTCGAACGTCCTGCTGGCCGCCGACGGGCCGCGCGTGATCGACTTCGGGATCGCCCGGGCGATGGACGGCGACAGCCTCACCCAGACCGGGGTGGTGGTCGGCTCCCCCGGATTCATGTCGCCCGAACAGGCGTCGGGCCGCGGGGTGGGAGCGCCGGGCGACGTGTTCTCGCTCGGCTCGGTGCTGGCGTACGCGGCGCTCGGGCGCGGCCCGTTCGACGGGGCGTCGGGGGCGGCCGCCCAGCTCTTCCGGGTGGTCTACCACGAGCCCGAGCTGGACGGGCTGCCGCCCGGCCTGCACCCGGTGATCGCCCACTGCCTGGCCAAGGACCCGGCGGCCCGGCCCACCCCGGCCCGGCTGGCCGACCTGCTGGCGCCCGGAGCGGCGGGGACCGGCCCGGCGGCCGACTGGCTGCCGGCACCGGTGGCCGCGGAGCTCGCGCGGCACGCGGCCTCGGTGATGGACATGGAGACCCCGACCCGGGGCACCCCGGCCACTCCGGACCGGCCCGAGGACCCGGCCGCCTCCCACCCGCTCACCGTACGGCTCGGCCGGGCCGCGCCGGAGCCGCAGCCGACGCCGCACCCGGCCACCCAGCAGGTACCGCAACCGGCACCGCCGCCGGTGGCCCGGCCGTCCCGGCGGCTGTTCCTGGCGGGCGGGGCGCTGGCCACCGCGGCGGCGGTCGGCGGCGGAGCCTGGGTGCTGACCCGCCCGGACGGCGGCGGCTCCCGGCCCCGCTCCGGCACCCCCTCGAAGCCGGCCGCCACGAGCGCCGCGCCGCAGCCGGTCTGGCAGTTCAGCTCCGCCGACCCGATGGGCGCGCAGCGCCCGGCGATGGTGCTCAAGGGCGCGCTCTACCTGGAAGGCACCGGTCTGACCTCGCTCGACGCGGCCACCGGCGCGGTCAACTGGGCACGGCAGGACGCCTTGTACTACCAGACCACGGTCGTCGGCGGCCGGCTGCTGACCCAGCTC
Source organism: Kitasatospora sp. NBC_00374 (assembly GCF_041434935.1). Taxonomy (NCBI): domain Bacteria; kingdom Bacillati; phylum Actinomycetota; class Actinomycetes; order Kitasatosporales; family Streptomycetaceae; genus Kitasatospora; species Kitasatospora sp. NBC_00374. Next base: position 5,073,915 of record NZ_CP107964.1, on the reverse strand, counting down.
GGCGGCGTCACCGAGGTCGAGCCCAAGAACGGCCGGGAGGGCACCAGCGCGCAGGTCACGTACCCGGGCAACCGTCTGATCAAGGTGCGCAACATCCTGGCCGGCGGCGACCAGGGGGTCTACCTGCTCGTCCAGCTCACCGCGAAGGGCGAGAGCGAGGGGGAGGCCGGCATCCTGGCGTACCGACCCGAGCTGGTGGGCGTGCGGTGGTTCCAGCCGGACCCGACCGCCGACGACCTGCTGGGCCACGGCCGGCTCAGCGGCACCACGCTGCTGCACACCGACCGGGAGGCCGGCATCGTCGCCCGCGACATCGCGGACGGGCGCCGGCTGTGGCGGGTGGCGACCGGCAACCGCGCCTCGTGGCCGATCTGGTGCGACACCGAGCGGCTGTACTGCATGGCCGACGACTCCGACCTGCAGGCGGTGGGGCTGGCGGACGGCCGTCAGCAGTGGCGGATCAAGGCGAAGGGCAACCGGTTCGGACCGGTGCTGTCCGCCGACGGCACCGTCTACACCGGCAACGGCACGGACTCCTTCAGCGCCTACGACGCGGCGACCGGAAAGGTCCGGTGGACCTGCTACCTGCCGCACTACCCGGGCACGGGCTGCCCCCCGGTGCTCGTGGGCGGGACGCTGTTCGTCCCCGGCGGGCCCACCCAGGGGGTGCACGCGCTGGACGCCCTGACGGGACGGCTCAAGTGGACCTTCAGCGACCCGGCGAACTCCAGCAAGGCGAACGACTGGTACCTGTCCACCGACGGGAGGCTCGCCTTCGCCCGGCTGACCACCAAGGTCTACGCGCTCCCGAGCGGGTGACCTGTGGCCAAGCCCACTCGATGATCTGCGTAACAGCGCCGTAAAGTAGTCGGGTATGCAGGTCATCCAGTCCAGCAAGCTCGCCAATGTCTGCTACGACATCCGAGGCCCGGTGCTCGACGAGGCGATGCGACTGGAGGACCAGGGCCATCGCATCCTCAAGCTGAACACCGGCAACCCCGCCGCCTTCGGCTTCGAGGCCCCGCCCGAGATCCTCCAGGACATCCTGAAGAACCTCGCCGGCGCACACGGCTACGGGGACTCCAAGGGCCTGCTCGCCGCCCGCCGCGCCGTGGTGATGCACTACGAGGACCGCGGGCTGCACGGCCTCTCCGTGGAGGACGTCTTCCTTGGGAACGGCGTCTCCGAGCTGATCCAGCTCGCCATGACCGCCCTGCTGGACGACGGCGACGAGGTCCTCGTCCCGGCCCCCGACTACCCGCTGTGGACGGCCTCGGTCAGCCTGGCCGGCGGCACCGCCGTGCACTACCGCTGCGACGAGCAGTCCGAGTGGTACCCGGACCTGGCCGACATCGAGGCCAAGGTCACCGACCGGACCCGGGCCATCGTGGTGATCAACCCCAACAACCCGACCGGCGCGGTGTATCCGCGCGAGGTGCTGGAGGGGATCGTCGAGATCGCCCGCCGCCACCAGCTGGTGGTCTACGCGGACGAGATCTACGACAAGATCCTCTACGACGACGCCGAGCACGTCCCGCTGGCCACCCTGGCGCCGGACCTCTTCTGCGTCACCTTCAACGGCATGTCCAAGGCGTACCGGGTGGCGGGCTTCCGCTCCGGCTGGATGGTGCTCTCCGGCGACCGGCACCGCGCCCGCAGCTACATCGAGGGCCTGACGGTGCTTGCCTCGATGCGGCTGTGCGCCAACATGCCCGCGCAGCACGCGGTGGCGGCGGCGCTCGGCGGCCGCCAGTCGATCAAGGACCTGCTGCTGCCGGGCGGCCGCCTGCTGGAGTCCCGCGACGCGGCGTACCGGCTGCTGAACGAGATCCCGGGCGTCAGCTGCGTCAAGCCCAAGGGCGCGCTGTACGCGTTCCCGCGGCTCGACCCGCATGTGTACAAGATCAAGGACGATGCGCAGATGGTGCTCGACCTGCTGCGCTCGCAGCGGATCCTGATCGTCCAGGGCACCGGCTTCAACTGGCCGGATCCGGACCACTTCCGCCTGGTCACGCTGCCCCGGCCCGAGGAGATCACCGACGCGGTCACCCGGATCGGCGACTTCCTGAGCGGCTACGCCCAGCCCTGACACCGGCTCGACAGCGCCTGGAGGCGAACGGGCGACAACCAGCCCCGAGCCGAAGGGCGCGCCGACGCCGGAAGCGACGAACGACAAGCGAGCGCAGCGAACGCCGGAGCGAGGAGCGCCGGCGCCGGGACCGCGAGCGCCCGGAGGCGAACGGGCGACAACCCGCCCTGAGCCGAAGGGCGCGCCGACGCCGGAAGCGACGAACGACAAGCGAGCGCAGCGAACGCCGGAGCGAGGAGCGCCGGCGCCGGGACCGCGAGCGCCCGGAGGCGAACGGGCGACAACCCGCCCTGAGCCGAAGGGCGCGCCGACGCCGGAAGCGACGAACGACAAGCGAGCGCAGCGAACGCCGGAGCGAGGAGCGCCGGCGCCGGGACCGCGAGCGCCCGGAGGCGAACGGGCGACAACCCGCCCTGAGCCGAAGGGCGCGCCGACGCCGGAAGCGACGAACGACAAGCGAGCGCAGCGAACGCCGGAGCAAGGAGCGCCGGCGCCGGGACCGCGAGCGCCCGGAGGCGAACGGGCGACAACACAGCACACCGCCGCCCCCGGTCAGGGCGGGGGCGGCGGGGGCTGGGTGCGGGCGGGTCAGCCCAGGCGCTTCACCAGGGCGCGGTACTCGTCCCAGAGCTCGGTCGGCGTGTGCTCGCCGAACAGCTCCAGGTGGGACGGGATGAGCGCGGCCTCCTGGCGCCAGATGTCGGCGTCGACGGAGAACAGCAGGTCGAGGTCGGCCTGCGGGATGTCCAGGCCGTCGAGGTCGAAGGAGTCCACGGTCGGCAGCACGCCGATCGGGGTCTCGACGCCCTCGCCCGCGCCGTCGAGGCGCTCGACGACCCACTTGAGCACGCGGGCGTTCTCGCCGAAGCCCGGCCAGATGAACTTGCCGGCGCTGTTCTTGCGGAACCAGTTGACGTAGTAGATCTTCGGCAGCTTGGCCGCGTCGGCCTGGGCGCCCAGCTTCAGCCAGTGGCCGAAGTAGTCACCCATGTTGTAGCCGCAGAACGGCAGCATCGCGAACGGGTCGCGGCGCAGCTCGCCGACGGTGCCCTCGGCGGCGGCGGTCTTCTCGGAGGCGACGTTGGCGCCCAGGAAGACGCCGTGCTGCCAGTCGAAGGACTCCGTCACCAGCGGGACGGCGGTGGCGCGGCGGCCGCCGAACAGGATGGCCGAGATCGGCACACCCGCCGGGTCCTCCCACTCGGGGGCGATGGTCGGGCACTGGGAGGCCGGCACCGCGAAGCGGGCGTTGGGGTGGGCGGCCGGGGTGCCGGACTCGGGGGTCCAGTCGTTGCCGCGCCAGTCCGTCAGGTGCGCCGGGGGCTGCTCGGTGAGGCCCTCCCACCAGACGTCGCCGTCGTCGGTGAGCGCGACGTTGGTGAAGACGGTGTTGCCCCAGAGGGTGTCGATCGCGTTGGCGTTGGTGTCCACGCCGGTGCCGGGGGCGACGCCGAAGAAGCCGGCCTCCGGGTTGATCGCGTACAGCTGGCCGTCGGCGCCGAACCGCATCCAGGCGATGTCGTCGCCGATGGTCTCGACCTTCCAGCCCGGGATGGTCGGCTGGAGCATCGCCAGGTTGGTCTTGCCGCAGGCGGACGGGAAGGCCGCGGCCACGTACTTCGCCTCGCCGGCCGGCGGGGTGAGCTTGAGGACGAGCATGTGCTCGGCCAGCCAGCCCTCGTCGCGGGCCATGGTGGAGGCGATGCGCAGCGCGTAGCACTTCTTGCCGAGCAGGGCGTTGCCGCCGTAGCCGGAGCCGAAGGACCAGATCTCGCGGGTCTCCGGGAAGTGCGAGATGTACTTGGTGGAGTTGCACGGCCAGGCGACGTCGGCCTCGCCCTCGGCCAGCGGGGCGCCGAGGGTGTGCACGGCCTTGACGAAGTCGCCGTCCTCGCCGAGCTGGTCGATGACCGCCCGGCCCATGCGGGTCATCACGCGCATCGACACGGCCACGTAGGCGGAGTCGGTGATCTCGACGCCGTAGGCGGCCAGCGGGGAGCCGACGGGGCCCATCGAGAACGGCACGACGTACATCGTGCGGCCCTTCATGGCGCCCTTGAACAGGCCGTTCGCGCCGGAGAAGACCTCCCGCATCTCGGCGGGGGCCTTCCAGTTGTTGGTCGGGCCGGCGTCCTTCTCCTGCTCGGAGCAGATGTAGGTGCGGTCCTCGACGCGGGCCACGTCCGTGGGGTCCGAGGCGGCGTAGTAGGAGTTCGGCCGCTTCTCGGCGTTGAGCTTCTTGAAGGTGCCCTGGGCGACCAGCAGCTCGGCGAGGCGGAGGTACTCCTCCTCGGAACCGTCGCACCACTCGATGCGGTCGGGCTGGGTCAGCTCCGCGATCTCGCTCACCCAGGCCAGCAGACGCTTGTGGCGGGTGGGCGCGGATGCGCTGAGAGCAGAGTTCTCGTACGACACGATCGCTCCGTTTCACACCATCTCGGCCAGGAGACGGCATCGCGGGGGGTTGAGGGTGGTAGCAGCGTAGCTCCGCAAGGGGCTCCGATTTCAGGCAGAACGGCAGTATTGGCCGAAGTTTTACTACAGTCTGGCTATCTACCAATCAGTAACAAGGCATTCCAGGCCACTCGAACGACCTTCGAGTGGCAGTCCTAATACTCCAGAACGTCTAAAAGTGACGATCACCACTACCTACGGACTAGTAACCTACGGTTCCGTAAGTAGGATGACGGCCATGACTGTGGAGGGGCCCATGACTGCGGATCCGGAGCGGACGACGGCGATGGAACCGCCCAAACCCAAGTGGCGCGGCTGGCTGCACGCCGGGATGTTCCCGGCCTCACTGGCCGCCGGCATCGTGCTGATCTGTCTGGCCGAATCCACCGCCGCGCGGGTGGCCTGCACGGTCTACTCGGTCAGCGCCTGGCTGCTGTTCGGCGTCAGCGCCGTCTACCACCGCTTCGACTGGGGCCCCCGGGGCGACGCGGTCCTGCGCAGGCTGGACCACGCGAACATCTTCCTGATCATCGCGGGCAGCTACACCCCGTTCACCGTGCTGCTCCTGCACGGCACCGCACGGCAGGTGCTGCTCTGGCTGGTCTGGGGCGGCGCACTGGCGGGGATCGGCTTCCGGGTGTTCTGGGTCGGCGCTCCGCGCTGGCTCTACACCCCGTGCTACGTCGCGCTCGGCTGGGCCGCGGTGTTCTTCCTGCCCGACTTCCTGCGGGCCGGCGGCGTGGCCGTGATGACCCTGATCGTGGTCGGCGGGGTGCTCTACACCCTGGGCGGGCTGGTCTACGGCCTCAAGCGGCCGGACCCGTCACCCCGCTGGTTCGGCTTCCACGAGGTCTTCCACGCCTTCACCCTCGGCGCCTTCATCGTGCAGTACGTCGGGATCTCACTGATCGCGTACAGCACCGCCGGCTGACACCCGCGCGTCCAACCTCTCCCGGGCCCGACGGCAGCGCTCACAGTGCGCCGCCTCGGGCCCTTCGCCTGCCGTGCGCACGTGCGCCCGAGTGCGGAAGCGCACCGCCACGTGCACCATCACCAGCAGCACCTCGGCGGCGGACACCACCCAGACCGCCCTCGGCCCGCCCAGCAGGTAGCCGAACACCACCGCGAGCGCGGCCGCGAGCGCCAGCACCGTGCCCCAGAACTGCGTGCGCCTGATCGCCATCGGCACCTCTCCGCCGTATGACCGTGGACCCGGACCTCTCCCCACCCAAGGTGACAGCCGCAACACGCTCCGGGGCGAACGGGGGGTCAACGCCGCATCAAATAAATGTGCCGGACCCGGACAGCCCACATTGACACCCTCCACCTTTTGGGAGTTACTGTCATTTGACACCAACCTCCGGAGGTCTCCCATGCCTGCCGTCCCCGACCCGCGCCGCTGGCTCGCCCTGATCGCCGTCGCCCTCAGCGTCCTGGTGATCAGCTTCGACCTGACGATCCTCAACGTGGCCCTGCCGACCCTCGCCGCCGACCTCGGCGCCACCACCGGCGCCCAGCAGTGGATCGTCGACGCCTACACCGTCGTGTTCGCCGCTGCGATGCTCCCGGCCGGCCTGCTCGGCGACCGGATCGGCCGGCGGCGGACCCTCACCCTGGGCCTGACCCTGTTCGGGCTCGCCTCCGCCGTCGGCATGCTCGCCGACAGCCCCGCCACCGTGATCGCGGCCCGCGCCGCGATGGGCCTGGCCGGCGCCCTGGTGATGCCGATGTCGCTGGCCGTCATCCCGGGCCTGTTCCCCGCCGGCGAGCAGCGCCGGGCGACCGCACTGCTGTCCACCGCGCTGGCCGCCGGCATGCCCTTCGGCCCGCTGCTCGGCGGACTGCTGCTCCAGCACTTCTGGTGGGGCTCGGTCTTCCTGATCAACCTGCCGCTGGTCGCCGTCGGCATCGCGGCCTGCCTGCTCCTGCTCCCCGAGTCCAAGGACCCGGCCGCGCCCGGGATCGACCTGCCCGGCGCCCTGCTCGGCGCGGGCGGGCTGGCCGCCCTCACCTACGGCATCATCGAGGGCCCCGGCCGCGGCTGGTCCGACCCGCTGGTGCTCGGCATGCTGACCGGCTCGGTGCTCGCCCTCACCGCCCTGGTGCTGCGCAGCCGCGGGCAGCGGCACCCGATGCTGGACCTCACCCTGCTCGCCGACCCGATGTTCCGCTGGTCGGCGGCGGCCGCGACGCTGGTCTCCGTGGTGCTGTTCGGGGCCTTCTTCGTCCTCCCGCTGTACTTCCAGAGCGTGCTGGGCACCGACGCCTTCGGCACCGGCCTGCGGCTGATGCCGATGATGCTCGGGCTGCTGGTGGCCGCCCGGCTCGGCGAGCGCCTGGTCGCCCGCTTCGGCCCGCGCGCGGTGATCACGGCAGGGCTCACCCTGCTGGCCGCCGCCCTCCTGCTCGGCAGCCGCACCACCCCCGCGGACGGCTACGGCTACACCGCCGTCTGGCTGCCGCTGGTCGGCGCCGGGATGGGGCTCGCCATCATCACCGCGACCGGCTCCGCCCTGCTGACCCTGCCGCCGGCCCGGGCCGGCGTCGGCTCGGGGCTGGTCCAGACCCTGCGCCAGGTCGGCGGGGCGATCGGGGTCGCCGCCTTCGGCAGCCTGCTGGCCGGCGGCTACCGGGGGGCGCTCGACACCACGGGCCTGCCGGCGGCCGCCGCACACACCGCCGGGGAGTCCGTGGTCGCCGCGGACGCCGTCGCCACCGCCCTCGGCGACCACGCGCTCACCCGCTCGGCACACGCCGCGTACGTGCACGGTATGGACTCGGTCCTGCTGGTCGCGGGTCTGATCGCGATCGTCTCGGCGCTGCTGATCGCGGCCCGGATGCCGTCCTCGGCCGGACCGGCCGCGCCGGCCCCGGCCCCCGGGAAGGCCGGAGCCGTAGCAGAATCTGGGGTATGACCGACACGCGCAGCGCCCCGGCCCCCACCCCCGCCTCCCCGGTGGAGGAGCTGATCGAGGCACCGCTGTCGCTGCGCGAGCGCAAGAAGCTGAAGACCCGCCAGGCGCTGCGGCGGGAGGCGTTCCGGCTGTTCGCCGAGCAGGGGTACGAGAACACCACCGTGGACCAGATCGCGGCGGCCGCCGAGGTCTCCCCCTCCACCTTCTTCCGCTACTTCGCCACCAAGGAGGACCTCGTCCTCACCGACGAGTACGACCCGGTGATGATCTCCGCGCTGATGGCCCGCCCCGCCGACGAACCGCTGCTGGTCTCCGGGCGGACGGTGCTGGTCGGGCTGCTGCGCCGGATCGTCGAGCGCGACCGCGACGAACTGCTGGTCCGGATGCGGCTGGCGCTGGCCGTCCCGGCCCTGCGGGCCAGGATGACCGAGTCCTCGGCGCAGCCCAAGCAGATGATCCTGGACGTGATGACCGAGCGGGCCGGCCTGGACGCCCCGACCCTGGAGATGCGGATCACCGCCGCGGCCTTCACCGCGGCACTGGTGGAGACCGCGCTGTACTGGGCCGAGCAGGACGGCCGCGAGGACATCGCCGACCTGCTCGACCACGCGCTGGAGGTGCTGGGGAACGGCCTGGCGGCCTGAGACCCTCCGACCCGGATCCGCCGGGCCGTTCCCCGTCACCCTCGCCCGGTGTCCGCTACCGCCCGCGGGCGGCCGCGCGGCGCCGGCGGGCCAGCGCGAGGGCGGCCACCAGGGTGGTACCGAGCGCCGCACCGGCCGTCAGCAGGGGCAGCCGGCCGGCCTCGGGGGCGGCGGCCTGCGCGTCGAAGCCGCCGCCGGTGCCCGTCCTGTCGTAGGCGCTGCCGGGCAGCTTGTCGCCGTACCGCCGGTGCACCAACTCCTGGTACGCGGCCAGGCTGACCCCGTCCGCACCCACCGAGCGGCGGGCGTCCTCGTCCAGCGGGAGCACCCGGCCGCCGCGCAGCACGTACCAGGCGTCCAGCTGCGGTTCGCGGAAGGCGGTGCCGCCGCCGCTGCTCGCCGCCCTGGCCGGGTAGTCGGTCTCGTCACCGCCGGTGGCGATGTTGACCACCCGCCAGCCGTCGCCCTGCCGGACGGTCCAGACCGAGGCGCTCCGGCCGTCCGTGGAGACCGCCTTGCTGGCGACGAAGTCGGCCGTGGCCACCAGGGCGCCGGCCGTGCCGGCCACGAAGCCCGCGCCGAGGGTGTACACCGCGACGGTCTCCCCGGTCAGCCGGGGGGCGGCCCGGTCCGCGGCCTGCGCCTCGTCGGCCGGGCTGATCGCCGGCCGCTGGGTCGGCGGGACGCCCTTGCGGGCGAAGAAGTGCCCCAGCCGGTCGAGCACGGCCGGGCTCTGGGCGGCGCTGCGGGCGGCCGCCAGGTCGGCGGGTGCCACCGGGGCGGGGCCGTCCGCCGCGAGGGCGGGCGCGGCGCCGGCCGAGGCGAGGCCCGCGACGAGGGCGGCGCAGGCGACGGCCCGCCGCAGGTTCTTCCGGTTGTCGGTCATGGCTGTCTCCTCACGCGCCGATCCGGTACAGGGAGTGGGTCCAGGAGAACGAGTTGTTGCTGACGTAGTACCAGTAGTCCGCCCAGTTGTAGCGGGAGCTGGAGGGCCACGGGTCGCCCCAGTAGACCCAGTTGTCGGCGGTGTCGTAGCCGTAGATCAGCTGCATGTGGCCACCGCCGGAGCTCCACTGGATCCGGGTCTCCACCGGGCGGTCGGCGTCGATCTCGCTCTGCACCGTGGTGTAGCGCAGGTAACCCGTCACGTACGAGCCCGGGTTGATGCCGATCCAGTTCAGCGCGGTCTGCACGTTGCCCAGCGTGGCCTGGTTGTTGGGGCAGGTGGAGTTGATCGACCGGTTGAACGCGGCGTTGCAGAACTGGTTCTGGCTGTAGTTGTGGCCGAAGTACGCGGCCACGGTGTTGCCGCTGCCGGCCCAGCACCAGTTGGTCTGCTGCTGTTGCTGCATGGTGATGTCGAGCGTGCGCCAGGTGGCGGCCTGGGCGGTCGGACCGGTGGGGACGGTCGAACCGGAGGCGGCGGTCCTGGTCGCGGGGGCGGAGGCCGGGGCGGGGGCGGGGGCCTCCGCGGCCGGGGTTCGGGCGTCGGCCGGGGTGGCCGCGGCCACCGTCAGGGTCGGCGCCAGGATGCCCAGCGCGAACGCGGCGACCGCGCGGCGCAGGTTTGTCCGGGGTGTTGGCATGGGGGTTTCCTCCTTGCGGCTACGCAGGAGTGGGGATGTGGGGGTGGCGTCCGGACGCGCTGCACCGAGGATCCGGCGTTGACCGGGCAGGGTCAACGGGACTGGAGCGCAAGGGGATCCTGGTGTGAACGGCCCCCGCCGGGTGTGAACGGAACCGCCCCGACCAGCGGTGTTGTCCAGGCCTGGTGACAACCCGCCGCCCAGGTGTGAATATTCACCCTCAGTCCGGGAGGCAGCCACGTGCCGGAGGCAGCCATGCAGCAGACCGTCCCGCCGGAACTGGCCGCAGCCCTGCGGACCGGCCCCTTCCATCTCGCCCTGCGCACCGCCATCGCCGCCCGCGGACTGGCCCTGCACCGGGTGCAGCAGCACCTGGCCCGCCGCGGCGTCCGGGTCGGGGTGACCAGCCTCAGCTACTGGCAGCAGGGCCGGCGCCGGCCCGAGCGGCCCGAGTCGCTGCGCGCCGTCCGGCTGCTGGAGGACGTGCTCGACCTGCCCACCCACTCGCTCACCCGGCTGCTCGGCCCCCGCCGCACCCCCGAACCACCGGCGGTCGGCCCGGCCACCCGCCCGTACCGGGACCTGATCGGCCCGGCCGAGGCCGTGGACGGGCTGCTCGCCACCATCGCCGGGCCTCCCGGCACCGCCCTGCACACCGTCACCCACATCGAACGGATCAGCGTCGGCGCCGACCGCCGCCAGCTGCGCCGCAGCTCACAGCACGTGCTGCGGGCCCACCGGGACGGCGTCGACCGCTACCTGGCGATCTACCAGGGCGACCCCGGCTGCGACATCACCCGGGTCGCCCTGCGCACCGAGGAGAACTGCCGGCCCGGCCGGATCCGCCGCGACCCGCAGGCCGGACTGCTGGTCGCCGAGCTCCTGCTGGACCGGCGGCTGCGCACCGGCGACACCCATCTGCTCGGCTACGGCTTCGAGGACGCGCCCGGCCCGGCCCCCAGCGACGAGTACGTCCGCGGCTTCAACGCGGGTGCCGGCCAGTACGTCCTGCAGGTCACCTTCCACCCCGACGCGCTGCCCGTCCGCTGCCACCGCTTCACCAGCCGCTCCCCGGGCGCGCGGCCCTCCGCGACCGAGGAGTTGACCCTGGACGGGCACCACGGCGTGCACCTGGTGGCCGCCGCGCTGCCGCCCTGCCTGCTGGGGATCCGCTGGGACTGGGAGTAGCCGGGGCCCCTCCGTCCGGGACGGTGCCCCGACGCGTCAGGCTCCGCCCGGTCGGCCCAGGTCGAGCGCGACCTCGTCCTGGACCGGCCGGTAGCCGAGCCTGCGGTAGATCGCGTTGCTGGTCGGGTTGGCCAGATCGGTGTGGAGCAGTACCTCGGCGGCTCCCCGGGCCAGCGCGTCGGCGGAGCCCGCGGCGACCAGTGCGCTCGCGTAGCCCCGGCCGCGCAGTCCGGGCGGGGTGTAGACCGGGCCGACCTTCACCGTCGCGGCGATCAGCGGGCCGACCCCGGCGAACGAGACCGGGCGGCCCCCGTCCTCCCACAGCGTCAGGGTGCCCGCGGCGGTCCGCCCGTCGACCAGCGCGCCGACGTCGGCCGGCAGCCGGATCCCGGCCTCGGCGGCGAACTCCCCGAACCAGCGCACCAGCAGCGCACGGTCCCCCGCGCGGGCCGCCCGGGACCGGCCACTCGGGGCGGGGACCGGCGCGCACAGCTCGCCCAGCCGGTGGAGCCGCTCCTGCCGGTCGACCGAGGTGGTGCCGCCCGTGAGCCGCTGCCAGGCCTCGGCGAAGGCCAGCGCGGCCTGCCTGCCGCCGTTCACCCGCTCCACCCGCAGGCCCAGACCGTGCATCAGCACGGCCAGTTCCGCCCCGGCCGCCGCGGGCATCAGGCCCAGCCGGGGCGGGAAGGGCGGCGTCCGGACGAAGGCCCCGGCGACCGGGGCCTGCGGTGCGGGGCGCCACCAGCCAAAGCCGGGCGGCTGGTCGCCGAAGGCGTCCGGGCCGTCCGTGCCGAGGCGGTGGGCGATCGAGAGCAGCACGGTGTTCTCGGCCGGGCGGGCGGCGAGGAACACGCCCGCCTCGGCTCGGAACTCTTCGAGGGAACTGCCGAGGGTCCAGGTCATACCGGGATCCTGGCCCGGGCCGAGGGCCGGGCGCACCCGGATCGCCTCAGTCCGTCACCCGGGCGCCCAGCCGGTCGGCCAGCTCACCGGCGTCCGCCGTCGGGGTGTCGCAGGTGAAGTGCCGGCAGACGTACGCGGCGGGCCGCCCGCCGAGCAGCGGCCGGTCGGCCAGCAGCGGGACGTCGGCGGTGCCGGCCTCGCCGACCGCGACCACCGCTCCCGGGGCCGTGCCGAGCAGCGCGGTGCGGTGCAGCGCGGCCGTCGCCGGGTCTCCCGCCGGTCCGACCACGGCCACCTCGCGCGGCCCGTCCAGCAGGGCCTCGGCGACCGCCAGGCCCCAGCCGATGAACCGCGGTGCCTTGGCGGCGAGCGCGCCCACGATGCCCAGCGCCCGTTCGGCGGCCGTGCGGTGGCGCTCGGAGCCGGTGTACGCGGCGTAGCCGAGCAGGGCGCCGGCGGCCGCCGTCCAGCCGGCGGGGGTCGCGTTGTCGGTCGGGTCCTGCGGACGGCGGATCAGTTCCTCGGCGTCGTCGGCGGTGTCGTAGAGCGCGCCCGACGCCTCGTCGAGGAAGTGCGCGAGGACGGTGTCCAGCAGGCCTCCGGCCAGGTCCAGCCAGGAGCTCTCGCCCGTGACGGCGTACAGCGCGAGGAAGCCCTCGGCGGTGTCCGCGTAGTCCTCCAGCACGCCCGCGTTGGTGCCGGGCCGGCCGTCCCGGGAGGTGCGCAGCAGCCGGCCCTCGGGGGTGAGGTGGACGGCGAGCAGCAGGTCGGCGGCGCGCTCGGCGGCCTCGACCAGGTCGGGGCGGTCCAGCAGGGCGCCGGTCTCGGCGAGGGCGGCGATGGCGAGGCCGTTCCAGGCGGCGACCACCTTGTCGTCGCGGGCGGGCGCGGGCCGTTCGGCGCGGGCGGCCAGCAGCCGGGTGCGGATCCGCTCGAAGGCCTCGGGGTCGGCGGGGTCGCGGAGCAGCTGGAGCACCGAGCTGCCGTGCTCGAACGTGCCGGTGACCTCGAAGAGTTCGACGGCGAGCGCGCCGTCCTCGGGGCCGAGGACGGCGGTCAGCTGCTCGGGTGTCCAGGCGTAGTAGGCGCCCTCGGTGGACTTCCCGGTGGCCGGGTCGGGCGAGTCCGCGTCCAGGGCGGACGCGAAGGCGCCCTCGGGGGTGCGCAGTTCGCGCAGCAGGAAGTCTGCGGTGGCGAGTGCGGTACGGCGGGCCTGCCCGCTGCCGGTGGCGCGCCACAGGTGCAGGTAGGTGCGCAGCAGCAGCGCGTTGTCGTAGAGCATCTTCTCGAAGTGCGGTACGACCCACCGGGCGTCGACCGCGTAGCGGGCGAAGCCGCCGCCGAGCTGGTCGTTGATGCCGCCGCGGGCCATCGCCTCGCAGGTGCGTCCGGCCATCTCCAGGGCGGCTTCGGAGCCGGTCCTGGCGTGGTGGCGGAGCAGGAACTCCACCACCATGGACGGCGGGAACTTGGGGGCGCCGCCGAAGCCGCCGGACCTGTCGTCGAAGCTGCGGCTGAGCCCGACCAGCGCCTGGTGCAGATCGGCGTCGGCGGGCGGGTGGTGGGCGGCGGCGCCGTAGACCGAGGCGCGCTCGGCGAGTTCGGCGCGGATCCGGGCGGCGACCTCGCCGACCTCCTCGCGGCGGTCGCGCCAGGCGGCGGTCACGCCCTCCAGCACCTGCCGGAAGCCCGGCATGCCGTGCCGGGCCTCGGGCGGGAAGTAGGTGCCGAAGTAGAACGGCTCCTTGTCCGGGGTGAGGAACACCGTCATCGGCCAGCCGCCCTGGCCGGTGGCGGCCTGGACCGCCTCCATGTAGACGGCGTCGACGTCCGGCCGCTCCTCGCGGTCGACCTTCACCGCGACGTAGTGCGCGTTGGCGTACTCCGCGACCGCCTCGTCCTCGAAGGACTCGTGGGCCATCACATGACACCAGTGGCAGGCCGCGTACCCGACCGACAGCAGCACGGGCACCCCGCGCCGACGCGCCTCCTCGAAGGCCTCCGGCCCCCACGGCCACCAGTCGACCGGGTTGTCGGCGTGCTGCAGCAGGTACGGCGAGGTCGCGTCCGCGAGACGGTTCGGCATGCCCCCATCCTTGCGCATCGGCGGCGCGCGCCGACGGAGGCGGAGGCTTCGGCCCGGGCCGCTACTTCTCGGTGGTCTCGGGCTCCTCGACGAAGTCGATCTTCTTGAAGCGGCTGTTCATCGACGTCAGCAGGAACCAGGTGGCGACGCCCAGCGCCGCGAAGACGACGAAGCCCAGCAGGCCGGGGGTCACCTTGGTCTCGTCGAGGGCGAGCTCGGTGGCGAGGTGGGTGAGGGTCACGGGGGTACTCATCTCTCCATGGTGACCCGGCCCTACACGGGCCGGGTCACCGGGGTGGTGCGTGTCGTGCGGGTGCGGCTACTTGCGCACGCCGGCGAAGAGGTCGTCCTCGGGCAGGTCGGTGTCGACGTGGGACTTGGCCAGCTCGTAGTCCTCGGTCGGCCAGACCTCCCGCTGGACGTCCAGCGGGACGCGGAACCACGGCCCGTCCGGGTCGATCTGGGTGGCGTGCGCGATCAGCGCCTTGTCCCGGATCTCGAACCAGTCGTCGCACCTCACCCGGGTGGTGATCTCGCGCTCGGCCCGGCCGCTCTTCTCCCAGCCCTCGATCCACTCACCGTAGGGGGAGTCGATGCCGTGCTCGGTGAGGTAGGCGTGCAGGGCGCGGATCCGGCCCATCGGGAAGCCGTGGTTGTAGTAGAGCTTCAGCGGCTGCCAGGGCGCCCCGGCCTCGGGGTACGCCTCCGGGTCCCCGGCGGCGTCGAAGGCCACCATGCTGATCTTGTGGGTCATGATGTGGTCGGGGTGCGGGTAGCCCCCGTTCTCGTCGTACGTGGTGATCACGTGCGGGCGGAACTCGCGGATCAGCTTCACCAGCGCACCCGCGGCCTCGTCCACGTCCTGGAGCGCGAAGCAGCCCTCCGGGAGCGGCGGCAGCGGGTCGCCCTCCGGCAGGCCGGAGTCGACGTAGCCGAGCCAGGCCTGGTCGACGCCGAGGATCTCGCGGGCCGCGTCCATCTCCTTGCGGCGCACCTCGTGGATGTTCGCCTCGACCCAGGAGTCACCCTGGAGCTTCGGGTTCAGGATGGAACCGCGTTCCCCCCCGGTGCAGGTGGCGACCAGGACGTCCACCCCCTGGGACACGTACATGGCCATGGTCGCCGCGCCCTTGCTGGACTCGTCGTCCGGGTGCGCGTGTACCGCCATCAGTCGCAACTGCTCAGTCAACGCCTGGTTCCTTCCAGGTATGTCCGGTTCGTCGGGCGGCTCCCCCGCCGCCTGTGGCGGACGTGCCCCTCCTATAGTGACGGACTGGAGGGCCCGTCGATTCCCGCTGCCGACCTAGGGCCCGTCGGCGAAAGGACCGAGCCCACCATGGCCTCCCGTACCAGGACCACCCCGGGTCTGCCCGAGGGCCGCTACAGCCGCCGCACCGACCAGGAGGCGGACCGCAGGCTGCGGGTGGCCGCCGTGGTGTGCGGGGTGCTCTTCCTGGGCCTGTTCGGCTGGCTGGGCGGCTCGTACCTGCTGCGCGAGACCACCATCAACGGCACCGTCCCCACCTTCGAGGCGGTCTCCGACAGCGAGGTGCAGCTCCAGCTCTCGGTGAGCAAGGGCGACGGCGTCGCCGGCGTCTGCACGGTGCGGTCGCGGGCCGCGGACGGCACGGTGGTCGGCCAGCACGACTTCCCCGTCCCGGCCGAGGACGACAGCTACACCGCGGTCGTCACGCTGCGCACCACCGCCCGGGGCACCACCGCCGAGCTGCTGGGCTGCACTCCCGCGAAGTGAGCGCGGCCCGACTCGGGGCCTTTTGCGCAAGTCACCCTTTCGGGCGCATATTCGAGGCGTCGGGCGGGAACCGGTACGGGGAGTCCGGTCCACCCCGACGCAACCGAGTGCTTACGCTCCGTCGATCACCCTCCCGCCGGGAGACGGAAATTGTTAGGCTCGTGGTTTCGCCCCTTCCCGGCCTCCGGCTCGGAAGCGGGCGTTGCTTTGTAGTACGACCGATATCGCCCCACCTGCTGACGAAAACCCTCAGCACCGCCCAGTACCGACGAGGAGCACCTGTGACCCAGACCAGCGATGACGTGACCTGGCTCACTCAGGCCCATTACGACCAGCTGAAGACCGAGCTGGAGTACCTGACCGGCCCGTGGCGCGTCGAGATCGCCCAGAAGATCGAGGCCGCCCGCGAGGAAGGTGACCTCAAGGAGAACGCCGGCTACCACGCGGCCAAGGAGGAGCAGGGCAAGACCGAGGCCCGGATCCGCCAGCTGACCCAGCTGCTGGAGCGCGCCAAGGTCGGCGAGGCCCCCGCCGACTCCGGCGTGGTGGCCCCCGGGATGCTGGTGACGGTCGCCTTCGACGGCGACCCGGAGGACACCATGGAGTTCCTGCTGGCCTCGCGCGAGGTGACCGACGACGCGCTCGACGTGTACTCGCCGCAGTCCCCGCTCGGCCGCGGCATCAACGGCAAGAAGGTCGGCGCGGACGCCACCTACGAGCTGCCGAACGGCCGCAAGGCCACCGTGAAGATCCTTGAGGCCAAGCCCTACAACGGCTGACCCCGCAGACACCGGAGCGGCCGTGACGCGTGCGTCACGGCCGCTCCGGCGTACCCGGCCCTGCGGCTGTCCGACCGCGGCGCGACCCCGGCTGTCCGACCGCGGCGCGACCCCGGCTGTCCGACCGCGGCGCGACCCCGGCTACCCGACCGCGGAGCGACCCCGGCTATCCGACCGCGGAGCGACCCTGCCTATCCGACCGCGGAGCGGTACTTGCGCACCGACAGCCACGAGAAGACCGCCATGATGATCAACGACCAGACCACCGAGACGATCACCGAGTGCTGCATCGGCCAGGAGTCCGGCGTCGGGCCGACCTGGTTGCCGAACAGGTCGCGGCAGGCCTGCACGGTGGCGCTGAACGGGTTCCAGTAGGCGATCGGCTGCAGCCAGGACGGCATCGAGCTGACCGGCACGAAGGCGTTCGAGATGAACGTCAGCGGGAACAGCCAGATCAGACCGGCCGAGGTGGCCGCCTCCGGGCTGCGCACCGACAGGCCGATCAGCGCGCCGATCCAGGAGAACGCGTAGCCGAGCAGGAGCAGCAGCCCGAACGCGGCGAGCGCCTTCGGGAAGCCCTCGTGGATCCGCCAGCCGACCAGCAGCGCGACCAGGGCCAGCACCAGCAGGGTGAACGCGGTCTGCACCAGGTCGGCCAGGGTGCGGCCGACCAGCACAGCGGAACGGGTCATCGGCAGCGACCGGAAGCGGTCGACCAGGCCCTTGGTCATGTCCTCCGCGATACCGGCGGAGGCGCCGGCGACCGCGAAGGTGACGGTCTGGGCGAAGATGCCGGCCATCAGGAACTGGGTGTACGTCGAGGAGCTGGCCGTGGTGCCGGGGATCTGGATCGCCCCGCCCATGACGTACGAGAACAGCAGGACGAACATCACCGGCTGCATCAGCCCGAAGACCACGATCTCCGGGATGCGGGTCATCCGGCGCAGGTTGCGCTTGGCGACCACCCAGGAGTCGTGGGCCATGGCGGCGATACCGCTGCGCTGGCGGGGGACGGCGCCGCCGATGGCGTGCGAGGTGGCGGTGGTCATCTCAGGCGTCCTTCCCGTGGCTCTTGCGCCCCTTGGCGGTCGGCTGGCCCTCGCCGTTGTCGGTCTCGGCCTCGGTGACGTGGCCGGTCAGCGAGAGGAAGACGTCGTCCAGGGTCGGCCGCCGCAGGCCGATGTCGTCGATCTCGATGGACCGGGCGTCCAGCTCGCGGATCACGTCGGCGAGCACCTTGGCGCCGCCGCTGACCGGGACGGTGATCTTTCGGGTGTTCTTCTCCACCGCCGGGTCGCCCTTGGCGTACGGCGCGAGCGCCGCGACCGCCTCGGTGACGTCGGCCCGGTCGTGCACGACGACCTCGACCCGCTCGCCGCCGATCTGCGCCTTGAGCTCGTCGGCGGTACCGCGGGCGATCACCTTGCCGTGGTCGACCACCGCGATGTCGTGGGCGAGGCGGTCGGCCTCCTCCAGGTACTGGGTGGTGAGCAGCAGCGTGGTGCCCTGCTCGACCAGGGTCTCGATGACCTCCCAGAGCGCCAGCCGGTTGCGCGGGTCGAGGCCGGTGGTCGGCTCGTCCAGGAACATCACGGGCGGGCGCACGACCAGCGCGGCGGCCAGGTCGAGCCGGCGCCGCATGCCGCCGGAGTAGGTCTTGGCGGTGCGGTCCATCGCCTCGGTGAGGTTGAACCACTCCAGCAGCTCCAGCGCGCGGGCCTTGGCGTCGCGCGGGGTCATCTGGTACAGCTCGCCGACCATCTGGAGGTTCTCACGGCCGGTCAGGTACTCGTCCACGGCGGCGTACTGGCCGGACAGGCCGATCAGGCTGCGCACCTTGTTGGGGTGCTTGAGCACGTCGACGCCGGCGACCGTGGCCCGGCCGGAGTCGGGGTTGAGCAGGGTGGTCAGCACCCGGACGGTGGTGGTCTTGCCGGCGCCGTTCGGGCCGAGCAGTCCGAGCACGGTGCCCTCGGGGACGTCGAGGCTGACGCCGTCGAGCGCGCGGACGTCCCCGAAGGTCTTCACCAGGTTCTCGGCTTGGATGGCTGGCGCCATGAGCCCGCCTCATCTCCTGTTGCGGAATGACTGATTTGCCCACTGTGTGTGGATAGCAGTACCCGAGCGGACCGGTCGGCAAGCTCGCGATACATCGCGAGTTTGGCAGTTCGCGATATATCGCGTCAAGGGTCATGCCTCCGGCCGTCCGGATCCCGCCGCGGTACGACCACACACCCTCTCAGGCGGCACTGACAACGCCCACCCCTATTACTGCGAGACCACGTAACCGGCGTCCCTCAGCTCGCCGATGACGGCCGCGCAGTGCTCCGGCCCCTTGGTCTCCAGGTGCAGGTCCACCTCGACCTCGGTCACGCCGAGCCGCGGGTCGATCCGCACGTGCGCCACGTCCAGCACGTTGGCGTCGACCCGGGTGAGCACCGCCAGCAGGTCCGCCAGCGAGCCCGGCCGGTCGGCCAGCCGGACCCGCAGCGACAGGTACCGGCCGGCCGCCGCGAGCCCGTTGCGCAGCACGCGCTGCATCAACTGCGGGTCGATGTTGCCGCCGGACAGCACCGCCACCACCGGGCCCTCGAACTCGTCCGGGTGCTCCAGCAGTGCCGCGATCGGGCTGGCCCCGGCCGGCTCGACCACCAGCTTGAACCGCTCCAGGCCCAGCAGCAGCGCCCGGGACAGCGACTCCTCGGAGACCGTGCGGATGCCGTCGGCCAGCGTGTTGATCACCTCGAACGGGATGTCCCCCGGCCGCCCCACCTGGATCCCGTCCGCCATGGTGGCGAAGCGCTCCAGCGTGACCGGCCGCCCCACCGCGAGCGAGGGCGGGTACGCCGCGGCGGCCGCCGCCTGCACCCCGACCACCCGGACGTCCGGGCGCAGCGGCTTGACCGCCGCGGCGATCCCCGCGAGCAGCCCCCCGCCGCCCACCCCGACCAGGATGGTGCGCACCTCCGGGCACTGCTCCAGGATCTCCAGGCCCAGGGTGGCCTGGCCGGTCACGATGTCCCAGTGGTCGAAGGGGTGGATGAAGACCGCGCCGGTCGCCTCCGCGTACCGCTGCGCGGCCTGCAGCGCCTCGTCCACCGTGCTGCCGTGCAGCCGCACCTCGGCGCCGTAGCCCTTGGTCGCCGCGACCTTGGGCAGCGGCGCGGCGAGCGGCATGAAGACGGTGGAGTGCACCCCCAGCAGCGCGGCGGCCAGCGCCACGCCCTGGGCGTGGTTGCCCGCGCTGGCGGCCACCACCCCGGCCGCCTTCTCCACCGGGGTCAGCCCGGCGATCCGCACGTACGCGCCGCGCAGCTTGAACGAGCCGGTGCGCTGGAGGTTCTCGCACTTGAGGTGGACCGGTGCGCCGATCAGCTCGGCGAGGTGCCGGCTGCTCTCCATCGGGGTGACCCGGGCGACCCCGGAGAGCATCTTCTGGGCGCCGCGGACATCGTCGATGGTGATCGGCCAACTGTGCATGCGGCCAGGGTACGGGGGCCGCGCATCACAAGCCGGGACGTCGGCGCTGTTCCCGGGTCCGCCGCTCGCGCGTACGCTGCTGGTTCACGAGCCACCCTCACCGCACCCCGATCGTGAGCCGCGATGACGACCACCTCGCCCCAGGCCACCGGAAGCAACGACCCGCTCCACGCCCAACTCCAGTACCAGGTCGCGGTGTTCGCCCGCCGGATGGAGCAGGTCCGGCTCGGCGCGGTCGGCGCGCTGGACCGCGCCGGCTACCTGCTGCTGGACCACCTGCACCGGCACGGCCCGGCCAACGTGAAGTCGCTGGCCGAGGCGCTGGGCATCGACTCCTCGACCGTCACCCGGCAGGCCGCGCCCCTGGTGCGGGCCGACCTGGTCGGCCGGGTGCCCTACCCGGCCGACCGGCGCTCCGTGCACCTCGCGCTGACCCCGCTCGGCGGCCGCAGACTGGCCGAGGTCCGGGCGGACCGGGAGGAGCTGATGCGTACGCTGACGGCCGGCTGGCCCGCCGAGGAGCAGCGGGCCTTCTGCACGCTGCTGGCCCGGTTCAACGACTCGCTGGAGTCGTACTGGGCCGGGCGGCCGGAGTGAACGGCCGTCAGCGCCGCGGCGGTCAGCCCAGAGCCTGCTGAAGGTCCGCCAGCAGGTCGTCGATCGACTCGATGCCGACCGAGACGCGCACCAGGTCGGCCGGCACCTCCAGGGCCGAACCGGCCACCGAGGCGTGGGTCATCCGGCCCGGGTGCTCGATCAGCGACTCCACGCCGCCGAGCGACTCGCCGAGGGTGAACAGCTTGGCGCGGTTGCAGACCTCGACCGCCGCCTCCTCGCCGCCGGCGACCCGGAAGGACACCATGCCGCCGAAGGCCTTCATCTGCTTGGCCGCGATGTCGTGCCCCGGGTGCTCCGGCAGGCCCGGGTACAGCACCTGGCTGACCTTGGCGTGCCCGCTGAGCAGCTCGACGATCTTCTCCGCGTTGGAGCTGTGCCGGTCCATCCGGACGCCGAGGGTCTTGATGCCGCGCAGCACCAGCCAGGCGTCGAACGGGCCGGAGACCGCGCCCATGGCGTTCTGGTGGTACGCCAGTTCCTCGCCGAGACCGGCCTCGGCCGCGACCAGCGCGCCGCCGACCACGTCCGAGTGCCCGCCCATGTACTTGGTGGTGGAGTGCACCACCACGTCGGCGCCGAGCGCGATCGGCTGCTGCAGGTAGGGGCTGGCGAAGGTGTTGTCGACCACCAGGATGGCGCCGGCGCCGTGCGCGATCTCGGCCAGACCGGCCAGGTCGGCGATGCCCAGCAGCGGGTTCGAGGGGGTCTCGACCCACACCGCGCGGGTGTTGGGGCGCAGCTGCTCGCGGACGGTCGCGAGGTCCTGCATGTTGGCGACGGAGAAGTCGACGCCCCAGCGGGTCAGCACCTTGGCGAACAGCCGGAAGGTGCCGCCGTAGGCGTCGTTCGGGATGACGATGTGGTCGCCCGGCTTGAGGACGGTCCGCAGCAGGGTGTCCTCGGCGGCGAGGCCGGAGGCGAAGGCGAGGCCCCGGCTGCCGCCCTCCAGCGCGGCGAGGCACTCCTCCAGCGCGGTTCTGGTCGGGTTGGCGGAGCGGCTGTACTCGTAGCCGCCGCGCAGCCCTCCCACTCCGTCCTGCTTGTAGGTGGAGACCTGGTAGATCGGCGTGACGACGGCCCCGGTCTGGGGGTCTGCTTCCTGACCCGCATGGATGGCGAGAGTCTCGAAGCCCTGGGGAAGCTGGTGCTCGGTCATGGAACCGAGCCTAGTGCGCGAACGCCGCGCGGGTCGGCCAACCCCGCAGCCGCCCCTCCCGCCCTCGCACCGGACGCCGGTGGTTCCGCTACGGCCTTCACCCGTCACCCACGTGATCAACTCGCCGGATCGTCCAGTTCTCCGCCCGGCATCGTCCTCGGTGTCCCGCTCTCCCGCCGGCCGCGGCACGCCGACCCGCGGCCGGGCGGCGGCACCCGGCGGCCGGCGCCCCGGGCGGTGACGGCTATCCTCCGGGTCTTGATCAAATCGGAGGATGACGCATGAGCAGTGGTGTACGGCTGGTGGGCGTGGTGGCGGCCGTCCGGATACAGGCGGCACTGCTGCTGCCGGTGAGCCTGGTGAGCTGCGTGCCCGCGGTCACCGGCGGTGCGCACCGGTTCACACCCGTCGCGACGGCGGGCATGGCGGCGGTGCTCTTCGTGAGCACCTTCGGGGCGCTGCTGAACAACCGCCGCCCCTGGTACCGGTCGAGGCTGGAGCGGCTGACCGCGCCCGGGCCGGACGCGGACGTGGTCGCGCTCGACCGGACCTTCGACCTGTACTCCCGTTCCATGACCGTACCCCTGGTGATGGTGCTGCTGGTGGGGCTCGTGGTCTGTTACTCGACCGGGGTGCCCATCGGGATGGCCGTGGCCGGCATCGCCGGCGGCATGCTGTGGCTGTCGGGCCGGCTCGCCGCCCAGGAGCGGCTCCTGGGCGGCTGGATAGTCGGCCCCCACATGCCCGTGCGGACGACCACCGCGGACCCGAACTACGCCGTCTACCGCGAGTCCCGCTTCTACCTGGTCCGCGACGCGTCGTCCTGACCACCCGCGGTGACGGACTCCGCGGGGCCGGCCTCAGGCCGCCCGGCGGACCTCGTGCAGGAAGCAGCCGAAGGCCAGCGCGCGGACGTGCACCACGGCCACCTCCGGGTCCGCCAGCACCTGGGCCACCGTCCGTTCCAGGTCCTGCGGGCCGGACGGGCGGCCTCCCAGGATCCGTCCGCGACGGTCGTAGCCGCGGACCACCCGCTCACCCCCGTGCAGACCGGCCGGCCAGCCGCCCGCCGGCCCGCGGCACTCCCCGGCGTGGACGAACACCGGCCCCTGCTCGTCGTACGGGCCGGGGTCGGCGCCGGTCTCGGCGGCCCAGCGGCGCAGCGGCGCGTAGGAGAGCAGCAGGATCTCCTCGCCCGGGCGGGCCCGGTCGAGGCAGCAGCGCAGGGGCGCTCCCCCGGTGGTGTCCACGGACGGGACGGGCGGGCGCCCGGCGTCGTCCCGCACGCGCAGGGTGCGGAGCACCTCGGCGGGGATGGCTCGGATGTCGAGTGCGTTCATGCGTCCAGCCTGCCGGGCCCGGGGCCGCCGGTCCGGCGGGAATCGGACCTCACGCTGTCCGCGGACCGGCCGTCAGCTCTTCTTCGGCAGCATCTGCTTGATGTCCTCGTAGTCGAGGCCGCTCTCGTTCATCATCCGGACGGTGCTCTCCTTGAGGCCGCCCGCGACCAGTTCCTTGATCTGGGCGTCGGTGAGCGGCTTGCCCGGGCCGAAGTCCCCGGCTCCGAAGTCCCCGGCGCCGAAGTCCCCGGAGTCGGGCTCCTGGCTCTGGACCAGCTCCATGAACCCGTCGATGTCCTGCTTGGTGAGGTTCTCGGCCCCGGTCGGGGCCTGCGGCGCGGCGCCCTGGTCGCTCAGCGAGAGCTTGAGCGGGACGTGCAGGCCCAGCCCGGCCTGGCCCTCGAACTGGGCGAGGTCCAGGACCACCGAGGACAGCGAGCCGCCCTTGAGGTAGAGGTCCACCCGCAGGGTGCGGTTGGGGAGGTCGCGGGAGTCGTCGAGCCGGTCGAGGCCGCCCGGAAAGCCGGGCACGGGGAAGCCGGGGAACGTGTCGGCGCCCGGGCGGACGGCGCCGAGCAGACCCTCCATCAGCGGCCGGGTGG
Organism: Kitasatospora sp. NBC_00374; assembly: GCF_041434935.1. Taxonomy (NCBI): domain Bacteria; kingdom Bacillati; phylum Actinomycetota; class Actinomycetes; order Kitasatosporales; family Streptomycetaceae; genus Kitasatospora; species Kitasatospora sp. NBC_00374. The sequence goes on along the minus strand of NZ_CP107964.1, from coordinate 5,050,322 downwards.
GCGCGTTGAGGCGGATGTGCTCGACGCCGTCCCGGGTGCCGAGGTCGTCGAAGGTGACGTTGCGGGCGAAGACGTCCTTCAGCGAGGAGAACATCTCGTCGGCGGCCTTCGGGTCCGTCGAGGGCGCCGCGCCGGGGCCGCCGGGCCTGGCGCCCTTCGGCGCCCTGGCGCCGGCGGCGGTGTCGGTGAACTCCTGCAGCAGCGCCGGGTCGAACGAGACCCACTGGTTCGACAGGCCGTCCTTGACGGTCTTGAGCTCGGGCGGCAGCGAGTCGACCATCGAGCGGGCGTCCGCGGTGGCGTCGCCGGAGAGTCCGGCGAGCGCCACGGCGTCGGCCTTGGCGTAGACCTTGGCGTCGACCTGGCGGACGTCAAGGTAGGTCTTGCCGCCGCTCTTGGCCGCCAGCTCGTAGGCGATGTCGAGATCCTTGTCGCCGGTCAGGCCGTCGGGGCCGGCGGTGGCCGGCACGGAGGGGCCGATGTCCTTGAGCGGCTTGTCGGCGCCGAGCGAGACGGTCAGCTTCAGGTCGGTGATCATCTGGGCCTCGGACCGCTCCAGCGGTTCGCTGTCCGCGGAGGCCTTCGACAGCGCGATCAGCTGGTCCGCGGTGGCGTCGAGGGACAGTTCGACCTTGAGGTTCCTGGCGTCGCCGAGCCGGCCGAAGGCCGTGGACACCTTGTCCGCCGTGCTGATCTGTTCCACGGTGCCGCAGGCCGCGAGCCCGGCGGCGAGGACCGCGGTGCAGGCGGTCACGGCTATCGCGGTACGGGTGGTGCCGCGGCGGCGGATGGCGGTGCTGATGGCTGTCTCCTGAGGGACGGCGGCCCGGGCGTGCGTGCTGGGCGTGCGTGCTGGGCGGCGGGCGTACCGATACGGGGTCGGCGGTCAGCAAAGCACGCGCCGGGCACCGCGGGTACCGATTTTCTCCACCTCGCGGTGAGGACGCGGCCCAAGGTATACCCACGCTCCGTCAGCCCCGGAACGGGGTCGGCCCCGGATCCGGCCGCGTGCTCGTGGTGGGTCCGGGGCCGTCGCCCTGGTGGCGCGGGATCAGATCGCGCTGCCGGCCTGCCACTGGGCCCAGGCCATGTTCCAGTCGCTCAGGCCGTTGGCCGGATCGACCGGCCGGTCACCGGAGTTGACCACCTCGACCACGTCGCCGATCAGCGAGCTGTCGTAGAACTTCGCCGCGTCGGTGCGCGGGTCGTCGCCGCCCTGGACGTCACGCAGCGCGATGCAGCCGTGGCTGGTGTTGGCTTTGCCGAACTGCGAGGGTGGCGACCAGTAGTTGCCGTGGATGAAGGTGCCGGAGGCGGTCAGGCGCTGGGCGTGCGGCACGTCCGGGATGTTGTACTCGTCGCCCAGGCCGACCGTGGCGGAGTCCATCTTGGTCTGCTTGAACTGCTCCGAGATGACCAGCTTGCCGGACCAGGTCCTGTGGTCGGGAGCGCCGCCGATGATCGGGTAGACCGCGGTGACACGGCCGTCGGTGGTCACGGTGAGGGTGTGCGCGGCCAGGTCGGCGACGCTGGTCTGGCTGCGGCCGACGGTGAAGGTGACGTCCTTGGACTGGATGCCGTAGACGCCCCGCACCCCCTCGACGTCCTTCAGCCGGAGCTTGAGGGTGACCCGGGTGCCCGCGGCCCAGTACTGCTGCGGGCGGAAGTCCAGCCGGGTGCTGGAGAACCAGTGGCCGACGACCTCGACCCCGGGGTCGGCGACCACGGTGATCGCCTCCTGGACGGCCCTGCGGTTGGTGATCGCCTTGTTGAACCTGATCGACACCGGCATGCCGACACCGACCGTGGAGCCGTTCTCCGGCGTGAAGTACCCGACGAAGGTGCTGGCCGGGGTGGCGGTGGCGAAGCTCGCGTTGGCGTCCGCCTCGCGGTTGTCCTTGTCGACGGCGGCGACGGCGACGGTGTACTTGGTGCCGCTGAGCAGCTGCCCCGTGGAGGTCCAGGCGGACCCGTCCGGAGTCGGCTGCCCGGGTATCAGGGTGCCGGCCTCGTCGGCGAGCGTGACCGAGCTCAGCCTGCCGTCCACCACGGTGACCTTGACCGGCTGCCCGAAGGGGGCGTCGGTGGTGCCGTCGGCCGGCGAGATGGTGATCTTCGCGATCGAGGCCTTGGGGCTGCTGCTGGGGGTGGCGGCGGCCCCGTCCGTCGGCCCGCCGGAGGCCGCGCCGGCGCCCTTGTCCTCGTTGCAGGCCGCGACGAACAGCACCGGCGCGCCCAGCAGCCCTGCGAGGACGCCGCGACGGGTCCACTGGCCCCCGCGCGGTCGGTCCTGCTTCTCCGGCTTCTCCGGTGCGGTCACTGCGCACTCCCTGCTGCTCGCCCTGCGGACATTCCGACCGAAACCCGTCATTCGATCGGGTTCGTTCCCTGCCGAAATGGTTGAGACCATACGAGAGTACTCAAGATCCCAACAGAACGGACAAACGAGCGAAAAAGCCGCCCGCCCCGGAGGTCTCCGGAGCGGGCGGCAACAGCGGGGCGACCCGGACGGGCTACTCCACCTCGTGCTCCTCCCAGGTCTCGTCCTCGGGGTCGTAGTCGGTGATCGCCGACTCCCAGGTGGCCGAGGTCAGCTCGACGCCCGGCACCTCGCCGAGCAGCGCGACCGGGTCGACGAAGTGGGCGAGGGAACCCGACGGGTCCACCTCGATGGCCTCCACGGACTGGGCGCGCTCCTCGTCGTCGAGGTACTCGTCGCCGTCGACCTGGGCCAGAGCCGCGGCCTTGAGCGCCTGCTCGTCGGTGATCTCCGCGATGAGCTCTATGGTGAGGCGGACGTAGCGCGGAGCGTCCTGCCCGGAAAGATCAGTGCTGGTCATGCCTGCGAGAGTAGGCGAGCGGGCCGCCGCACGGAAACGGGAGCGAGCGACCGGTTTCACGGCGTGAGCCTCAGGGCGCGCATCGCGCAGGGCCCCGGCCGGCAAGAGGGTGCACCACATACGGCAGGGCCGGTCCCCGGAGTCCGGGAACCGGCCCTGCCGCCTCCGCACAGGCTCCCCCACCCGGGAGCCGCGGAGACGCGCCTTACGGCGCGATGGGTGGCGCGGGGGCCACCACACCCTGCCGATCGGCCGAAGCCGGACAGGGGCGGGACGACGGCAGCCCCCGCGCGCAGGACACGGTGGGCCGGGTCAGGGCCGACCGACGTGTCCGTGGTGACCGCGATGCCGGGGAGCCGCTCCCGACCTCCGCTGTCACCATGCTCGGCGTCTTGCCGTTGACCAATACGATGCCGGACGGTTGTTAACCCCGTGATGCGCGGACGTGACGTCGGTGTACCAACCGCCGAACCCGACCCGCTTTCACCCGTCCGGCCCGCGAAGGCCGCTGATCCCGGGTCAGTGACCGGCGCGGCTGGTCAGGTAGGACAGCAGGTCCTGCCGGGTGACGATGCCCTGCGGCTTGCCCTCGACCAGCACCACGGCCGCGTCGGCCTTCTCCAGCACGGCCATCAGGCTGGTCACCGACTCGCCCGAGCCGACCACCGGCAGCGGCTTGGACATCACCTTGTCCAGGGTGTCGGAGAGCTGGATGCGCTGGCCGAACAGGCCGTCCAGCAGCTCGCGCTCGACCACCGAGCCGACCACCTCGCCGGCCATGATGTCGGGGTGGCCGGCGCCGGCCGAGACCACCGGCATCTGCGAGACGCCGAAGTCGCGCAGCACCCGGACGGCCTCGGCGACCGTCTCGGTGGGGTGCATGTGGACGAACTGCGGGATGCCCTCGTGCTCGACGGCGTCCTTGCGGGCCAGCACCTCGCCGATGTGCGCCTCGTCGGCGGCGGTCGGCAGGAAGCCGTAGTCGGCCATCCAGTCGTCGTTGAAGATCTTCGAGAGGTAGCCGCGGCCGCCGTCCGGCAGCAGCACCACGACGACGTCGTCCGGTCCGAGCCGGCGGGCCACCTCCAGGGCGGCGACCACGGCCATCCCGCAGGAGCCGCCGACCAGCAGGCCCTCCTCCTTGGCGAGGCGGCGGGTCATCTGGAAGGAGTCCTTGTCGGAGACCGCGACGATCTCGTCCGCCACCCCGCGGTCGTACGCGGTCGGCCAGAAGTCCTCACCGACACCCTCGACCAGGTACGGGCGGCCGGTGCCGCCGGAGTACACCGAGCCCTCGGGGTCGGCGCCGATGACCTGCACGGCGCCGCCGGAGGCGTCCTTGAGGTAGCGGCCACTGCCGGAGATGGTGCCGCCGGTGCCGACGCCCGCGACGAAGTGGGTGATCTTGCCGTCGGTCTGCTCCCACAGCTCGGGGCCGGTGGAGTGGTAGTGCGAGGCCGGGTTCTCCGGGTTCGAGTACTGGTCCGGCTTCCAGGCGTTCGGGGTCTCCCGGACGAGGCGGTCGGAGACGTTGTAGTACGAGTCCGGGTGCTCGGGCGCGACGGCGGTCGGGCAGACCACCACCTCGGCGCCGTAGGCCCGAAGCGTGTTGATCTTGTCGGTGGAGACCTTGTCAGGGCAGACGAAGATGCACTTGTAGCCCTTCTGCTGGGCCACGATGGCCAGGCCGACGCCGGTGTTGCCGGAGGTCGGCTCGACGATCGTGCCGCCCGGCTTGAGCGCGCCCGAGGCCTCGGCGGCCTCGATCATGCGCATCGCGATCCGGTCCTTCACCGACCCGCCGGGGTTGAAGTACTCCACCTTCGCCAGCACCGTGGCACTGATTCCGTCGGTTACCTTGTTGAGCTTCACCAGAGGTGTGTTTCCGACCAGATCAATGATCGAGTTGTGGTACCGCACGGGGATCCTCCCGGTCTGTGGCTTCTGTGACTGTGGGTACTGAAAGCCTATGGCCCCGGATGGCCGATGGGCGCCGATAGCGCGCGGGTCCAGGCGGGTACCTAGGACTACGGAGCCCTCGCACGAGCCCGTGCGGGGCGAACGCACAAGGGGGTGCCGGATGCCAGGGGCACAGGCGTCGCGGGCCCGGGTGGCCCGCCGGATCGCGACCGCCGCGGCCTACGGCGGTGGCGGGCTCGGGCTTGTCGGGGTGGGTGTGGCCGGTCTGCTGCTGACCGAGAGCCGGCTGGCGATCCGCGCGATCGGACTGCTGGAGGGCGACGCGCCACGGGCCGACGGGGTGTACGGGGACGCCTTCGCCGAGCCCGGGGACGCCCGCCCGCCGCTGCGGCTGGCCTTCCTGGGGGACTCCACGGCGGCCGGGCTCGGCGTCACCCGGGGCCAGGAGACCCCGGGGGCGCTGCTCGCCTCGGGCCTGGCCTCGGTGGCCGAGCGCCGGGTGCGGCTGCGCAATGTGGCCGCCTCCGGCGCCCGCTCCTCGGACCTGACCCGGCAGGTCGAGCTGGCGGCGCCGTTCCACCCCGAGCTGGCCGTGATCATGATCGGCGCCAACGACGTGACCAGGCGCAGCCCCGCCTCCCAGTCCGTCCGGCAGCTCGGGGAGGCGGTGCTGGCCCTGCGGGACCTCGGCTGCGAGGTGGTCGTCGGCACCTGCCCGGATCTGGGCACGATCAAGCCGGTGCGGCCGCCGCTGCGCTGGGTGGCCCGCCGGGTGAGCCGGCAGCTGGCCGCGGCCCAGACCATCGCGGTGGTGGAGTGCGGCGGCCGGACGGTCTCGCTGGGCTCACTGCTCGGCCCGGAGTTCGCCGCCCGGCCGGAGATGTTCGCCGCCGACCGCTACCACCCGTCCGCCCAGGGCTACGCGACGGCGGCGATGGCCCTGCTGCCCTCGCTCTGCGCCGCCCTGGACCTCTGGCCGGCGGAGACCGTCCCGAGCGTGCCGGTGCAGGGCGACGCGGTGCTGCCGGTGGCGGTGGCCGCCGCCGCCGCGGCCGGCCAGTCGGGCACCGAGGTGGTCGCGGTCGGGCCGGACGGCGCCCGGCGCTGGGCCCAGCTGCGGCACCGGCTGCGGCTCGGGCTGCCGGGTGCGGGCAGCGCGCCGGAGCCGGAGTCCGCGTCGGCGAACTCACACCCGGGGGCGGGTGACGCCGGAGCTACTTAACGGTAACTTTCCTCCGAGCGACCCTCGGGGCCCTTCCGCACCCGGTCTCGCTCGACCGCCCAGGCCACGCAGCGAGGAGCCCACCATGCCCGAAGCCGTCATCGTCAGCGCCGCCCGTTCGCCGATCGGCCGGGCGTTCAAGGGATCGCTCAAGGACGTCCGCCCGGACGACCTGACCGCGCAGATCATCGCCGCCGCGCTGGCCAAGGTGCCCGAGCTGGACCCGCGCCAGATCGACGACCTGATGCTCGGCTGCGGCCTGCCCGGCGGCGAGCAGGGCCACAACCTGGCGCGGATCGTCGCCGTCCAGATGGGCATGGACTACCTGCCGGGCGCCACCATCACCCGCTACTGCTCCTCCTCGCTGCAGACCACCCGGATGGCACTGCACGCGATCAAGGCCGGCGAGGGCGACGTTTTCATCTCGGCCGGTGTCGAGACCGTCTCGCGCAGTGTCAACGGCACCTCGGACGGCATGCCGGGCACCCTCAACCCGTTCTTCGACGACGCGCTCGCGCGGACCGCCAAGCGGGCCGAGGAGGGCGGCGGCGAGTGGCACGACCCCCGCGAGGACGGGCTCGCCCCGGACGCGTACATCGCGATGGGCCAGACCGCGGAGAACCTGGCCGCGCTCAAGGGCGTCACCCGGGCCGACCAGGACGAGTTCGGCGTCCGTTCGCAGAACCTGGCCGAGGCCGCGATCAAGGCGGGCTTCTGGCAGCGCGAGATCACCCCGGTCACCACCCCCGACGGCACCGTGGTCTCGGCCGACGACGGCCCGCGCGCGGGAGTGACCCTGGAGGCCGTCTCGGGCCTGAAGCCGGTGTTCCGGCCGGACGGCACCGTGACCGCGGGTAACTGCTGCCCGCTGAACGACGGCGCCGCGGCCCTGGTGATCATGTCCGACACCAAGGCCCGCGAGCTCGGCCTCACCCCGCTGGCCCGGGTGGTCTCCACCGGCGTCAGCGGCCTGTCCCCCGAGATCATGGGCTACGGGCCGGTCGAGGCCTCGCGGCAGGCGCTCAAGCGTGCCGGGCTGTCCATCGGCGACATCGACCTGGTCGAGATCAACGAGGCCTTCGCGGCCCAGGTCATCCCCTCCTACCGGGACCTGGGCATCGACCTGGACCGGCTGAACGTCAACGGCGGCGCGATCGCCATCGGCCACCCCTTCGGCATGACCGGCGCCCGGATCACCACCACCCTGATCAACTCCCTGCAGTGGCACGACAAGCAGTTCGGCCTGGAGACCATGTGCGTCGGCGGCGGCCAGGGCATGGCGATGGTCATCGAGCGGCTCAGCTGACCTTTCGGTGGCCCCGCCACCCGTTCGGACTCACCGAGAGTAATTGAGAGCCGGATCACACCTCAGGTGCGATCCGGCTCTTCTCATTGTCGATTCGGACCGTTTGATCGACACTCCGGAATGGATCGACTGCGCTGCGTAGAACGGTATTACCTAACAATTTGAGGACAAGGAGGAAAGTCACAGACAAATTGGACATCAGCCACTGCAGCATCTGCCTTTCATGCGGCAGTGTGGAGACGTAACCCCGTTCCACTCCTCGCAAGGAGTACGTTCCGTGAGCGCCGTCTACACCTCCCTGCTGCTGATCCTGATCCTCGTGTCGACCACCGTCCTGCTGCAGCTGCGCCGTGTCGCACGCCGGCTGGACGACTCCGCAGCCCCCGTAACCACCGCCACCCCGGCCGTGGTTGACGAGGCCGTCATACGCCGCGCCGTGACCGAGGCGCTCGCGGCCGACCGGGAACGGGAGATCACCGAGGCCCGCGCATTCTGGGCCGAGCAGGAGGCCAGGGCGGCCGAGGACGCCCCTCTCTTCGACACCCCGTTCACCTCCGTCGGCGAGGAGTGGCCGCTGTTCTTCCCCCGGCCGACCGGCCCGGAGGAGGCCGCGGACCACTCCGGCACCATGGACCCGGCCTTCGGCGAGGCGCTGCGCTCCGCGCTGGAGGACCTGATCAACGACGGCGGCCCCGCCCAGGGCGGCGTCCACCCCTCGATGCCGGCGGCCCACCCCGGCCACGGCGGCGGCGCGGCCCACCCCGCCGACACCGGCGAGGCCCGCGCCCGGCGTGAGGCCGACCTGCTCGCCACCGGCCTGGACGCCGGGCTGCTGGACGCCGACACCGAGCCGGCCGTGGTCCCGGACCCGCGCCGGCACCCCTCGCACCCCGAGTTCGTCCCCAGCCCGACCCCGTCCCGCGAGTGGACCGACGACCGGCTGACCGCGCTCGCCGAGGAGCGGGTCGGCCTGACCGACGTCCGCCCCGGCCCGCTCGGCACCCTCGACGTGTACGCCTTCGCCGACGGCACCACGCTCTGCGTGGCCCCCGGCGACCGCGAGGCGGCCTACCGGCTGATCGACGCGGTCCGGGCGGGTGAGGACGTGCGGCTGCTCGGCGGCTCGCGCTTCTCCGGCTCGTACTCGCTGACCTTCTCCACCGACGACGACGCCGTGTACGTCCTGGCCGACCGGGTGGTCGCCAGCATCTGAGCACGGCAGCAGCACCGGCCGGGGCCGGTCGGACGCCAGGGGTTACGGCGTCCGACCGGCCCCGGTGCGTCTCCCGGCGTGCTTCCCGGCCGCCGTCGGGCGGCCGCTCAGGCGACCAGCTCGCCGACCGCGACCACCTCGGCCACCGCCGCGGCCAGCACCCGTGGGTCCCCGGTGGCGGCGGCCAGGTCGTGACCGGCCACCGCCAGCTGGTCGCCGACCGCGAAGTCGCCGGCGCCCGGGAGTTCGCGCGGCGGCTCGCCCTCCAGCCGCAGGGCGGTGGCGGCGAGGCTCCGGGCCAGCGCCAGCGCGGCGGCGGCCCGGGACGGGTGGCCGGGGACGGCGCCGCGCAGCCGGCTCTGCGGCATCGAGCGGAACCGGTCCGCCAGCCGGTCGACGGCGGCGGTCAGGGTGAGAGCTTCGGACATGCAGCGAGGCTACCCGCAGACGCCGCGGGCCCCGGGAGTACGAGACTCCCGGGGCCCGCGATCGGCGGCGCCGACTAGTCGTCGCCGCGCAGGATCGCGATCACGCGGAGCAGGTAGACGTAGATCCAGATCAACGAGACCGTCAGCCCGAACGCCGCCCGCCAGGACTCCTTCTGCGGTGCGCCGCCGCGGATGCCTGCCTCGATCTCCGCGAAGTCCAGCGTGAGGAAGAAGGCGCCGAGGGCGACGCCCGCCAGGCCGAACAGCAGCCCGATCGGGCCCGAGCTCAGACCGAGGTCCGCGCCGGCCGTCCAGGCGGCAAAGTTGATCATCGCGAGGAAGGTGAAGCCCAGGCCGATCGCCGTGCCGATCCGGGCGTAGCGCCCGGTGACCCGGATCCAGCCGCTCCGGTACGAGACCAGCATCGCGGCGAAGACCGTCAGGGTGCCCAGCACGGCCTGGATGACGATGCCGTCCCAGACCGTCTCGAAGGCCTTGGAGATCACCCCGAGGGCGACGCCCTCAAGACCCGCGTACAGCAGGATCAACGGCGGGCTGACGCTGCGCTTGAAGTTGATGACCAGGCCGAGCACCATCGCGACCAGCGACGCGCCGATGGCCAGGCCGAAGTTCCCGACCGGGACGGTGAACCAGGCCACCGCGCCGACGGACACCAGCGTGAGCAGCGTGAGAGCCGTCCGCGCGACCACGTCGTCCATGGTCATCCGGCCGGTGTCGAGCGGACCGGCCGACGGGGCCTGGTAGAGCTCGACCAGCTGGTCGTCCGTCAGCGCGCCGCCGTGGGGCTGCTGGGCGGCGTAGGGGTTGTTGGCGTACGGGTTCGCACCCGGCGCCGGAGCGCCGTACGGCTGCTGGGCGGTGTTGAACCCCGCGTAGCCGGTGTCGCGGGAGAAGGACCCGTCCCGCGAGAAGACCGGATTGCTGCTTCTCATGCTCATTCCCTCCGGGGGGCGGCACGGCACCACCCACCACGGGACAAGAGTAATGTCTTGGCAAAGGGTCGCGCGTACGCCGCGAGGATGATCTCTCGCGGCGTCGCGGGCGGAGCTGGTGCCCGGAGCCGGACTCGAACCGGCACGGCCTTCCGGCCAAGCAGTTTTAAGCTGCCCGTGTCTGCGTTCCACCACCCGGGCGTGAACCGCTCCCGCCCCTGTTCGGGCTACCCCTGAGCCTAGTCGCCCGACTCCCGGTTTCGCATGTTCCCGGCCACGGAAGTTGTCATGCTTCCTTGCCATCTGACGAACCGTCTGTGATCCGGCCAGCTGATGAGCTGTTATCGGCCACCCGGCCCGCCTCAGGGATGGTGTCATCCCGCAGGAGGAGGGTGACGGTCCGGTGTACGCCCTGCGGTGGTGTGCCCAACCGTCCGCCGGAGCGACGGAAACCGGCGATCCCGCGTCGGACCATGGAGACGCGGCCATCCTGTGCCCGGCCGCCCTGCCCGTCCCCTCCCGACAGGAGCCCCTCGTGAGCACCATGACGACCACCACCGCCGCCGCCCGCGCCACCGGCCTCAACAAGGTCTACGGCGAGGGCGAGACCCGGGTGGTGGCGCTGGACGACGTGAGCGTGGCCTTCGGCCAGGGCGAGTTCACCGCCATCATGGGCCCCTCCGGCTCCGGCAAGTCCACCCTCATGCACTGCATGGCCGGCCTCGACACCGTCTCCTCCGGCTCCGCCACCATCGGCGACGTCGAACTCGTCGGCCTCAAGGACAAGCAGCTCACCCGACTGCGCCGCGACCGCATCGGCTTCGTCTTCCAGGCCTTCAACCTGCTCCCCACCCTGACCGCCCTGGAGAACATCACCCTCCCCATGGACATCGCCGGCCGCAAGCCCGACCAGGCCTGGCTCGACACCGTCGTCGACACCGTCGGCCTCTCCGGCCGCCTCAGCCACCGCCCCTCCCAGCTCTCCGGCGGCCAGCAGCAGCGCGTCGCCTGCGCCCGCGCCCTCGCCTCCCGGCCCGACATCGTCTTCGCCGACGAACCCACCGGCAACCTCGACTCCCGCTCCGGCGCCGAGATCCTCTCCTTCCTGCGCAACTCCGTGCGCGAACTCGGCCAGACCGTCGTCATGGTCACCCACGACCCCGTCGCCGCCTCCTACGCCGACCGCGTCGTCTTCCTCGCCGACGGCCGCATCGTCGACGAACTCCACCACCCCACCGCCGACACCGTCCTCGACCGGATGCGCCGCTTCGACGCCAAGGGCCGCACCAGCTGACGCCCGGCCAACCGCCGCCCCGCACCTCCGACTTCAGGACACCCATGTACCGCACCGCACTGCGCAACGTGCTGGCCCACAAGGGCCGCCTGCTGATGACCGCGCTCGCCATCATGCTCGGCACCGCCTTCGTCGCCGGCACCATGGTCTTCTCCGACACGCTCGGACTGGCCATGAAGAACAGCTACTCCAAGAGCTACTCCGACGTCTCGGTGCTGGTGACCGACCGGGCGGCCGGCTCCTCGGTCCGCGCCGACCAGCGCGGCGACCACGCCGCGGCCCCCCTGACCGACGCCACCGTCCGTCAGCTCGGCGCCCTGCCCGGCGTCGACCGGGCCCGTGGTGTGGTCTCCGGCTTCACCGGCGTGGCGGACGCAAAGGGCAACCTGATCGGTCAGGCGTGGAGCGCGCAGGGCGCCAACTTCGTCCCCGACGCCTCCGGCCGGGACTCCCGCTACCCCCTGGTCGAGGGCCGCGGCCCCAGGACGGGCACCGAGGTCGCGCTGGACCGGGCCACCGCCGAGGCGAACGGCTTCAAGGTCGGCTCCACCGTCCGGATAGCCGGCAACGGCCCGGCCGTGAACGCCACCCTGACCGGCATCGTCACCACCGACGACCCGACCGTCACCTCCGGCGGCACGCTGACCCTGATGGACACCGCCACCGCCCAGCGGATGCTGGCGACCCCCGACCGGTACAGCAGCGTGGTGCTGACCGCGAAGGCGGGCACCGCCGAGGGCGCACTGCTCACCGCCGTCCGCGACACCCTGCCCAAGGACGGCCGCTTCGGCCTCGAGACCGGCCAGGAGCTGACCGACCAGCAGACCCGGATGATCGCCGATTCGACCACCGCCATGAAGACCATGCTGCTGGTCTTCGCGGCCATCTCGCTGTTCGTCGGCATCTTCATCATCGCCAACACCTTCAGCATGCTGATCGCCCAGCGCATCAAGGAGCTGGCCCTGCTGCGCGCCGTCGGCGCCGGCCGCCGCCAGGTCACCGGCTCGGTGCTGGTCGAGGCCCTGCTGATCGGTACCACCGCCTCGGCGGCCGGCCTGCTGGCGGGCGTCGGGATCGGCGCCGGGATGCAGTCGCTGATCCACTCGTTCAGCCCGGGCATGCCCACCGGCTCCCTGGTGGTCGCCCCGGCCACGGTGGTCACCGCCCTCGTCGTCGGTGTGCTGGTCACCGTACTGTCCGCGGTGCTGCCCGCCGTCCGGGCCTCGCGGATCCCCCCGGTGGCCGCGATGAGCAGCGGCGAGCAGCCCACCACCCAGAAGGGCCTGATCGTCCGTAACACCATCGGCTCGCTTATCACCGCCGGCGGTCTGGCGCTGATCCTGGGCGGCGCGTCCGCCGCCGACAAGTCCGGGCGCACCCTGATCGAGCTCGGCGCGCCGCTGACCCTGATCGGCATCTTCGTCCTGCTGCCGCTGCTCTCCCGCCCGGTGATCGCCCTGGTCGGCCCGCTGCTCGCCCGGCTGGCCGGCACCCCCGGCAAGCTGGCCCGGCGCAACGCCGTGCGCAACCCCCGCCGGACGGCCGCCACCGCGGCGGCGCTCACCATCGGCCTGACCCTGGTCAGCGCCATGACGGTGCTCGGCAGCTCGGTCAACGACGCGGTCGCCCGGACGGTCACCGGCACCATGAAGGCCGACTACAACGTGGCCATGGCCACCCACGGTGACCTCTCCCCCGAGGTCGCCACGGCCGTCGCCAAGGCCCCCGGAGTGGTCGCCTCCTCCCCCGTCACCAACGTCTACTGGTCGTTCGACGGCAAGAACCGGGCGGTCAACGGCTTCGACGCGGCCGGCTTCGACCAGCTGGTCGCGCCCGTCCTGGAGAGCGGCTCCGCGGACGCCCTCAAGCAGGGCCGGATCCTGGTCGACAGCAACGTCGCCAAGAGTGCGAACCTCGCGGTCGGCTCCGCCCTCACCGTCACCTACGACGACGGCACGTCCGGCAGCGTCACGGTCGGCGGCGTGTTCCGCGCCAGCGACATGCTCTCGCCCGTGCTGATGGCCAACTCCGAGGTGACCAAGCACGCCGAGCAGCCGTACGTCAGCGAGATCCTGGTGAAGGGCGCCGACGGCGCGACGGCCGCGCTCAAGCAGTCCGTCAAGGAGGCCACCGGCAGCAACCCGGTGATCGAGGTCAAGAGCAAGCAGGACATGCAGGACGAGTTCAGCCGGGCCATCTCCTTCGCGCTGAACATGATGTACGGCCTGCTGGCGATGTCCGTCCTGGTCGCCGTCCTCGGTGTGGTCAACACCCTGGCGATGTCGGTCTTCGAGCGCAAGCGCGAGATCGGCATGCTGCGGGCGATCGGCCTGGACCGAGGCGGGATCAAGCGGATGGTCCGGCTGGAGTCGGTGGTCATCTCGCTGTTCGGCGCGGTGATCGGCGTCGCGCTCGGCTGCTTCCTGGCCTGGGCCACCAACCGCACCCTGGCCCCCGACCTCCCGGGCCTGACCACCGTCGTCCCCTACGGCCGGATGCTGGTCTTCCTGGCCCTGGCCGGACTGGTCGGCATGGTCGCCGCCATCTGGCCGGCCCGCCGGGCCGCCAGGCTGGACATCCTGACCAGCATCAAGACCGACTGACCGGACGGGCACACGAGAAGGCCCCCGGCCGACCCCCCACGGAGGGTGGGAGTCGACCGGGGGCCTTCTTCGTCACTTCGGGACTTCTCGGAACTTCTGTACTCCGCCCGGTCGCACTGCCGGCTGAGCACCACGGAGGTCGTGGTCCGGCGACGTTGCCGGGCGGAGAGCCTCCGACTCGTACCCGGGCGTCCACGCGCCCGGATCTGGTCGTCTACTTGCTGGTCGCGAGCTCCTTCTCGGCCGGAGCGGCCTGGGCCACGATCTTGGGCGCCGGGCCGGCGGCCTCCTGGAAGGCCACGAACGGCTTCTCCATCTCGGCGAGGCCGACGGTCTCCCGCTTGAGGAACATCGCCAGCGTCCAGTCGGTGAAGACCCGGATCTTGCGGTTCATGGTCGGCACCCGGCTGCCGTGGTACAGGCGGTGGAACCACCAGGCCGGACGGCCCTTCAGCTTGTACTTGCCGAAGAGGATCGCCACGCCCTTGTGCAGGCCGAGACCGGCGACCGCACCGAGGTTCTTGTGCTTGTACTCGGCCTGCGGGAAGCCGCGCATGCCGGAGATGACGTTGTCACCGAGCACGATGGCCTGACGGACCGCGTGCTGGGCGTTCGGCGGGCACCAGGCGCCCTCGCCCACGGCGAGGTCCGGCACCTGGGCGTTGTCGCCGGCCGACCAGACGTAGTCGAAGCCCTTGACCTGCAGGGTCGGGGCGGTGTCCACGTGGCCGCGCGGGCCCAGCGGCAGGCCGAAGTTGGCCAGCACCGGGTTCGGCTTCACGCCGGCCGTCCACACGATGGTGGAGGCGTCCGCCTCGACGCCGTTCTTCAGCACGACGTGCTGGTCGACGCAGGAGTCCATCGAGGTCTCGATGTAGATCTCGATGTTGCGCTCTTCGAGCTTCTCCTTGGTCCACAGACCGAGGTCCGGGCCCATCTCGGGGAGGATCCGGTTGGCCGCCTCGACGAGGATGAAACGCATGTCCTCGCGGCTGACGGTCTTGTAGATCTTCGCCGCGTCGCGGGCCATGTCCTCGACCTCGGCGATGGTCTCGACGCCGGCGAAGCCGCCGCCGATCACCACGAAGGTCAGGGCCTTGCGGCGGACCGCCTCGTCCGTGGTGGACTCGGCCTTGTCCAGCTGCGCCATGACGTGGTTGCGGAGGCTGATCGCCTCCTCGACCGTCTTCATGCCGATGCCGTGCTCGGCCAGGCCGGGGATCGGGAAGGTGCGGGAGACCGAGCCGGTCGCGACGACCAGGTACTCGAAGGGCAGCTCGTACGAGTCGCCGGCCGCGGGCTGGATGGTGGCGACCTTGCGGGCGTGGTCCACACCGGTGACCGCACCGGTGAGCACCTCCGCCTTCTTCAGGGCGCTGCGCAGCGGGGCGACGAGGTTGCGGGGCGCGACGTTGCCGCCGGCCGCCTCGGGGAGGAAGGGCAGGTACGTCATGTACGGCCGCGGGTCGACGACCGTGACGGTCGCTTCGCCATAACGCATCTTCTTGAGGATGCGCATCGCGGCATACAGGCCGACGTAACCACCGCCGACAATGAGGATGCGAGGACGCTCCGTGGTGCTCATATCCGAAAGTATCCACCCCCGCCCGGAGCACCCTTCGTGAGGCCCGTCACAGACCTCTGGACACCCTCTGCTACACTGCGCGGCCACAATCGGGGGCCCGACGGGTGTCCTCACGGCCCGGCCCGGCGCACCGTGAGCGCGGCGCGGGCAACCGCCTCGCTGAGCAGCAACGATCCCGGACGGGCCCGGGTTCCCGCGCCTCATTTCGATTCCATCGCCGAGTCGGAGGCGCCACCTGGGATCCACGGGGGGATCCACCCGGGCAGCCTTCGGTCCCGCATATCGGACGTTGCGGGCACGCGGGTGCGTCGAAAGGCTGGATCGCCATGTGAAGAAATTCACGAACTTTCTCGCGGCACGACCCACAGACCGCGGCCCCGGGTCGGCGGATGCCGTCCCGGGGCCGGTTCGGTAAGGGGTGAGCGGGGTCAGGGGGCGATACTCCAGGCGATCCCGTCCAGGATGTCGTGCTCGCTGACCACCAGCTCGGCGGCGCCCGTGCGCTCCATGATCTCCAGCAGCACCACGGCGCCGGCCGCGATCACGTCCACCCGGCCCGGGTGCATCACCGGAATGGCGGCGCGCTCGGCGTGGGTGGCGGTCAGCAGCCGGCCGGCCACCTCGCGGACCTGCTCCAGGGTGAGGCGGGAGTGGTGGATCCGCTCGGAGTCGTACTCCGGCAGCTCCAGCACGATCCCGGCGACCGTGGTGACGGTGCCGGCCACGCCGACCAGGGTGGCGGCGGAGTCCAGCGGGACGGTCTCGGCGGCCAGGTCCAGTGCGGCCCTGATGTCCGCCTTGGCCCGGGAGATCTGACCCAGCGTCGGCAGCTCGGTGCCGGCGAAGTGCCGCTCGGTCATCCGGACGCAGCCGATGTCGACCGAGCGGGCCGCCTGCACCTCCTCGGCGCCGAGCACGAACTCGGTGGAGCCGCCGCCCAGGTCGAAGACCAGGTACGGGGTGGCCAGGTCGGTGCCGGACAGCTCCTTGGTGGCGCCGAGGAAGGACAGGTGGGCCTCCTCCTCGCCGGTGATGACCTCGGGCCGGACGCCCAGGATCTCCCGCACGCCCCGGGTGAACTCCTCGGCGTTCTCGGCGTCCCGGGAGGCGCTGGTGGCCGTCAGCCGGATCCGGTCCGGGCCGACGCCGTGTCCGGTGATCAGCTCCGCGTACGTGCGGCAGGCCGCGAAGGTGCGCTCCAGCGCCTCGGGCGCCAGCCGGCCGGTGCTGTCCACGCCCTGGCCGAGCCGGTTGATGACCATCCGCCGGTCGAGGTCGGTGATCTCGCCGGTCTCCGGGTCGAGGTCGGCGATCAGCAGCCGGATCGAGTTGGTGCCGCAGTCGATCGCGGCGACCCTGGTGACGGTCACTGGCCCTCTTCCTCGGTCTGCGCGCGCTTGGCGGCGCGCTCGGCGGCCTTCTGCTCCTTGGCCGCGATCACGGCCGCGTGGTCCTCGGCGGCGGCGCGCTGCTCGGCGACGGCGGCGGCGCTCGCGGCCACCTCGGCCGGGGACACGCACGGGCCCTTGGCCCACCAGTCCTCCAGCATGCCGATCGCCTCGTCGCCGAGCGGGTTCACGCCGGGGCCGGCCGCCAGCGAGTGGCCGACGAGCACGTGCAGGCACTTCACCCGGTCCGGCATGCCGCCGGCGCTCGGGAAGTTCTCCAGCACCTCGATCGCGTCCCGCCGGGCGATGTAGTCCTCGTGCGCCGCCCGGTAGGCGGCGGCCAGCTCCGGGTCCTCGGCCAGCCGGGCCGTCTGATCCTTCATCACGCCGTCCGCCTCCAGGGTGCCGATCAGCGAGGCGGCCTTGGGGCAGGTCAGGTAGTAGAGGGTGGGGAAGGGGGTGCCGTCGGGCAGCCGGGGCGCCGTCTCCACGACGTCCGGGTTGCCGCAGGGGCAGCGGTGGGCGACGCCGCGCAGGCCGCGCGGGACACGGCCGAGCTGGGCGGCGATGGCGGCGACGTCGGAGTCGGCGACGGGAGTGTGCTCAGTGGTCATCAGCGGTCTGTCTTCGATGAGGGGCGGGGGTTCGGGTGCGCTTCGGCGCTGGGGGCGGGTCCGGTCGGGGGCGGGGCGGTGTCGGCCAGGTCGACCGACTCCCAGAATCCGGCGTACCACGGCTTGAGGGGCTTCGCCTGGGCTGCGGGGGCCGCACCGGCCGACGAGGACTTCACGGTCGCCGAGGGCGTCGGGTCCACCGACACGAACGGCGTCTCACCCGGCTGCGCGTAGTGCAGCCGCTCCCGCGCCTGCGCCTTCACGTACTCCGGGTCCTGCCAGCGGGCCCGGTCCCGGGTGAGCTGCTCGACCTGCTGCCGGACCTGCTCCGCCCGCGCCCGCTGTTCGGCGACCTCGGACCGCTGCGCGATGAACTGCCGGGCGGGGTAGGCGAGTATCGCCACCAGCGAGCACAGGACGAGTACCAGGACGGTGGCCCGGCTGGTGAACCGCGGCCGCGTCGCGAGCCCCGGAATCCTCCACCTGGCCATCTCCTACCCCTCCCCGCGGTGAGCGGGCCCTGCACGCCGGGGCCCCGGCACCCACCCTACGGGGTGAGGACCGGGGCCCAGGTGCAACGGCCGTGTGTCAGGCTCAGCCTTCGGACTTGAAGCGCGGGAACGCGCCGCGGCCCGCGTACTCGGCGGCGTCGTCGAGGATCTCCTCGATGCGCAGCAGCTGGTTGTACTTGGCGACGCGCTCGGAACGGGCCGGGGCGCCGGTCTTGATCTGGCCGCAGTTGGTGGCGACGGCGAGGTCGGCGATGGTGACGTCCTCGGTCTCGCCGGAGCGGTGCGACATCATGCAGCGGTAGCCGTTGCGCTGGGCCAGCTCGACGGCGTCCAGGGTCTCGGTCAGCGAGCCGATCTGGTTGACCTTCACCAGCAGCGCGTTGGCGGTGCCGGACTCGATGCCGCGGCGCAGGCGCTCCGGGTTGGTGACGAACAGGTCGTCGCCGACCAGCTGGACCTTGTCGCCGAGCTTGTCGGTCATGGCCTTCCAGCCGTCCCAGTCCGACTCGTCCAGCGGGTCCTCGATGGAGACCAGCGGGTACGCGGCGACCAGCTCGGCGTAGTAGTCGATGAGCTCGGCGGAGGAGATCGCCTTGCCCTCGAACTGGTACGAGCCGTCCTGGTGGAACTCGGAGGCGGCGACGTCCAGGGCGAGCGCGACGTCCTTGCCCGGGGTGTAGCCGGCCTTCTTGATGGCCTCGGTGATGAGGTCGAGCGCCTCGCGGTTGGAGTCCAGGTTCGGCGCGAAGCCGCCCTCGTCGCCCAGGCCGGTGGAGAGGCCGCGCTCCTTCAGCACGCCCTTGAGCGTGTGGTAGACCTCGACGCCCCAGCGGACGGCCTCGGAGAAGGACTCCGCGCCGATCGGGGCGATCATGAACTCCTGGATGTCCACGTTGGAGTCCGCGTGCGAACCGCCGTTGAGGATGTTCATCATCGGGACCGGCAGGACGTGCGCGTTCGGGCCACCGAGGTAGCGGAACAGCGGCAGGTCGGAGGCCTCGGAGGCGGCGTGCGCCACGGCGAGGGAGACGCCGAGGATCGCGTTGGCGCCGAGCGAGGACTTGTCCGGGGTGGCGTCCAGGTCGAGCATGGCCTGGTCGATCAGGCGCTGCTCGGTGGCGTCGTAGCCGACCAGCTCCGGGCCGATCTGCTCGATGACGGCGAGAACGGCCTTCTCGACACCCTTGCCGAAGTAGCGGTTCTTGTCGCCGTCACGCAGCTCGAGAGCCTCGAAGGCGCCGGTGGAGGCGCCGGACGGGACGGCGGCACGGCCCGTGCTGCCGTCGTCGAGCCCGACCTCGACCTCGACCGTGGGGTTACCGCGCGAGTCGAGAATCTCACGGGCTACGACGACATCAATGGACGGCACGAGGCATCTCCTTGCGGAAGCGGGATGTGTTGTCGTTACGACCAGAGCCTAACCGCACGCGACGCCCGGGCCGCGCAGACCGTGGCCCCGTCTCACCGTGTGACCCGGCTACCGACCGGTAGTTCACCTGAATGCCCACAAAACAGGCCGCCCCGCCCCGAACGGGGCGGCCTTCCACCCGGCCGCGGTCAGCCGAGCCGGAGCACCTGGCCGGGCTCGATCAGGTCCGGGTCGGCACCGATCACGGCCTGGTTGGCCTGGTAGAGCTGCTGCCAGCCGCCGGCGAGGTGCCGGGCGTCGGCGATGCCGGACAGGGTGTCGCCCGGGTTCACGGTGTAGGCGTCGCCGGACTGCGCGGCCGGGTCGTCCGACACGGCGGGCTCGTCCTCCTGGGCGACGGCCTCCTTGGGCGCGGCGGGCCGCGGGGCCTTCGGCGTGGCGGGCTTCTTGGCCGCCTTGGCCGGGGCGGCGCTGCGGGCGGAGCCCTCGTCCGAGTCCCCGGCGTCCACCTGCGCGGGCGCACCGCCCTTGGTGAGCCCCGCCTTGACGGAGCAGACCGGCCAGGCGCCGGGCCCCTGCGAGGCCAGGACCTTCTCGGCGACGGCGATCTGCTGGCCCTTGGAGGCCTGGTTGGCCTGCGCGGCGTACCGCGTACCGCCGAACGACTTCCAGGTGCTGGGGGTGAACTGCAGCCCGCCGTAGAAGCCGTTGCCGGTGTTGATCCCCCAGTTGCCGCCGCTCTCGCACTGCGCGACCCGGTCCCAGGTCGACACGGGTGCGGCGTGTGCGCCGCCGGCGGTGAGCAGCGGCAGTGCCAGACCGACTCCGGCCACGCCTGCGGCGGCGATGACCTTCTCGGCCTGGGTCCTGCGACGGTGACGGCCCGTTCCGGTGAACAGCATGAGGATTCCTCTCCGCACGCCTGCGAGGTGAGCTGTCGGGTTCGGACCGGGAGGTTGGCCCGTCCGCCTCGGCGGAGCAGGAGGGGGTTCCTGCTTCCGCATCGGCGGCTTCACCCCTAGCCGTTGGGGACGGCAACAAACCTGGGTCCCCCGCCCCTGTCCAGGGTCTGGTCGGTTTCCCGAGGCGCGGCGGACAGGATTCGGCGTTCCGCGTTCGGGGCCCACGGCTGCGGGCTCCACGGAGATTAGGCAGATCTGTCGGTCAATCACAAGCTCATATCGCCAACATCACGCATAAATTACGTACCGTCATGGATCGTCTGCCAACTATCCCGGTATGTCCGGGTTGATGAGCATTCAGCGGACCCGCCGGACAACCCCAAGGACACGCCGAGCCGCGTGTCCGACACCCCCGTCCGGGCTGTTTCCGGACAGCCGGAACACCTTCCCGCGGACTCCCGGGCTGGAAACAGCCGATTTCCGGCCGCCGGAACGACGCCTCGTCAGCACGCGTCCGAATGGAGGAATGTCATGCCCGAATCGAATCCCCGGCAGGCGGCGTGAACGCGACCGGGAGTTCGCGCAGGCCGCGCATGATGAGGCCGCCGCGCCAGCGCAGGGCGTCCGGGTCAGCGTCGAGCCGGAGGTCGGGGAGGCGGGTCAACAGGGTGGCGATGGCGAGCTGTCCCTCAAGCCGGGCCAGCGGGGCGCCGATGCAGTAGTGGATGCCGTGGCCGAAGCCCAGGTGCGGGTTGTCCCGGCGGGCCAGGTCCAGGGTGTTCTCCGCCGCGAAGCGCGCCGGGTCGCGGTCGGCCGCGGCGAGCACCACCAGGACCGGGTCGCCGACCGGGATGTCCACCCCGCCGATGCTGAGCGGGTGGGTGGCGAACCGCCAGGTCGCCAGCTCCACCGGTCCGTCGTAGCGGAGCAGTTCCTCCACGGCGGTGGCCAGCAGCGCGCGCTCGCCGCGCCGGACGGACTCCTGCAGCAGGACCCGCTGCTCGGGGTGGCCGAGCAGCGCGTACAGGCCGTTGCCGATCAGGTTGACGGTGGTCTCGAAGCCGGCGAAGAGCAGGATGAAGGCCATCGCCGCGGCCTCGTTCTCGGTCAGGTGCTCGCCGTGGTCACTGGCCCGGATCAGGCCGGAGATCAGGTCGTCGCCCAGGTCGGCCCGCTTGCGGTGGATCAGCTCCAGCAGGTAGGAGCGCATCTTCTTGACCGCCCGGGCCACTCCGCCGCGCGGGCCGCGGCCGTGCCGGATCATCATCCCGGCCCAGTCCCGGAAGTCGTCCTGGTCCTCGGCCGGGACCCCGAGCAGGTCGCAGATGGCGTAGATGGGGAGCGGGAAGGCGAACTCGTGGATCAGGTCGGCCGAGCCGCGGGCCGCGAAGTCGTCGATCAGCCGGTCGGTCAGCTGCTGCACCCGGGGTTCGAACTCGGCGACCCGGCGCGGGGTGAAGGCCTTGGACACCAGGCGGCGCAGCCGGGTGTGGTCCGGCGGGTCGATGTTCAGCAGGTGGGTCATCAGGTCCGCCTGCCGCTCGCCCGGGATGCCGACCCGGCCGCTGCGGTGGCCCTGCCCGCTGTGGTGGGCGGGGTTCTTGGACAGCCGGCTGTCGGCGAGCGCCTGCCGGGCGTCCGCGTACCGGGTCACCAGCCAGGCGTCCACCCCGCTGGGCAGTGTGGTGCGGTGCACGGGGGCGTGCTCACGCAGCCAGGCGTACGCGGGGTAGGGATTGGCGGCGAACTCCCACGTGAAGAGCTCGGGCTGGGTGGACTCGACGGATTCCGGCATGTCATGACCGTAACCTTTGCCTGCGCGGGCGTGAGTCTGGTCACCTGAGGGGTAATCCCTGTTGCGGAGGGTCGCTGCGTGCCTACGATCCTCCGACAACCGTGTGTGGGCCGCTGTGCGGTGCGGTCCACGGGGTTTCGCTCTGAAGGAGGAGCAGGCCATGCGAGTAACCGGGGCAGTGGTGGTCATCGCGGTGCTCGGCGGCGGGTCGGGGGCCGACCTCGCGCGCCGTTTCGCCGCCGCGGGCGCGGCCGGTCTCCTGATCGCGGATCTCCACCCGGGGGTGGCCGAGGACCTGGCCACCGAGCTGGACCGGCCCGGCTGCCCGGTGGTCGGGGTGAGCGCGGACGTCCACCAGCCCAGCGACGTCGCCGCGCTGGTGGAGACCGCCCGCAAGCACCTCGGCCCGATCGACCTGTTCGCGGTGGCCGGACCGGACGGCGAGCGGATCGTGGCGCTCGCCGACCTGCCCGACCACCTCGACCCGCTGGCCGAACTGCTGGCGCTGGTCGGCGAGGCGATCAGCGAGGTCGTACCGGCCCAGCGCCGGGAGTCGGTGCCGGCTCCGGTCGCGCCGGTGGCGGCGGCTCCGCAGGGCTGAGCACCGCCTCGGGCACGAACCGGGCGCCGGCCGCCCCGGCCGGCTCCGGCCACAGCAGGCACAGCGCCGTGTGGACGAGTGCCGCGGCGCCGAACGAGACCGGCAGGCTGAGGTCGACGCCCGCCGTCAGCTCGGCCAGCGGGCCGACGTACAGCGGGTTGTTGACCCAGAGCACGCCCAGCACCGCGCCGGTGAGGAAGGCCGCCACCGCCCGTGGGTTGAGCCCGCGGGTGTACCAGTAGCGGCCCGCCGGTGCGACGGCCGGGGCGAGTTCGGCCGGGTGGTACCGGCCGCGGTGGAACAGGTAGCCGACGGTCAGGACGGCCGCCCAGGGCGCCACCGCGGTGAGCAGCAGCGAGACGAACGCGGACATCGAGTCCATCGCGTCGTACACCACCGCACCGAGGTAGAGCGCCAGGATCGAGGGCACCGCGACCGCGAGGGTGGCGGTGGCCCGCGAGGTGCGCCAGAACAGCGAGTTGACCGAGAGCCCGGCCGCGTACAGGCACAGGCCGCCCTGCGGGAGGGTGCCGACCAGGCCGAACACCACGATCACCGGGACGCTCCAGCCCGGCACGGCGTCGGTCAGGCCCTGCAGCCAGAGCGGGTCGGTGGGGAAGAAGGTCGTCACGTACGCGCCGACCAGCAGGGCGGCGATGCAGGTGAGGAACATGCTTGCCCCCGCCCACAGCAGCACCGGCCGGTCGCCGCGGCGACCGGACATGTAGCGGCTGTAGTCGCCCTGGAAGGTGGCGTACGAGAGCGGCGCCGCCGCCGAGGCGGTGGCGGCCAGCAGCCAGGTGGCACCCGGGCTGCCGAGGGCGAGCTCGCCGCCGCCGTAGCCGGGTTCGAACCCGGGCGCCAGGACGACGACCAGGAAGAGCAGCATCAGGCCGCCCAGGACGGCGGTGGCCTTGTAGGTGCGGACCAGGGCGTTGTGCCCGAGCGCCGCGACCAGCACCACCGCCACCGCGGCGGCCGGCATGGCCAGGGCCAGCGGGCCGCGGCCGACCGGGGTGCCGATGATCTCGTGCGCGGCGACCATCACGGCCGTGCCGCCGGTCCACACCGAGATGGCGAAGAAGCCGATCGCCACCGCGATGGTGATCACGTTGCCCAGGGCCCGGCCGCGGACGCCGAAGTGCGCGCCGCTGGCCATCGGGTCGTTGAGACCGGTCCGCAGGCCGAAGCGGACCAGCGGCAGGACCATCAGGGTGCCGACCGCGACACCGGCCAGGATCGCGGTGCACGCCGCCCACCAGCCCAGGCCGTAGCTGACCGGCAGCGCGCCGAGCACGACGGTGCCGAAGCAGAACTGGGCGGAGGACCAGATCCAGCCGAACTCGCCGGGTCCGGAGGTCCGTTCGGACTCGGGTATGGGGTCGATGCCGTGCTGCTCGACCTGGGGGCCGCGGGCGGCGGCCCCCAGGTCGGACAGTTCACGGCGGTCCGCCGTCACCTCGCCCCGTCGGCCAGGGCGGCGGCCTCGCGGCTGCCGTCCGAGCCGTCCGCGACCACCGCGACCACCCGGAGCGGGTCGCAGGCCGGCCCGGCGGTGCGCCGGCCCGAGTCGAGGTCGAAGGTCGAGCTGTGCAGCGGGCAGCGGATCCGCAGGGTCTGCTCGTCCACGTGTCCGAACAGCAGCCGGCCCTTGCGGTGCGGGCAGGCGGCCTGGACCAGCACCCGGCGGCCGGAGATCTCCACCAGGACCAGCTGGTCGGTCACCTGCCGCACCCGTGGGCCCGTGGCGGCGGTCATGACGCCGCCCCCGCCCGGGCCCGGGCGTACGCGACCGCCGCGTCGTTGGCCTCGCCGACCACGGCACTGGTCAGCGTGACCCCCGCCCACACCTTGGCCAGGTCCGCCCCGAGCTCCTCGTCGTAGGCGCGGATCGCGGAGCGCATCTGGCGGCTGTGGTACTGGTCGATGTAGAGGTGCTCGGTGAAGTACTGGTGGTGGGTGATGCCGAGCCGCTTGGCCGCCTGGGCGAAACCCTGGAAGCCGTACAGCACGCTGGCCTCGAAGTAGGCGTAGGCGCCGAGGAAGTACTCCGGCGACTCGGCCCGGGCGGCCAGCCAGTGGAAGAGGTTGACGTAGGCGAGGCCGGCGGCACCGGTCCCGTCGATGTAGTCCTCCAGCTCCACGGACATCCCGAGCTCGGTGAGCAGGTCCCGGTAGAGCTGGGAGTGCGCCTGCTCCTCGTTGCCGCAGCCGAGTTCGTCGATCAGCACCCGGAAGACGGCCATGCCCGAGCGGTACGGCAGCCGGGGCACCACCGGCAGCAGCGGCTGCGACTCGATCAGCCCGTCGACCGCGAACTGCGCGACCACGGCCTTGAACTCGTCCAGGTCGGCGGTCAGCGCCAGGTAGTCCTGGCTGGGCGGGATGTCCGCCTGCTCGGCCGCGTGCAGTGCGCCGAGCGCCTTTATCAGCGCCGCGACGGACTCGAACCGCGGCGCCGCCGCCGCGTGTTCCTCGGCCAGCCGACCGATCCAGGCCTCCTCGGTGGCCCGCATCCAGCCGTACTCCTCGGCGGTCGGCAGCCGGCGGTTGAGCCGGAACAGCCTGCGCTGGTCCCGGAGTCGGGCCTGCGCCTCGGTCTCCAGGGTCGCGCTCACCGCTCGGCCACCACGTCCGGGAAGGCGATGACCTCGCGGCGGTGCAGCTCCTGCTTGACGTAGCGGTACCAGTCGTCGCGGAAGATGCCGTACCGCTCGCAGGCCTCGTCGACCCGCTTCTGCACCTCGGGCGCCGGGTCCACCAGGACGGCGTTGCACAGCGCCGGGTCCAGGTTGGCCAGCGGGCCGATCATGCCCGCGACGCCGGGGACGTCGGAGAGCAGGTTCTCCCAGCCCTCGAAGACCGGGATGGTGAGCCCGGCCGCGGCCCGCCGGGTGTACTCGGCGGAGCCGCTGGACTCCTTGATGCCGACGATGCCCGGGAGTTCGCAGATCCGCAGCAGGGTCTCCAGCTCGATCTTGTTGCCGGAGACCGCCTCCTCGTTGTAGAGGAAGAGCGGGATCGGCACCGCCTCACGGATCCGCCGGTAGTGCTGGTAGATCTCGTCCTGGGAGATGTCCGACCGGAACGGGGTCGTCACCACCGCGGTCGCGGCCCCCAGGTCGAGGGCGACTCTCGCCCGTTCGATCACGGCCTCGGTGTCCGGCAGATGGATGCCGGCCAGCACCGGCAGCCCGTCCGCGTACCGGACCGTGTACGTGATCATGTCCCGCCACTGCGCCTCGCTCAGCTTCCAGCCCTCGCCGGAGCTCAGCGCCGGCATCAGACCGGTGACCTCGGCCCGGACGGACCCGATCAGTCGGGCCACGCTCGCCTCGTGGACCCGGCCGTCGGCATCCACCGGGGTGACCAGCGGAGCGATCGTTCCGGAGTACGTCATGACTTCTCCTCAGAGCCGGAGGGCGGCACCCGCAGGGCGAGCGAGTCCTGGTAGAGCGGTTCCAGCAGGCCGGGGAAGACGGGCTCCCGGGCCGGCAGGGGCACCGCGGCGACCGGCAGCCCGGGCCGGGCCCGCAGGGCCGGGTCCGCCGTGACCAGCGTGCCGCCCCGGTTGACCACCTGGCCGAGCAGCAGCCGCTGGGTGAGCGGGAGTCCGGCCAGCTCGGGCGTGCCGGCCGCGGCCGCGAGGTCGCCGTCCGAGTAGCCGATCCGGTCGATCCGCATGTCGGTGTGGAGGTTGTCCATGAACGGGTAGTAGGCGTCCTGGACCTGCCGGGAGTACTGCCAGACCAGGTTGTCGCACCAGCCGACCTGTTCCAGGTTCAGGATCACCCGACCGCTGAGCCGGCTGACGAAGAACTCCTTGAAGCTCCGTCGCACCGTCTCGTCGCTGCTGTGCATCGCCATGAAGGCGGTGCCGTCGATGAAGGTCTCAGAGCTGCTCATGGCGCTTCAGCACCTCGCGGAGCCGCTCCATCGCCGAGGCGAAGACCTTGGGCTCACGGGCCAGCGCGAGGCGCACGTAACGCTCCCCGCGGCTCGGCTCGTTCCAGTAGAAGAAGGTGCCGGGCAGCACGTACACCTCGGAGTCGTACAGCTCGGCCTGGAGCGCCGAGGCGGTCAGGTGCTCGGGCTTGATCCGGAACCAGGCGACGCTGGTGTTGACCACCGGCGTCTGGTACTCCAGCACCGCGCCGTCCAGCGCCCACTCGGCGGCCCGGCGGTTCTGGGTGATGATCTCGCGGACGGACTCGAAGCCGTCCTCGATGGAGTCCTCGATGTACTGGGTCACCATGTTGAGGACGAACGGGGAGACGTTCAGCAGGACGCTGGTGTGCAGGTTGTAGACGTCCTCGTGGATGTTCCGGCTGGCCGTGATCATCGCGCACTTGGCGTCCTGGATCGGCCAGGTCTTGCCGGTGTCCTCGATCACCATGTAGGTGACGCCGGACTCCTCCAACAGCTGGTAGACGTCCACCCGCCCGATCTCCGGATCACACAGGGCGAAGGAGGCGAAGCAGAAGTCGATCATCAGCAGCTTGTCGTGGTCGACGCAGTAGCGGATGACCTCGCGGAAGCCGTCCAGCCCCTGGGCGAGCAGGGTGAACCCGGTCGGGTTGTTCGGGTCGACCAGGTAGATGGCGTCCGTCTCGACGTTGGCGACCAGCCCGTCGTAGATGCCGGCCGTCTCGGCCAGCGTCTGCTCCGGGAGCGGCTTCAACGGCACCTGCATGTTGCGCAGCAGGTCGGTGAGGTTGTCGAAGCAGGGCTCGATGAGCGAGACCGTCATCTCACGCCGCTTCAGATACATCGCGGCGACCATGGTGGCCACACTCGCCGAGTACGAGAGCAGGGTCCGGCCCATCGTGCGGGCGGTGGGCTGGCGGTGCAGTCGGAAGAAGGCGTCGATGAACTGCGCCTCGAAGTAGGACTGCTGGTTCTGCTCGGACTCGTACCAGAGCTCCGGCAGCCGGCCCACGATCTTGTCCTGGCTCGCCGACTGACGCTGGTGCGTGTGCGCGTCGGCCAGGTTGAACCTGGTCTTGAGTGCTTCGATCTCGTGCTGAGTCAGGTCCACGAAGGAGCTGACGTCGGAGGTGCTCGTGCTCGACATAGCAATATCCCCCTTGCTGCTGATCGAAATACGGGTGATGAAGATTCGATCACGGGAACGACCTTCGAATCTTCGTTCATCACCCTAGAGGAGCATCGCCGCGCCCAGGGGTAACAGAACGATAACTTTGAATTTACATTCAGCGCCCGAGATTGGTTCGTGATGAGACTTTCCGGGCAGCACGAATAGGCACCCCGGAGACCCCGGGATGCCTATTCGAGATGCGCTATGAAAATACGTTCCGACGGCCGCGAACCTTGCCGCGGCGCATCGGACGGCGAGGAATCAGGCCGCGGCGGCCCGCTGGAGCAGGTCGTCGAAGGCCTTCGGGTCGTCGCTCTCGATCACCGGCCAGCCGATGCCGTAGCCGCCCTCCCAGCGGACCTTGATGCCCGGGTTGGCGTGGTCCGTGCCGTCCGGCAGGAACAGGTGCGGACTGCAGTTGACCCGGTCCGTCGCGGAGACAGCGGCCTGCGCGGAGAGCTCGCTGCGGGCGCGGCCGTCGTTCAGGGCCGCCTCCAGCTCGTCGACGTCGACCACCTCGGCGGACCGGGCGGCCTCCAGGATCACCTTGCGGTTGCTGATACAGCGGGACTCCGCCCAGAACGCCCTGCGCAGCGCCAGGTCCAGCTGCTCGGCGGCCCGGAAGCTCTGCGCCTTGGCGGCCTGCACCGCCTCCAGGGCCGGCAGCGTGGTCGACGGGTACAGCCAGTCCTTGGCCTGCCAGAGCTGCCAGCCGGCCCCGGGCTCCAGGCTCGCGTTCCGGGCCACCTCGCTGTCGGTGCCCGGGCGCGGGCTGGGCGCGTTGTTGAGCAGCTCCAACGGGAAGGCCCGGTGGTCGAACCAGACCTTGCCGTCCAGCCCGAGCCGGGTGCGGGCGGTGTGCAAGCGGTGCACGGCGATGTGCGCGAACGAACACCAGATGTCGGAGAAGACGGTGACGACACCCGGCTGCGGGGTCAGGTCGGCTGCGGACATGGGGTGGCTCCTGTCGAACGGTGCGGATGCTGCGAGTGCTGCGGATGGTCCAGAGGTTGCGGCGGGTACTGACGGTGCCGCGGGTGCGGCCGTGGCCTGCGGGTTCGCCCCGGAACTGCCGGGACGGCGGTGCGGGCCGGGACTCACGAGCCCACCGAGGACTCGGCCTCGTGCGCGGCCAGCGCCGCGTCGAGGTCCAGGTCCGCGTCGGCGAGCCAGGCGGGGAGGGAGGGGATCTCCGACATCGCGGTGAACAGGTCGTCGACCCGGCCCTCCACCGTCGGTCCGTGCGCGCTGAGCAGCCGGGCCGGCCGCAGCCCGGCGATCTTGGCGAGAACCCGCCGGAACTTCTCCTCGCCGGCCACCGCCGTCCAGGGGGCGATGGCCCGGTTGAGTACGGAGAATCCGGCGAAGAACTCCTCCTCCGGTATTTCCGAGAGGTGCTGGGCCGGCTCCGACACCACCGTCCCGAAACTGTCCGAGCTGTACAGCGTGCCGTCCGAGTGATCGAACAGCGCGACCGTTCCCGGGGAATCGTAGGTCGGTGGACGATGGAAGCTGATCGTCCGGTCGGGGAGTTTCCAGGTACCTCCCGGATTGACCGTCACCACCCGCTCGCCCGGTATGTGGAATTCCTCTCCGAGCCGCGTCAGCGATATCGGGTTGGTGATCAGCCGGGCCTGCGGAGCCGCGTCCAGAATGGCCGGAAGGCTGCCGGTGTGGTCCCGGTCGTCATGGGTGACGACCACCCAGCGCAGGTCGGCCGGGTCGATCAGGTCCCAGAGCGCCTTCTGGAACGCGACCCGGTCCACCGGCATGCCGGTGTCGACCAGGAAGGGCTCCTCGCCGCGGACCAGAAAGGCGTTGACCGCCTGCAGGCCGAGCCCCGGGATCGGCAGGTCGGACGGGATCACCTGGATGTTCGGGCCGGCCTGATAGCTGTCTCTCATGGATGGGACCTCCGAGCTGGACGTCGACGGGACGGGGAGGTTCGGACGTGCGAGAGTCGCGTGCGAGAGGGGCGTGCGGGACGGACGCCCGGGGCGGACCCCGGGCGTCCGTGCGGCCACGGCGGCCGGCCCGCGGCGCAGGACGGCCGGACCGGGTCAGGACGTCCGGATCGGCTCAGGACAGCTGGATCGCCAGCGAGCCGCCGATCAGGCAGACCAGACCGACCAGCCGGGACGAGTTCAGTGCGCGCTTCGGCAGCCGGAACAGTCCGTTGTGGTCGATCACGGCCGAGGTGAGCTGCTGCCCGGTGACGGTGAGCGCCACCGTCACCGCCGCACCGATGCTGGGGATGAGCATGAAGGTGCCGGTCACGTAGGCCGCCGCGCAGGCGCCGCCGAGCCAGCCCCACCAGGGCATCTTCTTCAGCGGGGCGACCTTCGGCGCCGGCGTGCGGTTGGTGGCCCGCAGCGCCAGCAGCACCACGGCGATGGTGACCGTGGCGACCGTGAAGCTGATCGCCGCGACGGTGACCGGCGCGTTGAGGTCGGCGCGCAGCTTTGCGTTGATGGCGCCCTGGATCGGCAGCACGCCGCCGGCCACGATGCCCAGCGCCAGCCAGCCGACCCGGCCGGCGGTGCCCAGCTGCGCGGCCCCGGGCGCGGCCCCCGCCGAGGCCTTCAACTGGCCGCGGACGATCACGATGATGCCGACCAGCACCGCGATGGCACCGAGCACGATGCCGACCCCGACCGGCTTCTTCTCCAGCCCGAACAGGCCGAGCAGGTCGATGCCCAGGGAGGCGAACATCTGACCAGTGACGAACAGCCCCACGCTCACCAGCGCCCCCAGGCGTGGGAACAGCAGGATGCCGCTGGTGATGTAGAGCGGGCTTGCCAGGCCACCGAGCAGGTGCCAGCCCTCGACGTCCGAGAGCTTGCCCAACGCGCCCAGGGTGCCGAAGACGGCGGCGATGACGATCAGGATGCCGGTGGCGACGCTGAGCTGCACGGTCGAGGCCCCGTAGGGGGTGCCGACCGCCGAGTTCAGCTGCAGATTCACCGAGGCCTGGACGGCCAACAGGCAGCCGACCAGCAGGGCTACGGCGAGCAGCGCGCTGTGCATGGCCTCGTCCTCTCAGAGTCAAACGGACAGTGTGTCCATTTAGAGTACACGCGCAGCGGCTAAGTGGACAGTCGACTCAGTTTCTTCTGCGTCGGGTAGTAAGCTCGAAAACATGCACAGCGGGCAGCACCGACGCGATCTGGCCATGACCACAGGCCTGCCGGTCCCCACTCCCCCGGCGCAGGCGAGGCCCCGTGAACGGGCCGACGCGGCGCGCAACCGCGCCCAGATCCTGGCCGCGGCCGAGGAGCTGTTCGCCACCAGAGACCCGGCCACCATCACCATGGACCAGCTGGCCAGGGCCGCCGGCGTCGGCCGCGCCACGCTCTACCGGCGCTTCCCCGACCCCGCCGCCGTCGCCGTCGCGCTGCTGGACGAACACGAGTACCGGCTCCAGGAGCAGTTGCTCAGCGGCCCCCCGCCGCTGGGGCCCGGCGCACCCCCGGGGGAGCGACTGGCGGCCTTCTACGTGGCCGCGATCGACCTGCTGGAGCGTCACCTCCCGCTGGCCCTGGGCGCGGAGACCGGGCCGGCCCGGTTCACCTCCGGCGCGTACGGGTTCTGGCGGGTCCACATCCGCACCCTGCTGGTCGACGCGGACGTCCCGGACCCGGACGCCCACATCGACCTGCTGCTCGCTCCGCTGGCCCCGGAGCTCTACGACTTCCAGCGCAACCGGATGGGGATCAGCAGCGACCGGATCATCGCGTGCGTGGCGGGGATGGCGCGGCGCTTCATGCGGTAGGCCTGCGGCCCGCAGGCGGGGATGCGGGGGGGGCGGGCTTCGCGGGCGGGTGCGGGGATCTTGGCCGGCTGTTCGCGCAGTTCCCCGCGCCCCTGGAGAAGGCGGACGCCCACGGAGACCCGAGGGTACGGGGCGGGGTCCGTGGGCGAGTGCGGGGGCCGTGGCCGGTGGGGCGCGCAGTTCCCCGCGCCCCTGCAGAAAGGCGGCGCGGGGTGGGGTCAGACACCCCATGACGTTTGAGGTCAAGCGGCATGGAGGTGTGCGTGGTGGGACCAGGCGGTTGCTTCGTCGTAGTGGGTGCGGGTCTTGAGGCATCCGTGGAGGATGCCGACGAGTCGGTTGCCGACCTGGCGGAGAGCGGGGTTGTAGCCGGCCTCGCGTGCGCGCTGCTTGTCGTAGTAGCGGCGGGCGCCGGGTGAGGCGCGCAGGGCGGAGAACGCCTGGCGCTGGAGGGCGTCGGCGAGCCGGTTGTTGCGGACGTAGCGGGCCTGGACGGTGTGGCTCTTGCCGGAGGCCCGGGTGACGGGGCTGGTGCCGGCGTAGTTCTTGCGGGCTTTGGCGGAGGTGTAGCGGGTGGGGTCGTCCCCGAACTCGGCGAGCACCCGGGCGCCGGTGATCTCTCCGATGCCGGGCATGGAGAGGTAGATCTCAGCGTCCGGGTGCGCGAGAAAATGCGCCCTCACCTGCTTTTCCATCGCGGCTATCTGCTCGTTGAGGGCGAGCAGGAGCCGGGAGTGGGCAATGGTGGCGGCCGCGTAGGCGGCCGTGACTGGCTCGGGCAGCTCCAGCTGCTTCTCGCGCAGTGCGGCCTGGATCGCGCCGGCCTTCTGGTCCCGGTTGTGTCGGCGGGCCCGGGCGAGGACGGCGGCGATCTGGGTGCGGGTCAGCTTCGCCGCCGCCTGCGGTGTGGGTGCTCTGATCAGCAGTTCCAGTGCGTCGGTGCTGGTCAGTTCCAGGGACGCGTAGGCGTTCAGGGCGGCGGGGAAGTACTCGCGCAGCGTGCTGCGGAGCCGTTGGAAGGTGCGGGTGCGTTCCCAGATCAGGGTCTGGTGGGCGCGGGTCACGACCTTGACGGCCTGGGCCTGGTCGCTGTCGCCGGCGATGGGCCGTAGCTGGTCGCGGTCGATGCGGACCATGTCGGCCAAGGCGTGGGCGTCGCCCTTGTCGCTCTTGGCGCCGGAGGTGCTGTACCGCTCCTTGAACCGGGCGACCTGTCGGGGGTTGATCGCGTAGACCTGGTAGCCGGCGGCGAGCAGGGCCTGTACCCAGGTGCCGCGGTCGGTCTCGATCCCGACGATCACGTCGGCGGGATCGGGGTCCTCTCCGGCGTGCTTGGCCACGAGCTCGTGCAGCTTGGCGATGCCTTCCGCGCCCTCGGGCAGCCTCGCGGTTGCGAGGCGTCGGCCGGTCGCGTCCTGGACCTCGACGTCGTGGTGGTCCTCGGCCCAGTCGTCGCCGATCAGCAGCAACTCTTCCTCCCCATAGCGTATTTGCTGGTCGTGCAGCCTGCGGAAGACACGGCACGCGGCCTAATGGATCCAGTGCTCACGCCCTGTTCGGCGGGCACGCCACCCCATCAGCGGTCATGGCCTTCCGGCCGACCAGCAGGGGCACGGTCTGACCCCAGAACTCGCAGTGGTTCCGGCGGAGAGAGTGCTCACCTGCTGGCGGCTACGGCACCGAGTCTCTACGACTCAGCAAGTCCCATTAGGCGGGGAGGCCTTCGGCGGAGCGGACGGCGGTGCGGTAGCGGCGGGCCGCTGCGCGCAGGGCCGCGTCGACGTCGACGCCCGCGTCGTAGCCGCGCTGGGCGACGGCCAGCAGCAGGGCGCCGGCCGACTCGTCGGTGAGCCGCTCGGGCAGCTCCCAGGGCTGGTCGGGCACACCGGTGAAGCCCGCGCGGCGGACCCGGGAGACCAGTTTGGCCGCGTAGGCGAGTGCGGGAAGCCCGGCCGGCACGCCGTCCAGGACGGACTCGCGCTGCTTCTCGGCAGCCTTCAGCTGCTCCCAGTTGGCCTCGACCTGGGCGGACTCGGTGGCCGTCACGTCGCCGAAGACGTGCGGGTGTCGGTACATCAGCTTCTCGACGATGTCGCCCGCGACGTCGTCGATCGAGAACGGGTCCTCCGGGTGCTCCTCGGCGATCCGGGAGTGGAAGAACACCTGCAGCAGGACGTCGCCGAGCTCCTCGCGGAGCGTCTCGCGGTCCCCCTCCTCGATCGCCTCGACCAGCTCGAAGGCCTCCTCCACCAGGTACTTCACCAGGCTGCCGTGGGTCTGCTCGGCGTCCCAGGGGCAGCCGCCGGGCGAGCGCAGCCGGTCCATCACCGACGCCAGGTCGAGCAGCCTCGCCCCGGGCAGGTCGTACGAGCCGGGCAGCACCTCGATCTCGGGCGCCGTTCCGGCTTCCTCCACCGAGATCCGGGCCAGCGCGTCGGTCAGCCCCGGGTCCCCGTCGGGGCTGCCGAGCCAGAGCACCGGGGCGGCCCCGACCAGCCGGCGGGCCAGCGCGGGGGCGGTCCCGCGTTCGACGAGCTCGACCTCGACCCCCGCCTGCCGCAGCGCGGGCAGTTGGGGGTGGGCCGGGTCCGCGGCGAGCACCCGCGCGGCGCCGCGCAGCGCCTCCCAGGCGGGCCAGGAGAGCAGGCCGGGGGCCACCCGGTGGGTGGTGGTCAGCAGGGTCAGCTTCGGAGTGTCCACATCCCCGAACCTACCCGGCCCGGCAGACCGGTCAGTAGAGGGTGCTGTTCTGCGGCAGCCAGTCCTCGGGCGCGTCGGTGAGCCCGATCTGCGCCGGGTCCCAGTGGCCGTAGCGGGGGTTGACCTCGATCCGCAGCGCCGTTCCGGCCGTCACCAGCGCCTTGCGGATCGCCGCGTCCCCGGCCGCGGACCGGGCGTCCTGGCCGTCGGCGGCGGCGAGCTTCTGCAGGCCCAGCTGCTGCCGGTAGAAGTCCTCGATGCCGGTGGCCGGCACGCCCTGCTTGCCGAGCAGCTCGCGCTCCAGCGCGTCCGGGCCGCCCAGCAGCTTGGCGTCGGCCTCCCGGGCCTGGACGATCTCGGTGTCGGCGACCGAGACGCCGCGGTCGGCCAGCGCCCGGGCGATCACCCGGTCCAGGACCAGCTCGGCGACGGTTCGGCGGGCCAGGCCGGCCCGCTCCGCGCGGGAGCCGCCGGGCTGGGCGGCGGCCGCGTCCCGGACGGCGGTGACCTTCGCCTCCACCGCGGCGACGGTGATCCGCTCGTCGCCCACCACCACTGCGGCGCCCTGGTGGGCCGGGGTACTCCCACAGGCGGTCAGCAGGGCGGCGAGGGAGAGTCCGGCCGCCGTCCCGGCGAGTCGGCGGGCGGCGGAGCTGGTGCGGATCACGTGCGGCCTCCAGAGTGTGGCTGTGGCTGGTGCGGTCTCCGGTGGTTCTCCTGACAGGCACAGACAATAGGGAGCCGTGCGGCCCGGTGCCAGACCTTGGTCCGAACGGGTCACCCGTCGGTGGCGTACGGATGGCCCGCCACCGGCGCCGGTGGGGCCGGCCGCTGCGGCGACCGGCCCCACCGAAGCCCGGCTACCGCCTCGCCCCCGCCAGGTCGTCGAACATGGTGCCGAGGAACTCCGAGCTCCACGCCAGCAGTTCACGCCCGACCAGCGGCTTGCCGCCGATCCGGCCGCCACTGCTCGGCCTCGGTACCAGCAGCTGCGCGGCCGCGGCCTTCACCTGGCTGCGCGGGTAGAGCCGGTTCAGCCGCAGCTGCTGCGACTCCCGCAGCTCGACCGGACCGAAGCGGACGAAGTTCCCCTGCAGGGTGATGTCCCCGATGCCGCAGCGCCGCGCGTACAGCCGCAGCGCGGCCACCAGCAGCAGGTTCTCCACCTGCTCCGGCAGCTTGCCGTAGCGGTCGGTGAGCTCCTCGCGGACCTGGACGATGTCCTCCTCCGAGTTGACCGCGGCGATCGAGCGGTACGCCTGCAGGCGCAGCCGCTCGCCGGGGGCGTAGTCGTGCGGCACGTGGGCGTCCACCGGCAGCTCGATCTTCACCTCCAGCGGCTCCTCCTCCGGCGCGGCGCCGCCGGTCGCCAGCGAGTCGCGGAACTCGGCCACCGCCTCGCCCACCATCCGCATGTAGAGGTCGAAGCCGACCCCGGCGATGTGCCCGGACTGCTCGCCGCCGAGCAGGTTGCCGGCGCCGCGGATCTCCAGGTCCTTCATCGCCACGTACATGCCGGCGCCCATCTCGGTGTGCTGCGCGATGGTGGCGAGGCGCTCGTGCGCCGTCTCGGTCAGCGGCTTCTCCGGCGGGTACAGCATGTACGCGTACCCGCGCTCGCGGCCGCGCCCGACCCGTCCGCGCAGCTGGTGCAGCTGGGAGAGGCCGAAGGTGTCGCCGCGCTCCACGATCAGGGTGTTGGCGTTCGAGATGTCGATGCCGGACTCCACGATGGTGGTGGAGACCAGCACGTCGAACTCCTTCTCCCAGAAGTCGACCACCACCTTCTCCAGCAGGTTCTCCCCCATCTGCCCGTGCGCGGTCGCGACCCGCGCCTCGGGGACGAGGTCCTTCAGCCGGGCCGCCGCCTTGTCGATCGACTCCACCCGGTTGTGGATGTAGAAGACCTGGCCCTCGCGCAGCAGCTCCCGCCGGATCGCCGCCGAGATCTGCTTCTCGTCGTACGGGCCGACGAAGGTCAGCACCGGGTGCCGCTCCTCCGGCGGGGTGGTGATGGTGGACATCTCCCGGATCCCGGTGACGGCCATCTCCAGCGTCCGCGGGATCGGCGTCGCCGACATCGTCAGCACGTCGACGTTGGCCCGCAGCTTCTTCAGCTGCTCCTTGTGCTCGACGCCGAAGCGCTGCTCCTCGTCGACGATCACCAGGCCGAGGTCCTTGAACCGGGTCTCCGAGGAGAACAGCCGGTGGGTGCCGATGACCACGTCCACCGAGCCCTCGAACAGGCCCTCCAGGACGGCCTTCGCCTCGCTGTCGGTCTGGAACCGGGAGAGCGCCTTCACCACCACCGGGAAGTTGGCGTACCGCTCGGCGAAGGTGGAGAAGTGCTGCTGCACCAGCAGCGTGGTCGGCACCAGCACCGCCACCTGCTTGCCGTCCTGCACGGCCTTGAAGGCCGCCCGCACCGCGATCTCGGTCTTGCCGTAGCCAACGTCGCCGCAGATCAGCCGGTCCATCGGGACGGACTTCTCCATGTCCGACTTCACCTCGGCGATGGTGGTCAGCTGGTCCGGCGTCTCCGCGTACGGGAAGGCGTCCTCCAGCTCGCGCTGCCACGGGGTGTCCGGGCCGAAGGTGTGGCCGGGGGCCGCCATCCGGGCCGAGTAGAGCTTGATCAGATCGGCGGCGATCTCCTTGACCGCCTTCTTGGCCCGCTGCTTGGTCTTGGCCCAGTCCGCGCCGCCGAGCCGGTGCAGGGTCGGGGCCTCCCCGCCGACGTACTTGGTCACCTGGTCCAGCTGGTCGGTCGGCACGAACAGCCGGTCGCCGGGGTGGCCGCGCTTGGCGGGGGCGTACTCCAGCACCAGGTACTCGCGGGTGGCGCCCTGGACGGTGCGCTGCACCATCTCGACGTACCGACCCACGCCGTGCGCCTCGTGGACCACGTAGTCGCCGGCCGCCAGGGCCAGCGGGTCGATCGCGTTGCGGCGCCGCGACGGCATCCGGCGCATGTCCTTGGTGGAGGACTTCTGGCCGGACAGGTCGGTCTCGGTGACCACGGTCAGCCTGAGTGCCTCGTCGACGAAGCCGTGCTCGATCGAGCCGCAGGAGACGTGGACGACGTCCCGGGTCGGCGCCTCGGCGAGGTCGGCCACCAGCCGCGCCGCGATGCCCTCGTTGCCGAGCACCTCGGCCAGCCGGGCGGCCGGGCCGTGGCCCTCCGTCACCATGACGACCCGCCAGTCGGCGGCCAGCCGCTCCTTGGCGTCGGCGATCGCCCGGGCGGTGTCGCCCCGGTACGCCTCCACGGCGTGCATGCCGAGGGTGAGGGTGCCGGCGTCGCTGTACCGATCAGCGGCCTCGCCGCGGGCCGGCACCTCGCCGACCGCGGCGTCGCTGGTGGCGAACGGGCTGACCGACCACCACGGCAGGCCGATCCCGGCGGCGTGCTCGCGCACGTCGGCCAGGGACCACAGCGAGGCGGCCGAGACGTCGATCTGCTCGATGTCGATCGGCCGGTCCGCGCCGGCCGCCGCCGCCACCCACGAGGCCTGCAGGAACTCCTGGCTGGTCGCCACCAGGTCGGCCGCCCGGGTCCGGACCCGCTCCGGGTCGCAGACGACCGCGATCGACCCCTGCGGCAGCACGTCGAGCAGCAGCTCCATGTCGTCCACCAGGACGGGCGCCAGCGACTCCATGCCCTCGACGGCGATGCCCTGGGCGATCTTGTCCAGGATCTCGGCCAGCTCCGGGTGCTCCGCGGCCAGCGCGGCGGCCCGGGCCCGCACCTCGCCGGTGAGCAGCAGCTCCCGGCAGGGCGGGGCCCACAGGCCGTGCTCGGCGATCTCCAGCGAACGCTGGTCGGCGACCTTGAAGTAGCGGATCTCCTCGACGTCGTCGCCCCAGAACTCCACCCGAAGCGGGTGCTCCTCGGTCGGCGGGAAGACGTCCAGGATGCCGCCGCGGACGGCGAACTCGCCACGCTTCTCGACCAGTTCGACCCTGGCGTAGGCGGCCGCCGCGAGCCCGCGGGCGACCTCCTCCAGGTCGTGCTGCTCCCCGCGCCGCAGCGCCACCGGCTCCAGCTCGGCCAGCCCCTTCACCTGCGGCTGGAGCACCGAACGGACCGGGGCGACCACCACCTGGACCGGGCCGGCGGCCGGGTCGTCGGCCCGCGGGTGGACGATCCGGCGCAGCACCGCGAGGCGCCGTCCGACCGTGTCCGAGCGAGGCGACAGGCGCTCGTGCGGCAGGGTCTCCCAGGCCGGGAACTCGGCGACGGCGTCGGCCGGCAGCAGCGAGCGCAGGGCGGCGGCGAGGTCCTCCGCCTCCCGGCCGGTGGCCGTCACGGCCAGCACCGGGCGGCCCCGCTCACCCGCGGCCCCGGCCAGCGAACGGGCCAGCGCCGCGATCGCGAACGGCCGGGCGGCGGGCGGCCCGACCAGGTCGAGGTGTTGACGGCGGCCGGTGGCCGCCGCCTCGATCGCCTCGGCGAGGGCGGCGTCCCGTACGACGACATCGAGCAGTCCGGACAGGCTCATGAAGTCTCTTCTTCGCTCCGTGGCTGGAGTGGCCCGAGGCCGGAGAGCCCGGCCGGGCAACGCGAACAGCCCGGCACGCGATGCGCCCCGGGGGTGTCCAGCCTACGCCGCGGCACCCGCCGCCACCCGATGCACCGGGCGCCGCCGCCTGCCCCGCCCGGTGCGTGCGGGCCACCAGAGATCATGAAGTCGACATACTCCTGTCACTGCCCGTCCATGGTGGCCGCGCAGGATGGTTCCCGTGCCCGCCGCACCCAACCGTGGGGGATGGCTGCAGCGGCACCGTTCGTATTCCGATGGGGGTCGGAATGCGAGGCCGGGCGGCCCTGGGTGGGGGCGCCCGTGCCCCCACGCCGGGACCTCGGCGCCCTTTCCTGGAGGGCGCCGAGGGTCTCGGCCCGTCGGCGTTCCAGACCGATTCCATTGGTTGGGATGATCCCGCTCTGCCCGTTGTGCACGCGTTTCCGCGAAGCCGCCCGCGCCGGGTCCGCGCTCCGTACCCTCGTGTGAAGGCGGTGTGGGGCAGCCCTGAACACGGTGTGGGCGTCACCGCGACGGAGGGGGTACTTCAGTCATGCGCGTGGTCATCGCAGGCCAGGGCTACGTCGGTCTGCCGCTGGCGGTCCGGGCCGCCGAGGTGGGGCACGAGGTCGTCGGCTACGACGTGGACGACCGCCGGATCAAGCGGCTGGCCGTCGGCGAATCGTACGTCGAGGACATCCCCGCCGAGCGGCTGCGGCCGCTGCTCGACAGCGGGGCCTACCTGCCCTCGGCCGAGCCCGGGGACGTGGCCGGTTTCGACATCGCGGTCATCACCGTGCCCACCCCGCTGCGGGACGGGGTGCCCGACCTCTCGTACATCGAGTCCTCGGCCCGGCTGCTCGCGCAGCACCTGCGGCCCGGGGCCACCGTGGTGCTGGAGTCGACCACCTACCCCGGGACCACCGAGGAACTGCTCGCACCGCTCCTTGAGGAGGGCTCCGGCCTGCGGGCGGGCGAGGACTTCCACCTCGGCTACAGCCCCGAGCGGATCGACCCGGGCAACCCGACCTGGAAGCTGGAGAACACCCCCAAGGTGGTCTCCGGCACCACGCCG
This sequence comes from Kitasatospora sp. NBC_00374, assembly GCF_041434935.1. Taxonomy (NCBI): domain Bacteria; kingdom Bacillati; phylum Actinomycetota; class Actinomycetes; order Kitasatosporales; family Streptomycetaceae; genus Kitasatospora; species Kitasatospora sp. NBC_00374. The sequence continues at coordinate 5,010,609 of NZ_CP107964.1, read as the reverse complement.
GCCGGTCTGGCCGCCGTCGACGGCTTCTACGGCCGGCTGGTCGAGCGGACGGTCCCGGTGTCCTCCTGCAAGGAGGCCGAGCTGACCAAGCTGCTGGAGAACACCTTCCGGCACGTCAACATCGCGCTGGTCAACGAGCTGGCGATGTTCGCCCACGACCTCGGCATCGACGTCTGGGAGGCGATCGACGCCGCGTCCACCAAGCCCTTCGGCTTCCTGCGGTTCACTCCCGGGCCCGGCGTCGGCGGGCACTGCCTGCCGATCGACCCCTCCTACCTGTCCTGGCGGGTCGAGCGGGCGCTCGGCCAGTCGTTCCGGTTCGTGGAGCTGGCCAACGACGTCAACAGCCACATGCCGGACTACGTGGTGCGGCGGCTGGCGGAGGCGCTCAACCAGCGCCGCCGCGCGGTCAACGGCTCCCGGGTGCTGGTCCTCGGCCTGGCGTACAAGAAGAACACCGGCGACGCCCGGGAGACCCCGGCCGCCCGGGTCGTGGAGCTGCTCACCCGGATGGGCGCCGAGGTCCGCGCGGCCGACCCGCACGTGGTGGTCGGCGTCCACGTGGCCGAGCCGGAGATCCCCGGTCAGCGTGCCGCCGAGCACGACGGCCACGGCGGCGGCCCGCTGGCCGGCGTCCGACGCGTCGAGGCGACCCCGGAGGAGCTCGCCGCGGCCGACGCGGTGATCCTGCTGGCCGACCACGACGAGTTCGACTACGAGGCGGTCGTCGAGCACTCCCCGTACGTACTGGACTGCCGCCGCCGGCTCACCGGCGCGGCGGTCGAGGTGCTCTGAGGCCGTCGAGGTGCTCCGGGGCCCGGGCCCGGGCCCGGGCCCGGGCCGACCGGCCGGGTGATCCGCCGGGGCGCTGCCTCAGCCCCGGCGGATGACCCGGCCGGCGTCGTAGTCGGATCCGTCGTCGATGATGACGATCTTCGGAACGATCTTCGTCTCGACCTCGGAGGGCAGGTCGGCCGGGGCCTCGGCCGCCTCCAGCGGCGGCTTGCGGGCCCACGGCGGCGTCTCGGCCGCGGGCAGCGCGTCGGGCAGCGGCGGGACGGACGGCAGCCCGGCCGTCTCCGCCTCGGCGCCGGGCACGGGCGCGGGCGCGGGAGCCGGGGCCGGGGCCGGAGCGGCGGCCGGGGCCCCCGGCGGGAGGGCCGGCTGGGCCTCGACCGCGCCGACCGCCGCGCCGGTCAGCGCCGCCAGGGTCTCCTTGATGTGGTCCAGGTGCGTCTGGACGACGTCGAGCCGGGTGGTGAAGTCACGCTGCTCGCGCTCGCTCGCGGTGCGGACCCGCTCGGCCTCGTGGCGGGCCTTCATGATCAGGTCGTCGGCCTTGGCCTGGGCCTCGCCCTCGATCCGGCGGATCTCCCCGAGGACGGTCTCCCGGTGCTGCTCGGCCTCCCGGAGACGGCGTTCCGCGGTCGCCGAGATCTTGGTGTCCTCGCCGTCGGCCTTGGCCTCGGCCGCCGCGAACATCTCGTCGGCCCGGCGCCGCAGCTCGGCGAGCTTGCCCTCGGCCCGTTCCCCGGCCTCGGCCGCCTCCACCCGGGTGCGGGCCGCGTCGCCGGTGCCGCCGTCGCGGATCGCCCGGGCCTCCTGGTCGGCCTCGGCACGCAGCCGCTCGGACTCCGCCCGGGTGCGCTCCTCGGTCCGGCGGGCGGCCTCGTCCGCCTCTCTGCGGACCGTCCCGGCATACTCCTTGGCGGCCCGGTCGGCGTCCTGCCCGGCCTCGTAGGCGTTGTCCCTGGCGTCCTCCGCGGCCCGCTCGGCCGCGGTCCGCACGGCCAGCGACTCGGCGTCGGCGATCGCCATCAGGGCGGCCGCCTGGTCGCTGAGCCGCCCGTAGTCGGGCTCCGGCGCGTCAGCGGCGGCCTGCACCACCTCGGCGAGCCGGTTCTCCATCTCGCGCAGACCCGCGCCGAGGACGCTCAACCGCTCCCAGGCCCGGTCCCGGTCGACACTCAACGCGTCCAGCGTCCGGTCGACCTGCTCGGGTGCATAGCCTCGCCGGGCAACGGTGAAGCCGGACGGGGAGACGGCATCGCTCATCGGCTCTTCCTTCGTGCTCGCGGGCTGCGCAGCCCTCATCCGATGTGGTCGTCGAGGACTAATACTGCCCATCCTCTTGACCTATTTTGCGCAGATACGCTGGAAAGCCCAAGAAGGCGAGGCCGCACCGCAACCCGAAGGAGCCGCACCTTATCCGGCCCGGCCCCTTCGTGCCCGTACCTGACGCGGTTACATCAAGCCGTCCCAGAACTGTTCCACCAGCACCGCCCACCAACTCTCCGGCGTGTACAGCGCGGCCGGGTCGACGGCGATCAGCTGGGCCTGGAGGTCGGTCGTCCAGCGGCCCGCCTGTTCGGGCGTCAGCCCGTACCGCAGGCGCCACATCCGCCCGAGCACCGCGAGGCTGCGGACGAACTCCGGCACCCCGCTGTTGACGAAGCGCGGGGCCTCGCCGGGCCCGTCCAGGTCCACCGCGACCACCGCCGCGGTGCCGTACTGCACGCACAGCTGGCGGCCGTAGTCGTTGCCGAGCACCAGGTACCCGCCGAAGTCCGGGGCGGCCGGGCGGCCGCGCTCCGCGGCGAGCTCGGCCAGCGTCGGGATCGGCCGGCCCTCCTGGGCCTGGGCCCAGAAGAACGGTGCGAACTCCCGCGGGAGCCCGGCCCACATCAGGGTCTGCGAGACCGGCTCGGGCACCCCCTGCCGGGCGACCGCGCGCTGCTCGAAGCGGAACACACCCGGGCCGAAGGACTGGCCGAGCTCGCCCGCGAGCTGCTGCGGGGCGAGCGGCGGCAGCTGCGGGATCACCCCGGGGGCGGGCAGCGGCACCCGGACCGGGCGCGGCCGTTGCGGGGCGGCGGCCAGCTGGTGCAGCTGGTCCAGGTGGTCGTTGAGCTGGGCCATCCCGGCCTGCCGGGCCCGCTGGTCACGGCCGTACGGGACGGTGTGGCTGATCCGCACGTTGGGCCAGGACGCCTTGACCATGCGGGCGCAGTAGCCGCCCGGCAGGTCGCACAGTTCCAGGTCGGTGTGCAGCTCCAGCACCTGGTCCGGCGGCACGTTGAGAGCCCGCAGGTCCTGCAGCGCCTTCCACTCCGGGTGCGGGGTGCCGGGCTCGCTGCGGTGCAGCAGGGTCTGCTCGGAACCGTCCGGACCGCGGTAGCTGACCACGGCCTGGGTGCCCGGGCCGATCGCGGGTGTGCCCGGTGCCACCGGGGCCACCGGCGGCGGCTGGACGCCCTGCGGCACGGCCGGCGGGGCCAGCACCGGGGCGGGCGCGGGCGCCCCGCCCGGGACGGGATAGCCGTAGCCGACCGGCGGCGCGCCCGGGCTCGGGACGGCCCCCGGCGGGGGCGGCGGAGGCAGCGGCGGCCCGCCGGCCGACAGGTCGACGGCCGGGGTGGCCAGCTGGGTGGCCTGGTACGCCACGTCCGAGGCGGCCGGGCGCGGCGGCTCGGCGGCCGGCCGGCCCGCGCCGGGGCTCAGCTCCACGGGGACCGGCGGCGGGGGTGCGCCGGCACCGCCGCGGCCGCCCGCACCCGAGCGGCTGTCCGCGGACCCGTGCAGGTCGGCGGGGGCCGGCGGCGGTGGCGCGGTGGGGGCGTTGCGGCCGCTCGGCGCACCGGGCGCGGCGCCGGCACCGCCGGCGCGGCCGTGGCCCAGGTCGGCGGGCGGGGGCGGCGGCGGGACGGCCGGGCCGGACCGGCCGAGACCGGGCGCCGGGGCGCCCGGGACGGGCGCACCGGGTGCGCCGGGCAGGCCCAGCAGCCCGGGCGGGCCGTCGGAGGCGAGCATGGTCGGCGCGTACTCGATGGACGGGCCCGGCTGCGGCGTGACCGGAGCGGGCCTGCCGGGCAGGTTCTCCGGCGTCGCCAGCATGGTCGCGGCGTGCTCGATGGACGGCGCGGGCGGGCCGGGCGGGGCCGACGGCGGCGGGAAGCCGGGCGGCGGCGGCAGCGGGACGGGCCGGGCGCCCGGCGGGGGCGGCGGGGCCGCGGTCAGGTCGGGGGCCCCGGCGAGGAAGCCCTCGGGCATCGGCATGGTGGCGTCCACCGGTACCGGCGCCGCGGCGGCGGGCCCGACCGGCCCGGGCAGCGCCACGGTCAGCCCCTCGGAGTCCGCGACGGGGGCGTGCGGGGCGCTCAGGCCGTAACCACCGGGCATCGGCACGGTCAGGCCCTCGGACCCGGCCGACGGGACGGCGGCGCCGTACGGCTCGGCGGCCGGCGGCGGCACGGCACCCGGCAGCGGCGCCTCGTCCCGGGCGGCCGGCGGCGCGAGCATGGTCGGCGCGTCCCCGGCCGGCCGGTCCGAGGCGGGCGGGGCGGTCAGGTGCGCGGGCTCCGGGAGCGGGGCGGCCGGAGCCGCGCCGAGGGCGGGCCCGGCCGCGGCGGCCGTCTGCGCGGCCAGCTCGGCGGCCTCGGCGGCGAGCGCGTCGGCGCCGGCCTGCTCGAACCACTGCGGCGGGCTGAGCAGGAAGGAGGTCGCCTCGACCGCGCCGGGCACCGGCCTGGCCGCGCCGGCCGGGTTGGGCTCGGTCCGGCTGCCGTAGCGCTCCTCGAACTGCCGCACCACCTCGTTGACCGGCAGCGGCGGCCAGAGCGTGCTGGCCCCGCTGTCCCGGGTGATCACCAGCCGGGGGCCGCCGCCCTCCGCCGCCGGCCCCTCGGCACGGTCGTCGGCCCAGCAGACGAAGCCCAGGTCGAACTCGCGCACCCGGACCTCACGGTGCTGGGAACGCGGCACCCCGCCGTTGATCCACTCCTCGGCGGTCTCCTGAGCCTGCGCGTAGGTCGTCACCACGCCCCCTCCACCCCTTCCTCACCGGCCACCGTGTGCTCCGGCATCAGTTCACCGGGACGGCACGGGCGAACCCGCCGTCCACCATCAGCTCCGCGACCGTCTCCAGCTCCGGCGGGCTGCCCGCCAGCCGGAGCAGGAAGGCGTCGAAGCTCTCCCCGCAGGGCAGCAGCAAGCGGGCCACCCGTTCCTCGGGCGGCTCGGGCACGGCCGAGTCCCGGGCGTCGTCGTACGGGCAGAACCAGACCGACCCGAGCTGCTCCCCGCGCACCTTGACCGCCAGCAGACCGCCCTGGACGTAGCTGACGGCCAGGTAGTCCTTGGTCAGGTGGTCGCGCAGGCACTTGTTGGCGTACACCAGGTCGTGGGCGCCGTACTCGTCACTGATCGTCAGGAAGGGCTGGTCGAGCAGGATGCCGCACTCGACGTCCAGCGCGACCCCGGCCGGGGCGCGGCCGCCGGCCAGCTTCAGGAAGCCGCGGTAGGCGGCGGGCAGCGGGTGGCCGAGCCGCTGCTCGGCGCGCTGGATCTGGTCCTCGGGGACGGCCAGCGGGTCGCCGCCGTCCCTGGCGAGCGAGAAGTGCACCGGACGGTGCTCCTGGAGCGGACGGGTGCCGCGCCGGCCGTGGTCGGCGGTGGAGCGGGCCAGGCCGCCGTGGTGCCGCAGCAGGGCCTTGACCTCGACCGGGATCAGCTCCATCCGGCGCAGCCCCGGGGCGGGCCGGCCGACCACGTGGTGCCAGGTCCAGCCGGGCGGGGTGGCCACGGCGGTCTCCAGGTCGGCCCAGAGCTCGTGGCCCTGGGTGTAGAGGGCCGCGTTGGCCGAGACGTAGTCGGTGAGCCGCAGTTCGTCGACGCCGAAGCCCTCGGGCGGGTCGGCCACCTCGGCGGCGGCCACCGCGTAGGCGCTGAAGTCCGGGTAGCCGTACTCGTCCACCCGTACCCCGGCGGGGTGTCGGGCGGCCCGGACCGGGTCCGGGAACTGCACCACCTGACCCGCGTACGCCGAGTTGGGCGCGGCGGCGGTGGCGGGCCGACCTGTCGTCATCTGGGTGCCCCCACACTGGCTGAAGCAGATTTGCTGGGGTCCAGCGTAGGGGGTGCGGGCGGGGGGCCGTCCCCCCGCCCGGGAGGTTGTCGCGCGCGGGGCGCGGGCGGTCAGATCCGGGCCAGTGCCTTGGCCAGGGTCTCGGCCACCCGCTCCTGCTGGGCCTCGGTGATCTGGGGGTACAGCGGGATGGTGAGGATCTCGCCTGCGGCCCGCTCGGCGACCGGGAAGGCGCCGGCCGGGTGGCCCAGGTGGTGGAACGCGGGCTGCAGGTGGACGGGGACCGGGTAGTGCACGCCGGCCCCGATCCCGGCGGCCTGCAGCTCGGCCAGGACGGTGTCCCGGCCGCGCTCGACCCGTACCGCGTACAGGTGCCAGACGTGCTCGTTGCCGGGCGGGGTGCGGGGGGTGGTCAGGCCGTCGAGGCCGGCCAGCAGCCGGTCGTAGCGGTCGGCGGCGGCGCGGCGGGCCGCGTTCCAGGCGGGCAGCCGGCGCAGCTTCGCGCGCAGTACGACGGCCTGCAGGGTGTCCATCCGGGAGTTGAATCCGAACCGCTCGTGCACGTACTTGCGGCCGGAACCGTGGTCCCCGATCAGCCGGACGGCGGCGGCCAGCGCGGCGTCGTCGGTGACCACCGCGCCGGCGTCGCCGTAGGCCCCGAGGTTCTTGCCGGGGTAGAAGCTGGTGGCGGAGATCCGGCCCCAGGAGCCGGAGAGCCGGCCGTCCTGCCGGGCGCCCTGGGACTGCGCGCCGTCCTCGACCACCGGGCGGTCGCCCGCGAGGTCCAGCAGCGGCCGCATCGGGGCGAGCTGGCCGTTCAGGTGGACCGGGACGACGGCGGCGGCCCGCGGCAGCGCCTCCGCGACCCGGGCGGGGTCGATCAGCAGGTGGTCGGGGTCGACGTCGACCAGCACCGGACGCAGCCCGGCCCGGATCACGGCCTCGGCGGTGGCCACGAAGGTGTTGGCCGGCAGCACCACCCCGGCGCCGTCGGGCAGGTCGAGGGCGCGCAGGGCCAGCTCCAGCGCGTCGGTGCCGTTCGCGACGCCGACCGCGTGCCGGACCCCGGAGAACGCCGCGTACTCCTCCTCGAAGGCCACCACGTCGGGGCCCTTGATGTACGCGCCGCTCAGCAGGACCCGGTCGAAGCCCTCCCGGACCTCCTCGGCGATCTCGGCGTGGGCGGCTTGCAGGTCGACGAGCGGGATGTCGGTCACCCGGGGCTCCTCAGCTGGTTGTCCGGCCCTCGGGCCGGGGTGGATGGGCGTCCTTGGGCGGCTCCGCCGGCTCGACGAGCAGCGGGAGCGCACCGCCGGCGAGGCAGGCACCGGTGGCCGCGTCCCACTTCCAGTGGTGGCGCGGGCACTCGACCAGCCCGTCGGCGATCACGGCGTGGCTCAGGTCCTCGCCGGCGTGCGGGCAGTAGCGCTGGAGCCGCAGGCCGTCACGTTCGATGGTCTCGGTCCTGGTGCGTTCGCGTACCAGCTGCCTGGTCTGGGCGGGCCGGTGGCCGTACCGGAGCAGGCTGAGCAGGGTGAGGTCGAAGACGTCCGGGTCGCGGTGCAGGCTGAGCCGCATGGACAGCAGCGCCTCCTCCCAGCCGGTCCGGCCGTCCAGGACGGCCCGCAGGGCGCGGGCGGGCACCCTGATCACGTACGAGGGGTCGACCGGCTCGTCCTCCAGCTCGACGTGTTCGGCGAGTCGGCCCAGCGCCAGCCCCCAGGCCGTGCCCTCGGCCTCCAGCCGCAGACCGGCCCGGTAGTCGGCGAGCAGTGGGCGGTTGAGCCGCTGCAGCCGCTCGAAGTGGGCCTCGACCTCGGCGGCGGTGACCGGTTCGACCGGCTCGCGGTGGTAGGCCTCCCACTCGGTCCGGCGGCGCTCGCGGTAGTCGGCGAGGTAGCCCTCGGGGTCGCTGTGCCAGCGGCCGGGCGGGGCGGGGGCGTCGATGCGGTCGCCCGGGGCGGTGCGGATCACCTCGGTCGTCGGGCAGGCCTCGGCGAACCGCTCGGCGACGTCCTCCCAGTGCGGGAAGATGGTCCGCTCGCGGTCGTTGAAGCGGGCCAGCTCCGGGTCCAGGAAGCAGGCCGGTCCGGCCGACGGCAGGTAGGCCCTCGCCCCGGTCAGCCGGACCTTGCGGACCAGGGTGTCCAGCAGGTCGGCGCGGACGGCGGCGGTCTTGGCGGCCATCGCCCGGGGCGGGTAGTCGTAGGCGTTCGGGTACCACATGGCGCCGGAGTACTGGGCGGCCAGCAGGTCGATGTCGCCGGGGAGTTCGGACATCGGGGTGTTGCAGTCGTTGAGGTCGAGGAAGCGGTGGCCGCCGAGGTCCAGCAGCAGTCCGCTGTCCTCCTTGTGGCTGGTGTCGAGCAGCATGGTGGCGGTGCAGTCCGGCCCGAGCCGGTATTGCTCGCGGTGGCCGAGCCGGACCTGCTCGCCGAAGCCGAGCGCGGCCAGGCGCCGGCCAGGCTCGCCGGTCCGGAAGCGCGGCACCAGGACGGTGGTCTCCCGGGACAGCTGGGCGAGCAGCCGCTCGTCGAAGTGGTCCTCGTGGGTGTGCGAGATGTAGAGGTAGTCGTACCGCCCGGCGACCGTCTCGGGCAGCAGCTCCCGGTTGTCGGGGTACGGGAACCACGCGCCCAGGAAGGCCGGGTGGAACCAGGGGTCGATCAGGATGCGCAGGCCGGCGTGCTCGACCACGAAGCCGGCGTGCCCGAGGTGTCTGATCGACGTCCCGGCCGGCAGCGTCACCCGATGGCCTCGCGGAGCGCGGCGACCACCTGGTCCTGCTGGGCCTCGGTCAGGGAGTGGTAGAGGGGCAGGATCAGCGAGCGCCGGGTGATCAGCTCGGTGGCGGGCAGCGGCAGCCTGGCGGTGCCCTTGTAGGGCGTCTCCAGGTGCGCCGCCATGATGCCGCGGCGGGCCGAGACTCCGGCGGCGGCCAGCGCGGTCAGCACCACGGTGCGGTCCGGGGCGCCGTCGGGCAGCAGCAGCCAGCAGGCCTGGAAGTTGCCGGTGCCGTGGGCCGGGTCGGCGACCAGGCCTTCGGCCAGCGGGCCGAGCAGTTCCCGGTAGCGGGCGGCCAGTTCGCGCCTGCGCGCGACCATGGCGGGCAGCTTGCGCAGCTGGACCAGGCCGACGGCGGCCTGGATGTCGGTCATCCGGTGGTTGAAGCCGATCTCGTCGTACGTCTCCACCACGCCCGCCCCGCCGCCGGCGGCCGCGTGCCGGTCGGCGGCCGAGACGCTCATCCCGTGCTCGCGCAGCCGGCGCAGCCGGGCGGCGAGTTCGCCGTCCTGGCAGGTGACCATGCCGCCCTCGCCGGTGGTGAGCAGCTTGCGCGGGTGGAAGGAGTAGGCGGCGATCTGCGCGGTGGACCCGACCGGCCGGCCGCGGTAGACGGAGCCGGCGCCGCAGGCGGCGTCCTCGACGACGGTGATGCCGCGCGGTTCGACCAGGGCGCGGATCGCGTCGAGGTCGACCGGGACACCGCCCTGGTCGACGGCGATCACGCCCCTGGTGCGCCCGGTCAGCGCGGCGGCGACCGTGTCGGCCGTCAGGTTCCCGGTGGCCGGGTCGACGTCGGCGAAGACCGGCACCGCGCCGACGTAGGTGACGGCGTTGGCGGTGGCGATGAAGGAGAGCGAGGGCACCACCACCTCGTCGCCGGGCCCGACCCCGGCGCCGATCAGGGCCAGGTGCAGCGCGGTGGTGCAGGAGGACACCGCGACGGCGTGCTCGACGCCGAGGTGGTCGGCGAAGGCGCGCTCGAACTCGGCGACCCGGGGGCCCTGGGCCACCCAGCCGGAACGGACGGCCGCCGCGGCGGCCTCGGCCTCCTCCTCGCCGAGCCAGGGCAGCATCACGGGGATGGTGGGCATCGCGGGAATGACGGACACGGGGATGCTCCGAAGGACGTGACGGGAAGAGACGGGGGGTTACTGCTCGCGCCACCAGGCGACCAGCTGGCGCAGGCCCTCGTCCAGGCCCAGCTCGGGCTTCCAGCCCAGGTCGCGTTCGGCCGCGGAGATGTCGGCCAGACGCCGCACCACTCCGCCGGCGGTACCGCGGGCCGGACCGTGCTCGACGTCCAGGTCGGTGCGGTCCATGGCGGCCAGCAGGGCGTCGGCGAGGCCGCGCAGCGAGACCTCGGTGGAGCTGGCGATGTTGTAGACCCGGTCGGTGACCGCCGCCTCGGCCGCCAGCAGGTTGGCCCGGGCGATGTCCTCGGTGTGGACGAAGTCCATGGTCTGCGCGCCGTCGCCGAAGATCAGCGGCGGCTGGTCGCCGGCGATCCGCTCCATCCAGCGGATGAAGACCTCGGTGTAGCGGCCGTGCACGTCCATCCGCGGGCCGTACACGTTGAAGTAGCGCAGTGCGACGTAGTCCAGCCCGGACATGGCGTGGAAGCTGCGCAGCAGGCCCTCGTTGAAGACCTTGGCGGCGCCGTAGAGGGTGTCGTTGTGGTACGGGTGCTGGGTCTCGGGGGTCGGGAAGGTGTCGGCCAGTCCGTAGACCGAGGCGGTGGAGGAGGCGATGACCTTCTTCACGCCCTTCTCGGCGGCGGCCTCGACCACGTCGAAGGTGCCGTCCACCATGATCTCCAGGGCCAGCCGGGGTTCGGCGGCGCACTGGGTGATCCGGATCGCGGCGAGGTGGAAGAGCAGGTCGGTGTCGTCGCCGAGCAGGTCGCGCAGCAGTGCGCGGTCCCGGATGTCGCCGTCCACCACCCGGAGTTGGCCGGGCGCCGCGGCGGCCTGCGCGGTGGCGAGGTTCTCCGTCCGGCCGCGGACGAAGTTGTCCAGCACGATCACCTCGCGGGCCCCGCCCCGGATCAGCTGGTCGACGACGGTGGAGCCGATGGTGCCGGCCCCGCCCGTGACCAGGCAGCGGGAGCCCTCAATGGCGACAGCGTTCATCGGGCGACGGCCCTTTCCTGAGCGGTGATCAGTTCGGTGTCGTCGGCGCCGCCGACCGGTACGGTGGCCCCGCCGAGCTCCAGGCTGCGCGAGGCGGCGTGCAGCAGCTGCAGCACCCGCAGGCCCGAGCGGCCGTCGGTGAGCGGGGCGCGGCCCTCGGTGATGGACGCGGCGAACTCGCCCATCACGTTGCGCAGGGCCTCCTGCTCGACCAGCGCGGGGGCGACCATGTCGCCCACCCGGTACGAGATCAGGGCCCGGTGCCGGATGGCGTCGGTCAGCTCGTCCGGCGGGGTGAGGTCGACACCGCGGTCGTGGACGGCCAGCCGCGCCTGCGGGTTGAGGTCGTCCCAGACCAGGGTGCGGCGGGAGCCGCCGATCAGGGTGGTCCTGACCTTGGTCGGGGAGAGCCAGTTGACGTGGCAGTGCGCCAGCGCGCCGTTGCTGAGCCGGACCGTCAGATAGGCCACGCAGGCCCGGCCGGCCCCGATCGGGTCCGCGCCCTGGGCGCTCACCCCGACCGGTTCGACGCCGGGCGGCAGCACGAAGTCGAGGATCGACAGGTCGTGCGGGGCGAGGTCCCAGAGCACGTCGACGTCGGGCTGGACCAGCCCGAGGTTGATCCGGACCGAGTCGAAGAACTGGATGTCGCCGATCTCGCCGCCGTGCACCAGCTCGCGGATCCGGCGGACCACCGGGGTGTAGCAGAAGGTGTGGTCGCACATCAGGACCAGCCCGCGCTCCTCGGCGAGCTCCACCAGCTCGGCCGCGTCCGCGACGGTGGTGGTGATCGGCTTCTCCACCAGGACGTGCTTGCCGGCCTCCAGGGCCGCCCTGACCAGCTTGTAGTGCGCTGCGGCCGGGGTGGCGATCGCCACCGCCCGGACCCGCTCGTCGGCCAGCACCTCGTCGAAGGAGGTGGTGGTCCGCACCGTGCTGTACTCGCCGAGCACCCGCCGGGAGCGCTCCTCGTCGAGGTCGCACAACCAGTGCAGCCGCAGCCCGGCCGTCTGCTGCGCGTTGCGGACCAGGTTCGGCCCCCAGTACCCGGCGCCGACCACCGCCAGTCCGATCCGCTCGACCGGCTGCGGCTCGGCCACCCCCGGAGTCGGCACATGCTCACCCGGCGCCTCGTGCGCCACGTCCCTGGACCCGCTCGCCACCGCAAGACCCCCCTTGCCCCGGCCCCGGAAGCCTCCTCGCCCCGGCTGCCTCTGCTGCCCGGCGAAGCCCGGGCACAGGCCGCTCTCCCCACGGCCCGACCCCTCTGACCTCGCAGTGGAACGGTACCGGGCACCGCGGCCGAAAAGGGTCCGAATCCGGAAACCCGGCACAGCCCCGGCCCGGCCCGGCAGCCTGGAGCGCACGCTCCGTACACCGCCGCCGACCGGCACCGGAGCACCGGCCGCACCACCCCGGGGCGCCGGGTGTCGGAGGCGTTTGGCAGTCTGGTCCCACCACCTCGTGTCGGCCCCGGCCGGCACCGGTGGTCACCATCCGTCAGCAGACCCCCGGCAGCGGAGAACTGCCGATGCGCCGAGCACAGCCGAGGAGCAGCCATGGACCATCCGGAGCCCCGAACGGGCGCACCGGCCCCCGTGCTGCGCCACCAGCGGGACAGCCTGCTGCCGGCCGTCGCCGCCGCGCTGTCGCTCAAGGGCGGCGAGGTCCACACGCTGGCCGGCGGCAAGTCCGACCGGGCGCCGCTGCTGCATCCGCTGGTCGCCGAGTTCCTGGCGGAGCTGCCGGTCGAGCACCGGGAGCGTTTCCTCGGCCACTGCCCGGAGCCCGCGCTGCTCTCGCAGTTCCTGGCGGGGGTGGACGCCGGCCGGTCCAAGCGGGCGGCCCGCAAGCCGCTCAGCCTGCAGGAGGCGCGCAAGGCCCTCAAGGGCGCCCGGATGACCACCGTGCGGATCCGCGAGGAGGGCGATCCGGCGCACGGCACCCACGCGCCGCCCTGCCGCTCCTGCACCCCGCTGCTCGACCACCTGAACGTGACGAGCGTCGCGGTCGGGCCCACCGCCCGCTGAGCGACGCCCCTCCCCTGCCCCCCAGTCACCGGAGCACACCCTGAACCCGTCCGCGGTCCGCACCCAGCCCCGCTTCCCGGCCGACGTGGCCGCCGCCCTCAAACAGGCCGGCTGGCACCCCGGCCGCTGGGAGATCATCCAGGCCGAGCAGTGGGCCGACGAGCTGGCCGCCCACGGCGCGCCACCGGACGTCCGGCACTCGGTGTTCCCCGCCGCCGTGGAGGCCTGGGCCGAGTTCGGCGGGCTCTCCTTCGACCTGTCCGGGGCCGGCCGCGCGCAGGCCAGGACGCCGTTCCTGCTGGACCCGCGCTGCGGGCTGCACCAGCCCCGTACGCTGGCCGACCTCGGTCGGGCGCTGGACAGCAAGGTCGCACCGCTCGGCGAGGAGGCGTTCGGCCAGGCGCTGCTCGCCATCGACGAGGGCGGCCGGGTCTTCAGCCTGGACCACGCGGGCGAGTGGTTCCTCGGCCACTCCATCGACCAGGCCGTCAGCACCCTGGTGCTCGGGCTGCCGCAGGAGCGCCTGCGGACGGCGGCCGAGACGGACTGACCGCCGTCGGTTGTCCCGACTCCGGCCAATCCCCTCCCACCGGGCCTCCGTTGCCGCCACACTGTGCCGCACGGAATGTGGAGCTTGTGAGGGGACCACCGGGAGGAATCGCGATGAGCGTCCAGACGGCTGCCGCGCGCACGACGGCGTCACCGCCCGCCCACCTGCCGGAACGCCAACCGCTCTTCGACAACGCCAAGTTCGCCGCGATCGCGCTGGTGGTCTGCGCGCACACCTGGATGCCGCTGCTGGAGGTGGACCGGACGGTCGCCGCCGCGGTGCTCACCATCGCGGCCTTCTCGATGCCGGTGTTCATCACCCTGTGCGGGTACTTCGCCCGCCCGAGACCGGGCCGGCCGCCGGTGGACGGCGGCCGGCTGATCTCCCAACTGGCCATCCCCTACCTGGTCTTCCAGCTCCTGTACAACCTGGTCGGGATGGCCCTGGAGAAGCGGCTCGCCCCGATCCGGCTGCTGGAGCCCCGCTGGCTGACCTGGTTCCTGCTCTCCCTGCTGGTCTGGCGGCTCAGCGTGCCGCTGTGGACGGCGCTGCGCCACCCGCTGCCGGTGGCCGTGCTGGTCGCGACCGGGTCGGGGGCGATGGCCGCCTTCCCCGAGGAACTGGCGCTCGGCCGCACCCTGGGCTTCCTGCCGTGGTTCGTGCTCGGCCTGGTGCTGCGGCCCGGCGACCTCGCCACGCTGCGCCGTCCGGCCGTCCGCCGCTGCGCGCCGTTCGCCCTGGCGTCGGTGTTCGGTGCGATCTGGCTGGCCTCGCCCAAACTGCTGAACCCGGGCTGGGTGGAGTACACCGAGAGCGCCGCCGAGCTGCACGTCGGCTACCCGGTCTGGGTGGCCGTCCGGTTCGCCCTGGCCGGCCTGTCCCTGGTGGCCGGCGCGGCGTTCCTGGCCCTGCTGCCCGACCACCGCACCCGGTGGACGGCGCTGGGCGGAGCCTCCCTCTACGTCTACCTGCTGCACGGGCTGCCGCTGAAGCTCGTCCAGGCCTCCGGGATCTACCACGCCCGCAGGCTGCACCACTGGTACACCGCGCTGCCGCTGCTCGGCGCCTGTGCCCTGACCCTCGCCGTCCTGCTCGCCACCCCGGCGGCGGTCCGCTTCTTCGGGCCGCTGGTCCAGCCGCGGCTGGACTGGCTGCTGGGGCCGCGGTCAGGCGAGCCGGTCCGAGCGGACGGCCAGGCGTGACGGCAGCAGCGCCTCGACCCGGAAGCCGCCGTCCTCGGCCGGGCCCGCGCTGAAGCTGCCGCCCAGCGCCACCACCCGCTCCCGCATGCCGACCAGTCCGTTGCCGCCGCTGGGCAGCGCGACCTGCTCGCGCCCGCCGTCGGCCGGGGCGTTCACCACCGTGACCCGCACCCCGTTGGGCAGATAGCTGACCAGCACGCTCACCCGGGCGCCGTCGGCGTGCTTGTGCGCGTTGGTCAGCCCCTCCTGCACCAGCCGGTACGCCGTCCGCTCGGCCTGCCCGGTGTACGGGCAGTCGTCCCCGCTGACCGCCAGGTCCACCAGCATCCCGGCCGCCCGGGACTGCTCGACCAGCCGGGGCAGCCCGGCCAGGCTGTCCGGCCGTTCGGTCTGCTCGACCGGCTCCGCCATCCGCAGCACTCCGAGGATCTCGCGCAGCTCGTCCAGCGCCTGCCGGCCCACCTCGCCCATCAGCCGGGCGCTCTGCTGCGCCCGGCCCGGGTCCCGCGGGATGGTCCGCTCCAGGGCGGCGGCGTGCACCACCATCAGGCTGACCCGGTGCGCGACCACGTCGTGCATCTCGCGGGCGATCCTGGTCCGCTCCTCCAGCCGGGCCCGGCGGGCCCGCTCCCTGGCCTGCTCGGCGAGCAGGCCGAGCTCGGCCTCCAGACCGTGGGCCCGGTCCTGGAGCGACTCGACCAGGCGGCGCCTGGCCCCCACGTACAGGCCGGTGACCACCGGCGGGACGGTCAGCCCGACCGCCACCAGCGCGGCCATGAGGACGAACACCCAGGTCGGCGGCAGTGGTGTGGCCGGATCGCCCTGTTCCGGGGCGTTGATCGCGAACAGCACCATGCCGAAGGTCTCGACCAGGGCCAGCGAGGACAGCGCCACCACCCGCCGCCGCCGCGACGGCCACTCCCAGGTGGCCGCCAGCGTGTACAGCGAGACCACCAGCAGGAGGATCCCGAACAGGCCGGGGACGAACACCAGGGCCACCAGCACCGGCACGGCCGGCCAGCGCCGCCGCACCACCAGGGTCGCCCCCGCCAGCGCCCCCGGCACGGCCGCCGCCACCGCGACCCCGACCCCCTGGTGGAACCGGTCCTGCACCACCCCGTACGCGCCGAACGCGCACTCCAGTGCGGCCAGCACGGCCAGCACGACGTCCAGCAGCGCACTGCGGCGCCGCTCCCACCACCACAGTGAGTGGGCCGGCCCGCCCCCGTCAGGCGACTTGCTCATGGGGGACAGCCTACGGGCGGGCCCCCGCCCGGCCGTACCCAGTTCCCGGCCACCGGCGGCACGCGCCCGGCTGTCCGCCATCCGGCCACCTCTCGGACGCGGCACCCCGTGCCACCTATGCTGGTCCGCGACGGACAGCGCGGTCCGCACCGATCTCCCGACCCGTCGGTGGGCCCACTTCCCGGCCGATGGTCGGGCGAGAGAGCCGTTGCCCGAACCCCACCACCACAGGGAGCCCGCCGTGACCGCTCCGGTCCCCACCTCGGCCGACAGCCCGTCCCCGTCCGGACACGACCCGGTAGCCGCCAACGCCGCACTCCGCGCGGACATCCGGCGCCTGGGAGACCTGCTCGGCGAGACCCTGGTCCGGCAGGAGGGCCCCGAACTGCTCGGCCTGGTCGAGCAGGTCCGGCTGCTGAGCCGTACCGACGGCGAGGCCACCGCGCAGCTGCTCGGCGAGATCGACCTGGAGACCGCCGGCAAGCTGGTCCGCGCCTTCTCCACCTACTTCCACCTGGCGAACGTCACCGAGCAGGTGCACCGCGGCCGCGAGTTCGCCACCCGCCGGGCACGCGAGGGCTCGCTGCTCGCCCAGACCGCCGACCAGCTGGCCGACGCCGACCCCAAGCACCTCCAGGACACCCTCGCCCACCTGGCGGTCCGGCCGGTCTTCACCGCGCACCCGACCGAGGCCGCCCGCCGCAGCGTGCTGAACAAGCTCCGCCGGATCGGCGAGCTGCTGGAGCGCATCCACCGCGAGCACGTGGCCTCCGGCCTGTCCACCTCGGACCCGGTCCGGCACAGCTCGGCCAAGCGCCAGGCCGACCGCCGGCTCGCCGAGGTGATCGACCTGCTCTGGCAGACCGACGAGCTGCGGATCGCCCGCCCCGAGCCCACCGACGAGGCCCGCAACGCCGTCTACTACCTGGACGAGCTGTACCGCGAGGCCGTCCCGGAGGTCCTGGAGGAGCTGCACGAGGAGCTGGCCCGGGTCGGCCTCACCCTCCCCGAGGGCGTCCGTCCGCTGACCTTCGGCACCTGGATCGGCGGCGACCGGGACGGCAATCCCAACGTCACCCCGCAGGTCACCTGGGACGTGCTCAACCTCCAGCACGAGTACGGCATCAAGGACGCCCTGGCCGCCGTCGACGACCTCCGCAACGCGCTCTCCACCTCGGTCCGCCTCGCCGGCGCCTCCGCCGAGCTGCTGGAGTCGCTGGACGCCGACCTCGCGCTGCTGCCCGAGCTGAGCCCGCGCTACAAGCGGATGAACGCCGAGGAGCCGTACCGGCTGAAGGCCACCTGCGTGCGGCTCAAGCTGGAGAACACCCGCGAGCGACTGGCCTCCGGCACCCCGCACATCCCCGGCCGCGACTACGTCGGCACCCGTGAGCTGGTCGCCGACCTCAAGCTGATCCAGGACTCGCTGCACAGCCACCGCGGTCAGCTGATCGCCGACGGCCGCCTGGCCCGCGCGATCCGCACCATCGAGGCGTTCGGCCTGCAGCTCGCCACCATGGACGTGCGCGAGCACGCCGAGGCCCACCACCACGCGCTCGGCCAGCTCTTCGACCGGCTCGGCGAGGAGGCCTGGCGCTACACCGACATGCCGCGCGAGTACCGCCAGCGGCTGCTCTCCAAGGAGCTGCGCTCGCGCCGCCCGCTCGCCCCCACCCCGGCCCCGCTGGACGCGGCGGGCGACAAGACGCTCGGCGTGTTCACCACCATCCGCGAGGGCTTCGAACGGTTCGGCGACGAGATCGTCGAGAGCTACATCATCTCGATGTGCCAGGGCGCGGACGACGTGTTCGCCGCCGCCGTGCTGGCCCGCGAGGCCGGCCTGATCGACCTGCACGCCGGGATCGCCAAGATCGGCATCGTGCCGCTGCTGGAGACCACCGACGAGCTCCAGGAGGCCGACCGGATCCTGGACGAGATGCTCTCCGACCCCTCCTACCGGCTGCTGGTCTCGCTGCGCGGGGACATCCAGGAGGTCATGCTCGGGTACTCCGACTCCTCCAAGTTCGGCGGCATCACCACCTCCCAGTGGGAGATCCACCGGGCCCAGCGCCGGCTGCGCGACGTCGCCCACCGCTACGGCATCCGGCTGCGCCTGTTCCACGGCCGCGGCGGCACCGTCGGCCGCGGCGGCGGCCCCTCGCACGAGGCGATCCTCGCCCAGCCCTGGGGCACCCTGGAGGGCGAAATCAAGGTCACCGAGCAGGGCGAGGTGATCTCGGACAAGTACCTGCTGCCCTCGCTCGCCCGGGAGAACCTGGAGCTGACCATCTCGGCCACCCTGGCCGCCTCCGCGCTGCACACCTCCCCGCGCCAGGCCCCCGAGGAACTGGCCCGCTGGGACGCCGCGATGGACCAGGTCTCCGAGGCCGCGCACACCGCCTACCGCGCCCTGGTCGAGCAGGAGGACCTGCCGAAGTACTTCTTCGCGGCCACCCCGGTCGACCAGCTGGCCTCGCTGCACCTGGGCTCGCGCCCGTCCCGCCGCCCCGACTCGGGCGCCGGCCTGGACGGCCTGCGGGCCATCCCGTGGGTGTTCGGCTGGACCCAGTCCCGGCAGATCGTCCCGGGCTGGTACGGCGTCGGCGCCGGTCTGGCCGCCGCCCGCGCGGCCGGCCTCGGCGACGTGCTGGGCGAGATGTACGACCAGTGGCACTTCTTCCGGAACTTCCTGTCCAACGTCGCGATGACGCTGGCCAAGACCGACCTGCGGATCGCCCGCCACTACGTCGAGCAACTGGTGCCCGCGGAACTGCACCACGTCTTCGACCAGATCGTCGCCGAGCACGAGCTGACCCTGCGCGAGGTGCTCCGCCTGACCGGCGAGACCGAGCTGCTGGAGCACAACCCGGTGCTCAAGCAGACCTTCACCGTGCGGGACGCCTACCTCGACCCGATCTCCTACCTCCAGGTCACCCTGCTGCGCCACCAGCGCGAGCTGGTCGCGCAGGGCCGCCCGGAGGACCCGCTGCGGGCCCGCGCGCTGCTGCTGACCGTGAACGGCATCGCCGCCGGCCTGCGCAACACCGGCTGACGCCGGCCTCGGCGACATACGAGAGGGACCGACCCCGGGGTCGGTCCCTCTCTCGCTTCGCGCGCCCCGCTCAGTAGGTGGAGGGCCGGCCGGCGCGGCGCCGCCGCAGCCAGGTCGCCGCTCCCCCCGCGGCGACCAGCAGGCCCCCGCCGACGGCGTACAGCCCGGCCGAACCGCCGACCGAGCCGACGACCGGCGTCGGCGGGATCAGCTGGGCGGCGGCCGGCTCCGGCGCCGCCGACGGACCGCCGGACGGATCGGCCGCGTGCGCGGGCTGGATCGCGAGCCCGCTCGCGGCCAGGCACAGTACAGCTCCGCCGGCAGTACGCCCCCAGCGGACACGGCGTGACCGAACCACAGTCCTTACCCCCGAATCGACACCTCAACCCCTTCGTACAGAGCTGACCGTATCGGATCGGGTGGGCGTGCCTGAGTGGGTTTCAGCCCCCGTCCCCCAAAGCGTTGCACGACCGTTGTGTACCGCGCGCCACAGGAGACAAAAGGGAACTGATCTCCCGTCAGGAGTTGTAGGTGCCCTGGGCCCGCTCCAGGCCCTCCGACAGCAGCGCCTCGACCGCGTCGGCGGCCCGGTCCACGAACCAGTCCAGCTCCTTGCGCTCGACGGAGGAGAAGTCCTTGAGCACGAAGTCCGCGACCTCCATCCGGCCCGGCGGGCGGCCGATGCCGCAGCGCACCCGGTGGTAGTCGGGGCCGAGCGACTTGGTGAGGGACTTCAGGCCGTTGTGGCCGTTGTCGCCGCCGCCGGTCTTCAGCCGCAGCGCCGCGTAGTCGATGTCCAGCTCGTCGTGGACGGCGACGATCGCGCTGTTCGGCACCTTGTAGAAGTCCCGCAGCGCCGTGGTCGGCCCGCCGGAGAGGTTCATGAAGGTCATCGGCTTGGCCAGCACCACCCGCCGGCCGGCCAGCCGGCCCTCGGCGACCTGGGCCCGGCTCTTGTGCGCCTTGAACCGCGCACCGATCCGCTCGGCCAGCAGGTCGGCCACCATGAAGCCGATGTTGTGCCGGTTGCGGGCATAGCCGTCGCCGGGGTTTCCCAGCCCGACCACCAGCCAGGGCCCCGTGTACTCGTCCGCCGCCGCGCTCATCCTGCCGCTCTCCGCTCACTGTCGACCTGCTCGGCCCCCATTATCCGCGACCCGGCCCCGCCCGCCCGGGGCCCCCGCCCCGCCCGCCTCGTCCGCCCGGCTGACGTACGGTCAGGGGATGACCGCCACCGCGCCGCCGCCCGCCGCCGCCCTGGCCCAGGAGATCCGGGTCCGGCTGGCCGAGAACGCCGTACCGGGCCGAGCCGAGGCCGAGCGGACCTACCTCAAACACGAGCTGACCCACCTGGGCGTGCCCGTCCCGGCCGTCCGGGCGGTGGTCCGGGGCGTCCTGCGGGCTCATCCCGGGCTCGACCGCGGCTCCGTCCTGGAGCTGGCCGAGGAGCTCTGGGCCCCGCCGGTGCACGAGTCGCGGACCTGCGCCGCCCTGGTGCTGGAGAGCCGGGTCGGGCTGCTGCGCCCGGCGGACACCGCCCTGCTGGAGCGGATGCTGCGGACCGCCACCACCTGGGCGCACGTGGACCTGATCGCACCGAAGGTGGCCGGCCCGCTGCTGCTCGGCCATCCGCAGGTGGCCGCCACCGCGCTGCGCTGGAGCCGGCAGGAGGAGCTGTGGGTGCGCCGGGGCGGGGTGCTGGCGTACCTGCTGCCGCTGCGCTCGCCGGCCGCGTTCGAGGAGCACTTCGGCGGCTTCACCGCGCTGGCCGACCCGCTGCTGTCCGACCCCCGGTTCTTCGTCCGCAAGGCGATCGGCTGGACCCTGCGGGAGGGCGCCGAGCACCATCCGGCCGAGGTCGCCGACTGGCTGGCCGGACGGCTGGAGCGGGTCTCGGGGCTCACCCTGCGGGAGGCCCTGCGGCCGGTGGACGAGGCGGTCCGGGCCCGGCTGCTCGCCGCCCGCGGCTGAGGCCTGTCCAACAGACCCCGGGGCCCGGGGCGGGTCCGGACACGCCGCTGCCCCGGCCGCCCCGCGAGGGGGCGACCGGGGCAGCGGTCGAGCGGTTCAGCGGGAGGCTCAGGCCTCGGTGCCGGCCTCGGCCTCGGCGGCCTCGGCGTCCGCGTCGGCCTGCGAGGCCTGGGCGCCGATGACCTGCAGCACGACGGCGTCGGCGTCGACGGCCAGGGTGGTGCCCTTGGGGAGCTCGATGTCACCGGCGGTGATCGAGGCACCGGCCTCCAGGCCCTCGACCGAGACGGTCACGGACTCGGGCAGGTGGGTGGCCTCGGCCTCGACCGGCAGCGCGTTCAGCACGTGCTCGAGCAGGTTGCCACCAGGGGCCAGCTCGCCCTCGGCGATGACCGGGATCTCGACGGTGACCTTCTCGCCGCGCTTGACCAGCAGCAGGTCGACGTGCTCGATGCTGCGCTTGATGGCCTCGCGCTGGACGGCCTTCGGCAGCACGAACTCGTCCTTGCCGTCGATCGGGACGACCAGCAGGGCGTTCGGGGTCTTGAGGGCCATCATCAGGTCGTGGCTGGGCAGGTTCAGGTGAACCGGGGCGTGGCCGTGGCCGTAGACGACACCGGGGACGAAACCGGCGCGGCGGGCGCGGCGGGCGGCACCCTTGCCGAACTCGGTGCGGGACTCGGCGGCAAGGCGGATCTCGGACACGACTGCACTCCTCGTAAAAGCTGGCGGCGGGTGCAGGCGACAACGAAAAACCGCCGGGCCACACCCTCAAGTACGTTCGGGGGGACGCTCGGCGGCGGATGACGGGTGGTCCCGGCCGGACTGCGGCTGGACCAGCGCGTCGATCACGGATCCGGCACCCGCGTGGGCACACGGCATCCCTCGCCGAGCAGTCTCACGAGTCTAACCGCAGGGCGCGTCAACCATGAAATCGGCCCCCGGTGCAGACAGCGCCGGGGGCCGATGGAGTACCGAGGGGATCAGTGCACGCCCTCGAACAGGCTGGTCACCGAGCCGTCCTCGAAGACCTCGCGGATCGCGGCGGCGATCGACGGGGCGATCGACAGGGTGGTCACCTTGTCCATCTGGAGCTGCGCCGGGGTCGGCAGGGTGTTGGTGAACACGAACTCGCTGACCCGCGAGTTCTTCAGGCGGTCGGCGGCCGGACCGGAGAGCACACCGTGGGTGGCGGCGACGATCACGTCGGCCGCGCCGTTGTCGAACAGCGCGTCGGCGGCGGCGCAGATGGTGCCGGCGGTGTCGATCATGTCGTCGACCAGGACGCAGACCCGGTCCTTGACGTCACCGACGACCTCGGCGGACAGGATGGTGTTCGCCTGGCTCATGTCGCGGCGCTTGTGGATGATCGCCAGCGGGGCGCCGAGGCGGTCCGACCACTGGTCGGCGACCTTCACCCGGCCGGCGTCCGGCGAGACGATGGTCAGCTTGTCCCGGTCCACCTTCTGGCCGACGTAGTCGCACAGCAGCGGCAGCGCGAACAGGTGGTCCACCGGGCCGGAGAAGAAGCCCTGGATCTGCGCGGTGTGCAGGTCCACGGCCATGATCCGGTCGGCGCCGGCCTGGGCCAGCAGGTCGGCGATCAGACGGGCCGAGATGGGCTCGCGGCCGAGGTGCTTCTTGTCCTGGCGGGCGTAGCCGTAGAACGGCAGGATCGCCGTGATGCTCCGGGCGGAGGCCCGCTTCAGAGCATCGATCATGATCAGCTGCTCCATGATCCACTGGTTGATGGGAGCCGTGTGGCTCTGCATCACAAAGCAGTCCGCGCCGCGCGCGGAGTCCAGGAAGCGGACGTAGATCTCGCCGTTGGCGAAGTCCAGGGCCTTGGTCGGGACGAGTTCCGTCCCGAGCTCCGAGGCCACCTCCGCCGCCAGCTCAGGGTGGGCACGGCCGGAGAAGAGCTTGAGCTTCTTCTCACCCGACGTCGTGATCCCGCTCACTGCACCGTCTCCTCGTGTTGCTGCCGCACATGGACCCGCCCGGACGCACCCGGGCAGGACCCGGGCGGGCGGATGGGCGGGGGTTGGGGAGTACGCCGAGGCGCGGACCGGAGGCCCAGTGGCGCACGCATGTACTCCAGGTTACGCGCCTCGCCGTGAAGCGTCCGCCCCGGGACCACTCCTCAAGATCCCCACCGGTCGGCCCGGTGCTACTTCGCCCCGCCCGTCCCAGCAGCCTCGGCGGCCTGCGCGGAGGCCGTACCGGGCCGCTTGCGCGCCACCCAGCCGGCGATGTTCCGCTGCTGCGCCCGGGCGACCCCGAGGGCGCCGGCCGGGATGTCGTTGGTCACCACGGAGCCGGCCGCGGTGTAGGCGCCGTCACCGACCGTCACCGGGGCGATGAACATGTTGTCGGAACCGGTGCGGCAGTGCGCCCCGATCACCGTGCGGTGCTTGTTCACACCGTCGTAGTTCACCGTGACGGACGCCGCACCGATGTTGCTGCCCTCGCCGATGGTGGCGTCGCCGATGTACGACAGGTGCGGCACCTTGGCGCCCTCGCCCAGCTCGGAGTTCTTGATCTCGACGTAGGTGCCGGCCTTCGCCTTACGGGCCAGCTTCGTCCCCGGCCGCAGGTAGGCGTACGGGCCGACCGAGGCCAGCTCGCCGATCTCGGCGCCCACCGCCGTGGTGTTGCTCACATGCGCACCGGCGCCGACCCGGGTGTCCGTCAGGGTGGTGTTCGGACCCACCTCGCAGCCCTCGCCCAGGTGGGTGGCGCCGTGCAGCTGGGTCCCGGGCAGGACCAGGGCGTCCGGCTCGTAGCTGACCTGGACGTCGAACCAGGTGGAGGCCGGGTCGACGACGGTGACGCCCTCCCGCATCGCCCGCTCGACCAGCCGCGCGTTCAGCATCCGGCGGGCCTCGGCCAGCTGGACCCGGTCGTTGATCCCGACGATGTCCCGGTAGTCGGCGGCGACCACCGCGCCCACCCGGTGACCCGCCGTACGCAGGATCTCCAGGGTGTCGGTCAGGTACTCCTCGCCCTGCACGTTGTCGGTACCGAGCCGGCCCAGCGCCTCGGCGAGCAGCTTGGCGTCGAAGGCGAAGACCCCCGAGTTGATCTCGGCGACGGCGCGCTGGGCCTCGGTGGCGTCCTTGTGCTCGACGATGGCGGCGACCCCCCCGCTCCCGTCCCGCAGGATCCGGCCGTAGCCGGTGGCGTCCGGCACCACGGCGGTGAGCACCGTGACCCCGTTGCTCTGCGCGGTGTGCGCCTCGGCCAGCGCGGCCAGGGTGGCGCCGGTGAGCAGCGGGGCGTCGCCGGTGGTCACGATCACCGTGCCGTCCAGCTGCACGCCGTCGGCCGCCAGCGCCTCCAGGGCGGTGCGCACGGCGTGGCCGGTGCCCTTCTGCTCCAGCTGCACGACCGACCGGACGCCGGGGTACTGCTCGGCCAGGTGCGCCTGCACCAGCTCGCGCATGTGCCCGACCACCACGACCAGTTGCCGGGGGGTCAACTCCTGTGCGGCGCTGACCGCGTGGCCGACCAGGGTGCGACCGCAGATCGGGTGCAGCACCTTGGGCAGGGCCTTGGACTTCATCCGAGTCCCGCCACCGGCGGCGAGCACGATCACGGCAGCGGTCTGGTTGGCACTCACGCGGGAGGCTCCTCGGTCGGTTCACGGTGAGGGAGAAAGTCTGCCGGGTTCGACCCGCACAGCCGCGGCCCGGCAGGTCAGAGGATAACCGGGAGCCGAACGGGCGAGCGCCCGCGGCGCCGGTGCGCGAGGGGAGGAGGGCTCCCCGGGCAGGAATCGAACCTGCGAAGACCAGATTCAAAGTCTGGGCGCCCGTGCCAGCAGAGCAACCGGGGATGGCAAGCACACCCTACGGGTTTCACGGCCTCAGCTCCACCACTATGGCGGTTCCCCGCCACGGGTCCAGGGCGGGTGCGACACGTCTTCCCTTCGGAGGCCGCATTACCTACGATGCCGTAAGTTACGGCTACGTAGGTACCGGCTTCGCCCCCCCAAGGACCGTCATGACCATTCAGGCCGACGAAGCGCGCCCGCAGGCCGCGGACCCCGCCCTCGTACCGTTGAACGCCACCATGAGCGGCGATCGGCAGGGACTCGCCGAGCGCGTCACCATAGGGCTCTTCATCGCGGTGCCCTTCCTCGCCGTGGTCGCCGCCGTGCCGGTGGCCTGGGGATGGGGACTCGGCTGGCTCGATCTGACCATCGCGACGGTGATGTACTTCCTCACCTGTCACGGCATCACCATCGGCTACCACCGCTACTTCACCCACGGCTCGTTCAAGGCCAACCGGGCCCTGCGGATCGCCGTGGCGATCGCCGGCAGCCTGGCCGTCGAGGGCCCGCTGGTGCGCTGGGTGGCCGACCACCGCAAGCACCACCGGTTCAGCGACAAGGAGGGCGACCCGCACTCCCCGTGGCGCTACGGCGAGAGCGTGCCCGCCCTGCTCAAGGGCCTGTGGTGGGCGCACATGGGCTGGCTCTTCGACGAGGAGCAGACCCCGCAGCACAAGTACGCGCCCGACCTGGTCAACGACCCGGACATCCGGCGGATCTCCCGGCTGTTCTGGCTCTGGACGCTGATCTCGATGCTGCTGCCGCCGCTGATCGGCGGGCTGGCCACGCTCTCCTGGCAGGGCGCGCTGACCGCGTTCTTCTGGGGCACCCTGGTCCGGATCGCGGTCCTGCACCACGTCACCTGGTCGATCAACTCGATCTGTCACGCGATCGGCGCGCGCCCCTTCAAGTCCCGCGACCGGTCCGGCAACGTCTGGTGGCTGGCCGTGCTCTCCTGCGGCGAGTCCTGGCACAACCTGCACCACGCCGACCCGACCTCCGCCCGGCACGGTGTGCTGCGCGGCCAGATCGACTCCTCGGCCCGGCTGATCCGCTGGTTCGAGCAGGCCGGCTGGGCGAAGGACGTCCGGTGGCCCAGCAGGGAGCGGATCGCCGCCCGCCGCACCGCATGAGGCGTGCGCTGAAGCATGATGTAGGGGTGAACGGGAGCAACGGAGACAGCGCGGCCGACCATCGAACCTCGCGGACAGAGGACGGTGGCCCGGCGCCCGCCCGTACGCGCTCCACGGCGCCGGCCCGCGGCGCGAAGACCCGTGGGCGGGTCCGGATGACCGGGAAGCAGCGGCGCGAGCAGCTGCTGGAGATCGGCCGGTCGGTCTTCGCCGAGCGCGGGTACGACGGCACCTCGGTGGAGGAGATCGCCGAGCGCGCCGGGGTGTCCAAGCCGGTGGTGTACGAGCACTTCGGCGGCAAGGAGGGGCTGTACGCGGTCGTCGTCGACCGCGAGATGCAGCTGCTGCTGGACATGGTCACCGGGGCGCTCACCGGCGGGCACTCGCGCGAGCTGCTGGAACAGGCGGCGTTCGCGCTGATGGACTACATCGACACCTCCACCGACGGCTTCAAGATCCTCGTCCGGGACTCCCCGGTGGCCCAGTCCACCGGCAGCTTCGCGTCGCTGATCAGTGACATCGCCGTCCAGGTGGAGGACATCCTGGGCCTGGAGTTCAAGTCCCGGGGCTTCGACGCCCGACTGGCACCGATGTACTCGCAGATGCTGGTCGGCATGGTGGCACTCACCGGCCAGTGGTGGCTGGAAGTGCGCAAGCCGCAGAAGGCCGAGGTGGCGGCGCATCTCGTCAACCTCGCCTGGCACGGGCTGGAGGGCCTGGAGCGGCATCCCAAGCTGGTGGGCGACCGAAAGGGCTGAACGGGCCCTGGGGAGATGGTGACCGTTGGCGGTCTTCCTCCTGGCGATCAGCGCCGCATGCTGCCTCGGACTCGGGTTCGTGCTCCAGCAGCACGCGGCGCAGCGCGCCCCACGTGACGATCTGCTGCACTGGCGCCTGCTGCTCGACCTGATGCGGATGCCGGACTGGCTGCTCGGCATCGGGTTCATGATCGGCGGCCAGGTGCTGAGCGCGCTCGCCCTGGACAACGGCGAGGTCTCGCTGGTGGAGCCGCTGCTGGCGACCAGCCTGGTGTTCGCGATGCTGCTGGCCCGGGTGCTCACCGGGCAGTCCCTGGGCCGCTCCGGCTGGGGCGGGGTGGTGCTGATCGCGGTCGGGGTCACCACGTTCATCGCCGCCGGGCGACCACAGGGCGGCGAGCCGCCGGAGAGCCAGCTGCGCTACTGGCTGGTCTTCGGGATCGTCGCCGGGCTGGCCCTGCTGCTGGTCGGCGTGGCCAGGCGGCTGCCGCTGCTGGAGGAGGCCACCCTGCTGGCCCTCGCCGCGGGCCTGCTCTACGGCCTGCAGGACGCACTCACCCGCTCGGTCGCCGAGAAGCTGGACGTCGACGGCCTGGGGGCCGTGCTCGCCACCTGGCAGCCGTACACCGTGGTGGTGATCGGCGTGGTCGGCCTGCTGCTGGTGCAGTCCGCCTTCGAGGCGGCGCCGCTGCGGATGTCGCTGCCCGCGCTGACCGCGGCCCAGCCGCTGACCGGGATCGCCTGCGCGGTCGGCTTCCTCGGCGACCAGGTGCGGACCACCCCCGCGGCGGTGGCCGGGCAGGTGATCGGCCTGGTCGCCGTCGTGGCCGGGGTGGCCCTGCTCGGCCGGCACCCGGCGATGCCCGGCTCGTCCTGAGCCCGTCCCCGGGCCTGCGGTGCCGCGGGGCCCGCGGGTCAGCGGCGCACGCCGACGGCGAAGACCCGGTGGAACGGGAAGACCGTGCCGTGCGGACCGGTCGGGTACGCCTCGCGCAGCAGGGCGCCGTACTCGGCGAGGAAGGACTCCCGCTCGGCCGGGTCGGCGAGGTGCCCGAGCACGGGCCGCAGCCCGGTGCCCTTCATCCACTCCAGCACCGGGTCGGTGCCCGGCAGCAGGGTGCGGTAGGTGGTCTCCCAGACGTCGGCGGCGCAGTCGGCCGCCAGCAGGGTGTGCAGGTACGCGTCGGGCTCGGGCATGTCCGGGCGGAGCCGGAGGTCGCCGAGGCGGGCGCGCCAGCGCGGGCCGCGGCGGAGCTCGTCGAGCAGGGTGTGGCTGGGCTGGTCGAAGTTGCTCGGCACCTGGAGCGCGATCACGCCGCCAGGCCGCAGCGCCCGGGCCCAGCGGGGCAGCAGGGCCAGATGTCCCTCGATCCACTGCAGGGTGGCGTTGGTGGCGATCAGGTCGGGCGCGGCCGGCGCGGGGTCGTAGTGCGTCGCGTCCGCGAGCAGGTACGCGGCGCTCGGCTCGCCCTCGGCGGAGCGGGCGGTGGCGAGCATCTCGGCCGAGCTGTCGATGCCGGTGAGGTCGGCGTCGGGCCACCGCTCGCGCAGGACGGCGGTGGAGTTGCCCGGGCCGCAGCCGATGTCCAGCACGGTGGGGGCGGCCGGGAGCTCGGGCACCCGGGCGAGCAGCTCGCCCAGCGGCCTGGTGCGGTGGTCGGCGAAGCGCAGGTACTGGTCGGGGTCCCAGGTGGGCATGGCTTCCTCGCTAAGTATCTCGACATCAAGATATCCACTCAAGGCTGCCTTTTGTTATCTCTTGATGTCAAGAGACTTCACATCGACACAACCACCGATACACTGATCGTCATGGAGGACGAGGTCGACCGGCTGGTCGCAGCATGGCGCCGCGAGCGCCCCGACCTCGACGTGGAGCCGCTCGAAGTGCTCAGCCGGGTCAGCCGGCTCGCCCGGCACCTGGACCGCGCCCGCCGGATCGCGTTCGCCGAGCACGGGCTGGAGCCCTGGGAGTTCGACGTCCTGACGGCCCTTCGACGGGCCGGCTCCCCCTACCAGCTCTCCCCCGGCCAGCTGCTCACCCAGACCCTGGTCACCTCCGGCACCATGACCAACCGGATCGACCGTCTGACCGGCAAGGGCCTGGTCAAGCGACTGCCCGACCCGGACGACCGGCGCGGCGTGCTGGTCCGGCTGACCGGCGACGGCCGCGACAAGGCCGACCAGGCCCTCGCCGGGCTGCTCGCCCACGAACGCGAACTGCTCGCCCAGCTCAGCGCCGGCCAGCAGGGCGAGCTCGCCGCCCTCCTGCGACAGCTCACCGCCCCCTTCGACCAGGCCGGCTGAGCCACCACCCCGCACCGTCCCAGGGCGCCGGGCCGTCCCGGCGCCCCCTTGGCGCACACCACCCGGGGGCCGGGTCAGAAACCGTCCGGGTACGGGCTGCTCAGCGCCGGTACCGCCTCGACCTCGGGGGTGCGGTACCCGGGCAGCAGCTCGGCCAGCCGGCGGCGGACCTCGATGTCGGAGTTGTCCGCCGCGGCCTCGTACAGACCGGTCAGCCCTCCGGCCAGGTCCTCCGGCACGGCCGAGTGCTCGGCCACCGTGGCGTAGATCCGGCTGTGCGCCGTCGGCAGCCGTTCCTCGCGCTCGGAGAACAGCGCCTCGTTCAGCTTCTCCCCCGCCCGCAGGCCGGTGTAGCGGATCTCCACCTCGTCCGCGCCCATCTGCACCTGCCGGGCGAAGTTGTGCACCAGGTCGACGATCCGTACCGGCTCGCCCATGTCCAGGACGAACACCTCGCCGCCCTCGGCCATCCGGCCGGCCTCCAGGACCAGCCCGACCGCCTCCTCGATGGTCATGAAGAACCGGGTGACGTCCGGGTGGGTGACGGTGACCGGACCGCCGCTGCGGAACTGCTCGGCCAGCACGGACAGCAGCGAACCGCGGGAGCCGAGCACGTTGCCGAACCGGACGGCGGTGAACACCCCCGTCCCCAGGTTGCGCGCGTCCCGCGCGTTGGCCTGCACGATCAGCTCGGCCAGCCGCTTGCTGGCGCCGAGCACGGAGGTCGGGTCGGCGGCCTTGTCGGTGGAGATCAGGACGAACCGCTCCACGCCGGTGGCCAGCGCCGCCTCCACCAGGTTGTCGGTACCGAGCACATTGGACTTCACCGCCTCGGAGGGATGGCGCTCCAGCAGCGGCAGGTGCTTGTGCGCGGCCGCGTGGAACACCACCTCGGGCTTGAGGTCGCGGAATATCTGCTGGATCCGCGGCCGGTCCCGGATGTCCGCGATCACCAGCGAGTCGTCGGTGAGCAGGGCCTCGCCCCAGATCTCCAGCTGGAGCCGGTGCAGGTTCGACTCGTCGTGGTCCAGCATGTAGAGCTCGGCCGGCCCGAAGGCGTTGACCTGACGGCAGAGTTCACTGCCGATGGAGCCGCCGGCGCCGGTCACCAGCACCCGGCGGCCCTCGATCACCGCCCGGACGTCCGGCGACACCACGTGCAGTTCGGCCCGGCCGATCAGCTTGTTCACGTCCAGACTGCGCAGATCCGATCCGACCACCTCCCGGCGCAGGGCGGACAGGAAGGACGGCAGGTAGCGGACCGCGACCCCGGCCGCCGCCGCCGCGGTCGCGAGCGCCCGGACCTTGCGGTGGGGCAGGCCGGGGATGGCCAGCACCACCACCTGCGCCCGGTGCTTCACGGCCAGTTCGGTCAGGTCGGCCAGCCTGCCGAGGACCGCCACACCGTCGATCTCCAGACCGGCCTTGGCCGGGTCGTCGTCCAGCACGCCGACCGGGGCGAGCCCGAACTCCGGGGTCCGGCCCAGGTCACGGACCAGCGCGGAGCCGGCCGCGCCGGCTCCGATCACCAGGGTCCGCAGACCCGTCGAGCTGTCAACTTGCCGTGGAATGCGCATGGTGAATGGATCCAGGCGTGCGGCATTGCTGTGCGGCGACATCTGTCCTCCGGTTTCCCTGACCTGACGGAGTCGGTATCTGGGTGTGGCGGGGGCTGGTCAGCCGGCGCCGGGGCCTGTGGTCGAGGCGACGGTGTGAGCGGGTAGCGACGGGGGCGGCGGCTCGGCCGGCGAGATCCCCGCCCGCCGCGCCACCGCGACGGCCGCGAGGGTGGAGTGCACCCCCAACTTGCCGAGGACGTTCTGCATATGCGTCCGGACGGTGTGCGGCGAGAGGTACAGCCGCTCGGCGACCGCCTGGCGGCCGAGGCCGGCCACCATGCAGCGCAGCACCTCCTCCTCCCGCGGGGTGAGCGCCGCGACCAGCCGCTCGCTCTCCGAACGGTCCCGCCGGGCCGAGGTCAACTCCCGGACCACACCGGTGAGCAGGGCGGGCGGCAGGAACGTCTCGTCCCGCAGCACCCCCCGGACCACGGTCATCAGGGTGCCGAGCGAACTCTCCTTCGCCACCCAGCCGCTGGCCCCGGCGTGCAGGGCCCGGACGGCCCGGCGGGGGTCGTCCTGCGCGGCCAGCACGACGGCGCGCAGCTCGGGGTGGCTGCGACAGACCCTGGCCAGCAGTGCGATCCCGTCGCCGGTGCCCCTGGCGGGGGCGGCCGGTGTGGGCTCCCGCTGGAACTGCGGCACCGGGCGGACCGCCGCCGGCCCCTGGTGTCCGGCGGGCTGCTGCGGGCCCGCCGGCTGTGACCGGGCGGCCGGCAGCAGGCTCGGCCGGCGCGGCACCGGCACCGTGTACGGGCCCCTGCGCGACTCCGACTGCTCCTGTTCGGACGGACTCTGACGGTGCGCCGGCGACGGCGCGGCGGACTGCGGGGCCGGTCCGAGATCGGCGTCGATCAGCACCACGTCGTAGGCGCGGTGCTCGGTGACGGCCCGCTCCAGAGCGCGTTCGGCCGCCGCCGCGGTGCCGGCCGCACCGACGTCCACGTCGGGCTCGCCGGCAAGCGCCGCGGCCAGTGCCTCGGCGAAGATCCGGTGGCTGTCGACCACCAGGACGCGAATCCGCCCCATCGTCCCTTCCCCCCTGCTCCGGCCCCGGCCCCCACCGGCACCGGACTCAGCGTACGGGGGTCGGGGACGGACGGGTGGGGGTTTGGTGAAGTTTCGCCACGCTGTGGGGATTTGGTCCGCTCAAGCGGCGGATGGGGCTCCGCACCCGTCCGCACCGGCGAACCGCCGTCGACCAGGGCGTTCGCCCGCCGGGCCGGGCCGGGCACCCTGCGGCGGGCCGGACCGGCCGACCCGGGCCGAGGGGGCCGCAGCGGCCCGGGCGGGGGCCGGTGCGCCGGCGAACCAACCATCGGCAAGGGAAGGAGAGTTGGACGACCGCGCCGCCGCACTCGGGCGGAGTGCGGCGGCGCGGTCGACGGTCGGGGCGGTCGGTCGGGGCGGTCGCTCGTCGGGGCGGGTCGGTCCGCACCGGCCGGGCTCAGGCCAGCCGGCGCGCCCCGGCGGACGGGAGGGCGGT
The DNA here is from genome assembly GCF_041434935.1 of Kitasatospora sp. NBC_00374. Taxonomy (NCBI): domain Bacteria; kingdom Bacillati; phylum Actinomycetota; class Actinomycetes; order Kitasatosporales; family Streptomycetaceae; genus Kitasatospora; species Kitasatospora sp. NBC_00374. Next base: position 4,978,645 of record NZ_CP107964.1, on the reverse strand, counting down.
GAAGAGCCCGGGCTCGGCGTGTCCGGCCGCCGCGAAAGCCGCACCGACGGCCTTGGCCACCTGCTCCGCCCCCGCCTCGGCGACCAGCGCGACGACCGAGCCGCCGAACCCGCCGCCGGTCATCCGGGCGCCGAGCGCCCCGGCGTCGACCGCGGCGGCCACCGCCAGGTCGGTCTCCGGGCAGGAGACCCCGAAGTCGTCCCGCAGCGAGGCGTGCCCGGCGGACAGGATCGGTCCGAGCCCGGCCAGGTCTCCCGCGTCGAGCAGCGCGACGGCCTGCTCCACCCGGGCGTCCTCGGTGACCACGTGCCGTACCAGCGGCCGCAGTTCGGCGGGCAGCCGGGCCAGCGCACCGTCCAGCGCGGCGAGCGGCAGGTCGCGCAGCGCGGGCAGGCCCAGCAGGGCGGCGGCCCGCTCGCAGCCGGCCCGCAGCCGGGCGTAGGCGCCGTCGCCGAGGTCGTGCTTGACCCGGGTGTCGACCACCAGCAGCCGCAGGCCCTGCCCCGCCAGGTCCAGCGGCACCTGGCGCTGCGTGAGGTCGCGGGTGTCCAGGAACAGCGCACCGCCCTCGGCGCAGCACAGCGAGGCCATCTGGTCCATCACCCCGCACGGCACCCCGACGAACGTGTTCTCCGCCCGCTGGGCAATCAGTGCCAGCTCGGCCGGGGCCAGCCCGAGCCCGTACAGCCCGTCGCAGGCCGCGGCGAGCACGCACTCCAGGGCCGCCGAGGAGGACAGCCCGGCCCCGGTGGGCACGTCGCTGTCGATGTGGACGTCCAGCCCGCCGACCGGGTGGCCGGCCTCCCGCAGCGCCCAGACGACGGCCGCCGGGTAGGCGGCCCAGCCGGTGACCCCGCCGGGGGTCAGCCCGGCGGGCCCGACCTCGGTCACCCGGCCGTCGCCCTGCTCGCTGTACAGCCGCAGCAGGTCGTCGTCGCGGCGCCGGACGGTGGCCTTCGCGGTGTGCGGGAGGGCGATCGGCAGCACGAAACCGTCGTTGTAGTCGGTGTGCTCGCCGATCAGGTTCACCCGGCCCGGCGCCGCCCAGACCCCGTCCGGGGCGGCACCGAAAACGGACCGGAAGTCGGTCATACGCGGTTCTCCAGGGTGAAGTTCCAGGCGTCGGCGACGATGTCGTCGAGCTCGGGGCGGCGCGGCTGCCAGCCGAGCGCCTGGTGGGCGCGGTCGGCGGAGGCGACCAGGACGGCCGGGTCGCCGGGGCGGCGCTCGCTGACCACCACCGGGATCTCACGGCCCGTCACCCGGCGCACCGACTCGATCACCTCGCGGACCGAGAAGCCGGCCCCGTTGCCGAGGTTGCAGATCAGGTGCTCGCCGGCCTTGGCCGCGTCCAGCGCCAGCAGGTGCGCGTCCGCCAGGTCGGCGACGTGGATGTAGTCGCGGATGCAGGTGCCGTCCGGGGTCGGGTAGTCCTCGCCGTAGACGGCGATGTGCGGACGCTGACCGAGCGCGGCCTGGAAGACCAGCGGGATCAGGTGCGACTCCGGCTCGTGCCGCTCGCCGTACGCGCCGTAGGCCCCGGCCACGTTGAAGTAGCGCAGCGAGACGGCGGCCAGGCCGTGCGCGGCGCACTCGCTGGTGATCAGGTGGTCGACGGCCAGCTTGGTGGCGCCGTAGGTGTTGGTGGGCGCGGTGCGGGCGGTCTCGGCGATCGGCACCGACTCCGGCTCCCCGTAGACGGCGGCGGTGGAGGAGAAGACCAGCTTGCGCACGCCCGCCTTGCGCATGGCGCTGACCAGTTCGAGCGAGCCGGCCACGTTGTTGCGCCAGTACTTCTCCGGGTCCGCGACCGACTCGCCGACCTGGGAGGAGGCGGCGAAGTGCAGCACCGCGTCGAAGCTGTGGTCGAGCACGTCCGCGGCGTCCTGGATCCGGCCCCGGACGAACTCCGCGCCCTCGGGCACCCCGGCGAGGAAGCCGGTGGACAGGTCGTCGAGCACCGTGACCTGGTGCCCGGCCTCCAGCAGGTGCGCGGCCACGACCCCGCCGACGTAACCGGCGCCACCGGTGACCAGGTACTTACTCATGATGCGACCTCCCGCAGGCGCTGCGCCGCCGCCTCGGGCGACACATCGTTGATGAACGCGTCCATGCCGGACTCCGTGCCGGCGAGGAACTTGAGCTTGCCCACCGTACGCCGGATCGTGAACAGCTCCAGATGCAGCGCGAGCTCCTCCCCCCGGAGTGCGGGCGCCTGGTGCCAGGCCGCGATGTACGGCGCCGGTGCGGCCGGACCATTCTCCCCCGACTCGGTGAACAGCCGGTCGAAGCGCCGCAGCAGCTCCAGGTAGAGCCCGGGGAACTCGGCCCGCTCGGCCTCGTCGAGGGCGGTCAGGTCGGGCACCCGGCGGTTCGGGTACAGATGCACCTCGTACGGCCAGCGGGCGGCGAACGGGACGAACGCCGTCCAGTGCTCGCCCGACAGGACCACCCGGACGGGGTCCGCGCGCTCGGCCGCGAGCAGGTCCTCGAAGAGGTTGCCACCGGTCCCGGCGCGGTGCAGCGCGGCCGAGGCGATCATGCGCTCGGTGCGGGCGGTGGCGAACGGGAAGCCGTAGATCTGGCCGTGCGGGTGAGCCAGCGTCACCCCGATCTCCGCACCGCGGTTCTCGAAGCAGTAGACCTGCTGGATGCCCGGGGCGGCGGACAGTTCCGCGGTGCGGTCGGTCCACACGTCCAGCACCAGGCGGGCCTTGGCGGGCGACAGGTCGGCGAAGGAGGCGTCGTGGTCGGCGGTGAAACAGACCACCTCGCAGCGGCCGACGCCCGGCCCGCCGGTGCGGACCGGGTCGGTGCGCACCGGGACGTGGGCGGCGGCGTCGGCCGCGAGCGAGGGAAAGCGGTTCTCGAAGACCACCACGTCGTAGTCGGCACCGGGGATCTCGCTCGGGCGGCCGGGCCGGGAGGGGCACAGCGGGCACTGGTCGGCCGGCGGGTGGTAGGTGCGGGCCTGACGGTGGGCGGCGACGGTCACCCAGTCACCGGTGGCCGGGTCCCGGCGCACCTCGGAGAGGCTGGTCGGGGCGTCGAGCGGGCGCTGGTCCACGGCGTTCCGCAGGACGTCGGAGTCCGTGTCGTAGTAGATGAGTTCGCGGCCGTCCGCGAGTTTGGTCGTGGTCTTCTTCACGGCCTCCGCCTTCCAGGATCCTACTCAAACATTTTCAAACACAAACAACCACCAGTCAACAGTTAGCGGCAGGCGAGATCGACGGAGGGCGCCCGAAGGCTGAGCGAACTCGGGGTGACACCGCGACGACACGGCGGCGACAGGGCAGCGGGCGTCAGGACACGGAGGACGGACGGGCCGGAGGACTTCACGGCCCCGCACCAGGTCGGACGGGTGACGCGGCGCGGCTCAGGAGGCGGCGCGGCACAGGAGAAGGCCGCGCTACGGAAGGCGGCGGAGCCGTTCGAGCAGACCGGAACGGGCCGCGACGGCCGCCGCCTCCAGCCGGGTCCTGGCCCCGAGCTTCATCAGCACCCGCTGCACATGGGTCCGCGCGGTGCTGGAGGCGATTCCCATCCCGGCCGCGATCGCGGCCGTGTCCTGCCCCTCCGCGATCCGCGCCAGCACCTGGGTCTCCCGACGGGTCAGCTCCCGCAGCAGCCGCAGCGCCTCGTCGTCCGGCTCGGCGGCCGGCCACAGCAACTGCTCGAAGGCCCCGCGCAGCACCTCCACCGCGACCGCCGCCTCCCCGGCCCGGACCCGGGTGATCGCGCGCTCCACCACCTCGATCCGCTCGTCCCCCCGGACGTATCCCGCCGCACCGGCGGCGAAGGCCGCCGCGACCCGGGCCGGCTCCCCGACCGGGCCGAGCACCACCACGCAGATCTCCGGGCGCTCCCGCCGCAACCGCCGCAGCGGCTCGAACGCGTCCCGGTCCGGCCCCCCGGACCGGGTGCCCGGCGCAGCGCCCGCGGCCATCCCCAGCAGGCAGACCTCGGGACGGCAGCCCGCCACCAGGTCCACGGCGGAGGCGGCCGGGGCCCCGACCGCGAGCACCCGGTGGCCGCGCTGGTGCAGTGCCGCCGCGAGCGCCTCGGCCAGCAGCCGGTGGTCGTCCGCCACCACGAGCCGAACGCCCATGGGCGCCCTCCCAGTCCCCGTCCGGCGGTGCACGACCGGCCCACGTCTCCCGTACCGGCACCGCGGACCGCGTCGCAGGCCGCCGTTGACGCACCATCACAGCGCATCGGGTACCGCCACCGCTAGGGCGCGTACCCGGCGTCACCCCGCCGGGTACGCGCCGGGCGCAGAGATCGGGGCCGGGATCAGGACCGCGATCAGGACTGCGGTCAGGACTGCGGTCAGGACCGGGAAACGGCGAAGGCCCCCGCCTTTCGGCGAGGGCCTTCGTACTCCTTGCGGAGCCCCCATGCGGAATCGAACCGCAGACCTTCTCCTTACCATGGAGACGCTCTACCGACTGAGCTATAGGGGCCGGTGCAACGAGGAAGACACTACATGGTCGTCGGCCGGAACGTGAAATCGATCCCGCGACCGAGCCCTCCCCGCTGCCGCCGGCCGCCGTCAGCTCCGCTGCGGCGCCCCAGGGCCGGCCGGGGCCGGGATCGGGACCGGCCGCCCGGTCAGCACCCGGCCGCGGGTCTCGGGCAGGGCGAGCAGACAGACCAGCGAGAGAGCGCCGAGCCCGGCGAGGTACCAGCCGACCGGCTGCGCGGTCCCGTAGGCGGCGGTGAGCCGGGTCGCCACCAGCGGCGCCGTGGCGCCGCCGACCACCCCGCCCAGGTTGTAGGTCAGCGCCGCCCCGGTGTACCGGACCCGGGTGGGGAAGAGCTCCGGCAGGTAGGCGGCCATCGGGCCGAGCATCGCACCGAGCAGGGCCATCGCGGTGACCAGCGCGAGCGCGACCAGCGCCGTCCGGCCGGTCTCCAGCAGCGGGAAGAGCGCCACCGACCAGAGCGCGCCGAGCAGGGTGGCCAGCTGCAGCACCCGGCGCCGGCCCCAGCGGTCCCCGGCGTCCGCGCTCCACCACACCGAGCCGGCCATGACCACCGTGCCGGCCAGCAGCAGCGCCAGCACCAGCGTCCGGGCCAGCCCCAACTCGGTGGTGGCGTAGGCCAGGGCGTACGTGGTGGTCAGGTAGAACAGCCCGTACCCGACCATCAGGGCGCCGCCGCCGAGCAGGACCGGCCGGCGGTGCTCGCGCAGGACCTCCAGCACCGGCACCCGGGCCCGGTCGCGCTGTTCCCGGAAGACCGGCGTCTCGGCGATCCGCAGCCGGACGAACAGTCCGACCCCCACCAGCAGGACCGAGGCCAGGAACGGCAGCCGCCAGCCCCAGGCCAGGAAGGCCCGCTCGGGCAGCCACTCGGCCAGCGCCAGGAAGGCCGCGGTGGCCAGGAAGAAGCCCGCGCACGGCCCGAGTTGCAGGTACCCGCCGTACCGGCCGCGGCGCCCGGGCGGCGCGTACTCGGCCAGCAGCAGCGCCGCCCCACCCCACTCGCCGCCCAGCCCGATGCCCTGGCACAGCCTCAGCACGGTGAGCAGCACCGGCGCCCAGACGCCCCACTGCCCGTACCCGGGGAGCAGGCCGACGGCCGCCGTCGAGACACCCATCAGCAGCAGCGACACCACCAGCGTGGTCTTGCGGCCCAGCCGGTCCCCGAAGTGGCCGAAGAGCACCGCGCCCAGCGGGCGGGCCAGGAAGGCCGCCGCGTACACCGAGAAGGCCGCCAGCAGCGCGCCGGTGGCGCCGAGGCCGGGGAAGAACACCCGGCCGAAGACCAGGGCCGCCGCGGTGCCGTAGATGAAGAAGTCGTAGAACTCGATCGCCGTGCCGATCAGTGCGGCGGCGGCGACCCGGCGAAGGCCCGCGGGGGCGCCGCCCAAGGCGGTGTCAGATGTCATAGCGCCCACCCTGAGGGGGCTATGACCTGCGAGGACAGCAGGCACAAGGGTGATTCGGGAGCGTACGGACTGTCGCCCGCCGGGGGTGGTGCGCAGGGCCGCACGCGGCGGTATGGTGTGCGCTCCCGGTGCGGAAGGGTGCGGCCATGGGAGATCTGTTCGAGGACCAGGGTGTGGTCGAGCGGCTGCTCGCGGTCGTGGGTCTCGGGGTGAGTCTGCTGTTGCTCGACCTCGGGATCACCCAGCACCGCCACGGCGGTTCGATCGCCTGGGTGGTGATCGCCGTCGTCCTGGTGCTGGCCTCCTGCTGCGAGACGGCCCGCCGGTTCCGCTCGCGCCGCTGAGGCACGCGGGCCACGCCGGCCGTCGGGCTGTCCGGCCCGACCGCGCCGGGCCCCGCCCCGGAGCAGGACCGCTGCCACGGGGCGGACGGTGCGTCAGGCCTCCTCGGCCAGCTCCAGCCAGGCGAGCTCCAGCTCCTCCTTCTCCTCCTTGACCTTGCGCAGCTGGGCGTCCAGCTCCGCGACCTTGGAGAAGTCGGCGGCGTTCTCGGCGAGTTGGGTGTGCAGCTTGGACTCCTGCTGGTCCAGCTTGGCGATCTGCCGCTCCAGCTTCTGCATCTCCTTCTTCTGCGCCCGGGTGTCGCCGACCGGCTTGGCCGCCGCCACCGGCAGGGCCGGCGCCGACTGCTCCGCCATCCGGGCCCGCCGCTGCAGGTACTCGTCGATGCCGTTGGGGAGCATCCGCAGCCGCTTGTCGCCGAGCAGGGCGTGCACGGTGTCGGTGGTGCGCTCGATGAAGAAGCGGTCGTGGCTGATCACCACCATCGAGCCCGGCCAGCCGTCGAGCAGGTCCTCCAGCTGGTTGAGGGTCTCGATGTCCAGGTCGTTGGTGGGCTCGTCGAGGAACAGCACGTTCGGCTCGTCCATCAGCAGCCGCAGCAGCTGCAGCCGGCGCCGCTCACCGCCGGACAGGTCGCCGACCGGCGTCCACTGCTTGTCCTTGCCGAAGCCGAACTGCTCGCAGAGCTGACCGGCGCTCATCTCCCGGCCCTTGCCGAGGTCCACCCGGCCGCGGATCTGCTCCACCGCCTGCAGGACCCGGGTCGCCGGGTCCAGCTCGGCGATCTCCTGGGAGAGGTACGCCAGCCGGACGGTCTTGCCGACCTTGATCACACCGGACGCCGGCTGCACGTCGCCGTCGGTCGCGTACGCGGCCTGCATGGCCCGCAGCAGCGAGGTCTTGCCCGCGCCGTTGACGCCGAGCAGGCCGATCCGGTCACCGGGGCCGAGGTTGAAGGTGAGGTTCTCCAGCAGCAGCTTCGGACCGGCCTTGACGGTGACGTCCTCCAGCTCGAAGACCGTCCGGCCCAGGCGCGCGTTGGCGAACTTCATCAGCTCGCTCTTGTCGCGCGGCTCCGGGACGTCCGCGATCAGCGCGTTGGCCGCCTCGATCCGGTAGCGCGGCTTGGAGGTACGGGCCGGGGCGCCGCGGCGCAGCCAGGCCAGCTCCTTGCGGGCCAGGTTCTGCCGCTTCTGCTCCTCGGTGGCCTCGATCCGGGAGCGCTCGGCGCGGGCGAACACGTAGTCGGAGTAGCCGCCCTCGTACTCGCGCACCTCACCGCGCTGGACGTCCCACATCCGGGTGCAGACCTGGTCCAGGAACCACCGGTCGTGGGTGACGCAGACCAGTGCGGAGCGGCGGTTCTGCAGGTGCTGGGCGAGCCAGGCGATGCCCTCGACGTCCAGGTGGTTGGTGGGCTCGTCCAGCACGACCAGGTCGTGCTCGCCGAGCAGCAGCTTGGCCAGCGCGATCCGGCGGCGCTCGCCACCGGACAGCGGCGCGATCACGGTGTCCAGGCCGAGCTCGAAGCCGGGCAGGTCCAGGCCGCCGAACAGGCCCTGGATGATGTCCCGGATCCGGGAGTCGCCCAGCCACTCGTGGTCGGCCCGGCCGGCGATCACCTCCTGCCGGATGGTCGCCTTCGGGTCCAGCGAGTCGTGCTGGGTGAGCACCGCCATCTGCAGCCCGCCGGAGTGCGTGATCCGGCCGGAGTCGGGCTCCTCCAGCTTCGCCAGCAGCCGGATCAGCGTGGTCTTCCCGTCACCGTTGCGCCCGACGACACCGATCCGGTCCCCCTCGCTGACGCCCAGGCTGACCCCGTCCAGCAGGGCGCGGGTGCCGTAGACCTTGGTGACGGACTCGATGGTGGCGAGGTTGACGGCCACTGCTGCTGCGCTCCTGGGATCGACTGCACGCGGGGAGTGCCCCGACCTCCCCAGCCTAGTGGGCGGGCAACGGGACCCGGCCCGGTGCTCGGCGCGGTACCGTGCGAATGTCAGGCAGCGAACCGGACGGAGGACCGGCGCGACCGGGACGAGAAGCCGCGCGCCCACGCCGAGACCGGCGTCCCCGTGTACCTGCTGATCGACCGCGACAGCTGCGAGGTGCTGGTCTACAGCGAGCCCGAGGACGGCACGTTCGTCAGCCTGGTCCGCCGGCCGTTCGGCAAGACCGTCGCCCTGCCCGATCCGGTCGGGATCAGCCTGGACTCCGAGCCGTTCAAGGCCTGGGCGCGCTGACCGCCGCGCCCGGGATCGGGCCGTACGTCACGTGGGCGGCGCGGCAGGTGCCGGAGTCCGTCAGGGCGCGGGCGACGGCCGTGGCCGCCTCGGCGTCCTTGGCGAGGAAGGCGCAGGTCGGGCCGGAGCCGGAGACCAGGGCGGCCAGGGCGCCGGCCTCGGTGCCGGCCCGGAGGGTGTCCGCGAGCGAGGGCCGCAGCGAGAGGGCGGCGGCCTGGAGGTCGTTGGCCAGGGCCTCGGCGAGGGCGACCGGGTCGCCGTCCGCCAGGGCCGCGAGCAGTGCCGGGTCGGCGTCCGGGGTGGGCACCTCGGCCTCGGAGGAGCCGGTGCCGGCCTCGTCGCGCAGGCGGTCGCACTCGCGGAAGACGGCCGGGGTGGACAGGCCGCCGTCGGCGACCGCGAAGACCCAGTGGAAGGTGCCGCTCACCGGGAGGGCCTCCAGGATCTCGCCCCGGCCGCGTCCCAGCGCGACCCCGCCGACCAGCGCGAACGGCACGTCGGACCCCAGCTCGGCGGCCAGGTCGAGCAGCGTCTCGAACGGGGTGTCCAGAGCCCAGAGCTCGTCGCAGGCGACCAGGGCGGCGGCGCCGTCCGCACTTCCGCCGGCCATGCCGCCGGCCACCGGGATGGCCTTGGCGATGTGCAGGCTGACGTTGGCCTCGATGCCGTGGTGGGCGGCCAGCAGCCGGGCCGCGCGGGCGGCCAGGTTGGTGTCGTCCAGCGGCACCAGCGCGGCGTCGGGCCCGGAGCAGGTCAGGGTGACCCCCTCGCCGGGGGCGGCCGTCACCTCGTCGCCGAGCGCGACCGCGAAGAAGACGTTGGCCAGGTCGTGGAAGCCGTCGGCGCGCAGGCCGCCGACGCCCAGCTGGACGTTGACCTTGGCGGGGACCCGGACGTTGATCACTGTGCGTCGGCCTTCGGCTTGTGCTCGGCAATGGCGGCGAACTGCTCGACCGTCAGCATCTCGCCGCGCAGCCTGTGGTCGATCCCGGCCCCGGCGAGCGCCTGCTCGGCGGCGGCCGGCGAGCCGGCCCAGCCGGCCAGCGCGGCACGCAGCGTCTTGCGGCGCTGGGCGAAGGCCGCGTCGACCACCGCGAAGACCTCCTGGCGGGTGGCCGTGGTCTGCGGCGGCTGCCGGCGCACCAGCGAGACCAGGCCGGAGTCGACGTTCGGCGCGGGCCAGAAGACGTTGCGGCCGATCGCGCCGGAGCGCTTCACGTCCGCGTACCAGTTGGCCTTGACCGACGGCACCCCGTACACCTTGTTGCCGGGCTTGGCGGCGAGCCGGTCGGCGACCTCGGACTGCACCATCACCAGCGTGCGCTCGATGCTGGGGAAGGTGGCCAGCATGTGCAGCAGCACCGGGACGGCCACGTTGTACGGCAGGTTGGCGACCAGCGCGGTCGGCGCCGGGCCGGGCAGCTCGGTGACCTCCATCGCGTCACTGAGGACGAGGTCGAAGTCCTTGGCGCGGGCCGGCATCCGGGACTCGATGGTGGTCGGCAGGTGCCGGGCCAGCAGCGGGTCGATCTCCACCGCCGTGACGTGCGCCGCGACCTCCAGCAGGGCCAGGGTGAGCGAACCGAGCCCGGGCCCGACCTCCACCACCGCGTCCTCGGCGGTCACCCCGGCGGCCCGGACGATGCGCCGGACGGTGTTGCCGTCGATGACGAAGTTCTGCCCGCGCTGCTTGGTCGGCTTCACGCCCAGCGTGGCGGCCAGCTCCCGGATGTCGGAGGCGCCCAGGAGGTGGCTGTCAGGGGTGGGGTCGGTGGTGCTCACCCGCCAAGGATACGGGCGGGGCGGGGGCTCACAGTTCGACGACCTGCTTCAGGTCGATCTCGACCGGGTACGGCACCTCGGTCCGGAGCACACCCTCGTGCTGGGCGACCGGGAGGTAGACACCGCGATCCCCGTCACGGCGGAACTCATGGACGACGGGAAGGTTCGCATCGTCCCGCTCCACCCGCCAGTACGAGGGGACCCCGCTCTCGGCGTAGATCCCCGGCTTCCGGAATCGGTCGTCGCTCCGCGAGCCCTGGGAGACCACCTCGACGGCCAGTGCCACGGACTCGATCGGAAGGCACTCCAACTCGAAGATGTCGAGCCCGGTCTTGTCGAACACCGAGACGTCCGGCTTCACCGGGTTGTACTCGTCGACCAGGACACAGCGCTCGACGAGTACCTCGAAGGGCGTCACCAGAGCGGCGAGCAGCGCCCGCTCCAGCTTGGCCCGCACCAGGTCGTGCCAGAAGTTCGTCTGTCCCCGGACCACGATGACTCCGTCCACCAGATCCCATTCGAACGGCAGGTCGAGGTCCTTGACCTGCTCGTACGTCCAGCCCTGGGACGGCGGATGCATCCAGTCGATCGGCTCGGCGGTCATCGCCACCTCCCTCACTGCACTCATGCTAACCAGCGTGGCAGTGCCGCAGGAGTGCCGAATCGATCCTGCGGATGGGGACTTTCGTTCGATCGGCTCAGTACCCGAAGGCCCGCGCCGTGTTGGCCGCGATCGCGGTGGCCAGCTCGTCCTCGTGCAGCGACAGCGTGTCCGCCATCGACCGCAGGGTGACCGGGATCAGGTACGGCGCGTTGGGGCGGCCCCGGTACGGGTGCGGGGTGAGGTACGGCGCGTCGGTCTCGATCAGCACCCGGTCGAGCGGGGTGACGGCGAGTGCGTCCCGCAGTTCCTGGTTGGCCTTGAAGGTGACCGGCCCGGCGAAGGACAGGTACCAGCCCTGCTCGGCGCAGATCTTGGCCATCGCGGCGTCGCCGGAGTAGCAGTGGAAGACGGTGCGCTCGGGCGCGCCCTCGGCCAGCAGCAGCTCGATGACGTCCTCGTGGGCGTCCCGGTCGTGGATGACCAGCGCCTTGCCGTGCCGCTTGGCGATCTCGATGTGCCGGCGGAAGGACTCCTTCTGGATGTCCACCCCCTCCGGGCCGGTCCTGAAGTAGTCCAGCCCGGTCTCGCCGACGGCCTTGACCTGCGGCAGCGCCGCGAGCCGGTCGATCTCGGCGAGCGCCTCCTGCAGGGCGGTGTCGCCGCCCGCGCCGCGGTGCTGCCGGGACCAGCCGTCACCGTCGCCGAGGACCAGCCGGGGAGCCTCGTTGGGGTGCAGCGCCACGGCGGCGTGCACCTGCTCGAACTCCCCGGCGAGGTCGGCGGCCCACCGCGAACCGGCCACGTCGCAGCCCACCTGGACGACGGCGGTCACCCCGACCGAGGCGGCCTTCGCCAGGCCCTCGGCCGGGGTGCCGGACTGCATGTCCAGGTGGGTGTGCGAGTCGGCCACCGCCACCGCCAGCGGCTCGGGCAGCGGCGGCGGGGTGGACCGGTCTGCGTCCTTCTTCGCCATGTCAGGCAGCGGGCTTCTCTTCGAGGCGCGGGAACAGGATGTCGCCCTTGGTGACCTGCGACCCGGCGGGCAGCCGGCCCCAGTCGGCGACGGTGCCGATGGTCTGCTCGGCGAGCGCGCCCAGCGAGGCCTCGGCGCCGAGCGACTCCCAGAGCTTCTCGGAGGTCCGCGGCATCAGCGGGTTGAGCAGCACCGCGGTCGCCCGCAGCGCCTCGGCCGCCGTGTAGAGGATGGTGGCCAGCCTGGCCTGCCCCTCGGGGGAGGTGTCCTTGGCGACCTTCCAGGGCTCCTGCTCGGTCAGGTAGCCGTTGACCTGTTTGACGAACTCGAAGATCGCCGCGATGCCGCCGGCGAAGTCCAGGTCCTCACCGATCTTCTGGTCGGCGGTCCTCACGGCGGCGGCCAGGCCCTCGACGACGGCCTGCTCGGCGGCGCCGGCGGCGGTGGCCGCGGGCAGGGCCCCGTCGAAGTACTTGCCGACCATCGCGGCGACCCGGGAGGCCAGGTTGCCGTAGTCGTTGGCCAGCTCGGAGGTGTACCGGGCGGTGAAGTCCTCCCAGGAGAACGAGCCGTCGGTGCCGAACGGGATGGCCCGCAGGAAGTAGTAGCGGTAGGCGTCCACGCCGAAGTGCGAGGTGAGGTCCTGCGGCGCGATACCGGTGAGGTTGGACTTGCTCATCTTCTCGCCGCCGACCATCAGCCAGCCGTTGGCGACCACGCGCTTGGGCAGCGGCAGCCCGGCGGCCATCAGCATGGCGGGCCAGATCACCGCGTGGAAGCGCAGGATGTCCTTGCCGACCAGGTGCACCGAGGCCGGCCACAGCTCGGCGAAGCGCTCCGGGTCGCTGCCGTAGCCGGCGGCGGTGATGTAGTTCTGCAGGGCGTCCACCCACACGTACAGGACGTGCTTCTCGTCCCAGGGCAGCGGAACGCCCCAGTTGAAGGTGGAACGGGAGATCGAGAGGTCCTGCAGGCCCTGCTCGACGAAGCGCAGCACCTCGTTGCGGGCCGAGGCCGGCGCGATGAAGTCGGGGTTCTCGGCGTAGAACTCCAGCAGCTTCGGACCGTAGGCGGAGAGGCGGAAGAAGTAGTTCTCCTCCTCCAGCCACTCGACCGGCTTCTTGTGGATCGGGCAGAGCTTCTCGTCGTCGGTGGCGCCGGGCAGCAGCTCACCGGGGAGCTTGTACTCCTCGCAGCCGACGCAGTACGGGCCGGAGTAACCGCCCTTGTAGATCTCGCCCTTGTCGTGCAGGTCCTGGACGAACTCCTGCACGCGGTCGGTGTGCCGCTGCTGGGTGGTACGGATGAAGTCGTCGTTGGCGATGTCGAGGTGCTGCCAGAGCGGCTTCCAGGCCTCTTCGACCAGCTTGTCGCACCACTCCTGCGGGGAGACGCCGTTGGCCTCCGCGGTACGCAGGATCTTCTGCCCGTGCTCGTCGGTGCCGGTCAGGTACCAGGTCCGCTCGCCGCGCTGGCGGTGCCAGCGGGTGAGGACGTCGCCCGCCACCGTGGTGTACGCATGGCCCAGGTGCGGGCGGTCGTTCACGTAGTAGATCGGGGTCGTGACGTAGTACGCCGAGCGCCGGGCCTCGGTGGTGGTGTCGTCTGCAGTGGCCGCCATGGTCAGAAATCTTAGCCGCGCGAAGGAACCACCCTCGACCGGTCGGCCGGCGGGCGGTTCCCTCGGCGGCACCGTGGGTCAGGACCCCTGGTCGGTGTGGCGGGAGAAGAGCCCGAACCAGCGCCGCCGCGGCTCGGCCGCGGGTGCGGCGGCGGAGCCGGCGACCGGCGCGGCGGCCGGTCCGGCGTGGGTGGAGTAGCCGGGCGCGGTGTGCACCTGGTGGTCGGCGCTGGCGACCCGGCCCTCGCGCATGATCCGGACGGTGTGCCCGCCGCACCCCGGGCAGTTCGGCTGCCGCAGCGGGGACGGGACCCGCACGCCGTTGGCGCGGTACTCGAAGACGATGTGCCCGTCCTGGGCCACGTGGTGCTCGATGTCGTACGCCTGCTCCCAGCCGTAGCCACAGCTCAGGCACGCGAAGGAGTAGGCCTCCCGGACCGTCTCGACCGGCGTCTGCGGCCGGGTGGTCAGTCCGAGGCCGCTCGGTGCGTTCCCACTCAGAGGGCTACCGATCGTGTCGCTCATAGCCGTCTCCCAGTGCCCGCCGGGCGAGGCGCCCGGCTCGGGTCTTTCCATCTCAGGAAATGCCCGGACGGCCTCGCTCGCTACCCGGCTTGCCAAGTCTTGGGTCCGAATTGGCGAGCGTTGTACCAAGTCGCGGCCAAAGCTTCGCGCGTCGGGCGTTTACGAGGTGCTTCCCTCCAAAGTACGCGCCGATCCCGTGCCGGGCACCTGTATCGAGCTGGTGTTTTTCCCACGCGAACCGGGCTCGCTCCGTGCCCGCACCACGCCCGCGCAGCGCCCGCGCAGCGCCGGTCCGCCGCCCGCGCGCGGCCCGTCCGGCCGCCGGCTCAGCCGCTGTTCTTCGCCGCGACCACGGCGTCGAAGACCTCTCGCTTGGGCAGCCCGAGTTCGACGGCCACGGCCGCGATGGCCTCCTTGCGGCGTTCCCCGGCCTCTTCCCGAACGGCCACCCGGCGCGCCAGTTCTTCGGGGCCGAACTGTTCCGGGGCGGCCGGCGGGGCGCCCGCCACCACGACGGTGATCTCGCCGCGGACACCGTCCGCGGCCCAGGCGGCCAGCTCGGCGATCGGGCCGCGCTTGACCTCCTCGTAGGTCTTGGTGAGCTCGCGGCAGACGGCCGCCGGGCGCTCGGGGCCGAAGGCCTGCGCCATCGCGTCGAGCGTCTCGGCGATCCGGTGCGGGGCCTCGAAGAACACCATGGTGCGGGGCTCGGCCGCGACCTCGGCCAGCTGGCGGGAGCGGTCGCCGGCCTTGCGCGGCAGGAAGCCCTCGAAGGTGAAGCGGTCCACCGGGAGGCCGGACAGCGCCAGCGCGGTGAGCACCGCGGAGGGCCCGGGGACGGCGGTGACCTTGATGTCGGCGGCGACCGCCGCGGCCACCAGCCGGTAGCCGGGGTCGGAGACCGAGGGCATCCCCGCGTCCGTCACCAGCAGCACCCGGGCGCCGCCGAGCAGCGCCTCGACCAGCTCCGGGGTGCGGGCCACCTCGTTGCCCTCGAAGTAGGAGACCACCCGCCCGGCGGGCGTCACCCCGAGCGCCTGGGTCAGCCGGCGCAGCCGCCGGGTGTCCTCGGCCGCGATCACGTCGGCCGAGGCGAGCTCGGTGAGCAGCCGGGGCGGCGCGTCCGCGACGTCGCCGATGGGGGTGCCCGCAAGTACCAGTACGCCTGTCACCCCGCCATCCTCCCAGGCCGCGGGGGGCCCGCGGACCGCGACGGGGTTCCCGGCGCCGCGGCGGCGGGAGCGGCGGCGGGGCCGTTTGCGGCGCGGACGGCGAATTGCTGACGAACCGGGCAACTGCGGAGGGAGGGGTACCGCTCTCACCCGTCGCCCCTACGATGTGGCGCGTGAGCGGCGACATCGCACCCCGGACGCCCATTGGCGTAGACCACCCCGAGCAGACCGGCGTGGCCCTGCTCGACACGGCCAAGGTCCCGGCCCCGCGTGCGGCGGCCGGCTCCGCCTGGGCGCGGCGACTGGCCGGGTACGGCTACCGCGCCCCGGAGCTCCCGGAAGCGGCCGAGCGGCTGGTGCCGCCGATGCCGGACGGCCCGGGGGTGACCCCGCGGCTGGTGCCGCCCTCGCCGGTCCTGCTGCGGCTGGGGGTGCGACTGCCGGACGGCCTGTGGTCCTGGCTGTGCCGCTGGGCGGGGTGGCTGGGGCCGCTGGCGGTGGCGCTGTTCGGCGGGGTGCTGCGGTTCGCCGGGCTGGGCACGCCGAACGCGTTGATCTTCGACGAGACGTACTACGCCAAGGACGCGTACGCGCTCTGGCAGGGCGGCTACGAGACCAGCTGGGCCGACGACGCCAACGCCCAGATCATGGCGCCGCACCAGACCATCCCGTACCGGACCGACCCGGCGTACATCGTGCATCCGCCGGTCGGGAAGTGGATCATCGGGCTCGGCGAGCAGCTGTTCGGCATGCACCCGTTCGGGTGGCGGTTCATGGTGGCCGTCCTCGGCACGCTGTCGATCCTGATGATCGCCAGGATCGGCCGGCGGCTGTTCCGCTCGACCCTGCTGGGCTGCGTGGCCGGGCTGCTGCTGTCGGTGGACGGCCTGCACTTCGTGCTCAGCCGCTCCGCGCTGCTGGACCTGGTGGTGATGTTCTGGGGCCTGGCGGCCTTCGGCTTCCTGCTGCTGGACCGGGACCGCACCCGGGCGGTGATCGCCCGCCGGCTGGTCGACCGTCCGAACGGGAACTGGCTCGTCACCGGATGGCGCCCCTACCGGCTGGCCGCCGCGGTCAGCCTGGGGCTGATGACCGCGACCAAGTGGAGCGGCCTGTACGTCCTGGTCGCCTTCTGCCTGCTGAGCGTGGCCTGGGACATGGGCGCCCGCAAGCTCGCCGGCAGCCGCAACTGGGCGGCCTTCGGTCTGTGGGACGCGCTGGTCGCCGGCCCGCTGATGCTGGTGATCACGGTCGGGGTGTACCTCGTCTCGTGGACCGGCTGGTTCATGAGCAGCACCGAGCCCGGCAAGGGCGGCTACGCCCGGGACTGGGCGATGCACCAGCCGCACGTCCTGCCGGACCACCTGCTCGGCCTGCCGATGCCGCAGTTCGAGGCGCTGCGCAGCCTGTGGCACTACCACGCCACCATGTACGACTTCCACGTCGGACTGACCAGCCCGCACACCTACCAGTCGAACCCGTGGAGCTGGCTGCTGGTCGGCCGGCCGGTGTCGTTCTTCTACGAGTCGCCCAAGTCCGGCGAGTCCGGCTGCACCGCCAACGAGTGCGCCCGCGAGGTGCTGGCGATCGGGACGCCGCTGCTGTGGTGGGCCGGTGTGGTGGCCCTGGCGTACTGCCTGTACCGCTGGCTGGCCCGGCGGGACTGGCGGGCCGGGGCGGTGCTCTGCGGGCTGGCCGCGAGCTACCTGCCGTGGCTGTACTACCAGGAGCGGACGATCTTCCTCTTCTACGCGGTGGCCTTCGCACCGTTCGTGGTGCTGGCCGTCACGATGATGATCGGCGCGATAGTCGGGCCGGTGACGGCCTCGCGCGACCGGCGGCTGGTCGGCGGCGCCGCGGCCGGTCTGCTGATTTTCGCGGTGATGTGGAACTTTCTGTACTTCTACCCGCTGTATACGGGACAGATGATTCCGATGGACGACTGGCGGGGCCGGATGTGGTTCACCAGTTGGATCTGACGCCTGGTACGTAGCAGATGTGTCACAAGTGACGATTGTGTTGTGAGTGCACGCAAGGCGGCCGCGTACCGTGTCAGGGCCGATCCATCGGCCTGACCACACGGGGGACGCACATCATGAACAAGGGCGCCAAGATCGGGATCAGTACGGTCGCCGTCGCCATGCTGGCGGTGGCCGGCTACGGGGCCTACAACATCGCGACCGCGGTGACCGGCGGCGACACGTCGAAGTCGGACAAGCCCCGCACGGTGGTCGCCGAGGCGCCCGGTGCCGACCAGGCCGCAGCGGGGGCCAAGGCCTTTCTGGAGGCCTGGGCCAAGGGCGACCTGGAGGCCGCCGGCGCCCTGACGGACACCCCCCAGACCGCGATCGCCTCCCTGACGGCCTTCCGGCAGAAGGTGAACCCGAGCGGGATCACCCTCACCCCCGGCGGTCCGGCGGCCGCGCCCGCCGCCTCCGGCGCGCCCACCACCGGCACGAGCCCGAGCGCCGCGGCGAGCCCGCCGCCCGCCAACCAGGTGCCGCTGTCCTTCAAGGCCAAGGTGGAGTTCGCCCAGACCGGCACCGCCTGGACGTACGACGGCGTGCTCGGCATGGTGAAGATGAGCGACGGCAAGGCCGCCGTGCACTGGACGCCGTCCGTGATCCACCCCAAGCTCGGCCCGGGCGAGTCGATCGCGGTCAAGCCGGTCACCGCGACGACGAACTCCGTGGCCGACCGCAAGGGCCGGCCGCTGACCTCGGCCTCGATCACCCCGCTGCTCACCCAGATCAAGGCACCCGCCCCCGAGGGCGCGGCCGAGACCGGTACGGCCGTGGTGATCAGCGACGACGCCGGCAAGGCCAAGCCCGAGACGGTCTTCTCCATCGTCGACCCGAAGCCCGCTCCCCCGCTGAAGCTCACCATCGACGCCGACCTCCAGAAGGCCGCCGAGGCCGCGGTGCAGGAGGCATCGAAGGGCGGCACCCTGAAGGCCTCGATCGTGGCCGTCGAGCCCAGCACCGGCAACATCCTGGCCGTCGCCAACGCCCCGGCCACCGGGCAGAACCGGGCCTTCCTGGGGTCCATCGCCCCCGGCTCCACCATGAAGATCATCACCTCGGCGGCGCTGATGGAGGCCGGGGTCACCCCGGACACCCCGGTGGCCTGCCCGGACGGCACCAACGTGGGCGGCCGCGACTTCGCGAACGACTTCAAGGAGCCGCACCTCGACTACAAGTTCCGCCAGGACTTCGCCCAGTCCTGCAACACGGCCTTCATCAACGAGGGCAACGCCCGGCTGAAGAACGACACCCTGCCGAGCATGGCCAAGGACGTCTTCGGCCTCGGGCTGGTCTGGCAGACCGGCCTGTCCAACTTCGACACCGCCGTGCCGGCGCCGACCGGCGCGACCGACAAGGTGTCGGAGTTCATCGGCCAGGGCCGGATCCAGACCAACTCGCTGGCGATGGCCTCGGTCGCGGCCACCGTCCAGAACGGCACCTTCCGCCAGCCGATCCTGGTCGCCGGGCTGCCGCAGGCGGCGGCCAAGCGCCAGCTGTCCGGCGAGGTGCTCTCCGGGCTGCGGACCGTGATGAACGAGACCGTGCGCACCGGCACCGCCGCGAAGCTGATGTCCGGCATGGCCGCCGGCTCCGGCGCCAAGACCGGCACCGCCGAGGTCGGCAACCAGGCCGCCAGCAACAGCTGGTTCACCGCCTTCCGGGGCAACCTCGCCGTCGCCGCCGAGGTCGAGAGCGGTGGGCACGGTGCGGACGCCGCCGGCCCGGCCGCCGTCAAGCTGCTCCAGCTCGGGAACGGCTGACCGATCGACGCGGCCGCGCATCGCGGCGGCCGCGCGGTTCAGGCCGCCGCGAGGACGGCCGGGGCGGGCTCCCGGCCGTCCTCGATCCGCCAGCTCCAGCTGCGGGTGGCGAGCCGGGGCCACAGCACCAGCACGGCGGGCAGCGCCAGGTACCCGAAGCGGCCGGCCGGGGCGAGCATGAACGCCACGGCGAGCCCCGCGGCCAGCAGGTCGCAGGCGGCGACCGCCGAGGTCGGGGGGTAGGCGAGCAGCCAGAGCGCGATGGCCAGGCCGGCCAGGCAGAGCAGGGTGAGCGAGATGGTGTGCCCGGTCGGGCCGAGCCCGGCCAGGATCTTGCCGGGCAGCGGGCTGCCGGCCGGGGTGTGCACGGCCGTCAACCCGAGCGGGAAGCGGACCACCTGTTCGCGCAGCGCCGTCGCCGAGCTCAGCGCGACCGGCAGGATCACCGCGGCGCTGACCGAGAGGGAGACCGCGGCGGCCCGGGCGGCGGGCCGGCGGCCGTGCAGCCGCCAGATCAGCAGCAGGGCCACCGGCAGCGCCGGCCAGGCCGTCCACTTGAGGGTGCAGGCGAGCGCGAGCACCAGCCCGGCGGAGACCGGGCGTCCGCGGGCCGCGAGGGCCATCGCCAGGCAGCAGACACCGATCAGCGGCAGGTCGACCCCGCCGACGGCGAGGGCCAGGGCGATCAGCGGTGACGCGGTGAGCGCGGCGAGCGGCAGCAGCGGGGCGCGGCCCGGCGTCGCCGGGCGCAGCAGGCGCCAGCAGGCCAGCAGGCAGACCAGCAGGGTGAGCGCGAACCAGATCCGGGCGTCGCCGAGCACCTGGGTGAAGGGGTTGGCGTTGCCCAGGGCCGCCCGGGGCAGTCCGAACAGGGCCATCGCCGGCAGGTAGGGGTTGTAGTCGGAGACCACGACCGGGTCGGCCAGGTACGGGCTGCCGGTGTGCAGCAGCAGCCGGGCGGAGCGCTCGACCACCATCACCTCGGACTGGTGCCGGCCCTTGAGCGCGAGCAGGATCAGCGGGGTGAGCACGGCGCCGACCAGCGCGACCAGGGCTGCGGCCCGGGGGCCCCAGCGCGGCGGCAGGGTGAGGCACAGGACGGCGGCGAGGGCGTAGGTCGGGGCGGCGACGGTGCCCCAGAAGACCTGGTTCGGCAGGTCGGAGACGAGCGGGAACGCCCCGGCCCAGCCCGCGGCGACCGCGCAGCCGAGCGCCTGGACGCCCTGACGCCCGACCCAGCCTCCCGGCCCTCGGCCGGCCGGACCGCGCTGTCGGGGGACCCGGCCGTCGCCGCCCCGCCCGGGCGGGCCGTGCACGGCGCAGCTGGCCTGCTCTGCGGAGAACGGCGGACGTGTGCTCACCATGTCAGGAAGATTAGGCCGTCGAGTGTGCGGTGTCCCCGCACTCGGCGCGCTTGTTCTGTGGAGCTTCGGCCCGGACCGGGGCGGACGGCGGTCGCCGACCGCCCCGGACCTGGTCAGTTGTCCCCGGTCGGGTCCGGGTCCGCCGTGGTCTCGGCGAGCCGCGAGTGCTTGACGCTGTAGCCGAGGTAAACGACCGCGGCCACCGCCAGCGCGCCGCCGAACGCGGACAGCTGCCAGAGGCCGATCGAGCGGCGCAGGTGGATTCCGGAGCGGCCGCCGCCCTCCGGCGCCCCGGTGGGCAGCGGCTCGCGGCCCTCGCTCTCGGCCAGCAGGGCGGCGACGGGCTTGCGTCTGAGGACTTGCCGGCCAAGGTCGGTGGTGCTGGCCAAAGCGCGGCCTTTCTGGGCGGGGTCGAGGGTGTTCGCACGGCTGGTCACCTGACGGGCCGTGGAGTGCCATTCGGGACCAACCGAACAAAGATGGGACAGTACCCCGCGAATGCACCAGTGGCGCAAACGGTACGCGCCGAGGTCCACCTTGTACGGATCGTCACATACGGGCCGACAATTCAGACATATCGCGCACGCCCGGCCGGTGGCGGCTCAGCAGGTGGCGGCCCTGCTCGGCGGCTTGACCGTCGACGGCTCGGCGGTCAGCGGCCGTTCAGCACCGCCTGCATGACCGACCTGGCGATCGGCGCCGCCAGACCGCCGCCCGTGACGTCGGTGGCGTCGCTGTCGGCGATCACCACGGCCACGGCAACCGGCGGTACGTCGTCCGAGCCGTTCGGCCGGGCCCAGGAGATGAACCAGGCGAACGGCGTGCCGGAGTTGCCGACCCCGTGCTGGGCGGTGCCGGTCTTGCCGCCGACGGTGGCCCCGGGGATCCGGGCGTTGCGGCCGGTGCCGTTCTCCACCACGTCGGTCATCAGCCGCTGCACCTGGCCGGCCACCGCGGAGCTCAGCGCCTCCTTGTAGACGACCGGTTCCATGACCTGGACGGAGCTGCCGTCGCTCTTCGTCAGCTTGTCCACAAGCTGTGGATACATCACCCGCCCGCCGTTGGCGACACCCGCCGCGACCATCGCCATCACCAGCGGGGTCGCGGCGGTGTCGTACTGGCCGATCGAGGAGAGCGCGAGCTGGGACCGGTTCATGACGGTGTCGAAGTTGCTCCGTGCGGCGCGCACCGGGACGTCCAGCTCGGCGTCGTTGAAGCCGAACCTCTCCGCCATCGACACCATCCCCTCCAGCCCCACCTGCACCCCGAGATAGCCCAGCACGCTGTTGCAGGAGAGCACCATCGCGGTGTCCAGCGACAGGTTCGGCCGGTCGCACGCGGAGGTGTCGTTGACCAGCTCCGTGGTGGTGCCCGGCAGCACGTACGGCGAGGGCGCGCCGGTCGGCGCGTTGATGTCGTCGACCACCCCGGCCGTCAGCGCGGCCGCCGCGGTGACCACCTTGAAGGTGGAACCGGGCGGGTAGGTCTGGCGCAGCGCCCGGTTCAGCATCGGCTGGTCGGTGTCGGCCTGCAGTCGGTCCCAGGCCTGCCGGTCGACGGTGCCCGACCCGGCGAAGCCGCCCGGGTCGTACGAGGGCGTGCTGGCCAGCGCCAGGATCCGGCCGGTGGCCGGCTCCAGTGCGACGACCGCGCCCTGCTGGCGGCCGAGCCCCTTGAGCGCCGCCTGCTGGGCCGCCGGGTCGATGGTGGTGTGGACGTCGCCGCCCGGGTTCTGCCTGCGGGCGACCGTGTCCCAGACCGCCCAGCTCGCGAGCCGGCTGTCGGTGCCGGAGAGCAGGTCGTCGTAGACCCCTTCGAGCTGGGTGTTGCCGTAGGTCTGCGAGGAGAAGCCGGTGACGGCGGCGTACCGGGAACCGTCGGTGTAGGTGCGCTTGTAGTCGTACCGGCCGCCGGTCGGCTCGGAGCCGGTGACGGGCTCGCCCCCCACCAGGATGTTGCCGCGCGGCTGGTCGTAGCGCTGGATGGTGAGCCGCTGGTTGGCCGCGTTGTGGTCCAGCTCGTGCTTCTGGAAGACCTGCACCCGGGTCGCCTGCACGGCGAGCGCCACGATCAGCAGCACGCAGAAGGTGCCGGCCCGGCGGCCGGTGGTGGAGATGCCCGGCAGGCCCTGCGGTCCGCCCGAGGAGTCGCCCTTCGCCCGGTGGTGACGGCGCATCAGACCTCCTCGGCCGGCAGCGGGCGGCGGGCCACGTCGCTCATCCGGACCAGCAGCGCGATGATGATCCAGTTGGTCACCACGGACGAGCCGCCCTGCGCGATGAACGGCAGTGTCATCCCGGTCAGCGGGATCAGGTCGAGCACCCCGCCGGCCACCACGAAGACCTGCAGGCCGACGATGGCGGCCAGCCCGATCGCGAGCAGCCGGCCGAACGGGTCGCGCAGCGCGATACCGGTCCTGAAGCCCCGGGAGATCAGCAGGGCGTAGAGCAGGAACAGTGCCATCAGGCCGGCCAGTCCCAGCTCCTCCCCGATGGTGGCCAGGATGAAGTCCGACTTGGCCGCGAAGCCGATCAGGATCGACCGGCCGAGACCGAGGCCGGTGCCGAGCAGCCCGCCCCAGGCGAACGCGAACAGCGACTGGGCGATCTGGTTGGGTCCCCGGCCCGCCGCGATCGAGCCGAGCGGGTCCAGCCAGTCGGTCACCCGGCCGTGCACGTGCGGGGACAGCCAGCCGACGCCGACGGCCCCGACCGCGGCCAGGAAGAGCCCGATGGCGATCCATCCGGTACGGGCGGTGGCCACGTACAGCATCACCACGAACAGGCCGAAGAACAGCAGCGAGGTGCCGAGGTCGGTCTCCAGCACCAGCACGCCGACGAAGGCCGCCCAGATCAGCAGCACCGGGCCCAGCACCCGGCCGCGCGGCAGCTGGAACCACAGCACCTTGCGGCCGGTCAGGGCGAGCGCGTCCCGGTGCACGGCCAGGTAGGCGGCGAAGAAGATCGCCAGCAGGATCTTGGCGAACTCGCCCGGCTGGAAGGAGAGCGGTCCGATCGTGATCCAGATCCGGGAGCCGTACACCGGCGGGAAGGCGATCGGCAGGACCAGCAGCACCAGCGCGACCAGCGCGCCGATGTAGGCGTAGCGCTGCAGGATCCGATGGTCGCGCAGCAGCAGCACGACGGCGATGAACAGGCCCACCCCGAGGGTGGACCAGAGCAGTTGGGTGGGGGCCGCCGAACTCCTCGGCGTGGCCCGGTCCAGCCGGTAGATGACGACCAGTCCGATGCCGTTGAGCAGGATCGCGATCGGCAGCAGCAGCGGATCCGCGTACGGGGCCTTCCAGCGCACCGCGGCGTGCGCCAGCAGGGCGAGCACCCCCAGCGCGACGCCGTAGCCGGCCACGTCCGCGGGCGCGCTGCCGTCGATGTTCACCCCGACCTCGATGTAGCCGAAGACGGAGATCAGCACCGCCGCGACCAGCAGGGCGAGTTCGGTGTTGCGTCGGGTCCGGACCGGCGGCCCGGAGGGGACGTCGGCCCGGACGGTCGCTGAGGGTGTGGCCACGGGCGTCCTGTCCGGCGGCGGGATACGGAGCGGGGCGGACGGGCATCGGCCCCGTCCGCCCCGGACGACGGCTCGGCTCAGAGGGCCGTGCCCTGCGCCGCCTTGGCGGCCTCGCGCAGGTGTTCCTCCTCCTCGGTGGTCAGCGAGGTCTGGATGATCCGGCCGCCGAAGCGGGCCAGCGCCGGGACGACCTTGTCCGCGGTGGCCTTGCGGACCAGCAGGAAGACCGCGGCGCTGCCCGGCTCCAGGTTCTGCCCGACCTGCCGCATGAAGTTGTCGTCCACCCCGACGTCCGTCGAGGCGCCGACCGCCGCCCCGGTGGCGCCGCCGATCGCCGCACCCAGGAACGGCATGAAGAACAGCAGCCCGATCACCCCGCCCCACAGCGCACCCGAGGCGGCACCCGCGCCGGTGGTGGAGACCGCCTGGTGCAGCTTGATCCTCCCGTCGTCGCGGCGTTCCACCACGACGATGTCCTCCAGCTCGATCAGCCGCTGCTTCTGCAGGCCGATCGCCTCCTCGCGGACCTGCTGGGCGGTGGCGAGGTCCGGGTAGGCGATCGCGAAGAGGTTGCTCACGGGGGTGGTCCTTTCCACGGCTGCGCGTACGGGTCCGGCTCTCCGAGCACCCTAACGAGGATTAGCCATATTTATAGGGCTTCCTACCGGTGTGTCCGATATTGCCGGACCGGCCCGGTACGGCCCGGTACGGCCCCGCACGGCCGCTACTCCGCGCGCCGCCGCGCCACCAGCGCCGCTCCGGCCGTCGCCGCCGCGGCCACCAGCAGCGCCACCACGGGCGGCCACGGCAGCAGCTCGACCCCGCCGTGCCGGGAGCCGGTGACCAGCGTCCGGATGGTCAGGTTGGCCGGGGAGCCCGGCGCCGCCACCACCAGCGTGGCCGCGGCCAGGCCGAGCGGGATCCCGTACTGCGACCCGAGCAGCACCGGGCGGTTGGTCAGCGCCCCGACCGCCACTCCCAGCAGCACCGCCACCACGCCCGCCAGCAGACCCGCGCCCGCCACCCGCCACAGGGCGTCCTCGGGCCGCGCGCCGACCGCCAGCGCCGCGGCCGTCCCGGCGCAGGCCAGCGCCAGCCCGCACACCAGCGCCGCGAGCAGCGCGGACAGGTGCACCCTGGCCGCCCCGGCCGCGGTGACCAGGCAGGCCCGGGAGGCGGCCGGCTCGACCGTCACCGCGCAGCGCACCAGCCAGACGGTGACCGGCAGCAGCACCCCGGCCTGCCAGCCCAGGATGCCGCTGGGGTCGTCCCCGGCCGTGACGCCGATGCCCATCAGCAGCAGGTACGCGAGGACGGGCGGCAGCCAGCGCTGGGAGCGCACCAGCAGCTCCAGCCGGTACCGCGTCAGCACCCTCACGCCGACTCCCCCCGCTGCGGCCCGACCGGGCGGACGGACCGGATGTGGGCCCCCGTCGGCCCGGTGAGCAGGCCGCGCAGCAGGATGTCCGAGTACCCGGCCGCCACCTCCAGCAGCGTTCCGCCGTCGTCCAGCGGCGTGCGGGCCGGAGCCCCCGGCAGCCGGGCCGGCAGCTCGCCCTCGACCTCGATCCGCACCAGCGCTCCCGACGGCCCCCGCGCCGGCGGGTCTACGGCCCGCAGCGCACCCTCGCGGACGGCGTACCCGGCGGTGGTGAGCCCGGCGAGACGGTTCGGGTCGTGGTCGACGAACAGCACCCGGCCGCCCTGCGCGGCCCGCTCGGCCGCCGCCTCGTCCAGGGTCGCGCGGGCCTCCCGGTCGAGGCCGGTCCAGGCCTCGTCGAGCAGCAGGACATCGGCCTCGGCCAGCAGCGCCTGGGCGACCGCGACCTTCTGGCAGGTGCCCTTGGAGAGCCGGCCGATCGGCGTCCGGGCCCGGTCCGCGATGCCGAAACGTTCCAGCCAGTGGGCGGCCCTGCGCCGCGCCTCGGCCCGGGTCAGGCCGTGGACCAGCCCCAGGTGGTGCAGGTAGGTCTGCGCGTCGAAGGGCAGCGCGGGCGGGAACCGCTCCGGTACGTACGCCCGGCGGCCCGGGACGTCCAGGGTGCCGGCGCCGGCCGACTCGATCCCGGCCACCAACTTGAGCAGGGTCGACTTGCCGCTGCCGTTCGCCCCCTCGATCCGGACCAGCTCGCCCGGACCGACCGTCAGCGAAACCCCGCGCAGCACCCACGGCCCGCGGCGGCCGTACCGCTTGCCGACCCCGCTCAACCTCACCGGCTCCCCCTCGCCCTCTTTCCCCGCAGGGTAGTTCGCAGAACGGGTCCGCATTGGGCGTTCCCAACTGATGATCCATAGGATTCGGGCCGTGACCATCACCCGATCCCGACGGCCGGCCCGGCCGGCAGGCCTGCTGGCCGCACTGGCGATAGCCGCCGGTGCGGTACTCAGCGGCCTCCCGGCACACGCCGACGAACCCAGCGGCGGCGCTGCCGCCACCCGCGAGGCACCCAAGGTCGACCTCGTCCTCGATGTCAGCGGCTCCATGCGGGCCGAGGACATCCAGGGCAAGAGCCGGATCTCGGTCGCCCAGAAGTCCCTGAGTGAGGTCATCGACGCCCTCCCGGCCGAGACCGACTTCGGCATCCGCACCCTGGGCGCCACCTACCCGGGCGGCGACAAGGCCGAGGGCTGCAAGGACACCAAGCAGCTCTTCCCGGTCGGGAAGACCAACAAGGTCGAGGCCAAGACCGCGGTGGCCACCCTGCGGCCCACCGGCTGGACCCCGATCGGGCTCGCCCTGCGCGGCGCCGCCCAGGACCTCGGCGACGGCCCGACCACCCGCCGGGTGGTGCTGATCACCGACGGCGAGGACTCCTGCGCCCCGCCGGACCCGTGCGACGTGGCCCGCGAGCTCGCCGCCCGGGGCATCCCCCTGGTGGTGGACACCCTCGGCCTGGCCCACGACGACAAGACCCGCCAGCAGCTGCTGTGCATCGCCAACGCGACCGGCGGCACCTACACCGACGTCCGCACCCAGGAGCAGCTGACCCAGAAGGTCACGCAGCTGGTCGGCCGGGCCGCCGAGACCCACAACGTGACGCCCGCCAAGACCACCGGCACCGACAAGTGCGAGACCGCCCCGGTCCTCACCCCCGGCGTCTACGCGGACCGTGAGAAGTTCTCCGAGCACCGCGTCTACCGGGTGCCGGTCAAGCCCGGCCAGGAGCTGCGCGCCTCGGTCAGCGTCACCCCCGACCGGGCGGTCGCCCGGGACTACGGGGTGCTGCTGCAGGCCACCGACGCGGCCGGCCAGGAGCTCGTACGCGGCACCGACGCCGGCAGCGGACGCACCGACGTCGCCTCGACCGGCGTGCGCTGGTCCGCCCCCGGCGACCCGGACGCCTCGAAGAGCGCCTCCCCGTCCGCCACCGGCAAGCCGGGCACCGACGGCACGGTCTGCCTGATCGTCAGCAACTCCTTCGCCGCCCAGGCGGGCGTGCAGGCCGAACCCGGACTGCCGCTGGAACTGACCGTGGACGTGGCCGCCGCCTCGCCCGCCCCCGACGGTCCGGCCATGGGCCTCGGCCGGGGCTGGATCCTTCTGCTCACGCTGACCCTGGCCGGGCTGCTCACCGGGCTGGTCTTCGGCTGGGTGGCACGCTGGCGAATCGCCGTCTGGCGGGAGAACTGACGATGCGTACGACACCCACCACCCTGCGGGCCCCGGCCCTCGCGGTCTCCGCGCTCACCCTGGGCCTGACCGCGCTGGCCGCACCGGCGGCCTCGGCCGCCTCGCCCTCCGCCTCCCCCTCGCCCTCCTCGTCGGCCTCGACCGGGCCGGTGACCACCGCGGGCACCACCTTCCTGACCGCGGCCACCCTGGCCCCCGGGCAGGACGCCAAGGTGGCCGCCTCCACCGGTGACTACCTGTACTGGGCGTTCGCCGCCTCCGAGGGCCAGACCGACACGGTGCAGGTCACCGTCACACTGCCGCCCTCGACCGACCGGACCGGGCCGCAGACCTGGTCGGTGGAGCTGTTCGACGGCCTGCGCCGCCGCCAGTCCTGCACCGCCGGGCCGCAGAACGCCACCGCCCAGCAGGGCTCCGCCTCGGTGGCGCTGAGCTGCACGCTCCGGCAGATCCGGTCCTGGGCCGAGCCGTGGTCCGGCGACCCGCTGCCGGGCACGTACTACGTCCGGCTGTCGGTCGCCGACGTCCCACAGCAGGACCTGGGCCTGGCCGCCCAGGTGCAGCTGCACGTCACCGCCAAGGGCGGGGCGGACGACGCCCAGCCGGAGGGCGGCTCGCTGAAGGCCCCGCTGGTACCGCCGGTCAACGCCGGCGCCACCGCCGCCGCCGGGGCCACCGCGGCCCCGGCCGCCTCCACCACCCGGGCCGCCGCGCCGGTCGAACCCGAGTCCCACTGGTACTCGGACATCTTCTCCGGCTGGAACACCCGCTGGTTCTGGACGCTGGCGGGCGGCGCCCTGGCCGCCCTGGCCGGAGTCGCGGGCTACACCCTGACCAGGCACCCGCGCGGGCGGCGCCCGACCGGCCCCGCGCCGGTGCCCCGCCAGACCCAGGCCCCGCAGCCCGACCCGTACCGCTCGTGATGCCCGGAGCCCGACGTCCGAGGTCCGACGACTGACGACTGACGACTGACGGTTCGCTTCGTGCCGAAGGCCCGGCCGGATTCACTCCGGCCGGGCCTTCGGCATGTCGTCGGCGTCTGCGACACCTGCGCTCGATCCGCCGGTCAGCCGACCGGTGCGGGCCTGCGCGGCGCCGGGCCCGGTACGTCGAGGCCGCGGACGGCGGCGACCAGCGGCGCGAGCTCGGCCCGCTGCTCGGCTGGCGCTTCACCTTCGCCCTGGTGGCCGGGCTCGGCGTGCTCGGGCTGCTCGGCATCGCCGCGCTGATCCCGCAGGACGAGCCGCCCCGCCCCGGCGAGGCCCGGATCCGCCGTGAACTGGCCGCCTTCCGGGGCGTCCAGGTGGTCCTCGCGATGGCGATGACCGTGCTCGGCTTCGGCGGCGTGTTCGCCGCGATCACCTACATCGCGCCGATGACGACCGAGGCCGCCGGGTACGCGGACGGCTCGGTGACCTGGCTGCTGGTGCTCTTCGGGCTCGGCATGGTGGCCGGCAACCTGGTCGGCGGCCGCTACCGGGTCGGCGCCCTGCTCGCCGCCGCCGCGCTGGTCCTCGCGGTCGTCTCGGTCACCCTGGAGCGCCGGACCCGGGCCGCCGCACCGGCCGCACCGCTCCCGGAGCCCGCCCCGGTCGGCTGAGACCGGCCTGCCGCCCGCACGGCGGCGGGGGCAGGCCGGGCCTGCCCGCTCAGCGGCCGGCGCCGAGCAGTTCGAGGACGCGGACGGCCGAGGTGCCGAGGCCGGTCGGGGCGAACCGGTCGGCGCCGCCCGGGGCCGCCGCCGCGGGCCGGCCGCGGCCGGGGAGTTCGGGGGCGAACTGACGGATCAGGTCCTGCTCCCCGTAACGGCGGCAGTCCTGGTGCCACTTGAGGATGCCCGAGAGCCAGTTCTCCAGCTCCTTCACGTAGCCGTCGAGGATCTTCCGCGCCTCCGGGCTCAGGTCGTAGCCCTCGTACAGCAGCGGCAGCTCCGTCCCGGCGACGTGCTGGAACTGCTCCATCCGCGAGGTCATCAGCTCGTGGACCATGGCCAGGCCGGTCGGATAGTCGCAGTCGAAGAAGTTCTGCACCACCAGGACGGCGTTGTGGAACTCGCCCTCGTACTCCAGCTCCTTCTGGTACGAGAAGACGTCGTTGATCAGACAGGCGTAGTCGGCGGCCGCGTTCTCCAGTGAGCGCATCGGCCCGCTCTGGTAGATCTCCGCCGGGACCTCGTTCCCGTGCGAGAGCCGGCACAGGCTCATGGTGAGGTCGGAACCGAAGGTCGCGCGGCGCATCTCCATGTAGTCCACCGGATCGGGGATGCGGTTCTGAGCCTGGTTGGCCAGCTCCCACAGCCAGCTGGCGGTCATGTCCTCGATGGTCTGGCGGAACTTGCGGCGGTGCTCGACCGGCATCGGGCCCGCGGTCCGCTCCCAGAGGTCGGCCAGGCCCCGCTCCATCCCGGTCAGCGGCACCGGGGCCGGCTCGCCGTCGACCGGCATGAAGGACGCGAGCCGCTCGGTGGTGGCCTTCGCGCCGGCCAGGTCCCGGGTGCGGCCGAAGACCACCGGGTAGTAGTCGTCCGCGTAGGTGCCCCAGGCCAGCCAGCCCGAGGTGAGGTCCAGCTCCTCCAGCGTGGCATCCGGGTGGATGCCCGCGGCGCAGAGCGGGAGGTCGTAGTCGAGCAGTTTCTCCTCGGTCCACACGTGCGAGCCCGGATCCCCCGGCTGGATCTCCAGCATGCGCATCCGGTGGCACCAGTCGACCATGTTCCGCCGGGCCTGGTCCAGGTACGGGCTGAGGGTGAGCTGGAACGGCATGTGGAAGTCGGGCAGTTGCGAGGGCCCGGTCTTCCGGAACGGCACGTGGCTGTGGCTGCGCCGCCGGCTGCCCGCGTCCAGCAGCCCGGTGGCCCGGGTGAGGTCCGCGGCCGTGGTGCCGATGCCGCCGATCCGGTACGGCTCCCACCGGGTGGCCGCCGCCGCGCCCTCGGCGCTGCCGTTCATGTACCGGCTGGAGCGCATGTGCCACTCGTGGCCGCCCGACTGCCAGTCCTGCAGGCCCTTGACGTACGCCAGCACCCGGGCCGCGCCGAGCGGATCCAGCCCATTCTCCGCGAACAGCGGGCCGAGCTCGGTGAGCGCAGTGTTCTCGAACTGCTGGAGGCGTGAGGTGAGCAGCTCGTTGACGGCGTCCGCGGCCTCCTGGGTGGTGCAGTTCAGGAAGGTCTCCAGGACCAGGACGCCGTTGCTCAGCTCGCCCTCGTCGAGGATCTCCCGCTCGTACGAGAACAGGTCGTTGCGCAGGTGCACCCCGTCCGAGAAGGCGTCCCTGAGCACCCGCAGCGCGCGGGAGTCGGCCACCGGGGCCGGCACCTCGGCCTGCGCCGCGTACTCGATCAGACCGGCCGACCAGGGCGCGCCGCCGACCTTCCGACGCATCTCGATGTACTCGACCGGGTTGGCGATCCGGTGGATGTCGATGTTGGCGAGTTCCCAGTCGGACTCGTTCAGCAGGTTCCTGGTGCTCTCGGCGAAGCGCTCGCGCCAGGCCATCGACATGGCCGGCACCGTCCGGGCCCACAGGTCGGCCAGGCCCGCCTCGACCGGGTTGGTCGGCTCCGGGAAGCCGTCGGCCAGGTCCATCGGCATGAAGGCCGGCAGCCGGTCGAGGTACTCCTTGCCGGCCTTGCGGTCCTGCGGGCGCTTGAAGACCTCCAGGAAGTGGTCGTCGAAGAAGAAGACCCAGACGTACCAGTCCGTCACCAGGGAGAGCGTCGGGCCGTCGCAGTCCGGGTGGGTGTACGCACAGAGCAGGGCGTAGTCGTGCGAGTCGAGGTCGTGCTCGTCCCAGACGCCCGACCCCTCCAGCATCCCCATCCCGCGGGCCCACCGCTTGGTGTGCTCCCGGGCCTCCTCCAGATGCGGGTTGAGCCGGGCCGGATACGGCATGTAGAAGTCCGGCAGTTCAAACGGCTGCGACACGTGCGTCGGCCCTTCGTCGACGATGGCGGCACCAGGACCAGCGGGAGCGGGCAACGGCTCTGCCGGGCGCCTGATGATCCGTCACGAGGCTAGGCGGCCGGACCGGTCGCTCCCGGACGGCCGCCGGAAACTCGCCCGATCGGGTGAAGCTCACCGAGACACCCGCCCCACCGGGCCTCCCCCACGGCCTCACTGACCACCCGTCCGCCCGGGCCTCCACCCCGACCCCGGCCGCACAACGCAGAAGTCCCGCCCGATCAGAACGATCGGGCGGGACTTCCGTTGGGTGGAGCTGAGGGGATTCGAACCCCTGACCCCCTCGATGCGAACGAGGTGCGCTACCGGACTGCGCCACAGCCCCAACGAGAAAGAACTCTATCACCTCTGCGGGGGCACTCATGACCGCCCCCGAACGGCCACCGCCCCGTCGCGGTGGCGGTGGCCTGCGACGGGGCGGTGGGGCGGTCATTCGTTGGCGGCCCGCAGGCGTGGCCGGCTCTCGGCCTCGGCCGGTGGCGGGGCGTGCTCGGCGTACTGGTCGAAGAGCGGCGTGTTGCGGGGCTCCGCCGCCGTGCGGCCGGAGTCCCAGGTGCCGGGCGAGCCCAGGTCCAGGCTCCGGGTGACCCGGGGCGCGACCGGGGCGGTCACGTAGGTGGGCAGCGGGACGGGCACGGGCTCCCAGGAGTCGGGGCCGGCCGCGCCGCGCTCCCGCATGCCGTCCACCCACTCCTCGTGCTCGGTGGCCTCGGCGACGGCCGTGGTCGCGGACTCCGGCCGGGCGCCGCGCGGGCCGCGGTCGGCGTGGGGTTCGTGGCCGCCGGGCTCGGTGGCCAGCCGCAGGTGCGGGCGCCCCGGGTCCGTGGCGTGGGCCGCGTCGTGCCGGTCGGCCCGCTCCGGCTCCTCCGCCGGCGTCGGCGCGGCGCGCTCACGCTCGCGGGCCCGCAGCCGCTCGGCGGCCTGGGCGGCCCGTGCCCGGTCCAGCTTCACCTCGAAGCGCTGGCGCTCCAGCCGGCGGAGATGGCCGATGTAGAGGGTGAGGAGGAGGGCGGGCACCATCGGCACCCAGATGAAGGCGACGCCCGCCACGGCCGCCACGACGGCGCCCAGCGCGAAGGCGAGGAAGAGCGCGGTGACCATCCGGCGCCGCCGCGCGAGCAGCCGCGCCCGGCGCTCGGCGGAGGCCTGCCCGTGGGTGGAGCCGTGGCCGTGGATGGCGCCGTTGCCGTGGATGGCGCCGTGGCCGCTCCCGGGCGCGCCGTCGCTCCCGGGGGAGGGCTCACGGTGCACCTCGGCCGGTTCCGGGCACGCCGGTTCGCCGCGCGCCGGATCGGGCGCGGGCTCGGGTTCCGGCTCGCGCGCGAGCCCGGGCTCGGGCTCGGGCTCGGTGTCGGACTCGGCGGACGCGGGCTCGGTCGCCCCGTCGCCGGTCCCGGTCTGGTCACCCAGGGTCCTGGCCGCTCGCCGCTCCATGGCCGATCGTCCGGCCAGCAGGCGGATCGCGGTGCTGAAGCGTTCCGTCGGACGCGACTCGTTGAGCTCGTCCTGCCTGCGGAGCCACATCGGCACCAGATAGGCAGCCCAGGCCCCTACGATGACCGCGTAGATAAGGCCGCTACTGCTCACGTTTCACACGGTACGGGCGCAGGGGAAGGCCTGGCAGCAATTTGGCACGGCGTGTCGTGCGATCAAGCTGATTCTCCGACTATTTTGCCGGTATTTGTGCTGGCTCGACCCGGGCGCGATGCCATATCGATATCTATTTCGAACATACATTCAATTACCGTGCCGATGGCCACTTCTGATCGACCGCCAGCGGGTCAGCATCCCTTCCGGGACCTCCTCCACCGTCAGTGCGTACACGAGGTGGTCCCGCCAGTCCCCGTCGATGTGGAGGTAGCGCGGCCGGGTGCCCTCCTCGCGGAAACCGAGCTTCTCCACCACCCGCCGGCTCGGCCGGTTCTCGGGCCGGATACAGACCTCGATGCGGTGCAGGCCCAGGGCCCGGAAGCAGTGGTCGACGGCGAGCGCGACGGCGGTCGGCATGATGCCCCTCCCGGCGGCCGTCTCGTCGATCCAGTAGCCGACGTTGGCCGAGCACATCGAGCCCCAGGTGATCCCGCCGACCGTGAGCTGGCCCACCAGTTGGTCCCCGTACAGCACCACGAACGGCAGCATCCGGCCGGCCGCCGCCTCGTTGCGCAGGTAGCGGACCATCTGCCGGTAGGTCGGCCGGGTCCCGGCCGAGGTCCCCGCCGGAGCGGGCGGGACGGTGGCCTCCCAGCGCCGCAGCCAGTCCCGGTTGCGGCGGCTGACCTCCTGCCAGGAACGCTGGTCCCGGACCCGGATGGGGCGCAGCGTGATCTCGCCCTCGCGCAGTTCGACCGGCCAGCCCGCGTTCAGCTCGTACTCCCCTCGGACGGCCGGGGCTCGGCGGGGGCGGGAGCGGGGGCGGCGTCGGGTCGGGGGTGGTCCCCGCCGGCCAGCTGGTCCACGGCGTGCGGGAGCAGCGGTGCGAGCACGGCCAGGCCGTCCTTGACCCCGCCGGTCGAGCCCGGCAGGTTGACGATCAGGGTACGTCCGGCCAGGCCCGCCAGCCCCCGGGACAGCGCGGAGGTCGGTACCTTCTCCCGCCCGTACGCCCGGATGGCCTCGGGGATGCCCGGGATCCGGCGGTCGATCACCCGGGCGGTCATCTCGGGGGTGAGGTCCATCGGCGAGATACCGGTGCCGCCGGTGGTGAGCACCACGTCGTAGCCGGCGGCGACGGCGGAGCGCAGCGCCGCCTCGACCGGCTCGCCGTCCGGCACGACCTGCGGGCCGTCCACGGTGAAGCCCATCCGCTCCAGGCCGGCCACCAGCAGCGGCCCGCCCTTGTCCTCGTAGACGCCGGCCGAGGCGCGGTTGGACACGGTGACGGCGAGGGCCCTCACCGGGCGTCCTCGCGGGCCCAGTCGCCGCTCTTGCCCCCGGTCTTGGTGAGGACGCGGACGTCCTCGACGGCGGCGGCCTTGTCGACGGCCTTGACCATGTCGATCACGGTCAGTCCGGCCACCGCGACGGCGGTGAGGGCCTCCATCTCGACGCCGGTGCGGTCGGCGGTCCGCACCGTGGCGGTGATCTCGACGGCTTCGTCGGTGACGGTCAGGTCGACCGTGACGCCGGAGATGGCGATCGGATGGCAGAGCGGGATCAGGTCGGGGGTCTTCTTGGCACCCATGATCCCGGCGATCCGCGCCACCGCGAGGGCGTCGCCCTTGGGGACGCCCTCGCCGCGGAGCAGTTCGATCACACGGGCGGAGACCCGGACCCGGCCGGCGGCTACCGCGGTGCGGACGGTGGTGGCCTTCTCCGAGACGTCGACCATCCGGGCTGCGCCGGTGTCGTCGACGTGGGTGAGGCGGTCGCCGCTTGGGTTGTCGGTCACGGGTCACTCCAGGAGCGCGGGTCGAATACCGCGCTACCGTACAGCAGCTTGTTCGGCGCTCGGCTCGTTCGCCGGGGGCCCGGGCGGCCCTGGGAGGATCGGGGCTCAGTCGGTCAGGAGCACGACGTCGAGGGTGGTGCCGGCCGGGACGGCGGTGGTGTCCTCGGGGACGGTGATCAGACAGTTGGCCCGGGCCAGGGCGCCGACCAGGTGCGAGCCCTCGCCGCCGACCGGGGTCACCCGGCCGTCGGCGTACCGGCCGCGCAGGAACTGCCGGCGACCGGCCGGGGAGCGCAGGTCCGCGGTGCAGAGCGCGGGCACCACCGGGCGGTGGACGTCGGGCGCGCCGAGCATGGTGCGGATCACCGGGCGGACGAAGAGTTCGAACGAGATGTACGAGCTGACCGGGTTGCCGGGCAGGGCGAGCAGCGGGACGCCGGCGCCCGCACCGATCCGGCCGAAGCCCTGGGGTTTGCCGGGCTGCATCCGCAGCCGGCGGAAGTCCATTCCGCCGTAGCTCTCGAAGACCTCCTTGACCACGTCGTACGCGCCGACGCTGACGCCGCCGCTGGTGACGATCAGGTCGGCCCGGCCGAGCTGGTCCTCCAGGACGGAGCGCAGCACCGCCGCGTCGTCGGGGACTCCGCCGACCCGGTACGCGATGGCGCCGGCGTCCCGGGCGGCCGCGGTGAGGGTGAAGCTGTTGGAGTCGGAGATCCGGCCGGGGCCGACGGGCTCGCCCGGCTGGACCAGCTCGCTGCCGGTGGAGAGCACCACCACGCGCGGCCGGGGACGCACCCTGACGGTGCCGCGGCCGATCGCGGCGAGCAGGCCGAGCTGGGTCGGGCCGAGCACGGTGCCGGCGTCGAGGACCCGGTCGCCGCTGGCGAGGTCACTGCCGCGGCGGCGGATGTGGGCGCCCTCGCCGACCGGGCGCAGCACCCGGACCTCCTCGTCGGCGACGGCGGCGGACATCGCGTCGGCGGCCTGCCCGGTGCCGGTGCCGCCGTCGGTCCACTCGACCGGGGCGACGGCCTCCGCGCCGGGCGGCAGCGGTGCGCCCGTCATGATCCGGGCGGCCTGGCCGGGGCCGACCTTGGGCAGCTCGCCCGCTCCGGCGGCGATGTCGCCGACCACGGCGAGCACCGAGGGGTACTCGCCGGTGGCGCGGGCGGTGTCGGCGGTGCGGACGGCGTACCCGTCCATCGAGCTGTTGTCGAAGGGCGGCAGGTCGACGTCGGAGACGACGTCCTCGGCCAGTCGGCAGCCCTGGGCGTCGAGCAGCTGGAGCTCGATCGGGGGCAGCGGGGCGATGCCGGAGAGCACGTCGGCCAGGTGCTCGTCGACGCTCCACATGCGGGGCGCCGCCGGGGCCGGGGGCTCCTCGCAACAGGGGTTGTCGGTCCCGGTCATCGCCTCACGCTCACTCTCGTACGGTTCAGCCCTGCATCTCGGTGGCGACGAACTCCTTGAGCCAGGACCGGAACTCCGGGCCGAGGTCCTCTCGTTCGGACGCCAGACGGACGATAGCGCGGAGGTAGTCGGCGCGGTCGCCGGTGTCGTAGCGGCGGCCCTTGAAGAGCACGCCGTGGACGGGGCCGCCCGCGGAGTCGTCGCGGGCCGCGAGCTCGCGCAGCGCGTCGGTCAGCTGGATCTCGCCGCCGCGGCCGGGCGGCGTGTTGCGCAGCACCTCGAACACGGCCGGGTCCAGCACGTAGCGGCCGATCACCGCGTAGTTGGACGGCGCGTCCTCGGTGTCGGGCTTCTCGACCAGGTCGGTGATCCGGAAGACGTCCTCGCCGAAGCCGTTGGGCTTGACGGCGGCGCAGCCGTAGAGGTGGATCTGGGAGGGGTCGACCTCCATCAACGCGACGACGGAGCCGCCGAGTTCCTGCTGGACCTCGATCATGCGGGAGAGCAGCGGGTCACGCGGGTCGATCAGGTCGTCGCCGAGCAGGACGGCGAACGGCTGGCCCGCCACGTGCTGTTCGGCGACCAGGACGGCGTGGCCGAGGCCCTTGGGGTCGCCCTGGCGGACGTAGTGCATGTTGGCGAGCTGCACGGACTCCTGGACGCGGCGCAGCCGGTCGTGGTCGCCCTTGCGGGTGAGGAGCTCCTCCAGCTCGTACGCGCGGTCGAAGTGGTCCTCGAGGGCCCGCTTGTTACGGCCGGTGACCATCAGTATGTCGGACAGCCCGGCGGCGGAGGCCTCTTCGACGACGTACTGGATGGCGGGCTTGTCGACGACCGGCAGCATCTCCTTGGGAGTCGCCTTGGTCGCCGGCAGGAACCGGGTCCCCAGCCCGGCCGCGGGCACGACGGCCTTGGTGACGGGGGTGCGGGCGTTCGTCTTCGTCATGCGTTGACCTTACTAAGGCGTGCGTGCGCCCAACTGAGAGTGACGTGAACCGACTATGAAACCGTATCCCGGGACGCGCCCTTGGCGGTGGCGCGGGATGTGCCGGCAGAGGTGAGTGGGGCCTTGCCTGCGCAGGTGGACACACTACCGGGCGCGGCGACCGCGTCCGGAAAGGCCAGGTGATGGCTGCGAGGCGGTTGTGCGACCGCGGTGTCGACGGGCGGTGTCCCCCGGCCTTCGCCGGACCCGGGCCGATCCCGGCCGGCCCGTTCGCCGCCGGGACCTTCGTGGGCGACCTCTCCGGCGGTGTCCGTTCCGGATGCCTCCGGGGCGACCGGTCCGGGTGCGGCCGGCTCCGGCGGTGCGGCGCGCTCGACGGCCGGGCGCTGCACGCCGTCGCGCCAGCAGTCGCCGCCGGCGTGGCGGGCCTCGCCCAGGGCCCGGTCCGCGGCACGCAGCAGCAGGGCGGCGTGGCCGCCGTCCCGGGGAAGTTCGGCGATGCCGATCGCGGCGCTGAGGCCGTTGCCGCCGGCCGGGCGGCGCGGGGCCGGGCCCGCGGGCGACCAGTCCAGCAGCTGGTGGCGGCGGACGGCCCAGCAGAGCCGCTCGGCCACCTGCACGGCGCCTTCGGCCCCCGTGTCGGGAAGGAGGATCAGGAACTCCTCGCCGCCGTACCGGCCGAGAGTGTCGGAGCGGCGGATCTCGATGCTGAGCCGCTGGACCAGGTCCCGCAGGATGGCGTTGCCCCGACCCCGGCCGTGCTCGGCCACGATCGCCTCGAATCCGGCGATCTCCAGCATCAGCAGTGCGAGCGGGCGGCGGTGGCCCTCGGTCTGCTCGGCCCGGCGGGAGCGCTCGATCTCCTTGTCCAGGGTGAGCTGGAGGTGCCGGTAGTTCCACACCCCGGTGAGCGGGTCGCAGGCCGCGGTGCGCTGCAGCTCGGCGCACTCCTGTTCCAGTTCGGCGACCCGCTGCCGCAGCCCGTCCTCCCGGGCGGCCGTCTCGGTGGTGGTCCGGCGCAGCTTCACCACGCACCACCCGGCGGTGGCCAGCGCGGCCGCGCCGATCGGAGCCAGGGCCTGCGCCAGGAGCGGGGTGGACATCGGTGGCCTTCCGCGTGTCAGGCTCTGCACACCGAGCCGGTGCCGAGCTGTGGAGATCCCATGAGTGCCAATCCTTTGTCCAACGACAAGGCCCCACTGAGGTCACGGCTGCTGGCGCGCAGGCGGGCGCTGACCTCCGCCGAACGGGCCACGGCGGCCGAGGCCCTGGCGGAGCGTGCCGGGCAGCTCGCGGCCCCGGACTCGACGGTGGCGGCGTACGTGTCGGTGGGCGCGGAGCCGGGCACCGGGCCCCTGCTGGACGCGCTGCTGGCCCGGCGGGTGCGGGTGCTGCTGCCGGTCCTGTTGCCGGACAACGACCTGGACTGGGCCGAGTACCGGGGCGTCGAGGGCCTGGCCGCGGCCGCACGGGGCCTGCTGGAGCCGACCGGGGAACGGCTCGGCCCGGCCGCGGTGTGCGCGGCCGGGCTGGTGCTGCTGCCGGGGCTGGCGGTCGACCGCCGCGGCATCCGCCTCGGCCGCGGCGGCGGGTCGTACGACCGGGTGCTGGCCCGGCTGACGGCGGCCGGGGCGCGGCCGTACCTGGCCACCCTGCTGTACGACCCGGAGCTGCTGGACGAGGTGCCGGCCGAGCCGCACGACCTGCCGGTGGACGCGGCGGTCACCCCGTCCGGGGTGACCCGCTTCGGCCGCTGAGCCGCCCCGGGGCGGGGCGGCCGGCGGCTCAGCCCGCGGTCAGCGTCATGGTGTGCTTGGCGGACTTGCTGACCGCGTCCGCCGAGAAGGCCCAGGGCAGCAGTTTGCCGTCCGCCCAGAGCTGGGTCTGGTCGTTGTAGTTCTGGTGGAAGGCGTGGCCGGAGGCGCCCCCGACGTTGATCCAGTGGGAGGCGTCGAAGTCGCTCAGGTCGACCACCATCCGCATCGACGGGATCCAGTCGACCTGGTACCCGGCCGCCGCGTTCCAGCCGGCCGCGTCGACTGCGGCGGTGCCGCCGGAGAGCCGGTAGGGGCCGCGGTTGAGCAGCCGGCGGACCACGCCCGAGGCGATCGAGGAGTCGTCGCTGCCGATGGTCTGCTCCTTGAGGGTCAGCGTGTGCAGCCGGCCCCAGCTCCAGGTCTTGATGTCCTTGCCCAGCTGGGCGGTGAGGTCCTGGCGGGCGTCCTTCATGGCCTCGCCGAGCAGGCTGTCCAGGCCGTGCTGGGAGCGGTGGTTGGAGTCGATGTAGTCCCACCAGCCGTTGTCGGGCTGGGTGAGCAGCTGCCGGACCGTCTCGGTCCACCGGTCGCCGCCGTCCGGCTGGGCGTTCTTGGCCTCGCGGGTGCCGCACTCGGTGACGGCCTGGGTGGTGTTGCCGACGGCGCCCTCGGGCAGCGTGGCGTCGCGCTTCTGCCGGACCAGCAGGCAGTCGCCCTCGGCCCGCAGCCCGGCCGGGAACTTCTGCCCGAAGGCCAGGGTGAGGAGCTGGCGCCAGACGCCGTTGTAGTAGGCGGCGGCGGCCGAGTCGGCGTCCTGGTGGAAGTTCCAGTCCTTGAGCAGGTCCTGGGCCTCGCGGACGTACGGGTCGTCGATCTGCACCTTGAGCAGCAGCGGGACCAGCGTCTGCGCCATCACGCTGGTGTTGTCCAGCTGGATGGCCTGCATGTCGTCCGGGGAGATCTTGCCGCCGTTCTTCAGGCGGGCGTCGAGCTGGTCGGTGATCTCCTTGGCCCGGGTGCCGTACTCCCAGTCCTTGGTCAGCAGGTACTTGTAGCCCGGGTCGACCACGGCCTGGTTGGCGGTGACGATGTACCCGGCCGTGGGGTTGAAGCTGTAGGGCAGGGCCTTGAAGGGGATGTAGTCCTTCTTCCAGCCGTACGAGGAGTCCCAGCCGGGGGCGGGGTAGGTGCCGTCGCCCTTGGTCCGCTGCGGGATCATGCCGGGCGCCTGGTAGCCGATGTTGCCCTTGGTGTCGGCGTAGATCAGGTTCTGCGCGGGGACGGCGAAGTCCTCGGCGGCGCTGCGGAAGTCGGACCAGCCGGTGGCCTGGTCGATCTTGAAGACCGCGTCCATGGTGTTGGAGGGGGTCAGGGCCGTCCACTGCAGGGCGACGCCGTAGCCGGCCGCGCGGTCCGGGGCGGCGTTGCCGACCGGGGCGTTCTGGCCGACGTGCTGCTGCTCGGTGCTCTGGTCGGAGATCAGCGGCAGGCCGTCCTGGGTGGTGCGGACGGTGATGGTCCGGTCCTCGCCGCCGGCGACCTTGATGGTCTCCTTGCGGGCCTTGAACTTCGCCTCCTTGCCGTCGACCAGGTAGGTGTCCGGGCCGGTGACCTTCTCCAGGTAGAGGTCGGTGACGTCGGCGCCGAGGTTGGTGAAGCCCCAGGAGATGTCCTTGTTGTGGCCGATGACCACACCGGGCATGCCGGCGAAGGTGAAGCCCGCGGTGTCGTAGGTGCAGCCCTTGCCGACCGTGCGGCAGTGCAGCCCCATCTGGTACCAGACCGAGGGCATCCCGGGGCCCAGGTGGGGGTCGTTGGCGAGCAGCGGCAGCCCGGTGGTGGTGTGCTTGCCGTCGACGACCCAGGAGTTGGAGCCGATGCCCTGGCCCTGCCGGCCGAGCAGCTGCGGCATCCCGGAGATCTTGTCGGAGACGTCCTTGAGCAGCGCGTCGGTGGCGGCCCGGCTCTGCGCGGTGGCACCGGTCGGCGAGCCCGGGGCGGTGGAGCCGTCGGCCGGCTTGAAGGTGCCGTCGGCGCCGACGGCGCCGGCCTTCACGATGGTGCCGTTGCGGGCGTAGGGATAGTCCGGGTAGAGCTGGGCGATCTTGTCCTGGCCGAAGTCCTGCGCGAGCAGGGCGCGGTCGATCTCCTCCTGCATGTTGCCGGAGAGGTTCCAGGCCATCGCCTTCAGCCAGGCCACCGAGTCGACCGGGTCCCACTTCTCGGGCTTGTAGTCGTCGTTGACGGCCCCGAGCAGGGTGTACTCCAGCGAGGCGCTCGATCCGCCCTGGTGCTCGTCCAGCCAGGCGTTCACGCCGTCCGTGTAGGCCTGCAGGTTCTTCTTGGTGTCCTCGGAGAGCTTGCTGTCGTACTCCTGCTGCGCGACCTGGCGCCAGCCCATGGTGCGCAGGAAGCCGTCGGTCTCAATCTGGCTCGAACCGAACATTTCGGACAGCCGCCCGGCGGTGACGTGCCGTCGGACGTCCATCTCCCAGAACCGGTCCTGGGCCTGGACGTAGCCCTGGGCCCGGAACAGGTCGGCATTGGTGTCGGCGTACAGCTGAGGGATGCCGTTGGCGTCCCGCTTCACGTCGACCGGCGCGGTCATCCCGGCCACCTTCACGGTGCCTTCGACCGCCGGGAAGGAGGCGTGGACGGTGCGCACCCCCCAGTAGCCGCCACCGGTCACGGTGGCGACCAGCAGCACGGCCAGCACGATCACGATCAGGCGAGCGCGCCGGAACTTCTTCGAGCGGGACATCCGGATCCTTGGCTGGGAGATGGCGGCCGTGACAGGTCACCACATTAGGGCGACTCAGGTGGCGGACGAACACGGGGGACGCCCACGGTGGATCAGGGGGACGATACCTGGAGAGGGTGGCCGCGGGACCTGGGCGGGTGGCTGGAGAGCGATATCAAAGATCAGGTAAAATGTTAGACTGAGTAACGATTCATCAGCTGCCCCCTCACGACACCGAGGTGCTCCTGCGTGACCGTCGACCAGCTGAACCAGTTCCTGCTCGAGTTCTCCGTGATCCTTCTGGTCGCGGTGGTCGCCGTGCGCATCTCCACCCGCTCCGGCCTTCCCAGCCTGTTGATCTACCTCGGCATCGGCGTCGCCCTGGGCCAGAACGGCCTCGGCATCACCTTCAACAACGCCGAGCTCACCCAGGTCCTCGGCTATGCCGCCCTGGTCGTGATCCTCGCCGAGGGCGGCCTCAAGACCAGCTGGAAGGCGATAAAGCCGGTGATGCCGGCCGCCACCGTGCTCGCCACCCTGGGCGTCGCCGTCAGCGTGTTCGTCACCGCGGCCGGCGCCCACCTGCTGGTCGGCCTGGACTGGCGGACCAGCATGCTGCTCGGCGCGATCGTCTCCTCCACCGACGCCGCGGCGGTCTTCTCGGTGCTCCGGATGGTGCCGCTGCCCGAGCGGCTGACCGGCCTGCTGGAGGCCGAGTCCGGGTTCAACGACGCCCCCGTGGTGATCCTGGTGGTCTCCTTCGCCACCGCCGGCGAGCTCGACCCCTGGTACCTGATGGTCGGCATCATCATCGCCGAGCTCGCCATCGGCGCGGCCGTCGGCTACACGGTCGGCCGGCTGGGCGCGTACGGGGTCAAGCACGTCGCCCTGCCCTCCTCCGGCCTCTACCCGATCGCCGTGCTGGCGCTGGTGGTGCTCGCCTACGCCGGCGGCGCGCTGCTGCACGGCTCCGGCTTCCTGGCCGTGTA
Organism: Kitasatospora sp. NBC_00374; assembly: GCF_041434935.1. Lineage (NCBI taxonomy): Bacteria > Bacillati > Actinomycetota > Actinomycetes > Kitasatosporales > Streptomycetaceae > Kitasatospora > Kitasatospora sp. NBC_00374. Next base: position 4,935,991 of record NZ_CP107964.1, on the reverse strand, counting down.
CATCGCCTCGGTGGTACTCGGGAACAGCAAGCTGCCGCACGGCCCCGCCGTCCGCGGCTTCGCCGACGGGCTCGCCTGGATCGGCCAGATCGGCATGTTCGTGGTCCTCGGCCTGCTGTGCACCCCCGCCTCGATGAGGTCCGCCGTCGTCCCGGCCCTGGTCGTCGGCACCGTGCTGGTCTTCGTCGCCCGGCCGGCCTCGGTGCTGGCCACCATGACCCCGTTCCGGCTGCCCTGGCGCGAGCAGGCCCTGCTCAGCTGGGCCGGACTGCGCGGCGCGGTGCCCATCGTGCTCGCCACCATCCCCCTCGTCGCCGGCGTGCCCAAGGCCCAGGAACTCTTCAACATCGTCTTCATCCTGGTCGTGGTCTTCACCCTGCTCCAGGGCCCGACCCTGCCGCTGGTGGCCAGGTGGCTGCGGATCGGCGAGGGCTCGCTCGGCCAGGACCTCGGGATCGAGTCCGCGCCGCTGGAGAAACTCCACGGCCACCTGCTGTCGGTCTCCCTGTCGGCGGAGTCCCGGATCTCCGGCGTCGAGGTCAGCGAGCTGCGGCTGCCCAAGGGCGCCGCGGTCACCCTGGTGGTCCGCGACGGCGCGAGCTTCGTCCCGGACCGGGCCACCGTGCTGCGGGCCGGCGACGAGCTCCTGGTGGTCACCACCGACGCCGTCGGCGAGGCCGCGGAACGGCGGCTGCGCGCGGTGGACAAGGGCGGCAAGCTCGCGGGCTGGCTACGGGGACGGTAACCGGGCCCGGGCGGGAACGGGCGGCAGGGTCGCGGATGTGCTCCTGTTCACCTTCCGTTGCCAGGCCCGGGCCGCCGGCACCCGCTACTATGAAGGTTGATACGCATCGAACTGACTGAATCACCCGCAACATCTGCCTGAAGCAGAGTTGGCGCGACCGCTCGGCGGCCGCGGTCCGCAGTGAACTGTGATCTCTGGCCCCCGCTTCCACGACCCGGCCAGCCGGACCCGGTATCTACCCCGGTCGACGCGCGAGAGGACGACTCTCGGCGCCGTCGGGGCTCTCCCTGCCCTGTGTGCGCTACCAGGCAGCAGGAAGGACCGACCGTGACGGCCCGCCGAACGGTCGACAGCCCCACCGCCCCTGCCCGCGCCGGCTACGGAGCGCTGCTGCGCACCCCCGGCGCCTGGACGTTCCTGGCCCCGGCCTTCGCCGCCCGGCTCCCCTACGCGATGCTCAGCCTGGGCATCGTCCTGCTGGTCCTGAAGACCCATGGCTCGTACGGCACGGCCGGCACCGTCGCGGCGGTCTCCGCCGTCGCCCAGGCCCTCGTCGGGCCGCAGACCGGACGCCTGGCCGACCGCTACGGCCAGGCCGCCGTGCTGCTGCCCAGCGTCGCCGTGCACGCGCTGTCGGTCGGCGCCCTGATCGCGCTGGCCCTCGGGCACGCCCCGGCCTGGGCGCTGTTCCTGGCCGCCGCACCGGCCGGCGCCAGCGTGCCGCAGATCGGTGCGATGGTCCGGGCCCGCTGGGTCGGCCGGCTCTCCGACCAGCCCGCCATGCTGAACACGGCCTTCGCGTTCGAATCGGTGACCGACGAGTTCACCTTCGTGGTCGGCCCGGTCCTGGCCACAGCGATCGCGACCCAGGTCAGCCCGGCGGCCGGACTGATCGCCGAAGCCACCCTGACGGTGGCCGGCGGACTGGCCTTCGCCGCGCAGCGCCGTACCGCCCCCGTCCGCCACCCGCGGGTCGAGGGCGCGCGCCGGGTCTCGGCCCTCGCCTCCCCCGGCGTCCGGCTGCTGGCCGCCTCGTTCCTGGGCGTGGGCACCGTCTTCGGCGCCATGCAGGTCTCGGTCACCGCCTTCACCGAGTCGATCGGCCGGGGCAGCGCCAGCGGCACCGTCTACGGGATCTTCGCCGGCGGCTCCATGGTGGCCGGTGTGCTCTACGGCATGGTCGGCTGGAAGCGCTCGGCCCGGCAGCGGATGCTGTTCTGCTACGCGCTGCTGGTGGTCGGCTGCTCCACGCTCTGGGCGATGCCCAACCTGGTCGCGCTGACCATCGCCGGACTGTTCTGCGGACTCGCCATCGCACCCACGCTGATCACCGGGTACACCCTGGTCGAGACCCTGGTCGCCGACGGCGCCAAGACCGAGGCCTTCACCTGGCTGACCGGCGCGATCGGCCTCGGGCTGGCGATCGGCTCGACCGTCGCCGGACAGCTGATCGACCGGAGCGGCCCCTCCGCCGGGTTCCTGGTGCCGGTCGCCGGTGCCGGAATCGGCCTGGCCGCACTGGTCGCCCTGCGCCGCCTGCTGGTGGCACCCGGCACCCGCAGCCGGACGGTCGCCCGCAGCGCCGGCGCGGCGCCCAGGGGCGCGAAGATCGCGGCCGCGGAGAGCTGAGCACCCTCCGGGCCGACGCCGGCCGTGGCGGTGCGGTGACGGCCGGCACGGCGGCCGGCACGGCGGCCAGCACGACGGCCGGCACGACGGCTGACACTCGGATCACATCCGGAGCGCTGGACTCAATCAACGGAATACCGCATGATTGAGGATCGTTAGCACTCATCAGGCCAGAGTGCCAGGGGGAAGTGCAGGAGGAAGAGCAAGTGCCCACGTACCAGTACCAGTGCACCGAGTGCGGGACCGGCCTGGAGGCGGTGCAGAAGTTCACCGACGAGGCGCTGACCACGTGCCCCGAGTGCCAGGGGAAGCTCCGCAAGGTCTTCTCGGCCGTGGGTGTGGTCTTCAAGGGCTCGGGTTTCTACCGGACCGACAGCCGCTCCTCGTCCAGCAGCTCGGTGACCCCGGGGGCCTCGTCCTCCTCGTCCACCGGCTCCTCCTCCACCGGGTCCTCGGGATCGACCTCCGGCGGTTCCGGCAGCAGCTCCTCCACCTCTTCGTCCGCGCCGGCGTCCGCGCCCGCCGCGAGCTGAGGCGGCGCGAGACACGTCCTCTGCCCGCAGCCCTGCCGAGGACGTGGCCGGGGGACGGCACGACAGCAGAACTCACGATGGCCCGGCACCCCGCAGCGATGCGGCGGTGCCGGGCCGTCGGCGTTCTGCGGTGGCCGGTCGCCGAGGCCGATGTCGGTGTCGGTTTCGATGTCGGTGCCGGTGGTCGCTTCGCCGTGGCGCGGAGGCCGTTGCGACGTCAACACCTGGCGGCCGTTCACTCGCGTGGGGGACGCGAGTTGTCCACAGGGCGGGGTTGTCCACAGGAATTCCCGGGGGCATTCCTGCAGCTCGGCCGTCGGCGCACCCTGGGTTCCGGCGGGCCCGACCGGCGCCCGTGGAATCCAGCGCCCGAAGGCGGTGCCCCACCATGACCATGGCTGCCCACCTCACTCCCCCGCCGCAGGCACCCGCCGTTCCCCCGCGCCAGGAGGTCCCCCTCTTCCCGCCGATCCGGCCCGGCGGCGGTGGGCGGCACCGGCTCCGGCAGGCCGTCCGGCACCGGCCCGGCATGCTGGTGGCAGGCCTGCTGGCCGCGGCCGCAGCGCTCTCCGCGGGCCCGTTGCGACTCGGCCCGCCGCCGCCCGCGACCATCGCGCCCGTCGTCGGACAGAACAACGCCGCCCACTGCCCCGGCGGCCCGGCATCGCCCGGCTGAGCGCCCGAGTACGTCAACCCGACACCCGGGAATTCACCCGTGACGATTGCGCCAGTCGCCGTTCAGCGCAGCATGAAGGGCTTCAAGGAATTCCTGCTCCGCGGCAACGTCGTGGACCTCGCCGTCGCCGTGGTCATCGGCGCCGCATTCACCACCGTCGTCAACGCGTTCGTCACGGGCGTCATCAATCCGCTGGTCGGAGTCTTCGGCACGGAGGACCTCGCCGCCTACCGTTCCTGCCTGAAGGGCCCCTGCACGGTGGACGCCTCGGGCGCCGTGACCTCGGGCATCTACATCCTGTGGGGCTCGGTGCTGAGCGTCTCCTGCAGTTCGTGATCGTCGCGGCGGTGGTCTACTTCGCGCTCATCCTGCCGATGAACCACTTCATGGCCAAGCGCAAGTCCGTCGACGAGGTCGCGGCCGAGGCCGAGGTCAAGGAGGTCGTGCTCCTCGCCGAGATCCGGGACGCCCTGGTCAATCAGCGCTGACCGACTGCCCCTGTCCCTGCCCCTGTCCCTGTCCCTGCCACCGCTCCGCCGGCGCCGGGGGTCGCCGCCCCCGGACGCTCCCGCCCGGCCGGTCCCGATCGGTCCCCGTCGGCCGGCGCCCGTCGTATCAGTCCCAGTCCCAGTCCCAGTCCCAGTCCCCGTCGATCAGTCCCCGTGGTGGGGCGGCCGCTGGCTGAGGTACCAGTCCAGGCCCCGTCCGCCACCGCCACCGGGGCGCTCACCCCAGCCCTGGTCGGTGTCGTCACTGGTCTGCCGCTCCAGCGGATCTCCGAAGACCAGCCGCGCCTTCGGTGCCGGGCGGTCCCGCTCCGGCTTCCGCCCGTCGCCGTGCCCCTCACCCTGCCCCCGGTCCGTGTCCCTGCCCGTGTCCCGCTCCGCGTCCTGCTCAGCCATCTCGCCCTGCCTCCATCGTCGCCGCCCCACCAAGCCTAGGCCGGGCAGCGGTCGGCCCCGGCACAGCCGCAGCCGTACCGGGGCCGTCGGCTCCCGTGCTCACCCCCACAGTCCCCGCCCGGCGGCGGCGGGCAGCGGTCAGGCCGCCTCGAAGCCCGCGTGGTCGGCGATCTTCTTCAGTTCGGCCAGCGCGTGCTTCTCGATCTGCCGGATGCGCTCCCTGGTCAGACCGTGCTGCTTGCCCACCTCCGTGAGCGTCCGCTCACGGCCGTCCTCCATGCCGTAGCGGGAGCGGATGATCGACGCCGTCCGGTCGTCCAGCCGGTCGATCAGCGTGTCGAGCTCCTCGCGGCGGAGCATCACCATCACCGCGTCCTCGGGAGAGACAGCCCCGGTGTCCTCCACCAGGTCGCCGAACTGGGTCTCGCCCTCGTCGTCCACCGACATGTTCAGGCTGACCGGGTCCCGGGCCCAGTCGAGCACGTCCTTGACCCGCTGCTCGCTGATGTCCAGCTCGGCGCCGACCTCGGCCGGCTCGGGCTCGCGGCCGAGTTCCTTCGCCTTCTCGCGCTGCACGCGGCGGATCCGTCCCAGCTCCTCCACCAGGTGGACGGGCAGCCGGATCGTCCGCGACTGGTCGGCGATCGACCGGGTGATCGCCTGCCGGATCCACCACGTCGCGTAGGTGGAGAACTTGAAGCCCTTGGAGTAGTCGAACTTCTCGACGGCGCGGACGAGGCCCGCGTTGCCCTCCTGTATGAGATCCAGCAGGGGCAGGCCGCTTCGCGGGTAGCGCCGGGCCACCGCGACCACGAGTCGCAGATTGGAGCGGATGAAGACGTCCTTGGCGCGCTCGGCGTCCTCCGCTATCACCTCCAGCTCCTCCCGGGTCATGCCCTTCGGGAGTGGGCCCTCGTCCAGCAGGTGCTGGGCGTAGACACCGGCCTCGATCCGAAGCGAGAGCTCGACCTCCTCGGCGGCATCGAGCAGGGGTGTCCTGGCGATCTCGTCGAGATACATGCCGACGAGGTCGCGGTCGGCCTCGAAGTTGGTCGGGCGGGCCGAGCGAGTCCGGTCGGCCCTGTCGCGAACGACGGCACGGGTGGCCATGCTTGCTCCCTTGCTGGTGTTGCCGGGTCTGCCTGCGTCTGCGCCGATCAGGCGGATCGGTACAGCGGGATCCACCAGGGACCCCGCGGGGAGATCCACGGGCTCAAAGAGATGCGCGGGCCTCACCGAGGCTCACACGTAACGATCCAACGCACAGAAATCGGACAACATTCCCAACTCCCTCAGATTTTCTCCCTTGATGGAGTACCCTGCCCATTTTCACCCGCTCGGGCACCCAGCGTGACGGCGGACACACGCCTCGCGTTCACCGGGTAGGCGCCAACCCGGCACAGAAGATGCCGAATTGCGACTCACCGGCCGCCGGAAGGGCTCGCCACGCCGGGAAGGGGACTGTCATGCCGCAGCGACACTCCGACCGACCCCCATCCAGCACAACGACCGCACCCCGCCCGTTGTGCCGCGACAGCGCAGCAATCCGACCCGGCGCCAGTCCCCGCATCGCCGACCGGCCCACATCCGCGACCACATGCACATCCGCGACCGGCCCGGCCGACCGGAACAGCCTCGATCGGCCGGGGTTCCTGACGGACGGTGAGGAAGGTCACACCACTGTCGAGCGAACCGGAAGGACGGGGGAACCGTGTTCCACCAGCGGAATCAGCCTGCGATGCGGTGGACCAAATCGTCACGAACCGCCCGAATCGCCCGCAATCGGGGTCGCTTGATGCCCAACTTCGCAGGGTCACCGCCCTCGTGGCGATCATCACCACACTGCACCCGGTTCCCCAGGGAGTGCCGCGGTAAGGCAGACTTCTCCGGCTGGGGTGCAGTCCGCACCCGGCGCGGGGAGGCCGAGTCCGGCACGGACCTGGTCGGCCTTGTCCGACAGGCCGCCTCCGTACACCGACGTTTCGCCGGACCGGTGTCGCGGGGTTTCCCGCAGCACCACCTCCCAGGCACCGAGTGACGGGGGTCTGATGACCACGCACACGACGGACGGGTCCTCCGACCCGAACGCGTACATCGACCCGCCCACCATGGCGCTGCGCATCCCGTCGCAGGCCGTCCCCGGCACCCCGCCGATGCCGGCCGCGCCGCCGACCGTCCCGGCCCAGGCCTCCGCCCCGGCCGCCGAGAAGCCCGCCGCGTCCGCCGGCCGCAACGGCCTGATCATGGCGCTGGGCACCATGGCGTCGCGCGCCCTCGGATTCGTCCGCAGCGCGATGATCGTCGCCGCCCTGGGATCCGGGCCGCTCGGCGACACCTTCAACATCGCCAACTCGCTGCCCAACGTCGTCTACATGATGCTCATGGGTGGCGTCCTGGCCTCGGTGTTCGTTCCGGAGCTGGTGCACGCCGCACAGACCCACAAGGACGGCGGCGTCGCCTACACCGACCGGCTGCTGACGATCTGCGGGGTGGCCCTGGTCGTCCTGACCATCACCGCCTGGTTCGCGTCCCCGCTGATCGTCGACGCGTACTCGGGCTACCCGCCGGGCGTGAAGCGGGACCTCACCATCGCCTTCGCCCGGTACTGCCTCCCGCAGATCTTCTTCTACGGCGTCTTCACCCTGTTCGGCCAGGTGCTCAACTCCCGTGACCGCTTCGGCGCCATGATGTGGACGCCGGTGCTCAACAACGTCGTGGCGATCGCGGTGTTCGGCCTCTACACCGTCGTCGGCAGCAACGCCCAGAGCGTGGAGCAGGTCACCTCCTCCGACACCATGCTGCTCGGCCTCGGCAGCACCCTGGGCATCGTGGTCCAGGCCCTCGGGCTGCTGCCCTCGCTGCGCAGTTCCGGCTTCCGCTGGCACCCCCGCTTCGACTGGCGCGGCGCCGGGCTCGGCAAGCCGCTGCGCGCCGCCGGCTGGGCCCTGCTGCTGGTCGTCGTCACCCAGCTGTCGTTCGCGGTGATCAGCCAGCTGACCGCGCGCGCCGGCGACCTCGCCGACGACGCCAAGCTGCACCTGGGTCTCGGCAACCTCGCCTACACCAACGCCTACCAGCTGTTCATCGTCCCGCAGGGGGTCATCACCATCTCCCTGGTCACCGCGCTGCTCCCCGGGATGTCCCGGGCGGCGAGCGCCGGCCAGTTCAGCCGGATCGGCTCCGACCTCTCGGGGATGCTGCGCTCCTCGGCCGCCATGATCATCCCGATCACGGTGCTGCTCGTCGCCCTCGCCTCGCAGATCACGACGATCGCCTACGGCCACGGCAAGACCACGCCGGGCGACACCTGGGTGGTCGCCCAGGTGCTGATCGCGTTCGCGATCGGCCTGCCCGCGTTCTGCGCCCAGTACGCGCTGGCCCGCGGCTTCTACGCGATGGGCGACGCCCGCACCCCGTTCTGGCTCACGGTGGTCAGCACCGGGACCAACGCCGGTCTGTCCTGCGTCGCGTTCTGGCTGCTGGACCCGCGCTGGATCATCGTCGGGATGGCCGTCGCGCAGACCGTGGCCTGCCTGATCAGCGTCACCATCACCGGCTGGGCACTCGGCCGCCGGCTCCGCACGGCTCCGCAGCCGGCCGAACCGGCCGCCGCACCGGACGCCACCCTCGTCCTCAGCACCCGCCGGGCGAAGCCGACCAGCGGCCTCGAAGGCGGCCGGGTGGTCACCCTGCACCTGGCCATCCTGCTGGCCTGTGTGCCCGGCGCTCTGGCCGCCCACTGGATCGCCGCCTGGTTCGGCACCGGCCTGCTCGGCAACCTGGCCGGTCTGGCGGCCGGCTCGGCGGCCGTCCTGATCTCGCTGTTCGCGTTCGCCCGCCCGCTCGGCGCGGGCGCCGCCGTGGGCCCGCTGGCCCGCAAGCTGCGCATCCCGTACCCGGAGCCCGTGGCGGCCACCGGCACGAGCGGACGCCACCGACGCTGAGCCCGGCCGGGCCGGGCCGACGTTGGGCTGGCCGTGGCCGACCTGGGCCGGCCGCCGGTCACGGGCCGGTCAGCAGCGACGGCAGGGCACGCATGTCGTCGAAGACCACCGTCCCGGGCCCGGCCAACCGAGCGGCCGGTGTCACCCCGCCCGCGTAGCCGAACGACCCCATCCCGGCCGCCCGGGCGGCCTGCACCCCGGGCGCACTGTCCTCGACCACGGCGCACCGCACCGGGGCGACCCCCAGCCGCTGCGCGGCGTGCAGGAACAGGTCCGGTGCGGGCTTGCCCCGGGCGACCTCGGTGGCGCTGAAGATCCGCCCCGCGAACCGCTCGTACAGGCCCGTCCTGCCCAGGGTGTGCCGCATCTTCTCGTGACTCCCGCTGGAGGCGACGCAGTACGGCAGCCCGCGCTCGTCCAGGGCGTCCAGCGCCTCGACGATCCCGTCGACGGCCGGCAGCGCCGCGTCCACGGCCTCCCGGTGAAGCTCGCGGAACCGCTCGTCCCACGCCTCGGCCACGGCGGCGCCGAGCCGCCCGCGGATCTTCTCCCCGATCGACGCCGTCGAGCGCCCGACGAACTCCTCGATCACCTCGGCCTCGCTCAGCGGCCAGCCGTACTCGGCGCCCAGCGCGACATGGGTGCGGACGGCGATCGGCTCACTGTCGACGAGCACGCCGTCACAGTCGAAGAGGATCAGCTCGACCACATCCCGGCGGGCGGCGGACCGCCCGAGAGCCGGCTCCGGTACCTGGGCGATGCGGGTGTCCATGCCGTGCGTTCTCCCCCTGCTCGTGTCACGTCCACGCCAGGATGTCAGGCGCCCGCGGTGCGGCGGCCGTCGCCCCGGGACCGGTGGACGTGCTCCTGCGAACCGGCCGGCCCCGGCGCACCGCGTCAGCTCTGCTGGTAGAGCACCGCGCCGGTGCGGCAGTCCAGGTCGACGAAGACGTACAGGCAGCCCTCGCCGCCCCACAGCTCGCTGCCGCAGTTCATCGACACGAAGAGCATCGTCCGCCCGCAACGCGAACAGGCCGGCTGCTCCGGGTCCTGGATCCACTCCGGCTGTCCGCCGAGCGTCGATCCGCCGTCGTGCCACGCCGATCCGCTTGCGCCCGGCGGCCGAGCCGGGCCGAGCACCAGCCGATTCGGGTAGGGGTCCCAGCCGTCGAGCACCGGGCCGTTCCACGGCGGCCGGACATTCCCGGCCGACCACACACAGCCGCCCTCGCCGTCGTACTCGCTGAGGACCGTCCCGTAGTCGGTGCAGCGCGGGCAGGCCAGTACCCGGACGTGGTCCGCCGTCGGCAGCGAGAGCGCCTTCGCGGCCGCCGACCCGGGCGGCAGGTCGAGCGCGTAGTGCAACTCCATACCGCACCAGGGGCAGTGCTCACCCGACTCACCCCCGAACACCGCCTCCCCCGCCTCGGCCTCCTCGTCGACCGCCAGCAGCGCGAACGCCCGGCCCACCACCAGGTCCCGGCGCCGGCCCTCCCGGTCCAACTCCCAACCGGCCGAACGCGTGTGGTCGTCGATGTCCACGGAATCCCGCCAGCGCACGAACGCCTCATGCGCGACACCCGGATCACCGGCGGCCACGCAGTCACGCAGGAGGTACGGCTCCGGGTCCCCCTCGTCGACCATCGCGACCAGCGCCCCGGTGGTGGCCAGGTCCGCACCCCGATAGACCTCGCTCCGCCCGAACACCCGGGCGCCCAGCAACCGCCGGTGGTACCGCGCCACCCGCCCCGGCTCGCCGGCCGCCGCAGCCGCCAGCTCCCACACCGCTTCCTCCTCGTCGCCCTCACAGCAGGCGGCAACCAGATTCTCCAACTCGTCATCCGTCAGCACGCCTCGCACCCTACGCACCCACCCGGACACCCCGCCCCGGCCCGGCCCGGCCCGCCCCGGCTCCGCCGACGACGAAGGGCCAGCTTCCGAGGATCTCCCTCGTGGGCTGGCCCTTGCTGCGTGCTGCGCCGCGAGCGGCGGAGTGCCCCAGGCAGGATTCGAACCTGCGACACCGGCTTTAGGAGAGCCGTGCTCTATCCCCTGAGCTACTGAGGCAACGGACGGGTTGCCCGCGGTGTCACCTCGCCCGGCCTGAAGGGGTTTCAGGTTGCGAGGTCACAGCCGAGCGGCCGACCGACCCCTGACAGACTAGCGGATGCAGCCTCCGAAGATCTCCTCTGCCGGCCCATCGCCCGGAGGCGGTCGCTGCCGTCCGCGGGCCGCGGGCCCGCCTCCTGCGGCGGCGCGCCTGTCGTGCCGCGGTTGCGCGCCGCTCACGCCGGCCAGGGCGTGCCGGGAGGGCCGCCCGCTCGTTGTGCATCCCGACCGCCCTGCTCCTGGCATCCGGTGCGGCGGTCTGTCGGCATGATGGATGACGTATGCCCATTCGGGCGATTCAAGTAGTTTGCTGGGTAGATGAGCATGTGGCCACGGATCATCAGGTCCGCCGGTGTCTGGCTGTGTCCCGCGCTGGCGATGCTGGCTGCCGGGTTGTGGCGGATCGGCACTCCGGACCTCTGGCGGGACGAGCTGTCCAGCTGGACTGCCGCGACCCGCGGGCTGGGCGAACTGTTCGCGATGCTTCACCAGGTGGACGCCAGCATCGGCGCCTACTACGTGGTCCTGCACTTCTGGACCGAGCTCTTCGGCGCCTCCGCGACCGCGCTCCGACTCCCGTCGGTGCTCGCGATGGCCGGTGCGGCCGCGTTCACCGCGCTGATCGGACGGCGGATGTTCCGCAGCTCCGCGGCCGGCCTCGCCGCCGGGCTGCTGTTCGTCGCGGTGCCGGGCGTTTCCCGCTACGCGCAGGAGGTCCGGACGTACGCGTTCGTGGTCTGCGCGACGGCGGCCGCCACCTGGTTCCTGCTGCGAGCCCTGGAACGGCCCGGGTTCGGCCGCTGGGCGGGCTACGCGGCCTGTACAGCGGTCGGCGCGGTCTTCCACCTGGTGTCGCTGAGCGCACTGGTCGGACAGGCGGCCCTGGTGCTGCTGCGGGCCCGGCGGGCCTCACGCGGCCTGCTCTGGCAGTACCCGCTCGCGGCGCTGGTCGCGGTGGTGCCGGCGGTGCCGGTGATACTGCTGGGCGCTCAGCAGTCCGGGCGGCAGCTGAGCTGGCTGCAGCGGCCGAACCTGGACCTGCTGCGGATGTTCTGGAACGGGTTGCTCGGACCGGCCTCCCTGTTCTACGCCTTCGTGGTCCTGGCCTCCTTGGCCTTCCTGCGGCGGGGCAGCCGGGGTGCGGCGGTGGAGCTGCTGCTGCTCGCGGTGTTGCCGGTGGTGGCGGTGTGGCTGGTGTCGCAGGGCAGGACGTCGTACTTCCTGGACCGCTACCTGCTCTTCACGGTCCCCGCCTGTGCCGCGCTCGCGGGCGGCGGGGTCGGTGTCCTCCGGGCTGCCCTGCGGGGCGCCGCGCCGGTGCGCGCGGCCGACCGTGCCCCGGTCGCGCGCGGGCGCATCCCGGGCGCCACCGCACCCGCCGCTCCGGCGGCCCACGCGGCCCACGCGGCGCCCGCGGCGCCCGCCAGATCCGCGGCAGCATCCGCTCTCGCCGCTCTCGCCCTGCCCACCGTCGCGCTCGCCCTGCTGATCCCCTTCGTCCTGGGCCTGCCGATGCAGAAGGCACAGCGCGGCACCCTCGCCCACAGCCCCACCGACTACCGGGCGGCGGCCGCCCTGGTATCGGCCGGCTACCGCAGCGGCGACGGCCTGGTGGCGGCGGCCGGCAGCCAGGCCTGGCGGATGATCGGCCCGGGAATCGCCTACCATCTGACCCCCGGGGTGCAGCCCACTCCGCTGTTCGTGCGGCAGTCCGCGGCGCAGGCCGAGGACCTCTTCCCACAGGAGTGTTCGATGCCCGCAAGCTGCATCGGAACCGAGCCGCGGGTGTGGGTCGTTACCATCGGCACTGGTGATGACCCGTACCTGAGCCTCCCGGCCGACCAGGCCAGGGCGCTGCGGACGGAATTCACCCCGACCGAGGTCCGATATGTCCGCGGACTCACGGTGTCGCTGCTGGTACGCAGCCGCCGGTAGCCGACGTGGAGGCCAGACAGGCCGACGCGCCACACCAGAGTGAAAGGCACAGACGTGACTGCCCCCCAGGAGAGCACCTTCGCCGATCTCGGCAAGGTGCTGGTGATCATCCCGACCTACAACGAGGCCGAGAACGTCGAACGGATCGTCTCCCGGGTCCGCGTTGCCGTCCCCGAGGTCCACGTCCTGGTGGCAGACGACAACAGCCCGGACGGCACCGGCGACCTCGCCGACAAGATCGCGGCGGAGGACGGCAACGTCCACGTCCTGCACCGCAAGGGCAAGGAGGGCCTGGGCGCGGCCTACCTGGCGGGCTTCCGCTGGGGCATCGACCACGGCTACGACGTCCTGGTCGAGATGGACGCCGACGGCTCGCACCAGCCGGAGGAGCTGTCCCGCCTGCTGACCGCCCTGCGCGGTGCCGACCTGGTGCTCGGGTCCCGGTGGGTGCCGGGTGGCGCGGTGGTCAACTGGCCGAAGTCCCGGCTGCTGCTCTCCCGCGGCGGTTCGCTCTACTCCCGGGTCATGCTGGACGTCCCGATCAAGGACGTGACCGGCGGCTACCGGGCCTTCCGCAAGGAGACCCTGCTCGGCCTCGGCATGGAGAAGGTCGCCTCCCAGGGGTACTGCTTCCAGGTCGACCTGGCGTGGCGTGCCGTCAAGGCCGGCTACAAGGTGGCCGAGGTGCCGATCACCTTCGTCGAGCGTGAGCACGGCGCGTCCAAGATGAGCCGCAACATCGTGGTCGAGGCGCTCTGGCGGGTCACCGCCTGGGGCGTCGGCGCCCGGGTGTCGAAGCTCACCGGCCGGAACGCCTGACACCACGGGACGACTCCCGGGCCCGGCCCAGGCTCCGCACCCGCCCCACGCACGCACTCGCCCCACGCACCCGTCCCGCCCGGCACGGCTCGGACCGAGGACCGGCCCGAGCCGCCGAGCGGCGCCCGGGCTCCCGGTGCTGTCCCGCCGCGCCCGCGGGCCCGGCCCACCGCCGGGCACCGCGGGAGTGTCCGGGTGCGCCGCTGCGGGGCTCGGGTGAGCATGAGGCATCGGCCAGGCCCGGGAGGTACCCCGTGACAGACCCGCACGACGGCGGCCGGGAGGATCCCGGCCGACCGGGTCATGGCCGCTGGCACCGGGTCAGGGACCGGGCCGCCGGACTCGCGACGACCGCGAAGGCGGCGCCGGAACAGGTCCCGATCGTGGGCCGAACGGTCGGCCACCTGCTGCGGGTCAACCTGCTGGACAACGCGACCCGGCTGGCCGCGCAGACCTTCCTGAGCGCGCTGCCCGCCCTGTTCGTGGTGGCGGTGTTCGCTCCCGCCGTTATCCGCGACGGCGTCACCAGCTCGCTCCGCGACCACCTCGGGCTGAAGGGCAGTACCCAGCAGCAGGTCCAGCAGCTGCTGTCGGCGGGCCACGACGACGTGACGCAGAGCTTCGGCGCGATCGGCGCCCTGGTCACCCTGCTGTCCGCGACCGCCCTCAGCCGGGCCCTGCAGCGGGTCTGCGAGCGCTGTTGGGAGATGCCCAAGTCCAGGACCAGGGTGGCGGTGTGGCGGTGGCTGGTCTGGCTGGCGGTGTGGCTGATGTTCCTGGTCTTCGAGGTGCCGATCCGCAGGGGCTTCGGGCTCGGCCCCCTGCTGGGCATCCCGCTGGCCTGTCTGGCCGGCACCCTGCTCTGGTGGTGGACCCAGCACCTGCTGCTGGGCAACCGGGTGCGCTGGTACCCGCTGCTGCCCGGCGCGGTGTTCTGCGGGGCTGCCGAGCTGGTGCTCGGGATCGCCGCTCAGGTGTACCTGCCGGGCGCGATGACCCGCAGCGTGCAGAAGTTCGGCCCGTTCGGGGTGGTGTTCACCTCGCTGTCCTGGCTGATCCTGCTGTTCGCGGCGATCACCCTGTCGCTGGTGCTGGGCCGGGTCATGGCGGAGGAGCCGGCCGTCGCCCACTGGCTCGGCACCCGTACCGAGCCCGGCCGATGGGGCGGATGGGGTGGCCCGCGCGGATGGGGCAGGCAGCGCCGCAGAGCTCCGGACCGGCCCCCTGACCGGCCCCCTGACCGGCCGGCGGACGGGCCGGCGGACGACTGAGCCCCGGACCGGTACGAGGTGCCGTACGGTCCGGGGCTCGGTGCCACCGGGCTGAGGGGATCCGCCCTTATCCGGGGCTCAGCGGATCTGGAGCTCAGCGGATCCGGGGCTCAGGGGCTCCGGCGCTCAGAGGATCCGGAACAGACGGTCCGCGATGGACGGCGGCGCCAGGTCGGACTGCAGGATGACCGGGACCTCCACCCGGCCGTCGCCCTCGCCCGCCGAGACGGTACCGACCTGGGTACCGGCCTTGGCGGTGTGGCCGAGCTTGACCGCGTCGAGGGTGACGTGGGCCGTGATGCCGGACCAGCCGGCCACCGTGAGGTCCTTGCTCGCGACCACCGGGACCTTGCCGCCGAGACCGTTGTCCACGTGGCCGACCACGTCACCCTGCTTGGCCAGGGTCTGGCCGGTGAGGCCGTTCTGAGCGGCCGTGATGATCTTCATGCTGATCGGCTGCGCGGCCCGGACCAGGCTGGGCTCCTCCTTGGTCGCGGGCTGGCCGAGGGTGACGCCGAGGATCATCCGCTTGGTGCCGCCGACGTCCTTGACCGCCGCCCACATCAGGCAGGAGCCGGCCGGGGTGGAGGAACCGGTCTTCACGCCGATCACGCCGTTCTTCGGCGAGAGGATCTCGTTGGTGTTGAAGACCCGCTGGTTGTTGAACTTGGTGTCGGGCTCGGCCACGATCTGCCGGAAGATGTCGATCTTCATGACCTGCTCGGCGAGCTTGAGCTGGTCCTTCGCCGTGCTCTTGGTGTCGTTGCTGTAGCCGGCCGGGTCGGCGTAGGTCGTGTTCGTCATGCCGAGCTTGGCGGCCTGGTCGTTCATCTTCTTGACGAAGGCCTCCTCCGAGCCGGAGTCCCATCGGGCCAGCAGCCGGGCCACGTTGTTGGCCGACGGCAGCATCAGCATCTCCAGCGCCTCGTACTGGTTGAGCTGCTGCCCCTCGGTCAGCGTGATCTTGGACTGGTCGGGGTCGCTGGACTCCTGCGCGGCCTGCTTGTCGACGGTGAGGACCGGTCCGGTCTCCCCCTTCTTCAGCGGGTGGGCCTGGAGGATGAGGTACGCGTTCATCACCTTGGTGACGCTGGCGATCGGGGCCGGGGTCTCCGGGCCGGAGCTGCCGAGGCTGCCGACGCCGACCACCTCGGCGGCGGCCTGGCCCTTGGCCGGCCACGGCACGGCGAGCTGGTCGCCCGTGAACGTGAAGGTGCCCGCTAGGCTCGACTTGGTCTTGGGGTCCGGCAGCGGCCGGAGCAGCTGGGCGACCACCAGGACACCGAGCACCAGCGCCACCAGGACCGTCCAGATGGTGGCCCGCTTGACCGCCCGCTGGAGCGGGGTGACCGGTCGCCGGCTGAGCGCGGCCAGCACCTCCATCGCCTCGACCGTGTTCTCCGGCCCGGGCGCCGGCCTCGGCTCCGGCCTCGGCTCGGGCGTCGGGCCGGCCGACGGGACCGGAGGCACCGGCGGAACCGGCGGAACCGGAGGCACGGTCTCCGGCACCGGGAGCGGCCGGGGCGCGGAAGCGGCGGCGGCGGCCGGAGCAGCAGTGGCGGCGGCCGGCAGCGGCCGGGTCGCCCGCACGGGCTCCGGGTCGGCCTTCGGCGCGGGCCCGGTATCCGGCTCGCGCTCGGGCTCGGGCTCGCGCTCGGCGGCGAGAGCGGCGGCCGGCACCGGGGCAGGGTCGGCGATCGGCTTGGCGGCCATCGGTGTGGTGGCCTTCAGCGCGGCCCCGGCGCTCTCCCGGCCGTCCCGCATGGCGAGACGGGGGTCGGCGCCGGGCGGCTCCGCGGCCCGCTCGACGGCGGGGCTCTTCCCCGCCGCCGGCTGCGCCACCGGCTCCGCCGACACGTCCGCCGGCGGCTCGTCACCGGCCGCGGCGCCGCTCTCGGTATCCTCCTCGGCAGCGCTCTCGACCTCGGCCTCGGCGTCCGCCCCGACCTGCTCCGGCGCCTCCCGGCGCGCTGCCGCCGTGCCGCTCGCCGGACCCGCCGCCGTCACCTCCTTGGGCAGCCGCAGCGCCGTGGTGGCGTTGTCCACCGGCAGGCGAAGCGCGGTGGTCCGGGAGTCCAGATCCTGGATCCGAAGCTGCACGGTCGAGCTGCTCGGTTCGGCACCCGACCCGGTCGGCTCGGGCTCGGCCGATCCGGTCTCGCCGTCGCTGCGCACGTTGTCGGGGGACTCGCCCACGTGACCCATCCTCCTTGTCCGCCCGGCCCAGCCCGGGCCGACCGTCGACCTGTCTTTTTTCGCGCAGGTTCTCGACCTGCTCCACTAGCAGTACAGTCTCGGGCACCCGTGACCCCGGGGGCACGCGCACCCCGCCCGACCGGCGGTTATTGACCCCACCCGGGCTGTTCCCCGGGTCAGACGCTGCGCCCTTCGGCGGCGGTTCCCCGGTCTGCGGGGCCGTCTGCGGCAAGGTCACGATTCGGAGGCGTACTCGACAAGCCTGTGTGAGAGGCGTCACTCTGTCATTCATCCACGCGGGGAGGCTTGGATGGGCAGGAGCCGCAGAACAATTCCCGAGGAGCTCTTGCTGCTCGCACTGGACCCGGCCACGGGCACCACTGCGCAGCCGCAGACCCTCGACCTCGGACTTGCCGGGGCACAGCTGGTGGAGCTGTCCCTGGCCGGACGGATAGTCCCGGACGGAGATCGGATCGCCGTGGTGATGGCACGGCCGACCGGTGATCCGACCCTGGACCACGCACTGGAGCTGCTGCGCCGTCGTGGCAGCCCGGTCCGTGCCGCGCACTGGATCGGTGGGCCCCGGCTGGGGCTGCGCCAGACGTACCTCGCGCACCTGGAACGGTGCGGCATGGTGACGGCGGTGCCGGGACAGATGTGCGGGGTGCTGCCGACGACGCGCTATCAGGCGTCGGACGACTGCACCAACGGAGCGATCAAGCAGCGGCTCGACACCGCGATCCGGACCGGCGTCCCGCCGGACCCCCGGACCGCGGCGCTGGCCGCCCTGGCGCACGCGGTCGGGCTGGGGAAGCACCTCTACCCGGGTAACGAGGGCAGGTCCTCGCGGTCACGGCTGCGCGACCTGATTCGCTACGACCCGCTCGGCGGCATGGTCGCGCATGCCGTGATGGACGTGCAGAACGGGCTGCCGGTGCAACAGAATCGCGCTCCGGCAGGGCCACCGGGCCGGCCCGCACCAGGTCGTGGTGTGGCGGCACGGGTGGGCGCGCGATGATCGGCGCGCGCCGTTAGCCGGCAAAGCACTTCTCGGGGCGGTTCGCCCGGCGCACCAGTCGCCGGACGGGCCGCCCCGCCGCCGTTCCCGGGCCCGGGCCCGCTCCCGACGCCGCCCGCCCCGTCCGCGCCCACTGCCGTGCCCGCCGCCGGGCCCGCGAAACTGCCCGCTGCCGGACGGCCGCGAAGGCATACAGTCGGCCGTACGGGCCGCTCCGGCCCGTGGCCGGCTTCCACCACGCGCGTGCTGCGGCACGACTCGACACGCTTACCGCACCTCAAACGCCTTTATCGGTAAGGCGCCTGGAGCGCAAGGGCCAAGATCCGGAATGAACGGTTTTCCGATGATCTGTTCTACTGCGCTCGGGTGATTCCCCGGCACGGACCGGAGGCGAGATGGCATGCTGCTCCACATCAGGGGGTTGGTACCAATTTCCACACTCTTCCGAGGCACGGCGCCGTCCGCCGCGCCTGAGGTCCGGCCGGAGGTCGATGTGTCCACCAGCGTCAATCCCACAGTCCGGCGCCGGAGACTCGGCGCCGAGCTGCGGCGCCTGCGTGAACTGCGGCAGATGACCGCAGAAGAGGTGGCCGGGCGGCTGATGGTGTCCCAGTCGAAGATCAGCCGCCTGGAGAACGGGCGCCGCAGCATCAGCCAGCGGGACGTCCGCGACCTGTGCGACGTCTACGAGGTGACGGACGAGCGGATCCGGGCCGGGCTGATGGAGATGGCCCGCGAGTCCCGCCAGCGCGGCTGGTGGCACGACTTCGGCGACATCCCGTACAGCGTCTACATCGGCCTGGAGGCGGAGGCCTCCTCGATCCGGGCGTACGAGTCCTCCTTCATCCCCGGGCTGTTGCAGACCCGGGAGTACGCCGAGGCGGTGGTCGCGGGCACGCAGCCCGACACCGAGCCGGGGGCGATCAAGCGGCGGGTGGACGTCCGGCTCAAGCGGCAGGACCGGATCTACGGCGACGACCAGCTCGGCAGCCTCTGGGTGGTGATAGACGAGGCCGTCCTGCGGCGGGCGGTCGGCAGCTCCCAGGTGATGGCGGACCAGCTGAGCCAGCTGCTGACGCTGAGTCAGCGCGCCAACATCAACCTGCAGGTGATCCCGTTCGAGCGCGGCGCCCACCCCGGTATGACCGGGACATTCTCCTTGCTGGAGTTCCCGGAGTCAGCGGATTCGACGGTTGTCTACTTCGAAGGGGTGACGAGCGATCTCTACCTGGAGAAGGACGCGGACGTGCGCCGCTATACCAATCTCTATGACCACCTGCGGGCCGCCGCACTCAGCGTCACGGAGAGCCGGTCATTGATACACACCTATGTAGAAGGGTTCAGAGCCAAATGAGCACCAAGTCCCTGAGCAACCTGGCCTGGCGCAAGAGCAGCCACAGCGGCGGCAACGGCGCCTGCGTGGAGATCGCCGTGCCGAGCCCCGTCGCTGTCGCGGTTCGCGACTCCAAGGACCCTGAGGGCCCTCAACTGCACTTCCCCAACGAGGCCTGGGCCGCGTTCGCCACCGCTGCCGGTTCCGGCGCCTTCGGTGAGGTCTGATCGCATCCGTCCGCCCTGTCCGGTGCCCGCCGTCCTCCCGCGGCGGGCGCCGTGCCACCCGGGTCCGGGCCCGGCTCAGCCGGCCGGGTAGCGGGTCCGCCAGCCCTCGGTCCCGTGCAGCTCCGGCCCGTGCAGCAGTTCCAGCACGAAGTCGTCGGCCAGCTCCAGGATCGCTCCCCGGCCCTCCAGTTCGATCACCAGCTCGGGCGGCAGCGCCGTCTCCCCGTGCAGGACCCCGAGCAGGTTGCCGCAGATGGAGCCGGTGGAGTCGCTGTCCCCCGAGTGGTTGACGGCCAGCAGCAGGCCGGACTTCACGTCCTCCGCCACCAGCGCGCAGTACAGCCCGATGGCCAGCGCCTCCTCCGCCACCCAGCCCTCGCCGAGTGCCTCCACCCGCTCCTGCGAGGGTGCGCCGGCCCGTACGGCGTCCAGGGCGGCCCGCAGCGCGGCGGTGGCCTCCTCGTGCCGCGGCCGCTCGGAGAGCAGCGCCAGCGCGAGGTGCACCCCCTCCTCCAGGGTGCCGCCCCTGGCCACGGTGTGGACGATCACCGCGAACGCCCCGGCCGAGAGGTAGCCGGTGGGATGCCCGTGGGTCAGCACCGAGCACTCGACCGCCAGTTGGAACACCAGCGCCGGCTCCCAGGCGGTGAGCAGGCCGAACGGGGCGGCCCGCATCACCGTGCCGCAGCCCTTGGAGTGCGGGTTGCGCGGCTCGTCGACGGTGCCGAGCCGGTCGGCGTCCGGGCCGGAGAGTCCGGACAGGCAGGACTGGCCGGGGGCCCGCTGGGCGTACAGCCACTCCTCGCGGCCGAGCCAGCCGAGGTCGGAGCGGCGCTCGTCCGGGCCCCAGTCCCGCTGGGTGGCCGCCCAGCGCAGGTAGGCCCGGTGGACGTCGCTGGGCGGGTGCCAGTTGCCGCCGTCCCGGTTGATGTGCGCCCGGATCAGGCCGTCCAGGGTGTAGAGGGTCATCTGGGTGTCGTCGGTGACCGCGCCGCGCCGCCCGTACGCCGGCACGTAGCCGGTGACGCCCTGCGGGCCGTGCGTCTCGACGATCTTCTCCAGCGGCTCGAACTCGATCCCGGCGCCGAGCGCGTCACCGATCGCACCGCCGAGCAGGCAGCCCCGCACCCGGCTGCGGAAGTCCTGCTGCTGCGCGCGTGACCACAGTGGCATCACGGAGGGGCCTTTCGTCCGGGGCTGAGCGGGGCCGGTCGCTGGCACGCCGCAGGGCGGCCGGACCGACGCCCGCGATCGATCGAGCGCCACCGCACTGTATTCGAAGAGGTTGACGGCTTCACCCCCTCCCTCGAACGCCAGGTCTTCAATATTTTGTTGCTGCCGGGGACATCCGCAGGCCACCGAGGTCGGACCGGGCCTCCCCCGGGGCCCGCCATGGCCACCATCGCCCGCCACCCGGCCGCCGCTGCCGCCCTCGCCCCCGGCTCCGCCACGCTCGCCAGCACCGCCGCGGCCGAGGCCGACGCCGCCGTCCCGGCCAAGCTGCCGCCGGCCCACCAGGCCGTCCTTCGGCCCCTTCGACCGATACCCGGACGACGGGCTGCACCAGGACCGCCACGCCCTGCGCGACCTGCGTGAGGACCTGGTCGGCTGAGCCGCCTCAGGGAGGCGCCCCGGCGAGCCGGGGCAGGCGGGCGTCGATCGGCTGGAGGTCCGGCCAGGGGCCGCTGCGCCACCGTCCGGGCGGTACCCGTTCAGTCCAGTACCGGCAGCAGCTCCGGGAGGTGCCCGTCGGAGGCCAGTGCCGCGGCCCGGCGCTCGGCGGGAACCTCGCCGTAGGTGGTGGTGCGCTGGCGGTGCGGCCGGCCGGCCGCCTCGGCGATCGCCTCCAGGTCCCGGACGGACTTGTAGCTGCCGTACGCCGAACCGGCCATCCGGGAGATGGTCTCCTCCATCAGGGTGCCGCCCAGGTCGTTGGCGCCGGAGCGGAGCATCTCGGCCGCGCCTTCGGCGCCCAGCTTCACCCAGCTGGTCTGGATGTTGGGGATGTGCGGGTGCAGCAGCAGCCGGGCCATCGCCACCACCGCCCGGTTGTCGCGGGCGGTCGGGCCGGGGCGGGCGACGCCCGCCAGGTAGACGGGGGCGTTGGTGTGGATGAACGGCAGCGTGACGAACTCCGTGAAGCCGCCGGTCCGCTGCTGGATCTCGGCGAGCAGCCGCAGGTGGCCGAGCCAGTGCGCCGGGGTGTCGACGTGCCCGTACATCATCGTGGAGGAGGAGCGGATGCCCAGCTCGTGGGCGGTGGAGACGACCTCGACCCAGGTGGCGGCGGGCAGCTTGCCCTTGGTGAGCACCCAGCGGACGTCGTCGTCCAGGATCTCCGCGGCCGTGCCGGGGATGCTGTCGAGGCCGGCCTCCTTGGCCTGCTGGAGCCAGTCCCGGATCGAGAGGTTGGTCCTGGTCGCGCCGTTGACCACCTCCATCGGCGAGAAGGCGTGCACATGGATGCCCGGGACGCGGGCCTTCACGGCGCGGGCGATGTCGAAGTAGGCGGTGCCGGGCAGGTCGGGGTGGATGCCGCCCTGCATGCAGACCTCGGTGGCGCCCACCTCCCAGGCCTGGGCGGCGCGGTCGGCGACCTGGTCCAGCGAGAGGGTGTAGGCGTCGGCGTCGGTGCGGCGCTGGGCGAAGGCGCAGAACCGGCAGCCGGTGTAGCAGACGTTGGTGAAGTTGATGTTCCGGGTGACGCAGTAGGTGACCTCGTCGCCGACCGCCGAGCGGCGGACGTCGTCGGCGATCCGGCAGAGCGCGTCCAGGGCCGGGCCGTCGGCGTGGAAGAGGGCCAGGGCCTGGTCGTCCGTCAGGCGGGTGGGGTCGTCGGCGGCGGCCGAGAGGGCCTGGCGTACGTCCGACGGCAGGCGCCGGACACTCCCGGCCGACACCTGCTCGCGCAACACCCCCCAGTCCCCGTACACCTCGTCGAAGTCCGCCCGCCGGTCGCCCGTCCGCCCCTCGGTGTCGATGGTGCGGTGCAGGTCCGTGCGCCCGTACGAGGCCGGCAGGTCCTCGGGCTCCTGCCAGGGCAGACCGACCGGCTTCGCCTCCTCGCGGGCGAGCCCGGTCGCCGGGTCGGCGAGCGCCCGGACGTGCGGCATGATCCGCGGGTCCAGCCAGGGCTCGCCGCGCTGCAGGTACTCCGGATAGACCGTCAGCCGCTCGCGCAGCGTGAAGCCCTCGGCGGCGGTCCGGGCCGCCAGCTCGTCGATGTGCGGCCAGGGCCGCTCCGGGTTGACGTGGTCGGGCGTCAGCGGCGAGACCCCTCCCCAGTCGTCGATGCCCGCCCCGATGATCAGCGGGTACTCCTTGTCGACCAGATTCGGCGGGGCCTGGATCCGGGCGGACGGACCGAGCACCAGCCGGGTCACCGCGACGGCGGCCGCCAGCTCGGCCAGCTCGGCGTCCGGCATGGCCCGCATCGCGGTGTCCGGCTTGGCCCGGAAGTTCTGCACGATGACTTCCTGGACGCCGTGGTACTGCCGGGCGATCCGGCGGATCGCGAACAGCGCGTCGGCCCGCTCCTCGTACGTCTCGCCGATCCCGATCAGCACCCCGGTGGTGAACGGGACGGCGCTGCGGCCGGCGTCCTCCAGCACCCGCAGCCGCACGGCCGGCTCCTTGTCGGGCGACCCGTGGTGCGGGCCCCCGGGCTCGGACCACAGCCGGGTCGCGGTGGTCTCCAGCATCATCCCCATCGACGGGGCGACCGGCTTGAGCCGCTGGAAGTCCGTCCAGCCCAGCACACCGGGATTGAGATGGGGCAGCAGGCCGGTCTCCTCCAGCACCCGGATCGACATCGCCCGCACATACGCGAGGGTGTCGTCGTAGCCGTGCGCGTCCAGCCACTCACGGGCCTCGGGCCAGCGCTCCTCGGGCCGGTCCCCGAGCGTGAACAGCGCCTCCTTGCAGCCCAGCGCGGCACCCTGACGGGCGATCTCCAGCACCTCGTCCGGGGCGAGGAACATGCCGTGCCCGGCCCGCTTGAGCTTGCCCGGGACGGTGACGAAGGTGCAGTAGTGGCAGCGGTCCCGGCACAGCCGGGTGAGCGGGATGAAGACCTTCTTCGAGTACGTGATCACCCCGGGCCGCCCGGCCTGGGCCAGCCCGGCGTCCCGGACCCTCGCCGCGGTCGCGCACAGGTCGCGCAGGTCCTCGCCGCGGGCCTGCAGCAGCACCGCCGCCTCGCCCGGATCCAGCGCGACACCGTCCCTGGCCCGGCGCAGCGCCCTGCGCATCGAGTTCGCGGTGGGGGCGGGCCGGGGTTCGGGGCGGGGGGCGTCCGTTGCGTCCATGGGGCGACGATACGCGAGCGATCAGACCACAGGAGGACGTGACCCTGACGTGGGCTCAGGGTCACGTGAGACGGCAGGCGTACCCGGATCTGCCCCTGTGGGGCGATGTCACGACCCGGGTCGCGGGCCTCTAATGGAGACTGCAACGGCAGCTACGGAGGGTGGGAGATCATGGTGGAGCAGAACACGCCGTACCGGGCACGGCGGCGGACGACCATGCGGGTACTGGTCGCGGTGGGCGTGGCGGCCGCGGTCGCGACGGGCGTCGGCCTGGTGCCGGCACTGGCCAGCGACACTCAGCCGAACCTGCCGTCGATCACCGCGGAGCAGCTGGTGGCGAAGGTCCTGGGCTCCGAGACCGACACGTTCAGCGGAACGGTGAAGGTGAAGGCCGACCTGGGGCTGCCGACCCAGCTGCTGGGCATGGCGGGCGGCGCGGGCGGCCGGGGCGGCTCACCGCAGACGAAGGCGGTCGAGCTGCTCGGCGGCGAGCACACGCTGCAGATCGCCGCGGACGGCCCGGACCGCCAGCGGGTCGGCCTGGTCGGCGACCTGAGCGGCTACGAGGTGATCCACAACGGCGACCAGGTCTGGGCCTGGGACAGCGTCCACAACGAGGCGTACCACGCGACGGCGCCGAAGGGCGGCGAGCACCGCAAGGCCGCACAGGCCCCGCTCGGCTCCGGTCTGGCGACACCCCAGGAGCTGGCCCGGCAGTTCCTGGCGGCCGGCTCGGGGACGACCTCGGTGACGGTGGACGGCACCGTCGAGGTGGCCGGGCGCCCGGCCTACAAGCTGAGCGTCAAGCCCACCCAGGCCGGCTCGACCATCCGCGAGGTACGGATCTCGGTCGACGCCGAGCACGGCGTGCCGTTGGCGGTGCTGGTCCAGGGGGCGGACGGCAGCAGGGTGCTGGACGCGCACTTCGGCTCGGTGTCCTTCGCCAAGCCCGCCGCCAAGACCTTCGAGTTCAGCGTGCCCAAGGGTGCCAAGGTGACCGAGGCCGACGACCCGGCCAAGGGCGCGGCCCGGGGCGGCGCGGGGACCGCGGCCGCGGGGTCCGCGCACGAGGGGCCGAAGGGCGCCGAGGCCGCCCCGGACGTCAACGTGGTCGGCGAGGGCTGGACGGCGGTGCTCGCCACCCGCCTGCCCGACGCCCAGGCCGCGGCCGCCGCCGGCAAGGACGCGCACGGCAGGGGCGGCCACGGCAGCGGCGTCCCGCAGAACCTGCAGTCGCTGGCCGGGTCGCTGGGCAAGCCGGTCGGCGGCGGCACGCTCGTCAGCACCAAGCTGCTGAACGTGCTGATCACCGACGACGGCCGGGTCTTCGCGGGCGCCGTCACCCTGCCGGTGCTGCAGAGTGCGGCCGGGGTGAAGTAGTGACCTCTCCGGTGACGGAGCGGTCGGCGGGCCGGGCTGCCGAGAGCGGCCCGGCCCCTGCCGCCGCCGAGGACGTGATCCGCACCCGCGGGCTGACCAAGCGCTTCCGCGGCGGCCAGCTCGCCGTGGACGGGCTGGACCTGACGGTCCCGAGGGGGAGCGTGTTCGGCTTCCTCGGCCCCAACGGCTCCGGCAAGACCACCACCATCCGGATGCTGATGGGCCTGATCGCACCGACCGCCGGGGCGGCCTCGGTGCTCGGCGAGCCGATGCCGCAGTCGGTCGGCCGGGTGCTGCCCCGGGTCGGCGCGCTGATCGAGGGCCCGGCCCTCTACGGCTTCCTGAACGGCCGGGACAACCTGAGGCGCTTCGACGCCGCCGACCCGACCGCCGACCCTCGGACCCGGGATCGCCGGGTGGCCGAGGCACTGGAGCGGGTCGGGCTGACGGCCGCGGCCGGCAAGAAGGCGAAGGCGTACTCGCTGGGCATGAAGCAGCGCCTCGGCCTGGCCTCCGCGCTGCTGCAGCCGCGCGAGCTGCTGGTGCTGGACGAGCCGACCAACGGGCTCGACCCGCAGGGGATGCGGGAGATCCGGGCGCTGGTCCGGGAGGTCGCGGCGGAGGGCACCACGGTCTTCCTCTCCTCCCACCTGCTGGACGAGATCGAGCAGGTCTGCACGCACGCGGCGGTGATGTCCCGGGGCCGGCTGGTGGTCCAGGGCACCGTCGCCGAGCTGGCCGCCCGGGCGCAGGGCCGGCTGGTGGTCCGCACGCCGGACACCGGGCGGGCCGCGGCCGTGCTGGCCGAGCACCGGGTGGCCGACGTCCGCTCCGGCGAGGGCCTGGTGGAGGGCACCGCCGAGCTCGGCGAGGGCCCGCTGGCCGACCTGTGCGCCGCGCTGGTGGGCGCCGGGGTGCGGGTGCACGGCTTCGGAGTGGAGCGCGGCACGCTGGAGGACGCGTTCGTGGCACTGACCGGGGAGGGCTTCGATGTCGCAGGTTGAGACGGCGGACCGGGCAACGGGCCCGACCGCGGGCGGGGCGACGGGCGGGGCCCTGGTCCGGCCGCAGACCGTGCCGGGCTTCCTGGCGCTGTTCCGCAGCGAGGTGGCTCTGACCTTCCGCCGGGTCCGGACGATCGCCCTGCTGGCCATCCTGGCCGCGCTGCCGGTACTGATCGGCGTGGTGGTGAAGATCGAGACCGACGGCGAGAGCGGTGGCGGCCCGGCCTTCGTCGCCCAGGTGACCCAGAACGGCCTGTTCCTGGTGTTCACCTCGCTGGCGCTGACGCTGCCGGTGTTCCTGCCGATGTCGGTCGGCGTGGTGGCCGGTGACGCGATCGCCGGCGAGGCGAGCGGCGGCACACTGCGCTACCTGCTGGTCGCCCCGGCGGGGCGGACCAGGCTGCTGGCGGCCAAGTTCACGGCGGCGCTGGCGTACTGCCTGGTGGCCACGGTGGTGATCGCGCTGGCCGCGCTCGCGACCGGCGCCGCGCTGTTCCCGATGGGCGAGGTCACCCTGCTGTCCGGCGACTCGATCGGGCCCGGCACGGCCCTGCTGCGGGCCGTCCTGGTGGCCGGGGTGGTGGCGCTCTCGCTGGCCGGGCTGGTGGCGATCGGGCTGTTCGTCTCCACCCTGACGGGAAGCGGCATCGCCGCGATGGCGACCACCGTGGTGCTGGTGATCACCGTGCAGATCCTGGACAGCTTCCCGCAGTTGCACGCCGTCCAGCCCTACCTGTTCAGCCACCACTGGCTGAGCTTCGGCGACCTGCTGCGGTCCAGCATGTACTGGGACAACGTGCTGCAGAACCTCGGCCTGCAGGCGCTCTACGTGGCCGTGTTCGGGTCGGCGGCGTGGGCCCGGTTCGCCTCCCGGGACATCAGCGCGTAGCGGGTGGCCGGTTCAGGCGGCCGGCGGTGTCCGGGTGGTCGCGGCGGCGCAGGCGAGCACCGCCAGCTGGGCCGGCGCGACCAGGAACAGCGGCGACCAGTCGGGGCAGACCAGCCGTACGCCGGCGGTCAGCCCGTGCAGCCTGGCCCGGTAGGATCCCTTGAGGTCGACCCGGTCCAGCCGGTACGGCGGCGCGAGGGTGATCGCGGGGCAGCCCGGCCGCTGCCACTGGATGGTCATCGGTCCGCCGCGCGAGCCCTGGGTGAGCACCAGCTCCCCGGCCTCCGCGCTGGCCGGCTCCCGTCGTACCGCGGGCACCCGGAGGGCGTCCGCGACGGTTCCCGGGCGGGCGGCCCGGCGCGACGGGCGGGTGAACCGCCCCATAAGGTCGACCATCGCAAGCCCTCCTGCGGGCCCCTGGGCACGGTGCCGAGCTGGGTACCCGGCGACAACCCCGTGTGGCACCCCGGACGTTAGCAGCAGAGCACTCCGCTTGAGGAGATCCGGAATCGAGATGTTCACCCGCTCCGGCGGCCGGGCGCCCGACCGCCCGACCGGGGGACGCCGGGAACCTTGACGGCCGCCACCCCGGGCAGGTGGGATGGGGCACCGTCCCGGGCGGGCACCCGCTGCTCGCACGGCGCCTCGACCCACCTGCGGCCACCGTCGTCCGCACCACCGGGGGAGCCCACCAGCCATGACGATCCGTCGCCGGGAGCTCCTGCTGGGCGTGCCCGCGGTCGGGGCCGTGACCCTGCTGGCGGGATACGGACGGGCGGGCGTCGCCCGGGCCTCCGCCCCGGGCCCCACCGGGCAGCTCGAGCTCTACTCCTGGTGGACCGACGGCCCCGAGCAGAACGGCCTGCTGGCCCTGCTCGCCGACTTCAAGGGCCGCGCTCCCCTGCTGAGCTGCTACAACGGCGCACGCGACAGCCGGGCCGCCGCCGACCCGCAGGCGGAGCTGGCCAGACGGCTGGCCGCCGGCGATCCGCCGGACAGCTTCCAGTGCCATGCCGGCGCCGAACTCGCCGACCTGGTCGCGGCCGGACGGCTGACCGGGCTCGACGGGCTCTACCGGCAGGAGGGCTGGGCGACGCAGTTCCCCGCCGCCCTGCTGCCGCGGCTGCGCAGCCGCGGCGGGTACTACGGCGTACCGGTCGACATCCACCGGGCCAACCTGCTCTGGTCCAACCCCGCGGTGCTGGCCCGGGCGGGCGCCGATCCGGCTCCCGCGACGGTCGGCGCGCTGGTGGAGAACCTGCGCCGGGTGGCCGGCACCGGCCTGGTCCCGCTCGCCCTCGGCGGCTCCTGGAGCGCCAAGCACCTGCTGGAGACGGTTCTGCTGGCCGCGGTCGGCGCGGACGGCTGGCCCGCGCTCTGGCACGACACGGCGGAGCACGGGACGGCGGAGCACGGGACGGACACACGCGGCACGGACACGCGCGGCACGGACGGGGGTGACGGCGGTTGGGGCTCGAGGCGGGTGACGGGCGCCCTGCACGACTTCCGGGAGCTGCTGGCGCTGAGCAGCCACGCCGACCCCGCGCTGCCCGGCTGGGAGGACGCCACCGCGCTGGTCGGCTCCGGCCGGGCCGGGTACCAGGTGATGGGCGACTGGGCCGAGGGCTACCTGCGGGGCACCCTGGGGCTGCGCCCCGGGCTGGGCTACGACTGGGCGGCGGCGCCCGGCACCGCCGGGGTGTTCCAGTACCTCTCCGACGTGTTCACGCTGGCCGCCGGGGCCAGGCACCCGGAGGCGGCACTGGCCTGGCTGGCCGAGTGCGGCAGCCCGGACGGCCAGGTGGCCTTCAACGGCGCCAAGGGCGCGATCCCCGCCCGGACCGACCTGCCCGCGCAGGCCCGGGCGCTGTTCGGCCCGTACGCGCGGTGGTCGCTGGACGAGTGGCGCGGCGCGCGGATCGTGGGCTCGCTGACCCACGGTCTGGTGGCCTCCACGGCCTGGAACGCGCGGATCGACGCGGCGCTGGAGGTCTTCCTCGGGGACCGGGACGTGCCGCGGTTCCAGGACGCGCTGGCCGCGGCGGCGGCCGCGTCCCGGCCGAGCGCCGCTAGCGGGTGACGGCGGGAGCGGTGTCCGCGGCAGCGGTGTCCGGAGCAACGGTGTCCGCAGCAGCGCTCTGCGGCACGGCGCTCTGCGGCACGGCGCTCCCCGGCACGGCGGCCCGGGCCCGGGCCGCGGCGGCGGCCGCGCGATCGGTCCTGACGCGGTGCAGCGCGTCGACGCTGAGCACCGCCAGCGCGGCCCAGACCAGGGCGAACCCGGCCCACCGGGCGGGGGGCATCGACTCGTGGAAGACCGCGACGCCGATCAGGAACTGGAACACCGGCGCGAGGTACTGGAGCAGTCCGAGCGTGGTCAGCGGGACCCGGACGGCGGCGGCGCCGAAGCACATCAGCGGGATCGCGGTGATCACACCGCTGAGGATCAGCAGCCCGGAGTGGCCCCAGCCGTACTCGCCGGGAACGACCCGCCCGAGGCTGCCCTGGCCGCGGAGGGCGAGGTAGCCCAGGAAGGCCAGCGCGAAGGGGAACATCGCCGCGCTCTCCAGCGCGAGGCTCTCCGGACCGCCGAGCGCGACCCGCTTCTTCAGCAGCCCGTAGGTGGCGAAGGACAGCGCCAGGGTGAGGGCGATCCAGGGCAGCCGGCCGTACCCGACGGTGAGGACGACGACGGCCGCCGCGCCGATGCCGACCGCCACCCACTGGGCGCGCCGCAGCCGTTCGCGCAGCACCAGGACGCCGAAGCCGATGGTGACCAGGGGGTTGATGAAGTATCCGAGGCTGGTCTCCACCACGTGGCCGGAGTTCACACCCCAGATGTAGACGCCCCAGTTGACGGAGATGAAGGCGGCGGCCAGCGCGGACAGCGCCAGCCGCCGGGGCTGGGCGAACAGCGGCCTGATCCAGGCCCAGCGGCGTTGGACGAGGAGCATCAGGGCGACCGCGACCATGGACCAGACCATCCGGTTGGCCAGGATGTCGGCGGCCCCGGCAGGCTCCAGGAGCGGCCAGAACAACGGGAACAGGCCCCAGATCCCGTAGGCGGCGAAGCCGTACCAGAGTCCTCTGCGTCCCTCTGCCATCCCGGGCCTGCCCTCCGCGCGCACTGGTGTCGGACCGACGGTAGCGGGCGGGAGGGCAGGATGTCATCTCCGTTTTCGGTTTTTGCTCATGACATCTTCGACACCGCAGGTCAGACGCTCAGCGCGGCCTTCACGGTGTCCGCGAGCGGGACGGTCGGCCGGCCGATCAGCCGGGCCAGGTCACCGTTGGCCCGGGCCAGGTCACCGCGCGCGATCGCCTGGTCGACGTCCACGAAGACCTCCGCGAACCCGGCCGGCATACCCGCGCCGACCAGCACCTCGTGGTGCTCGGCAGGCGGGACGTCGCGGTAGGCCACCGGGGTGCCCGCCTGTGCGGCCAGCGCGGCCGCGTACTCCGCGAGCGTCCACGCGACGTCGCCGCTCAGCTCGTACACGGCGTTCTCGTGGCCCTCGCCGGTGAGCACCGCGACCGCCGCGTCGGCGTAGTCGGCGCGCGGCGCGCTGGCGACCCGGCCGTCCCGGCTGCTGCCGACCACCTCGCCGCGGGCCACCGCACCGGCGGCCTGCGCGGTGTAGTTCTCGGTGTACCAGCCGTTGCGCAGGAAGACGAAGGGCAGACCGGACTCGCGGATCACCGCCTCCGTCGCCTTGTGCTCGTCGGCCAGCGTGAAGCTCGCCTCGTCGCCGCCGAGCACCCCGGTGTAGGCCAGCAGGCCCACCTCGGCGGCCTTCGCGGCCTCGACCACGGCACGGTGCTGCGGCTCGCGCTTGCCGATCTCGTTGCCGGAGATCAGCAGCACCCGGTCACCCGCGGTGAACGCGGCGGCCAGCGTCTCGGGGCGGTCGTAGTCCACCACCCGGACCTCGACGCCGCGCGCCGCCCAGTCGGCGGCCTTCTCGGCCGACCGGACGGCCACGGCGATCCGCTCGGCGGGGACCTCGGCCAGCAGGCCCTCGACGACGAGGCGGCCCAGCTGTCCGGTGGCACCGGTGACGACGATCATCTTCTGCTCCTTGGAAGGTTGCCCTCTGCTTCGCCACTCACTTTATGGATGGCACTAACCTTCCGTAAGTACGCACTTGGAAGTAGGGTACTGACATGGAGGTAATCGAGAGGGAACGCCCACTGCCGGAGAGCTCGATCGTGGAGAGGCTGCCGGACGTCTACGACCGGATGTGCCCCTCGCGCGGCGTCCTGGAGCACGTCACCAGCCGCTGGGGCGTGCTGGTCCTGGCGGCCCTGATGGAGCGCGGGTACCGGTTCAGCGAGCTGCGCCGCCGGGTCGCCGGGGTGAGCGAGAAGATGCTCGCCCAGACCCTGCAGAACCTGGAGCGCGACGGTTTCGTCCTGCGGGTGGCCCACCCGGTGATCCCGCCCCGGGTGGACTACAGCCTGACCCCGCTCGGCGGGGAGGCGGCCCAGCTGGTCTCCGACCTGGCGCACTGGGTCGAGGCCCGGATGTGCTCCGTGGCCGAGGCCCGCGAGGCGTACGACGCCCGCTAGGCCCCACCCGGCAGCGCACCTGCACCCACACCGGGCACGGTGAGGAAGTCACCGTCCAGGGCCGCGTCGACGGTCGGTCAGGCGCGGCCGCCCTCGATCAGGCCCGCCAGGCCCTCCAGCACCCGGCGAAGGCCGAACTCGTAGGCGTGGTCGGGGCTGTGGGCGCCGCCGTGCGCCTCGCCCGCGGCCGAGCCGACCCGTGCCGCGGTCGGATAGCGCTCGGGGTCGAAGACCCGGGCGAGCAGCTCGGCGTTGCCCTCCCACCACGCGCGGTCCCCCATCGCGCTCTCCTGCTCGGCGGCCCGCGCGTCGGCGGCCGCCCGGGCGCAGCCCTCGACGAAGCCGAGCAGGAAGGTCAGCGCGGCGTCCATCTCGACGTCGCCGAGGCCCAGCCCGTCGAGGGCTCGCAGCTCGTACTCGTACTTGCCCATCAGCCCGGGGCCGAGCGGCGGGCGGCCGGTGGAGATGCCCGCCACCCACGGGTGACTGCGGTACAGCGTCCGGTTGTCCTCGGCGACGGCGGTGAGCCGGGCCCGCCAGCCCTCCCCGGCGGGGGCGCTGCGGGGCATCGCGGCGTAGACGGTGTCCAGCATCAGGTCGAGCAGCTCGGCCTTGCCGGGGACGTAGGTGTAGAGCGCCATCGGGGAGAGGCCGAGCTCCTGGGCGACCCGCCGGATGGTGACGGCCTCGACCCCCTCGGCGTCGGCCAGGGCCACGGCCGCGGCGGCGATCTCGGGGACGCTGCGGGCCTGCCGCGGGCCGCGCCGGCCTGTCGCGGTGGCCGGTTGGCCCCAGAGCAGGGCGAGCGTCCGTGCCGGATCCCCTGCGCTGCTGCGTTCCGTGGCCATGTCGACAGTTTTCCACAGGCAGATTCTCCGTACTGTGTATACTGTACTGCGTACGCCGATTCTGACAGGAGCATCCTTGACCGCTTTCCGTGCCGTGGACGAGTTCGACCGCCAGGTCCAGCGCCTGATCGCGCTGGACTACCCCGCCCTCACCGGCCTTCCGCCGGACGGGTTCCGCGCGCTGCTGGCCCCGCTGCGGGCGGACGCCGCGCCCTGGGCACCACCGCGCCCGAGCCCGCCGAGGGACGGGTGCCCTTCGTCCTGGTGGTCGGGCGCGAGCTGGCGCCGCCGGCCCTGACCGTGCCGCTGACGACGCTCGCGGGCAAGTCCAGGCCCGGCGTCATCGACCGCAACTACGCGCCGGGGGACGTCGAGCGGTTCGTCCCCACCGTCGGGCTCCCGTCCGGCTCCGCCCACCTGCTGCTGGACGTCCAGCGGGGCGAGGAGTTCTGCGGCGTCGTCCCCGGCGACGCCATGACGGTGATCGCCGACCGCGGACGGCAGCTGCTGACCGTGGAGGAGGGCATCGCCCTGGTCACCCAGTACCCGGCGGCACTGGCCAAGAACAAGTGCTTCTCGCTCGGCGCCTCGCGCTGCGGCGACCGCCGGGTGCCGGCGATCTGGATCAGCCAGGGCGCACCGAAGCTGGGCTGGTGCTGGGAGGGCAACCCGCACACCTGGCTGGGTATGGCCTCCGCGGGAGGCCGTGCCTGACCCGGTCCGGCCGCCGGACGGGCCGCCGACCCGGCGAAGCCCTGCTCCCGGCCCGCCGTGCAGCCGTACAGCCCTCCGCGGACCGCTGCGGCTCCGCCGGATGGCCCTCAGAGCGCACGGGCGCCCGGCCGTCTCCCGGCCGGGCGCCCGCGTGCACCTCGAAGGGGGCTGTCGACGTTCCGGTCAGCCGACCGTCCAGGTGTCACTGCCGGCCAGCAGGGCGG
Organism: Kitasatospora sp. NBC_00374; assembly: GCF_041434935.1. Lineage (NCBI taxonomy): Bacteria > Bacillati > Actinomycetota > Actinomycetes > Kitasatosporales > Streptomycetaceae > Kitasatospora > Kitasatospora sp. NBC_00374. Next base: position 4,902,719 of record NZ_CP107964.1, on the reverse strand, counting down.
CCAGGTCGCCCTCGCCCTTCTCGGCGGTGGCGCGCTCCAGCTGCTCGGCCATCAGCGTGTCGTAGACCGGGCGGCGGACGTCCCGCAGGACGCCGATCGGGGTGTGGTGCAGGGTGTCGGCGTCGGCGAGCCGGGTGAGCGCGAAGGCGGTGGTGGGGCTCGGGGTGTGGGCGTCGTGCACCAGCACCTGCGCCTCGTTCTCCGGGGTGAGCTCGGCGACGGTCAGCTCGCCGTCCGGCCCGCGGAGCACGCCCTTGCCGGCGAAGGTCACCGGCCGGCCCTGTTCGAGCCGGATCAGCGCCTCGTCCCGGGTGCCCGGCTCCTTCAGGATCTCGAAGGCGCCGTCGTTGAAGATGTTGCAGTTCTGGTAGATCTCCACCAGCGCGGTGCCCTCGTGCTCGGCCGCGGCACGCAGGACGGACTGCAGGTGCTGGCGGTCGGAGTCGATGGTGCGGGCGACGAAGGTCGCCTCGGCGCCGACGGCCAGCGACAGTGGGTTGAACGGCGCGTCCAGGGAGCCCATCGGCGTGGACTTGGTGATCTTCCCCAGCTCGCTGGTCGGCGAGTACTGGCCCTTGGTGAGCCCGTAGATCCGGTTGTTGAAGAGCAGGATCTTCAGGTTGACGTTGCGCCGCAGGGCGTGGATGAGGTGGTTGCCGCCGATGGACAGCGCGTCGCCGTCCCCCGTCACCACCCACACCGACAGGTCGGGCCGGGAGGCCGCCAGCCCGGTCGCGATCGCCGGGGCGCGGCCGTGGATGGAGTGCATCCCGTAGGTGTTCATGTAGTACGGGAAGCGCGAGGAGCAGCCGATCCCGGAGACGAAGACGGTGTTCTCCCGGCGGATGCCCAGCTCGGGCATGAACGCCTGGACGGCGGCGAGGATCGCGTAGTCGCCGCAGCCCGGGCACCAGCGGACTTCCTGGTCGGTCTTGAAGTCCTTGGCGCTCTGCGGACCGTCGGCCTTGGGGACCAGGTCGAGGGAGCGGAACTCGGTCACTGCTGCTCTCCTTCCAGCGATCCGATCGCGGCGGACAGGACGTCCGCCAACTGGGCTGCCTTGAACGGGAGTCCGCGCACCTGGTTGTACGACTGCGCGTCCACCAGGTACTTGGCGCGCAGCAGCAGGGCGAGCTGGCCGAGGTTCATCTCGGGCACGATGACGCGCTCGTAGGAGCGCAGCACCGCGCCGAGGTTGGCGGGGAAGGGGTTGAGGTTGCGCAGGTGCGTCTGGGCGACGCGGCCGCCGTCGGCGCGGACCCGGCGGACGGCGGCGGCGATCGGGCCGTAGGTAGATCCCCAGCCCAGTACCAGGACGCGGGCCGCCCCCTGAGGATCGTCGACCTCCAGGTCGGGAACGGCGATGCCGTCGATCTTGGCCTGGCGGATCCGGACCATGAAGTCGTGGTTGGCCGGGTCGTAGGAGATGTTGCCGGTGCCGTCCTGCTTCTCGATGCCGCCGATCCGGTGCTCCAGGCCCGCCGTGCCGGGCACCGCCCACGGGCGGGCCAGGGTCTGCGGGTCCCGCTTGTACGGCCAGAACGCCTCCGAGCCGTCCGCCAGCACGTGGTTCGGGCCGGAGGCGAACTCGACGGAGAGATCCGGGAGTTCCTCCACCGGCGGGATCCGCCACGGCTCGGAGCCGTTCGCCAGGTAGCCGTCCGAGAGCAGGAACACCGGGGTGCGGTAGGTGAGCGCGATCCGGGCGGCCTCCACCGCAGCGTCGAAGCACTCGGCGGGGGTCGCCGGGGCCACGATCGGCACCGGGGCCTCGCCGTTGCGTCCGAACATCGCCTGCAGCAGGTCGGCCTGCTCGGTCTTGGTCGGCAGGCCGGTGGACGGGCCGCCGCGCTGGATGTCCACCACCAGCAGCGGCAGTTCCAGCGAGACCGCGAGACCGATCGTCTCCGACTTCAGCGCCACGCCCGGCCCCGAGGTCGTGGTGACGCCGAGCGCCCCACCGAACGCCGCCCCGAGCGCGGCGCCGATGCCGGCGATCTCGTCCTCCGCCTGGAAGGTCCGCACGCCGAAGTTCTTGTGCCGGCTCAGCTCGTGCAGGATGTCCGAGGCCGGGGTGATCGGGTACGAGCCGAGGAACAGCGGCAGCCCGGCGAGACGCGCCGCCGCGATCAGCCCGTAGGACAGGGCCAGGTTGCCGGAGATGTTCCGGTAGGTGCCGGCCGGCAGCCGGGCGGGCGGGATCTCGTACGAGACCGCGAAGTCCTCGGTGGTCTCGCCGAAGTTCCAACCGGCCCTGAACGCTGTGATGTTGGCCTCCGCGATGGCCGGCTTCCCGGCGAACTTCGTCCGCAGGAAGGCCTCCGTCCCGTGCGTCGGCCGGTGGTACATCCAGGACAGCAGGCCGAGCGCGAACATGTTCTTCGCCCGCTCGGCGTCCTTGCGGGCGAGGCCGCTGTCCTTGAGCGCCTCCAGGGTCAGCGTGGTCAGCGGGACCCGGTGCAGGTGGTAGGCCTCCAGGGAGCCGTCGGCCAGCGGGTCGGCGGCGTAACCGACCTTGGCCAGCGCCCTCTTGGTGAATTCATCGGTATTGACGATGATCTCCGCGCCACGCGGCAGATCCGCCAGGTTGGCCTTCAGTGCGGCCGGGTTCATCGCCACCAGCACGTTCGGCGCGTCGCCCGGGGTCAGAATGTCATGATCGGCAAAGTGCAACTGGAAACTGGACACACCGGGAAGAGTCCCGGCGGGTGCCCGGATCTCCGCCGGAAAGTTCGGCAGCGTGGAGAGGTCGTTCCCGAAGGACGCCGTCTCCGAGGTGAACCGGTCACCCGTGAGCTGCATACCGTCGCCGGAGTCACCCGCGAAGCGGATGATCACACGATCCAGACGTCGAATCGGCTTGGCAGGTCTTCCACTGATACCGGACCGGGTGGCGGACTCCTGGCCGCCCTCCCCGTCCGAGCCGTCCACTGCTGCTGACTGATCGACCTGACTGGTCACTGCCGCGGACCTCCTCGTGGCGCCAGCCGCGGGCGTGAGCCGTGTGCCCCGTCCGCCTGGTGCACCAATCCGCATCCTAAGCGGGCCGGGCCCGGCGGGAGGGGAACTCGGACTCATGGACCGACCCGGCTCGCCCGGATGCCGTGCCGCCACTCGGTACAACGCCGGCAGCGGCGCCACTCATCCCCCGGTCAGGAGTTCAGATAGGTCAGAACGGCCAGCACCCGGCGGTGGTCGGCCGGGCTCTGGGCCAGGCCCAGCTTCGAGAAGATGTTGGAGACGTGCTTCTCCACCGCGCCGTCCGAGACCACCAGCTGCCGGGCGATCGCGGTGTTCGTCCGGCCCTCCGCCATCAGCCCCATCACCTCCCGCTCGCGCGGGGTCAGACCCGCCAGTACGTCGCCCTTGCGGCTGCGGCTGAGCAGCTGCTGCACCACCTCCGGGTCCAGCGCCGTGCCGCCCCCGGCCACCCGCACCACCGCGTCCGCGAACTCCCGGACCTCGGCGACCCGGTCCTTGAGCAGGTAGCCGACGCCCCGGGTGGAGCCCGCCAGCAGCTCGCCGGCGTAGCGCTCCTCGACGTACTGGGACAGCACCAGCACACCAACGTCCGGGTAGAGCCCGCGGAGCGTGACGCAGGCGCGGACGCCCTCGTCGGTGTGGGTCGGCGGCATCCGGACGTCCGCCACCACGACGTCCGGGAGCTCGCCGGCGGCGGCCAGCTCGTGGACGGTCCTGAGCAGGGCCTCACCGTCCCCCACACCGGCGACCACCTGCAGGCCGCGGTCGGTGAGCAGCCGGGTCAGGCCCTCCCGCAGGAGTACGGAGTCCTCGGCGATGACGACGCGCAGCATTCGGCGGCCCTTCAGGAGCTACGGGATCTTGATCGACCCGAACAGTCTCCCGCATCGGCGCGAGCGGCCGGCCCGGAACGGCCCAACCCGGGGCGGGCCGGGCAGCCGCTACATGGTGCGGATGGCGACCGTGTCGCAGAGCTCCTGGAGGGCGGCCTTGGCCGGGCACTCGGGGAGCGGGTCGAGGAGCGCGCGGGCCTCCTCGGCGTAGCGGAGCGTCTCGCGGCGGGCCCGCTCCAGCGCCGGGTGCCGGCGCAGCAGCCGCAGGGCCTCGGCGTGCCGGTCGTCGTCCGCGGCGAGGTCGGTGTCGAGGAGCTCCCGCAGGCGGGTGTCCTCGGGGTCCGAGGGGTCGGCCGGCATCTGGCGGAGCAGGAGCACCGGCAGGGTCGGCACACCCTCGCGCAGGTCGGTGCCGGGGGTCTTGCCGGACTCGTGGCCGTCGCTGGCGATGTCGAGGACGTCGTCGGCGAGCTGGAAGGCGGTGCCGATGCGCTCGCCGTACTGGGCGAGGATGTCGACCACCCAGGGCTCGGCACCGGACATCAGCGCGCCGAAGCGGCAGGAGACGGCGACCAGTGAGCCGGTCTTGCCCGCGATGACGTCCAGGTAGTGCTGGAGCTCGTCGTCGCCGGGCCTGGGTCCGGCGGTCTCCAGGATCTGGCCGGTGACCAGGCGCTCGAAGGCGTCGGACTGGATCCGGACGGCCTCCGGGCCGAGGTCGGCGAGGACCTGGGAGGCGCGGGAGAAGAGGAAGTCGCCGGTCAGGATGGCGACCGAGTTGTCCCAGCGGGAGTTGGCGCTCGGGGCGCCGCGCCGTACCGGGGCCTCGTCCATCACGTCGTCGTGGTAGAGCGTGGCGAGGTGGGTGAGTTCGACCACCACGGCGGCGGGCACCACGCCGGGGGCGTACGGGTCGCCGAACCGCGCGGCGAGCATGACCAGCAGCGGGCGGAAGCGCTTGCCGCCGGCCTCGATCAGGTGGCTGGCGGTGATCGTGATGAACGGGACCTCGCTCTTCACGGCCTCGACCAGCGACGTCTCCACGGCGTCCATCCCGGCCCGGACGTCGCGGGTCAGATCGCGGTCCTGCACGCTCAGCCCGAAGGGCCCCACGACGGTCACGAAGACCACTCCTGTCCCTGGTCGATCAAGCGGGCTGGTTCCCTGAGCGCCGCCGTTGCACGTACAAGGCAGCGTATCCGGTCGGGAGTGGATCACTGCACGGGCGTGCCCGCCCGCCGCCCACGACAGTAGGTCGCGGGCCGCGGGCGGGCCGGGCCGGGCGGTGCGCCCTAGCGGACGAAGACCGAGGCCTTCGAGGCCAGGTCGAGGAAGTACTGCGGCAGCAGTCCGAGCCCGAGCGTGACCAGCACACCGACGCCGATCGCGGTGGCGGTGAGCGGGCTCGGCACGGCCACCGCGGGGCCGTTCGGCTGGGGGTCGGAGAAGAACATCAGCACGATGACCCGGATGTAGAAGAACGCGGCGATGGCGGAGCTGAGCACACCGACGATCACCAGCGGGGTGGCCCCGCCGGCCGCCGCGGCCTGGAAGACCGCGAACTTGCCGGCGAAGCCGCTGGTCAGCGGAATCCCGGCGAAGGCCAGCAGGAAGAGCGCGAAGACCGCGGCGACCAGTGGCGAACGCCGTCCGAGGCCGGCCCAGCTGGACAGGTGGGTGGCCTCGCCCTTGGAGTCCCGGACCAGGGTGACCACGGCGAAGGCGCCGAGGGTGACGAAGGAGTAGGCCAGCAGGTAGAAGAGGACCGCGCCGATCCCCTGCCGGCTGGTGGCGATCACGCCGGTCAGGATGAAGCCGGCGTGGGCGATCGAGGAGTACGCCAGCAGGCGCTTGACGTCCTGTTGGGTCACCGCGAGGATCGCGCCGACCACCATGGTGAGAATCGCCACACCCCACATGACGGGCCGCCAGTCCCAGCGCAGGCCGGGGAAGGCCACGTAGAAGAGCCGCAGGAACGCCCCGAACGCGGCCGCCTTGGTCGCCGCCGCCATGAAGCCGGTGACCTGGGTGGGCGCGCCCTGGTAGACGTCCGGGGTCCAGGCGTGGAACGGCACCGCGCCGACCTTGAACAGCAGGCCGACGCTGACCATGGCCAGGCCGATCAGCAGCAGCGCGTCGTTCTGGGTGGTGGTGGCGAGGGCCGGGGTGACCGGGGCGACGCCGGAGACCACGTCCGCGATGTCGCCGAGCCGGACGCTGCCCGCGTAGCCGTACAGCAGCGCGGTGCCGAACAGGAAGAACGCCGAGGCGAAGGCGCCGAGCAGGAAGTACTTGACCGCTGCCTCCTGGGAGAGCAGCCGGCGGCGGCGGGCCAGCGCGCAGAGCAGGTAGAGCGGGAGGGAGAGGACCTCCAGCGCCACGAACATGGTCAGCAGGTCGTTGGCGGCGGGGAAGAGCAGCATGCCGCCGACGGCGAACAGGGTGAGCGGGAAGACCTCGGAGGTCCGAAGGCCCGCGCGGGTGGCCTCGCGCTCCTGCTCGCCGCCGGGGACGGCCGAGCCCTGGGCGGCGAAGGCGTCCACCGTGTTGCCGTTCAGGCGCGGCTCCAGCCGGCCCTCGGCGAAGGTGAGCACCGCCAGGACGGCGCTGAGCAGGATGACGCCCTGGAGGAACAGCGCCGGGCCGTCGATGGCGACCGCGCCCATCGCCAGCAGGCCGGCCTTGGTGGTGGCGTGGCCCTGGGCGGCGAGCACCACCACGGCGGCGAAGGCGCCGCCGAGGCCGAGCAGGGCGATGCCGAGCTGGGCGCCGTGCCGCATCCTGCGGGGCAGGAAGGCCTCGGCCAGGATGCCCACCAGTGCGGCGCCGAAGACCACCAGCATCGGTGAGAGCTGGCCGTACTCGATGTGCGGGGCGGGGATGCTGGGGCTGTTGCCGCCGGCGGCGGCCAGCCAGTGGGTGGCGCTCACTCGTGCTCACCTCCGGTGGTGGCGGCGACCGGGTGGGCCGGCGCCGGGTCGCTCTGGTGGACCTGGGAGAGGGTGGCGTCCACGGCCGGGTTGACGATGTCGGTGAGCGGCTTCGGGTACACGCCGAGGAGGATGGTCAGGGCCACCAGCGGGGTGACGACCGCCAGTTCGCGCAGCTTCAGGTCGGGCAGGTTCCGCACGCCCTCCTTGACCGGTCCGGTCATGGTGCGCTGGTAGAGCACCAGGGCGTAGAGAGCGGCGAGCACGATGCCGAAGGTGGCGATGATGCCGATCACCGGATAGCGGGAGAACGTCCCCACCAGGACCAGGAACTCGCTGACGAACGGGGCGAGTCCGGGCAGGGACAGGGTGGCCAGGCCGCCGATCAGGAAGGTGCCGGCCAGCACCGGGGCGACCTTCTGGACGCCGCCGTAGTCGGCGATCAGGCGCGAGCCGCGGCGGGAGATCAGGAAGCCGGCCACCAGCATCCACGCGGCGGTGGAGATGCCGTGGTTGACCATGTAGAGCGTCGCGCCGGTCTGGCCCTGGCTGGTCATCGCGAAGATGCCCATGATGATGAAGCCGAAGTGCGAGATCGAGGCGTACGCGACCAGCCGCTTGATGTCCTTCTGGCCGACGGCCAGCAGAGCGCCGTAGACGATGGAGACCAGCGACAGCACCAGGATCGCCGGGGCGAAGGTCTTCGAGGCGTCCGGGAACAGGCCGAGGCAGAACCGCAGCATCGCGAAGGTGCCGACCTTGTCGACCACCGCGGTGATCAGCACCGCGGTGCCGGCGGTGGCCTCGCCCATCGCGTTCGGCAGCCAGGTGTGCAGCGGCCACAGCGGGGCCTTGACGGCGAAGGCGAAGAAGAAGCCGAGGAACAGCGCCTTCTGGGCGACCGGGTCGATCACCAGCTTGCCGTCGGCGATGGCGCCGGTCAGGGTCGGCAGGTCGAAGGTGGCGAAGCCCTGGTCCTGCCCGATCACGTACAGCCCGATCACCGCGGCCAGCATGACCAGGCCGCCGAGCAGGTTGTAGAGCAGGAACTTGACCGCCGCGTACGAGCGCTGGGCGGCCGAGTCGGGGCCGCCCGCCCGGTCGCCGAAGCCGCCGATCAGGAAGTACATCGGGATCAGCATGGCTTCGAAGAAGACGTAGAACAGGAAGACGTCGGTGGCCAGGAAAGAAACGATCACCATCGCCTCGACCGCCAGGATCAGGGCGAAGAAGCCCTGGGTGCGGCGGCGGTTCTCGAAGCTGCCCTCCGGGGCGGGTTTGGGCCCCTCCTGCCCGGCGGCGGGCAAGGAGGTGGGCCCCTCCTGCCCGGCGGCGGGCAAGGAGGTGGGCCCCTCCTGCCCGGCGGCGGGCAAGGAGGGCGGATCAGCGTCGTGCCAGGAGGCGAGCATCACCAGCGGCACCAGGACGGCGGTGAGCAGGGTCAGCACCGCGCCGATGCCGTCCACGCCGAGCGAGAAGCTGATCCCGAAGGAGCGGATCCAGCTGTACGACTCGGTGAGCTGGTAGCGCGCCCCGCCGGGCTCGAACCTGACGGCCACCAGGGCGGTGAGCGCCAGGGTGGCGGCCGAGACGGCGATCGCGACGAGCTTGGTGGTGCGGCGTCGGGCGTCGGTGGTGCCGGCGGGCAGCGCGGCGGTGAGCACCGCGCCGGCGGCGGGGACGGCACAGGTGGCGGTCAGCAGATAGCTCATGGCCGTCCTCCCCGGCGGGCACGTGGGCGAGTCACAGTCATCTAGACCGACCTCATCAGGAGAGTGGTGGCGACCAGCACCAGCGTGCCGCCGAACATGGAGAGCGCGTACGAGCGCACGAAGCCCGTCTGCATCCGGCGCAGGCGTCCGGAAAGCCCGCCGACGGTGGCGGCCAGGCCGTTGACGAAGCCGTCGACGGCCTTGCTGTCGAAGAAGACCAGCGAGGCGACCAGGCCGGTGCCCGGGCGGACCAGCACCGCGTGGTTGATCTCGTCCTGCATCAGGTCGCGGCGGGCGGCCCGGGTGAGCAGGGAGCCGACCGGCGGGGTGACCGGGACGGGCGCGCGGCCGTACACGGCGTACGCGAGGCCGACGCCGACCACCATGAGGGCGGTGGTGATCAGGGTGACGGTCAGCGGGGTCAGCGGGGAGTCGCCCTCGGCGTGGCCGGTGACGGGCTCCAGCCAGTTGACGAAGGAGTCGCCGAGGACGAACAGGCCGCCCGCGAAGACCGAGCCGAAGGCCAGGACGATCATCGGCAGCGTCATGGTGGAGGGCGACTCGTGCGGGTGCGGCTCGTGTCCCTCGCCGTCGGTCTTCCAGCGCTTCTCGCCGAAGAAGGTCAGCAGCATCACCCGGGTCATGTAGAACGCGGTGACCGCGGCGCCGACCAGTGCGCAGGTGCCGATGATCCAGCCCTCGGTGCCGCCCTTGGCGAAGGCCGCCTCGATGATCTTGTCCTTGGAGAAGAAGCCGGACAGACCGGGGAAGCCGATGATCGCCAGGTAGGCGAGGCCGAAGGTGACGAAGGTGATCGGCATGAACTTCCGCAGGCCGCCGTAGTGGCGCATGTTCACCTCGTCGTTCATGCCGTGCATGACCGAGCCTGCGCCGAGGAAGAGCCCGGCCTTGAAGAAGCCGTGGGTCACCAGGTGCATGATCGCGAAGGCGTACCCGATCGGGCCGAGGCCGGCCGCGAGGATCATGTAGCCGATCTGCGACATGGTCGAGCCGGCCAGCGCCTTCTTGATGTCGTCCTTGGCGCAACCGACGATCGCACCGTAGAGCAGGGTGACCGTGCCGACCACCACCACGACCAGCTGGGCGTCGGGCGCGAGGTTGAAGATCGCCGAGGAGCGGGTGATCAGGTAGACGCCGGCGGTGACCATGGTGGCCGCGTGGATCAGGGCCGAGACCGGGGTCGGGCCCTCCATCGCGTCACCGAGCCAGGACTGCAGCGGCACCTGGGCCGACTTGCCGCAGGCCGCGAGCAGCAGCATCAGGCCGATCGCGGTCAGCTTCCCCTCGCTCGCCTCGCCCGCGGCGCCGAAGACCGGGCCGAAGGTGAAGCTGCCGAACTGGGTGAACATCAGCATGATCGCGATCGACAGCCCCAGGTCGCCGACCCGGTTGACCAGGAACGCCTTCTTGGCCGCCGTGGCCGCGCTGGGCTTGTGCTGCCAGAAACCGATCAGCAGGTACGAGGCGAGGCCCACGCCCTCCCAGCCGACGTACAGCAGGAGGTAGTTGTCCGCCAGCACCAGCAGCAGCATGGCCGCCAGGAACAGGTTGAGGTAGCCGAAGAACCGGCGGCGGCGCTCGTCGTGGGCCATGTAGCCCACCGAGTACAGGTGGATCAGGGTGCCCACGCCGGAGATCAGCAGCACGAACACGATGGACAACTGGTCGAGCTGGAAGGCGACGTCGGCCTGGAAGCCGTTCACCGGGATCCAGCTGTACAGGGTCTCGTACAGCGTCCGGTCGTCGCCGGGGCGGCCGAGAAGGTCGGAGAAGAGCACGAGCCCGAGGCCGAAGGAGACGGCGGCGAGCAGCGTGGCCAGCCAGTGGCCGAACCGGTCCAGCCGGCGGCCGCCGAGCAGCAGCAGGGCAGCACCGGCCAGCGGGGCCGCCACGAGCAGCGGAATGAGAGAGTTCACCGAAGGCCCTCCGCCTACAGCTTCATCAGGTTGCTGTCATCGACCGAAGCCGAGTGCCTGGTCCGGAAGATGGACACGATGATCGCCAGTCCGACCACGACCTCGGCCGCGGCGACCACCATGGTGAAGAACGCGATGATCTGGCCGTCCAGGTTGCCGTGCAGCCGGGAGAAGGTGACCAGAGCCAGGTTCGAGGCGTTGAGCATCAGCTCCACGCACATGAACAGCACGATCGCGTTCCGCCGGATCAGCACACCGGACGCGCCGATGGTGAACAACAGCGCGGCGAGGTAGAGGTAGTTGACGGGGTTCACTCCGTCTCCTCCTTCACGTCCTTGGTGGGCACGGTCTCCAGCTGCTTGCGGGGACCGGTGACCTGCGGCCGGGCGGAGGACGGGCGGCCCAGCCAGTCGGCGGTGCTCTCCTCCAGCTCGGCCATCCGCTCCAGCATCGGCCGGCTGACGTCGCGGATCTGGCCGCGCTCGCGCAGGGTGGCCATCACCGAGTCCTCGGCGATGGTGCCGTCCGGCAGCAGGCCCGGGATGTCCACCGCGTTGTGCCGCGCGTACACGCCGGGCGCGGGCATCGGCGGCACCTGGATGTTGTCCCGGACCCGCTGGGCGGCCAGCTCGCGCTGGGTGCTCGCGGCGTGCACCCGCTCGCGGTGGGTCAGCACCATGGCGCCGATCGCCGCGGTGATCAGCAGTGCGCCGGTGACCTCGAAGGCCCAGACGTACTTGGTGAAGATCAGCCGGGCCAGGCCCTGGACGTTGCCCTCGGCGTTGGCCTCGCCGAGGCCGGTGAAGTGGTCCAGCTTCGCGTTGGCGACACCCGCGATCAGCAGCACCCCGAAGCCGAGCCCGCAGACCACGGCGGCGATCCGCTGCCCCTTGAGCTGCTCCTTGAGGGAGTCCTCCGAGGTGACGCCGACCAGCATGACCACGAAGAGGAAGAGCATCATGATCGCGCCGGTGTAGACGACGATCTGCACCACGCCCAGGAAGACCGCGCCCTGGGCCAGGTAACAGACCGCCAGGGCGAGCATCGTGGCGGCCAGGCAGAGCGCGCTGTGCACCGCCTTCTTCATCAGCAGCATGCCCAGTGCGCCACCGACGGCGATCACGGCGAGGACCCAGAACTGGACGGCCTCTCCGGTGGAGGTCATGACTGCACCTCCTTCTCGTGGTCGGTGCGTTCCTGCTGGACGGTGTCGGGCGCCGCCGCGGTGATCTCGCCCCGGTAGTACGCGCCCTCGTCGGCGCCCGGGAAGATCGAGTGCGGCGAGTCGACCATGCCCTCGGTCAACCCGACCAGCAGCTGTTCCTTGGTGAAGATCAGGTCGGCCCGGGTGGAGTCGGCCAGCTCGTACTCGTTGGTCATGGTCAGCGCCCGGGTCGGGCAGGCCTCGACGCACAGCCCGCACAGGATGCAGCGGGCGTAGTTGATCTGGTAGACCGCGCCGTAGCGCTCACCCGGCGAGTAGCGCTCCTCGTCGGTGTTGTCCGCGCCCTCGACGTAGATCGCGTCGGCCGGGCAGGCCCAGGCGCACAGCTCGCAGCCGATGCACTTCTCCAGGCCGTCCGGGTGCCGGTTCAGCTGGTGGCGGCCGTGGAAGCGCGGGGCGGTGGGCTTCTTCTGCTCCGGGTACTGCTCGGTCAGCCGCTTCTTGAACATGGCCTTGAAGGTCACGCCGAAGCCGGCGGCCGGGCCAAGGATCGACGGCTTGTCAGCACTCTTGTCCGACATCTCGGTTCAGCTCCCTTCGGAATGGTCGGCCCCGTTGAGGGCGTCCTGGAGTTGCGGGGTGCGGCTGCGCCTGCGCGGCACCGGCGGGAGCTCCTGCCCGGGCAGCGGGGGCACCGGATAGCCGCCCGCCAGCGGGTCGAACTCGGCCTGCACCTTGGGCGCTTCGGGCTCGGCCTTGCGCGTCACCACGTCCCGCACCAGGGCCAGCAGCAGCAGGACCGCGATGGGTGCGCCGACGTACAGCACCACCTTGCCGAAGTCGTAGCCCTCGTTGCGCAGGGCCCGGACGCTGGCCACCATCACCAGCCAGACCAGCGAGACCGGGAGCAGGACCTTCCAGCCCAGCTTCATGAACTGGTCATAGCGCAGCCGGGGCAGGGTGCCGCGGAGCCAGATGAAGAAGAACAGCAGCAGCTGGATCTTGATGATGATCCACAGCAGCGGCCACCAGCCGTGGTTCGCACCCTCCCAGAAGGTCGAGATCGGCCACGGGGCCCGCCAGCCGCCCAGGAACAGCGTGCTCGCCACGGCCGAGACGGTGACCATGTTGACGTACTCGGCCAGCATGAACATCGCGAACTTCAGCGAGCTGTACTCGGTATTGAAGCCGCCGACCAGCTCGCCCTCGGCCTCCGGAAGGTCGAACGGCGCCCGGTTGGTCTCGCCGACCATCGCGATGATGTAGACGATGAACGACACCGGCAGCAGCACCGCGAACCAGGTCGGCTGCTGCGAGGCGACGATCTCCGAGGTGGACATCGAGCCCGAGTAGATGAACACCGCCGCGAAGGACAGGCCCATCGCGATCTCGTACGAGATCATCTGCGCGGCCGAGCGCACCCCGCCGAGCAGCGGGTAGGTGGACCCGGAGGACCAGCCGGCCAGCACGATGCCGTAGATGCCCACCGAGGCGGTGGCGAGGATGTAGAGCAGGGCGATCGGCAGGTCGGTGAGCTGCATCGGGGTCCGGGTGCCGAAGATCGAGATCTCGTCGCCGGCCGGGCCGAAGGGGATCACCGCGAAGGCCATGAAGGCCGGGATGGCGCTGACGATGGGGGCCAGGATGTAGACCGCCTTGTCGGCGCCCTTCACCACCAGGTCCTCCTTCAGCGCCAGCTTGACGCCGTCGGCCAGCGACTGGAGCAGACCCCACGGGCCGTGCCGGTTCGGGCCGATCCGCAGCTGCATCCAGGCGACGACCTTGCGCTCCCAGACGATCGCGATCAGCACCGTCAGGACCAGGAAGGCGAAGACGAAGACGGCCTTCAGCAGCACCAGCCACCAGGGGTCGCGGCCGAAGAAGCCCAGGGTCTCGTAGGCGGCAAGCATCATTCCTCCTCGGCCGGGGCGATGGTGACCAGGTGGCCGACGGTGGTGCCGAGGGCGCGGTGCGCGCCGCCGGGGGTGGAGTTGAGGGGAAGCCAGACCGTCCGGTCGGGCAGCTCGTCGGCGAGCTCCAGCGGGAGGACCAGCGAGCCCGCCGGGCCGGTGATCCGCACCGCCCGCTCGGCGCCGATCTCCTTGGCGGTCACCGGCGACAGCCGGGCCACCGCGGGGTGCCGGGTACCGGCCAGGTGCGGGTCGCCGACCTGGAGCGAGCCGTTGTCCAGCAGCAGCCGGTGGCCCGCGAGGACGGCCTGGCCCGCGGCCGGGCGGGGCAGCGGGGCCGGGTGGACCACCGGGGCGGTCGGCCGGTCGCCCTGCCACGGGGCGAAACGGTCCAGCTCCAGCCGGGCCGCCCGGACGTCCGGCAGGCCGAGCGGCCGGCCGAGCGCGTCGGCGAGCATGTTCAGCACCCGCACGTCCGAATGCAGCTGACGCTGCATCAGCTGGTCGGCCTTGAGCGCGGGTTCGAACATCCGGACCCGGCCCTCCCAATCCAGGAAGGTGCCGGCCTTCTCGGCCACCGCGGCGACCGGAAGCACCACGTCGGCGTGGTCGGTGACGGCCGACGGCCGCAGCTCCAGCGAGACCACGAAGGAGGCCCGGGTCAGCGCCTCCTCGGCCAGCGCCGGATCGGCGAGGTCGTCCAGGCCCACCCCGCCGAGCACCAGCGCGGTCAGGTCGCCCTGCACGGTCGCCGCCAGGATCCGGTCGGTGTCGCGGCCGCCCCGGGCGGGCAGCCCGGCCACCCCCCACAGCTCGGCGGCCTCGGCCCGCGCGGCCGGCACGGACACCGCCCGACCGCCGGGCAGCAGCCCCGGCAGCGCACCGGCCTCGACCGCCCCGCGCTCCCCCGCCCGGCGCGGCACCCAGGCCAGCCGGGCACCGGTCACGGCCGCCAGCCGCAGCGCGGCGCTCAGCCCGCCGGGGACGGCCGCCAGCCGCTCGCCCACCAGGATCACCGCGCCCGGGCTGCGCAGCTGGTCGGCCGCGCGGCCCGCGTCGTCCGCGAGCACCTCGTCGCCGGCCAGCGCCGTCAGCCACTCGGCCTCGGTACCGGGCGCCGCCGGCAGCAGCGCACCGCGCAGCTTGCCGAGGCCCCTGGTGGCGTGCGAGGCGATCGCGTAGACCTTCAGGCCCGCGGCCCGGTTGGCCTTGCGCAGCCGCAGGAACACGATCGGCGCCTCCTCCTCGGGCTCCAGGCCCGCGAGCAGCACCGCCGGGGCGGCCTCCAGCGCGGTGTACGAGACACCCGTGCCGTCCAGGTCGACCCCGTGTCCGGCGACGGCGGCGGCCAGGAAGTCCGCCTCCTCGCCGCTGTGCGGGCGGGAGCGGAAGTCGACGTCGTTGGTGCCGAGCGCGACCCGGGCGAACTTCGCGTAGCCGTACGCGTCCTCGACCGTCACCCGGCCGCCGGTGAGCACGCCCGCGCGGGCGCCGCGCAGCCCCTCGGCGGCGGCCGCCAGGGCCTGCGGCCAGGAGGCGGGGACGAGTTCACCGCTCGCGTCGCGGACCAGCGGGGTGGCCAGCCGGTCGCGCTGCTGCGCGTACCGGAAGGCGAACCGGCCCTTGTCGCAGTTCCACTCCTCGTTGATCTCCGGCTCGTTGCCCGCCAGCCGGCGCAGCACCTTGCCGCGGCGGTGGTCGGTGCGCTGGCCGCAGCCGGCCGAGCAGTGCTCGCACACGCTGGGCGAGGAGACCAGGTCGAACGGGCGGGACCGGAACCGGTAGGCGGCCGAGGTGAGCGCGCCGACCGGGCAGATCTGGATGGTGTTGCCGGAGAAGTACGACCGGAAGTCGTCGCCCTCGCCGGTGCCGACCTGCTGCAGCGCGCCGCGCTCGACCAGGTCGATGAACGGGTCCCCGGCGATCTCCTGGGAGAACCGGGTGCAGCGGGCGCAGAGCACGCAGCGCTCGCGGTCCAGCAGGACCTGGGTGGAGATCGGCACCGGCTTCTCGTAGGTCCGCTTCATGCCCTCGAAGCGGGAGTCCGCGGCGCCGGTGGACATCGCCTGGTTCTGCAGCGGGCACTCGCCGCCCTTGTCGCAGACCGGGCAGTCCAGCGGGTGGTTGATCAGCAGCAGCTCCATCACGCCGCGCTGCGCCTTCTCGGCGACCGGCGAGCTGATCTGGGTGCGGACCACCATGCCCTCGGTGACCGGGATGGTGCACGAGGCGACCGGCTTGCGCTGGCCCTCGACCTCCACGATGCACTGCCGGCAGGCCCCGGCCGGGGCGAGCAGCGGGTGGTCGCAGAAGCGCGGGATCTGGGTGCCGATCTGCTCGGCGGCGCGGATCACCAGGGTGCCCTTGGGGACCTGGACCTCGACGCCGTCGATGGTGAGCGTGACGAGGTCGGTGCTCGTCTCGGTGACGGTCACGCGTGCACCTCCCTCTCGGTGGCGGACTCGGGGGCGGGCGACCGGTCGGCCCACACCGTGGCGGCGGCCGGGTCGAAGGGGCAGCGGCGCTCGGCGAGGTGCTGCTCGTACTCGGCGCGGAAGTGCTGCAGCGAGGAGACGATCGGGCTGGCGGCGCCGTCGCCCAGCGCGCAGAAGGACTTGCCGTTGATGTTGTCGGCGATGTCCAGCAGCTTCTCCAGGTCGCCGTCGACGCCCTCGCCGGCCTCGATCCGCTTGAGCAGCTGGACCAGCCAGTAGGTGCCCTCGCGGCAGGGGGTGCACTTGCCGCAGGACTCGTGGGCGTAGAACTCGGTCCACCGGGTGACGGCCCGGACCACGCAGGTCGTCTCGTCGAAGATCTGCAGCGCCTTGGTGCCGAGCATCGAGCCGGCCGCGCCGACGCCCTCGTAGTCGAGCGGGACGTCGAGGTGCTCGTCGGTGAACATCGGGGTGGAGGAGCCGCCCGGGGTCCAGAACTTGAGCCGGTGGCCGGCCCTGACTCCGCCGCTGACGTCCAGCAGCTGCCGCAGGGTCACGCCCAGCGGTGCCTCGTACTGGCCGGGGTTGGTGACGTGCCCGGACAGCGAGTAGAGGGTGAAGCCGGGGGACTTCTCCGTGCCCAGCGACTTGAACCAGTCCTTGCCGCGGGCCAGGATCGGCGGCACCGAGGCGATCGACTCGACGTTGTTGACCACCGTGGGGCAGGCGTACAGGCCGGCGATGGCCGGGAACGGCGGGCGCAGCCGGGGTTGGCCGCGGCGGCCCTCCAGGGAGTCCAGCAGCGCCGTCTCCTCGCCGCAGATGTACGCCCCGGCGCCCGCGTGCACGGTGATGTCGAGGTCGATGCCGGAGCCGAGGATGTCCTTGCCGAGGTAGCCGGCCTCGTAGGCCTCGGCGACGGCCGCGTGCAGCCGGCGCAGCACCGGGACGACCTCGCCGCGCAGGTAGATGAAGGCGTGGTCGCAGCGGATCGCGTAGGACGCGATGATCATGCCTTCGATCAGGCTGTGCGGGTTGGCGAAGAGCAGCGGGATGTCCTTGCAGGTGCCCGGCTCGGACTCGTCGGCGTTGACCACCAGGTAGTGCGGCTTGCCGTCGTTCTGCGGGATGAACTGCCACTTCATGCCCGTCGGGAAGCCGGCGCCGCCGCGGCCGCGCAGGCCGGAGTCCTTGACCAGGGCGATCACGTCGTCCGGGGGCATCTCCAGGGCGGCCCGCAGGCCCTGGTAGCCCTCGTGGCGGCGGTAGGTGTCCAGGGTCCAGGGGCGGGTGTCGTCCCAGGAGGCGGAGAGGACCGGTGAGAGGAGCTTCTCGGCCGGCTCTGCGGAGGTCATCACGCTTCCGTCCCTTCGTGCCGGGGTGCAACCACCTTGGTGCCCGGGGTGCCGGGCAGGGCCTCGCCCTTGGCCAGCCGCAGCCCGGCCAGCGAGGGGGCGCCGCCGGCCCCGGAGGCGTCCACGGCGCCGGGGCGCTCGTCGGGGAAGCCGGCCAGGATCCGGGAGGTCTCCTTGAAGGAGCAGAGCCGGGCGCCGCGGGTGGGCGCCGGGTCGTGGCCGGCCCGCAGGTCGTCGACCAGCTTCCTGGCGCTCTCCGGCGTCTGGTTGTCGTAGAACTCCCAGTTGACCATCACCACCGGGGCGTAGTCGCAGGCCGCGTTGCACTCGATGTGCTCGATCGAGATCTCGCCGTCGTCGGTGGTCTCGTTGTTCTTGATTCCCAGGTGGTCCTGGAGTTCGGCGAAGATCTGGTCGCCGCCGAGCACCGCGCAGAGCGTGTTGGTGCAGACGCCGACGTGGTACGTGCCGGCGGGCTTGCGCCGGTACATGGTGTAGAAGGTCGCGACCGCGGTCACCTCGGCGGTGGTGAGCTCCAGCTGCTCGGCGCAGAAGCGGATTCCGGTCGGGCTGACGAAGCCCTCCTCGGCCTGCACCAGGTGCAGCAGCGGCAGCAGCGCGGAGCGGGCCACCGGGTAGCGGCCGATCAGCTCGCGGGCGTCCGCGGCGAGGCGCTCGTGCACCTCGGCCGGGTACGGCTTGGCCGGCAGTGCCGGCAGACCGAGTTCTACGTTGGTCACCGGTCCACGCCTCCCATCACCGGGTCGATCCCGGCCACCGCGACGATCACGTCGGCGACCTGGCCGCCCTCGCACATCGCCGCCATCGTCTGCAGGTTGGTGAACGACGGGTCGCGGAAGTGGACCCGGTACGGCCGGGTCCCGCCGTCGCTGACCACGTGCACCCCGAGCTCCCCCTTGGGCGACTCGACCGCCGTGTACGCCTGGCCGACCGGGACCCGGAAGCCCTCGGTGACCAGCTTGAAGTGGTGGATCAGGGCCTCCATCGAGGTGCCCATGATCTTGCGGATGTGGTCGAGCGAGTTGCCCAGGCCGTCCGGGCCGACGGCCAGTTGGGCCGGCCAGGCGATCTTCTTGTCGGCCACCATCACCGGGCCGGGCTTCAGCCGGTCCAGGCACTGCTCGGCGATCCGCAGCGACTGCCGCATCTCCTCCAGGCGGATCAGGAACCGCCCGTAGGAGTCGGCGGTGTCGGCGACGGCCACGTCGAAGTCGTAGTCCTCGTAGCCGCAGTACGGGTCGGACTTGCGCAGGTCGTGCGGCAGGCCGGTGGCCCGCAGGATCGGGCCGGTGGCGCCGAGTGCCAGGCAGCCGGCCAGGTCCAGGTGGCCGACGTCGACCAGCCGGGCCTTGAAGACCGGGTTGTCGGTGGCCAGCTTGTCGTACTCGTGCATCCGCGAGCGGAGCAGCTTGATGCCCTCGCGGACCTGGTCGACGGCACCGGGCGGGAGGTCCTGGGCCAGGCCGCCGGGGCGGACGTAGGCGTGGTTCATCCGCAGGCCGGTGACCAGTTCGAAGATGTCGAGGATGACCTCGCGGTCCCGGAAGCCGTAGATCATCAGCGTGGTGGAGCCGATCTCCATACCGCCGGTGGCCAGCGCCACCAGGTGCGAGGAGATCCGGTTGAGCTCCATCATCAGGACCCGGATCACGGTCGCCCGGTCCGGGATCTGGTCGGTCACACCGAGCAGCTTCTCGACGGCCAGGCAGTACGCGGTCTCGTTGAACAGCGGAGTGAGGTAGTCCATCCGGGTCACGAAGGTGGTGCCCTGGACCCAGTTGCGGAACTCCATGTTCTTCTCGATGCCGGTGTGCAGGTAGCCGATGCCGCAGCGGGCCTCGGTCACCGTCTCGCCGTCGATCTCCAGGATCAGCCGCAGCACGCCGTGGGTGGACGGGTGCTGGGGGCCCATGTTGACGATGATCCGCTCGTCGTCCGCGCGGGCGATGGCCTCGACCACCTCGCCCCAGTCGCCACCGGTGACGGTGAAGACCCGTCCCTCGGTGGTCTCGCGCGCACCTGCTTCGTAGTGAGTGGTCATCAGCTGTACGACCTCCGCTGGTCGGGCGCCGGGATCTGGGCGCCCTTGTACTCGACGGGGATGCCGCCGAGCGGGTAGTCCTTGCGCTGCGGGTGGCCCAGCCAGTCGTCCGGCATCATGATCCGGGTGAGCGCGGGGTGGCCCTCGAAGACCAGGCCGAAGAAGTCGTAGGTCTCGCGCTCGTGCCAGTCGTTGGTCGGGTAGACGCTGACCACGGACGGGATCCTCGGGTCGGCGTCCGGCGCGGTGACCTCCAGCCGCAGCAGCCGGCCGTGGGTGATCGAGCGCAGGTGGTAGACCGCGTGCAGCTCGCGGCCCCGGTCGTTCGGGTAGTGCACGCCGCTCACGCCGAGGCAGAGCTCGAAGCGCAGCGCCGGGTCGTCGCGCAGCGTGCGGACGGTCCCGAGCAGGTGCTCGCGGCTGATGTGGAAGGTGAGTTCACCCCGGTCCACCACGGTCTTCTCGATCACGTCGGCCGGGTCGAGCCCCTGCTCCTCCAGCGCGCCCTCCAGCTCGTCGGCCACCTCGTCGAAGCCGTGGCCGTACGGGCGGACGCTCGCGGGGGGCAGCGCGATCGGCGCGGTGAGGCCGCCGAAGCCGGAGGTGTCGCCGGTGCCCTTGGCGCCGAACATGCCCTCACGGCGCCCGACCACCTCGACCGGCAGCTCGGTGTGGTGCGGCTCCTTGCGGACGGCGGGGATGTCGCTGTCGCTCATCGCAGCAGCCCCCGCATCTCGCTGAGCGGGGTGGCCTGGAGGGCGAACTCCTCCGCCTCCTCCTCGGCCCGGCGCTTGTTGACCCCGAGCTTCTCGTGCTGGATCTTGTCGTGCAGCTTGATGATCGCGTCCAGCAGCATCTCGGGGCGGGGCGGACAGCCCGGCAGGTAGATGTCCACGGGGACGATGTGGTCGACGCCCTGCACGATCGCGTAGTTGTTGAACATGCCGCCGGAGGATGCGCAGACACCCATCGAGATGACCCACTTGGGGTTCGGCATCTGGTCGTACACCTGGCGCAGCACCGGGGCCATCTTCTGGCTCACCCGACCCGCCACGATCATCAGATCGGCCTGGCGCGGGGAGCCGCGGAAGACCTCCATGCCGAAGCGGGCCAGGTCGTAGCGGCCCGCTCCGGTGGTCATCATCTCGATCGCGCAGCAGGCGAGCCCGAAGGTGGCGGGGAAGAGCGACGCCTTCCGTACCCACCCGGCGGCGGTCTCCACGCTGGTGAGCAGAAAGCCGCTCGGCAGCTTCTCCTCGATTCCCATCAGTTCCCTCTCAATGCGATCCAAGTCCGGTGGCGATGACGCCCGTTCACCTTGCGCTCCGGTTCACAAGGCCGGCGCGGTCAGTCCCACTCCAGACCGCCGCGACGCCACACGTAGGCGTAGGCGACGAAGACGGTGGCGATGAAGAGCAGCATCTCGACCAGCCCGAAGATCCCCAGGGCGTCGAAGCTGACCGCCCACGGATAGAGGAAGACGATCTCGATGTCGAAGACGATGAAGAGCATCGCCGTCAGGTAGTACTTGATCGGGAACCGCCCGCCGCCCATCGGCTGCGGGGTCGGCTCGATGCCGCACTCGTACGCCTCCAACTTGGCCCGGTTGTACCGCTTGGGGCCGGTCAGTGAGGCCATCGTGACGGAGCCGACCGCGAACGCCGCCGCGATGGCACCGAGTACGAGGATCGGCGCGTAGGCATTCATAAGCCCCCGCTCCCTCCGTCCAGTCGTCCTTGACTGCAGATCGGAATCGCAGGATCACCGCAGGTGAACCCGTGATCCACTTACCGAGATCCATCCCATGTGAGGCAGTTCACAAAGCCTGGATCGAGCGCATCCTATGCCTGTCGGCTTGTGATCTGCGACACGCAGTTCCAGACGATCTTTGTGATCTACGACACCTGACAAACGATCACGTAGGCGATCAAGTCGCAATCAATCAACACAGCGGAGGCAAATGGGCACAATCAGTCGCATTCGACAGTGAACCGACAGGTCAGAGGCCTTCGCCTATATCAAGCATGCGACGGCCGAAGCAAATTTCAGCCGCCTCAGGTTGACGTGTTATAGGCCCTCACCCGCTCGGGTGGCCGGCTCGGTGCACCCGCTTGACCCTTTGTTCACAAGCGCACGAGGAGCACCGCCCGGCGGGCGGCCGGCGATCTCCCGCTCGCGGACGGAGAGCGGTCCGGCGGGGCCGGCCGGACCCGGCGCCACGGGCGATCCCGCCGTCCCGCGGCCCCGCACGGCCTCGCAGCCCCGCACGGCCTCGCCGGCGTGGTCACGACCGCCTGCTACCCGCCGCTGCCCGCCTTGGCCGCCGCGGACACCGGCCGGTCCGCCGCGGCGGCCCGCTCCCGAGGGCCGGCGACGGCACCCTCGGCCGGCGGCACCGCCCGTCGACCCCACTCGGTGCCGGCCAGGACGCACACCCCGCCGGCCAGCGCGAGCAGCCCCGGCCGGTCGCCCCCGACGGCGATGCCGAAGACGGCGGCCCAGAGCGGTTCGGTGCCCAGCAGCAGGCTGACCCGGGACGGCGAGGTGGCCCGGACCGCCCACATCTGCACGAAGAAGGCGAACAGCGTGCAGAGCAGGCTCAGGTAGAGCAGGAAGCCCCACCGGGCCGGCCCGAAGGTGCCCGCCAGAGTCAGCGGGGACGGGCCGGCGAACGGCGCCACCAGGGCGAAGACCGCCGTCGCGGTGGCCAGTTGGACCCAGGTCAGGGCGAGCGAGTCGGTGCCCTTCAGCGCCCGGGTCCGCGACATCGCGAGCACGTGCACGGTACGGACCACCGCCGCGCCGAGCACCAGCAGGTCGCCGGCCGAGGGGGCGCGCAGGCCGCCGTCGCCGGTCAGCAGGGCGACGCCCAGGACCGAGAGCCCGGCCGCGGCCAGGAACGCCCGGGGCAGGGCGGTGCGGCGCACGGCGCTCTCGGCGAGCGGGGTGAAGACCATGGTGAGGCTGATGACCAGGCCCGCGTTGGTGGCCGAGGTGTGGACGGCGCCGTACGTCTCCAGCAGGAAGATCGCACTCAGCACGGCACCGAGGACCGCCCCGCCCAGCCACTCCCGGACGGTCAGCGCCCGCAGCGCCCGCCAGGCGAACACCGCGAGCACCGGGAGCACCAGGCCGAAGCGCAGCACCAGCATCGCGACCACGGTGTCGGGCTCGGCGAGGTGCTTGACCACCAGGAAGCTGGAACCCCAGACCACGGCCACGCCGAGGACGGGCAGATCACGCAGGGTACGGCTCATCGGGGCTCCTCCGGGGAACGCGGTCGGCAGGCCAATAGCCCGTACGCCGTCGGACGGAGCTGGTCACCGATGCGGGCGACGGGTCATCCTCACCCGGCGGCGGCCGTGCGATCAACACCTTTCAGCGCGGGACCGCCCGCAGCACACCCGCGGCCCGCCACGCTCCGTCACCGGGCGCCACCGGATGCCACAGCCCGGACGCACGCCCAGACTGGAGGTACGGCCCGCCCTGCGCACCGAACGGAGAGGAGCCGGCCATGCCTCTGCCCCTGTACGGCGTCGCCATCGGCACCTTCCACGACTTCACCCGAGACCCGCAGCACGAGTACGGCGAGTGGTACCACGGCCACCTGTCCCTGAACACTCCGGCCGGGATCCGCGAAGCGGCCCTGGACGTCGACTCGCCGAGCGGCGTGGGCGTGGGATACCGCCTGGTCACCGGACTGACCGGGGCGGACATCGTGACCGTCCGCGCCCTGCCGGACGGTTTCCACCCGCTGGCGTCGGCGCCCGAGGCGGGCGCGCTCGACTACCAGCGAAGCCCGCTGCTCCAGGATCCGGGCTGGCTGCCGCCCCTGCGCAGGCTGGTCGAAGGACTGGTCGGGGTGCTCCTGCGCCCGGCGGTCGGCGCGCCGGTGTACGGCCCCAACCTGGCGGACCGGCTGGCCGCACTGCTCGCCTGCCTCAAGGTGAAGGTCCACCCCTGGGTGGCCAGCGACGGTGACAACGCCCTCGACGTCCTGGAGCCGCGGCTGCGCTCGGCGAGCCGGATCTACGTCTTCGGGCAGCGCTTCGGCGACGGCCTCGGCGTGCACGACGTCCACCTCAACCAGGGGGATCCGTACGGCAGTCAGTGGTGGGACACGGACGGGATCTGGCAGGACGGAGCCGTGCTCTGCGAGCAGCCGAACGGCCGGGTGACGGTCTGGCAGATCAAGTTCAACACCCAGCGGCTGCCGACGGACGCCCAGGGGCATCCGGTCTGACGACACCGAGGAGTAGCGGTCCGCGGAACGGGCATTGATGACACGGCCATGCCATTAACGTCCGTTCACGTACCGGAGGTCCTCGCACATGAGGCGCAAGCACTGGGCCCTGCTCCTGACCGCCACCACCGTCCCGCTCGCCCTGGCCACCACCGCGGGATCCGCCGCGGCCGCCCCGGCGCTCCAGGTGGGTTGCAGCTACACACCGGCCGTCCCCGCCGACAACTTCAAGGGCATCCCGGTCTTCGACGCCGCCAAGGCCGCCAAGCCGTACAAGGCCACGCTGAAGACCAGGCAGGGCGACATCACCTTCAAGGCGCTGACCGACAAGGCCCCGTGCACCACCTTCTCGTTCCGCTTCCTCGCCGAACACGACTACTTCGACGGGAGCCACTGCCACCGCCTCACCACCCAGCGGATCTTCGTGCTCCAGTGCGGCGACCCGACCGGCACCGGCAGCGGCGGCCCGGGGTACTCCTTCCCGGACGAGAACCTGACCGGCGCGACCTACCCGGCCGGCACCGTGGCGATGGCCAACGCCGGGCCGAACACCAACGGCAGCCAGTTCTTCTTCGTCTGGAAGGACACCAAACTCTCCCCCGCCTACACCCCGTTCGGGCAGGTCACCGGCGGCCTGGACGTGCTGCAGAAGATCGCGGCGGCCGGCGAGGACGACCAGAACGGCCCCGGCGACGGCTACCCGGCGGTCAGGACCGACATCCGCAACGTGAAGATCGCCAAGGGCTGACGGCCGACCGGTATCCCGTACGGTGGGGGCCCACCCCCTGCCGTACGGGAGCCGCCGCATGGACCGCAGCACCACCTGGGAGAACGTCGACCAGCTCGTCGCCTGGCTGGACCGCGTGAGCGACCTCTCCCCGGGCGACGAGAGACTGCTGCGGATCCTCAAGCTGTCGGAGGAGGTCGGCGAGGTCGGCCAGGCCGTCATCGGCGCCACCGGCCAGAACCCGCGCAAGGGCGTCACCCACAGCTGGGAGGACGTCCAGCACGAGCTCTGCGACGTGATCTTCGCGGCCCTGGTCGCCCTGCGCACCCTCACCCCGGACGCCCGCGAGGTCTTCGAGCGGCGGATGGCGTACGTCAGGCAGCGCTCGCTCGGCACCCTCCCGGCCGAGCGGCTCGACCTGGTCCCCCTTCGGGTGGACCACGCCGAGGAGATGGCCGCCGTCCTCGCCGACCCGGCCCTGCACACCTACACAGGCGGCGCCCCCGACTCACCCGAGGAACTGCGCGCCCGCTACCGCCGGCTGGCCGCCGGCTCCCCCGAGCCCGAGACCACCTGGCACAACTGGGTCATCCACCTGCGCGAGGACGGCTGCCTGGCCGGCTACGTCCAGGCCACCGTCACCGGCCGGACCGCCGAACTCGCCTGGGTCGTCGGCACCCCCTGGCAGGGCCGCGGCATCGCCACCGAGGCCGTCCGCGCCGCCGCCGTGCACCTGACGGCAGGCCAGGTCGACACCCTGGTCGCCCACATCCACCCCGACCACCACGCCTCGGCGGCCGTCGCCACCGCCCTCGGCCTCACCCCCACCGACCTCTGGTACGACGGCGAACGCCGCTGGCAGTCCTGACCCCGGCGACCGTGCGCGCCGGCCGGCCCCGCTACTGGGCGCCGAGTGCCATCCACTTCTCCGGCGTGGTCAGCGGCTCGAACCCGACCTTCGCGTAGACCTCGTGGGCGTCGGCGGTGGCCAGCAGGATGCGGCGCAATCCGTAGCCGGCGAGGCGGTCCCGGACCGCGGCGGCCAGGGCCGTGCCCAGGCCCTTGCCTCGGGCCGCGGGGGCGATGTAGACGTCGCACAGCCAGCCGAAGGTGGCCCGGTCGGTGACCACCCGGGCATAGCCGAGCTGGTCTCCGGACACGCTGTCGTAGACCCCGAAGTTGAGCGAGTTGGCGATCGCCAGGTCCTGCTTCTCCCGGGGCCGGCCGAGCGCCCAGTAGGCGTCCGAGGACAGCCACACGTGGATCAGCGCGGCATCGAGCCGCGCCGGGTCGGTGGAGATCTCGTAGCCGTCCGGCAGGTCACTGTTCATGCCCGGGATCCAAGCACGCCGACCCGGCGCCGGGCCACCGGAAAATCCGGCGGCCCGGCCCGGGCCGGGCCGGCTGGTGTCCGTACCCGCGACCGCCGCGGCCGCGTGGCCGCTACGCGTTGGGTGCGACCTTCGTCAGCCCGTTGATCAGGCGGTCCATCGCGTCGCCGCCCCGGGGGTCGGTCAGGTTGGCGAGCAGCTTGAGGGTGAACTTCATCAGGAGCGGGTGGGTCAGGCCGCGTTCGGTGGCGAGCTTCATGACCTTGGGGCTGCCGAGGAGCTTCACGAAGGCCCGGCCGAGCGTGTAGTAGCCGCCGTAGACCTCCTTGAGGACCTTGGGGTAGCTGTGCAGGACGCGCTCGCGTCCGGCCTCGGTGATCCGGGCGGAGGCCTGGACGATGACGCCGGCCGCGATCTGGCCGGACTCCATCGCGTACGCGATGCCCTCGCCGTTGAAGGGGTTGACCATGCCGCCGGCGTCGCCGACCAGCAGCAGGCCGCGGGTGTAGTGCGGCTGACGGTTGAAGGCCATCGGCAGCGCGGCGCCGCGGATCTTCTCGGTCATGTTCTCGGGGGTGTAGCCCCACTCCTCGGGCATCCCGGAGCACCAGGTGGTGAGCACCTCGGGCCAGTTGAGGTTCCCGAAGGCGGGCGAGGAGTTGAGGATGCCGAGGCCGACGTTGGAGGTGCCGTCGCCCATGCCGAAGATCCAGCCGTAGCCGGGCAGCAGCTCGTCCTTCTTGCGCGGGTCGCGCAGCTCCAGCCAGGACTCCAGGTAGTCGTCGTCGTGCCGGGGCGAGGTGAAGTACGTCCGGTAGGCGACGCCCATCGGGCGGTCCTCCATCCGGTGCAGGCCCATGGCGACCGAGAGCCGGGTGGAGTTGCCGTCGGCGGCGACCACCAGCGGGGCCTTGAAGACGACCGCCCGCTTCTCCTCGCCGACCTTGGCGGTGACGCCGGTGATCCGGCCGGTGCGCTCGTCCAGCACCGGGCCGGTGACGTTGCACCGCTCGTACAGCCGGGCACCGGCCTTCTGGGCCTGACGGGCCAGCAGCTCGTCGAAGTCGGCCCGCTTGCGGACCAGACCGTAGTCGGGGAAGGCGGCCAGCTCGGGCCAGTCCAGCTCCAGCCGGACGCCGCCGCCGATGATCCG
The DNA here is from genome assembly GCF_041434935.1 of Kitasatospora sp. NBC_00374. Classification (NCBI taxonomy): domain Bacteria; kingdom Bacillati; phylum Actinomycetota; class Actinomycetes; order Kitasatosporales; family Streptomycetaceae; genus Kitasatospora; species Kitasatospora sp. NBC_00374. The sequence continues at coordinate 4,875,944 of NZ_CP107964.1, read as the reverse complement.
CAGGCCCTTGTTGTGCAGCCAGCCGTTCTCGGTGGAGACGTCGATCCCCATGTCGACCAGCTGTTTGGTGGCGCGCGGGGTGAGCCCGTCCCCGCAGACCTTCTCGCGCGGGAACTCGGTCTTCTCCAGCAGCAGCACGTCCAGCCCGGCCTGGGCCAGGTAGTACGCGGTGGTCGACCCCGCCGGACCGGCGCCGACCACGATGACGTCCGCCGTGCTCTCCACGGGGTTGTCCGGCTTCGTCAGATCGGCTGCGGTGTCGGTGGTCACGGCTGGCACTCTCCTGCGAACGGCGGTGGGGGCTCGGGACTGGACGAGGGGCCGCGGACGGCCCCCCGCAGTCTAGTTGTCAGGCCTTGAAACCCCGGTGCAGGGCGACGATGCCGCCGGTGAGGTTGCGCCAGGCGACCTTGGACCAGCCGGCCTGCTGGAGCTTGGTGGCCAGCGCGGGCTGGTCGGGCCAGGAGCGAATCGATTCGGCGAGGTAGACGTAGGCGTCCGGATTGCTGCTGACGGCGGTGGCGACCGGGGGCAGCGCACGCATCAGGTACTCGGTGTAGACCGTCCGCAGCGGGGTCCAGGTCGGGGTGGAGAACTCGCAGATCACCAGCTTGCCGCCGGGCTTGGTGACCCGGTACAGCTCGCTCAGCGCGGCGTCGGTGTCCTGCACGTTGCGCAGCGCGAAGGAGATGGTGGCGGCGTCGAAGACCCCGTCGGCGAAGGGCAGCCGGGTGGCGTCGCCCGCGGTCAGCGACAGCTCGGGGTGGCGGCGCTTGCCCTCGGTGAGCATGCCGAGCGAGAAGTCGCACGGGACGACCTCGGCGCCGGCCTCCAGGAAGGGCAGCGAGGAGGTGCCGGTGCCGGCCCCCAGGTCGAGGATCCGCTGGCCGGGCTCGGCACCGATGGCGTCGGCCACGGCGCGTCGCCAGAGCCGGGTCTGGCCGAGGGAGAGGACGTCGTTGGTGCGGTCGTACTTGGCCGCGACGTCGTCGAACATCGCGGCGACTTCGTGCGGCTGCTTGTCCAGAGAGGCTCGGGTCACGCCACCCATTGTTCACCTTGGCACCGGCGGTCCGGGCGACGGGGTGTCTTCGGGGGTGGCGTGCGGTGGCTCCGAAGGGCGCTTTGCACACCACGCGCGCCGCTGCGCGCCCGCGCGCGCGGCTCGGGGCAGCGCTCCACGCGGCGCCCGGCCCAGCGTTCGCTGCCCCGCGTCAGCGCAGGGCGCGTCGGCCGCCCTTGCGCCGTCGGCGGGAGCGCTTGCCGTGGGTGATGGCGGGCATGCCCTCGCCGAGCGCCTCGGCGGCCAGCGCGACCGTGGTGCGGACCCGGGAGTCCCCGCGCCGGGTCGGGTTGGCCCGGCGGTGGCGCCAGATCCGGGCCACGCAGGCCGCGCACAGCAGCAGGGCGACCGGCACGCTGATCTGCGCCAGACCGACGCCCACCGGCTGCGGGTAGCGCTCGCCGCAGACGCGGACGGCGCCGGGGTCGCCGGCGGCGTGCTCCAGGCAGATGCCCGCGCCGAGTTGTGCGCCCTCGGGCAGCCACAGATCGGCGGCGACCAGTTGACGGCCACCGGCCTGGTAGCGGACCTGGCTGTAGGTGCCGCTGCCGCCGGGCAGCTGGGTGATGGTGCCCTCGACCCGGACGGGGTCGGCCGCGATCCGGTCGGCCTGGTCGGCCTGGCGCCAGCCGAGCAGGCACAGCCCGAGGGCGAGCACCGCGCTGAGCACGGCGACGAGGTACCAGCCCCGGCCGAGCCGTGGCCGAGCCGAGGGCCCGAACGGCCCGTTCGGTCGGGGGGCGGTCGCGGATTGCATGGTTCCCTGTCCTGGCTGCGTCACCTGAGTGGCTGTCGGGGATCGTAGCCGCTGGCGGGGCCTCAGGTCACGGTGACGGCCGGTCATCCGATATGAGGATCGCCACGCTCAGGTCGGTTTCCGGCCGCCCCATGGCGGGAAACTCACGCCACGTCACCGACGGCGGTACAGCAGGCGTCCCCCCAGGACGGTGGCCAGGCAGCAGCCCGCCCCGGCCTGCGCCAGGGCCTCGACGGACGGGGCGTCGAACACCGCGAAGTCCGCCGCCGCACCGACCGTCAGTGCACGGTGCACCATCTCGCCCGGCGTCCCCACCGCCAGCGGATCCAGCCCGCCGTCCTGTTCGCCCGCGGGCTCCCCGCCCCCGGCGCGCCCGGCCCCGGGCAGCGCGGCCAGCCCCGAGCGGGCCACCGCGGTCCGGACCACCGGCAGCTCGAACGGGCCGGCCACCGCCGTCGTCCCGTACGCCAGCATCCGCTGCAGGCCGCGCCGGGCGCTGCCGCCCCGGCGGTCCGGGTCGACCTCCAGCAGCAGCGGTTCACCGCCCAGGTCCTCCCGCGGGTCCGGGTGGTAGGCCCGCTCCAGCAGCCAGTGCCCGAAGGGGTTGCGCAGCCCCGGCAGCAGCAGACCGCCCCACTCCCGGACGCGGGCGCCGCGGCCGGAGAGCTCCGGGAACGGCCCCAGCGCGGCCACGGTCGCGCCGTCCACCAGCACCGCCCCGTCGGTGATCGACGGGGCGGTGGGGTCGGCCGGGTCGGGCACCAGCAGGGCGGCCCGGTGGAGGGTCAGCATCAGGTGGTCGAGAGGATCTTCAGCTCGGGGTGCGCCGTGCCGCCGTCCAGCGCGGTGGAGGCGATGTGCGAGGCCACCCGGGGGTCGACCGGGTCGTTGGCCGGGTCGTCCAGCACCCGCAGGTGCTGGTAGGTGGTGGAGCGCTGGGCGGGGGTGCGGTCGGCGGCCCGGATCAGGTGGATCAGCTCGGTCAGGTTGGAACGGTGCTTGGCACCGGCCATCGAGACCACGTTCTCCTCCAGCATGACCGAGCCCAGGTCGTCCGCGCCGTAGTGCAGCGAGAGTTGACCGGCCTCCTTGCCCGTGGTGAGCCAGGAGCCCTGGATGTGGGCCACGTTGTCGAGGAAGAGCCGGGCGATCGCGATCATCCGCAGGTACTCGAAGACGGTGGCCTGGGTGGAGCCCTTGAGGTGGTTGTTCTGCGGCTGGTAGGTGTACGGGATGAAGGCCCGGAAGCCGCCGGTGCGGTCCTGCACGTCGCGGATCATCCGCAGGTGCTCGATCCGCTCGGCGTTGGTCTCGCCGGTGCCCATCAGCATGGTGGAGGTGGACTCCACCCCGAGGCCGTGGGCCGCCTCCATGATCTCCAGCCAGCGCTCGCCGGACTCCTTCAGCGGGGCGATCGCCTTGCGCGGCCGGGCCGGCAGCAGCTCGGCACCGGCGCCGGCGAACGAGTCCAGGCCGGCCCTGTTGATCCGGGTGATCGCCTCCTCGATGGAGACCTTCGAGATCCGGGCCATGTGCTCGACCTCGGACGCCCCGAGGGAGTGGATCACCAGCTGCGGGAAGTCCGCCTTGATGGCGGCGAAGGCGCGCTCGTAGTACTCGACGCCGTAGTCCGGGTGGTGGCCGCCCTGGAACATGATCTGGGTGCCGCCCAGCTCGACCGTCTCGGCGCAGCGGCGCAGGATCTCGTCCAGGTCGCGGGACCAGCCCTTGTCGCTCTTCGGCGCCACGTAGAAGGCACAGAACTTGCAGGCCGTCACACAGACGTTGGTGTAGTTGATGTTGCGCTCGATGATGTACGTCGCGATGTGCTCGACGCCGGCGTAGCGGCGGCGGCGCACCGCGTCGGCGGCGGAGCCGAGCGCGTGCAGGGGTGCGGAGCGGTAGAGCTCCAGCGCCTCCTCCGGGGTGATCCGGCCACCGGCGGCCGCGCGGTCCAGGACGGCCTGCAGGTCGTTGGCGGAAAGGGTCTGCTCGGACACCTGGCGGGCCTTCTTTCTGTCCATCCATCGGGTCGCCTCAGCCGGAGGGGAGCCCCGGCCGACATGACCGAACCAGCCTACGCCAGGCCGTTTCGGCCGCTGCTCAGGCCCGCTGGGCGAGGTCCCCGGCGGGGTCGGAGCCGAGCGGCGCCCCACTGACCTGGAGGTGCAGGGTGTGGGCGTTCTTGAGGGTGTAGGTCTGCTGCTCGGGCGCGCCGGTGCAGCCGGGGTCCGCCCCGGCCGACCGCTCCTGCAGCACGATCCGGTCGGGGGCCACGGTGAGCAGGGTCAGCTCGCCGCGGCAGACCGTACTGCTGAGCCGGGAGGCGTTGCTGGTCTGCCCGACCTTCTCGCCGACCCGGCCGGCCCTGAGCTCGACCCGGAAGGTGCTCGGCAGCGGGACGATCTGGGTGGTGATGGTGCCCTCCCAGGTGCCGAGGAAGGCGGCCGGCAGGGCGTCGGGGCCGGTCACCGCCTGGTCCTGGCTCGGCTTCTCCCGGTCCCAGGGCAGGCCCTGGGACCACAGCACGGCTCCGCCGGCCGCCGCGAGGACGAGCGCGCCCGCCGCGGCGGCGCGGGCGAACCGGCGGCGCGGCCGGCCCGGCACCCCGGGCCGCGGTCCGGGCTGCGATCCGGTGTGCGGCCCGGTCGGTGCCCCGGCCGGCGACCCGGTCGGGCGGGCGTCCGCCTGGGTGGGGGTGCGGTCGGCGTACGGCGCGTCCGCGAAGTCCCGGGCGGGACCCGGTCCGGCCGGCGCCACCTCGCCCTCCAGGTCGAGCAGTTCGACGGCGCTGCGGGCGACCGCGTCCGAGAGGACCGGCGGCAGCCAGCCGCCCGCGGCGGGGCCCGGGGCCCCGGCGGCCAGCCGTTCCCGCAGGGCCGCAGGCGCGGGCCGGTCCTCGGGCCGCTTGGCCAGGCACTCCCGGACGACGGCGCGCAGGCCGCCGTCCAGCCCGGTCAGGTCGGGCTCCTCGTGCACGACGCGATAGAGCAGCACCGCCGCGCTGACCCCGTCGCCGAAGGGCGCCGTGCCGGTCGCCGCGTACGCCAGCACGGCGCCGAGCGAGAAGACGTCCCCGGGCGGGCCGCTCTGGCCGCCGCCCGCCTGCTCGGGCGACATGAAGCCGGGCGAGCCGACCACGAAGCCGGACCGGGTGAGCTCGGCGGCGCCGTCCAGGGCGCGGGCGATGCCGAAGTCGATCAGGCGCGGCCCGTCCAGGGCGAGCAGCACGTTGGAGGGTTTGACGTCCCGGTGCACCAGCCCGAGGCCGTGCACATGGGCGAGCGCCCCGGCCAGTTCCGCCCCGAGGGCGTGGACGGCGGGCGCGGGCAGCGGCCCGAAGCGGCGGACGGCGGCGCCCAGCGCGGGCCCCGCCACGTACCCGGTGGCGACCCAGGGGCGCGGGCCCTCGGTGTCCGCGTCCAGGACCGGCGCCGTCCTGGCGCCGCCCACCAGCCGGGCCGCCTCCACCTCCTGACGGAACCGGGCCCGGAACTCGGGATCGTCGGCGAGTTCGGCGCGCACCACCTTGACCGCGACCGTCCGGCCGCCGGCGGTGCGGCCCAGGTACACCCGGCCCATCCCGCCCGCGCCGAGCCGGCGCAGCAGCCGGTAGTCGCCGATCTGTCGCGGATCGTCCGAACCCAGCGGCTCCATGGCCCCGTCCCCTCGTGTGCCGGCGCGGCCGCCTCCGGCGGGCCCGTCGGGCGGGCCGGTGCGGCAGGCCAGACAGTACCGGTCCGCGGCGGCCCGGTCAGGGACTCAGCCGACCGGGGCCGGCTCCAGCAGGCTGATCGTCACATCGTGGGCGAAGCCGCTGTCGGGGGCGACCCGGCGGGCGAACTCGGCGATGCCGGCCAGCTGGCGCTCGCCGAGCGAGTAGTCGAGGGCCTGGCTGAAGTACCGCTCCAGCAGGGGCGCGTCGAAGGACTCCCAGCGGGCGGCCTGCTCGGCCACCTGCGCGGCCTCGGCCAGCGAGAGGTCCCGGGACTCCAGGAAGGCGCGGTGCACGGCGGCCACCGTCTCGGGGTGGCGGTCGGCGTACTCGCGGCGGGCGGCCCAGACGGCGAAGACGAACGGCAGGCCGGTCCACTCCTTCCACATCGCCCCGAGGTCGTGCACGGCCAGCCCCTGACTGGGCGCCTGCTCCAGCGAGGCCCGCAGCGCCGGGTCGCCGATCAGCACGGCGGCGTCGGCCTCGGCGAGCATCGCGTCCAGGTCCGGCGGGCAGGCGAAGTACTCCGGGCGCACGCCCTCGCGCTCCTCCAGCAGCAGCCGGGCGAGCCGCACCGAGGTCCGGCTGGTCGAGCCGAGGGCGACCCGGCGGCCGTCCAGCTCGGCGAGCGGCACCTTGCTGACGATCACGCAGGACATCACCGGGCCGTCACTGCCGACGGCGATGTCCGGCAGGACGACCAGCCGGTCGGCGTTGCGCAGGTACTCCACACAGGTGATCGGGCCGATGTCGAGCGTGCCGGCGACCAGCTGGTCGCTGAGCTTCTCGGGGGTGTCCTTGGTCAGATCGAGATCGAGCAGGTTTCCGGTCCGCGCCAGGCCCCAGTAGAGGGGGAGGCAGTTGAGGAACTGAATATGCCCGACCCGTGGCCTTACCGCCGCCGGGCCGCCTGCGTCCGTACCGGTCACCGCGTGCTCCCTCTGCTGTTCGTACTCTGCTGGCAGGGTATGCCTGCCTTACGGGAGGCCTCGCATCCGGTGGCCGACACACCGCGTACGGCTTCCGGAGACCCCTGGTCGGGGCAGCCCTCGCGTGCTACGGTTCCACACAGTTGCAGTTTGATTCCCCTTGCAGTACTTGGAGCCTGCGGAGCATGTAACCGCAGGCTTTTTGTAATTTTTCACCAGCATCAATTGAGCACTGATTGAGCACTGTGCGAAAAAACTCCGGACCCACTCCGGAGGCGGGGCGATCAGCGCAGCGGACCGGGTGCCACAAGGTGTGGTGCCCGCTACGTCGCTCGCAAGGAGAACGGTATGGCGACCGGAACCGTCAAGTGGTTCAACGCCGAGAAGGGCTTCGGCTTCATCGCCCAGGAGGGCGGCGGCCCCGACGTCTTCGTCCACTACTCCGCCATCAACGCGAGCGGCTTCCGCTCGCTGGAGGAGAACCAGGCGGTCAGCTTCGACGTCACCCAGGGCCCCAAGGGCCCGCAGGCGGAGAACGTCACCCCTGTCTGATCCATCCTCTGATGATCTGATCGCTCGGGGCCCCGTGTGGGTCCACAGGCGGCCCTGACCAGCCGCCAGCAAGAGCATGACGAGCAGTACCAAGGGGGCCCGCCCCGGTCCGGTTCAGCCGGACCCGGCGGGCCCCCTGCCTGCGTCACGGGCCCGCGGCCGGCGGCGCCGGTGCGACCGCGCAGGTCGGCGGGGGCGGATTCCGGCCATCGTGCCGCCGCTGCGGCCCACGCCCGGCCGCCGGCCCTCGCCAAGGCCCGGGGTGGAGTGTGAGGATGGCACGTCGAGGCGCGAGGGCGGGGGCCGATGCTGCGAATCCACTTCACCGCGGACGATCTGGCCCGGACCAGGCTGGCCCCGGGCGCGGACGCCGCCGCGGAGCTGACGATCAGTCTCCAGTTACTCGGCGGCGCCCTGCCGACAGACCGGCTGGCGCCCTGGCGGCGCGGCCTGCGCGGACAGCTCGGCCCGCACGGTCGGGTCCTGCTGGAGCTGCTGGCCCCCGGGGCCGGTCTGCCCGAGTTCCTGCACCTGCCGGGCGGCGGCACCATCGGGTCCAGCCCGACCGACACCGCCGACGTGGACCAGTCGCTGATCGACCGCCACCTGGACCGGCTGGCCGTCCGCCGGGCGCCGACCCCGTTCACCCGGGCCCTGGCCCGAAGGAGCACCGACGCACTGCAGTTGCTCGGCACCGCCGTCTCCGACTACCGGACGCAGGCGGTCGACCCGTACTGGCACCGGATCCGCGCCCAGGTCGACGCCGACCGGGCCCTGCGCGGCCGCGCCCTGACGGACGGCGGCGTGGAGCGGCTGCTGACCACCCTGCACCCGCGGATCCGCTGGCGGGCCCCGGTGCTGGAGGTGGATCTCGGCCCGTCCTGGACGAGCGACGTCCGGCTGACCGGACAGGGCCTGCTGCTCCAACCGGTGCTGCTCTCCGCCGGCGGGCCGGTCTTCGGTATCACCTCCGGCCCCGGCGGGCTCCCCGAACTGCTCTACCCCGCCCGGCCCGAGGAGCCGCTGCTGCCCGACACCGCCCCGGACCTCGACGCCCTCGGCGTCCTGCTCGGCCGCACCCGCGCCGCCGTACTGGAGGCCCTCGCCGACACCGGCGGCTGCTCGACCGGCGAACTCGCCCGGGCCACCGGCACCGCCGCCGCGACCGCCAGCCAGCACGCGGCGGTCCTGCGCGCCGCAGGCCTGGTCCTCACCCGGCGCTCGGGCAGTTCGGTACTGCACACCCTCACCCCGCTCGGGCGGTCACTGCTCCCCGAACACCCGGCCGGCACCGCCGCCGAAGCCCTCCGCCGGGCCCCGAAACCACGCTGAACCACAGGGCCCGCAGCGGCGGGGCGCACCGCTCGACGGCCGCTACCGGCCGGACGAACCGAGCCCTCCCCCGGGTTGACGGGGAAGGGCTCGAAACCGTCGGTGTGTCAGGCCGCGACGACGACCCCGACGGGGGCCACGGGCTCGTCGAGCAGGTCACCGGTCGGGTTGTTGTACGCCGTCAGGTCGAGGGTCTTCTCGCGGGCCGCGACCAGGATCGGCACGACCGACTGTCCGGCAACGTTCGTGGCCGTTCGAACCATGTCGAGGATCGGGTCGATGGCCAGCAGCAGGCCGACGCCTTCCAGGGGCAGGCCCAGGGTGGAGAGGGTGAGGGTGAGCATCACGATCGCGCCGGTGAGGCCGGCCGTGGCGGCGGAGCCGACCACCGAGACGAAGGCGATCAGCAGGTAGTCGCCGATGCCGAGGTCGATGCCGTAGACCTGGGCGACGAAGATCGCGGCCAGCGACGGGTAGATCGCGGCGCAGCCGTCCATCTTGGTGGTCGCGCCGAACGGGACCGCGAAGGAGGCGTACTCGGTGGGCACTCCGAGGCGCTCGGTGACCCGGCGGGTGACCGGCAGGGTGCCGACGGAGGAGCGGGAGACGAAGGCGAGCTGGATCGCGGGCCAGGCGCCCTTGAAGAAGTTCAGCGGGTTGAGGCCGCCGACGAACCTGAGCAGCAGCGAGTAGACCACGAAGAGCACCAGGGCGCAGCCGACGTACACGTCGACGGTCAGCGTCGCGAACGGCTTGAGCAGGTCCCAGCCGTACTTGGCGACGGACTTGCCGATCAGGCCGAGGGTGCCGAGCGGCGCCAGCCGGATGACCCACCACAGGGCGGTCTGCACGAGGTCGAGGACCGACTCGCTGAGCTTGAGGACGGGGGCGGCCTTCTCGCCGATCTTCAGGATGGCCGCGCCGGTGACGACGGCGAGGAAGACGATCTGGAGGACGTTCACCTCGACGAACGCGGTGGCGATGTTGGTCGGGACGATGCCGGTCAGGAAGTCGACCCAGGTGCCGGCGTCCTCGACGCCCTTGACGCCTTCGGTGGACAGGCCGGCACCCTTGCCCGGGTCGGTGAGCAGGCCGAGGGTGAGACCGATGGCGACCGCGATCAGCGAGGTGATCAGGAACCAGAGCAGGGTGCGCACGGCGAGCCGGGCGGCGTTGGTGACGTTGCGCAGGTTGGCGACGCTCACCACGATCGCGGTGAAGACCAGGGGCGGCACGGCCAGTTTGAGCAGCTGGACGAAGGTCTTGCCGATGGTCTCGAGCGTGGTGGTGAGCCAGGAGATGTCCTGGGACCGGGCGAGCCAGCCGAGCAGGCCGCCGAGGACGAGGCCGCCGACGATCTGGACCCAGAACGGGGTCTTTCGGACCTTCGCCAGGAACGAGGGTGCTGTGGACATGGGGATGCGGCTCCGGGGAGGCGGGAGGGCAGGCAGGGGGGTGGGGCGCGACGCGGCGGCACGGCGGGAGGCGGCGGACGGGGGGTCCGGGGCCTTCAGGAGGGGCGTGCCGCCTTGGTACAGCGCCGGGAGCGACAGCGGCGCGGGCCGTCCACAGCACCGGACAGGCGCGGGCAGCACGGCATGAGCGGAGTGCTCGTCCCGTGCTGAAGTGCGGCGCCTGCGGTGGTCATGGCCGGAAGATTAGCAATAAACCTTTGAGATGTTCAAAGTACAGGTTTGAGTTGCGTCAACGAACCATCCAGAACCGGACAGATTGACCCCGGTCGGTTATACGTATAACTTAGCTGGTGACCCCCCGCTGCCGCCGCCTGCCCAGGAGACCGAACACCATGGGCTACCTCGCCCTGCTCCGCGCCCCGCACGTCACCCGACTGCTGCTGGGCACCCTGCTCGGCCGACTGCCCGCCGGCATGACCGCCCTGGTGATCGCCCTGGCCCTGCGCGAGGCCGGCGCCCCCTACAGCAGGATCGGCCTGGCCACCGCCGCGTACGCGATCGCCGCCGCCGTCGGCGGGCCGGTGCTCGGACGGATCGTCGACCGCACCGGACAGCCCCGGGTGCTGATCGTCTCCGCCGTCGTCGCCGGGCTCGGCTACGCCCTGCTCGCGCTCACCCCCGGCTCACCGTCCGCCGCCCTCACCGGCGCCGCCCTCGCCGGACTGGCGATGCCGCCGCTCGAACCCTGCCTGCGCTCACTGTGGCCGGCCGTGGTCGAGGAGGAGCAGCTGGACACCGCCTACGCCTTCGACTCCGCCTCCCAGCAGGTGCTGTACGTGGCCGGGCCGCTGGCCGTGGCCGGGCTGGCCGCCGCCTTCGGACCGTCCACAGCCCTGTGGACGGCCGCCGCGCTCGGCCTGCTCGGCGCGCTGGTGGTCGCCACCACCGCCCCGGCCCGGGCCTGGCAGGCACCGCCCCGGGAGGCTTCCGCCGGGCTGCTCGGCCCGCTGCGCTCACCCGGCCTGGTGCTGCTGCTGGTCGGACTGGCCGGGGCCGGCTGGACGGTCGGCTCGCAGAACGTCCTGTTCATCGCCTACGCGGAGAGCCACCCCGGCAGGCTGCCGGGCGGCGCGGGCAGCCTGCTGGCGCTGGCCGCGCTCGGCGGGCTGGTCGGCGCGCTGGTCTACGGCGCGCTGCCGTGGCGGATCAGCACCGCGACCCGGACCTGGACGATCGCGCTCGGGATGGCCGTCAGCTACCTGCCGTTGCTGCTGCTCCCCGGCCCGCTCGCGATGGCCGGCCTGGCGCTGCTCTCCGGGATCTCCCTGGCCCCGCTGCTGGCCGCCGCCTTCGTCCTGGTCGCCGAGCTGGCCCCGACCGGCACGGTGACCGAGGCCTTCGCCTGGCTGGTCACCCTGTTCGCGACCGGGAACGCGGCCGGCTACGCCGTCTCCGGCCTGCTGGCGACCGACTCGCTGCCGGGTGTCGCACTCTGCGCGGTGGGCGGGATCGCGCTGGGCGGGCTGCTGCTGTTCGGCTGCCGCCGCCGGCTGCGGCCCACGGCTCCCACGGCTCCCGCCGCCACCTCGCCGGACGGGATGCCCGAGCGGATGTCGGAGCGGATGCCGGAGCGGACGCCGGAGCACGCACCGGTCGCCTGACCGGCCGTCAGGACGGTTCGCCGGCCGGGTCGGTCGAGCTGCGGAGCACCAGGGTGGTGGCGAGCGGCGCCACCTCGGGCGCCGGCTCGCCGCGCAGCAGGGCGGCGAGCGCGGTGACCCCGGCCCGGCCGAGCTCCTCGCCGGGGAGGTCGACGGTGGTCAGCGGCGGGGCCAGCAGCTCGGCCACCGGAATGTTGTCGATCCCCACCACCGAGACGTCCGCGGGGATCCGCAGGCCGAGTTCGGCGGCGGCCTGGTAGAGCCCGGAGGCGACCACGTCGTCGTCGCAGACCACGGCCCGCGGCCGGTCCGGGCCGCCGAGCAGCCGGTGCGCGGCCTCGAAGGCGGCCTGCCGGCCCTCGTTCAGGCTGACGCCCAGCTCCACCACCTCGAAGTCCCGGGTGGCGTGCTCGAAGGCGGCCTGCCGGACCCGGAAGGTGTACGCGGAGTGGGTCGAGCGCAGGTGGCCGATCCGCCGGTGGCCGAGCGCGGCGAGGTGTTCGACCGCCTCCCGCATGCCGCCGGCCACGTCGAGCTCGACGGTCGGCCGGCCGCGGTTGACCGCCGGGTCCGCGTCCAGGAAGACCGCGGGGGTGTCCGGCGGGAGGTCGCCGAGCTGGCTGTCGTCCGGGGAGCAGACCAGCAGGCCGTCGAAGCGGCTGGTGGCGGCGGCGTCGGCGAGGGTGGCGCTCCCCCAGCCGCTGCTGACCACGACGGCCAGCCCGTGCTTGCCGGCCTCCTCGTGGACCCCGGTCAGGACCCGGCCGAAGAACGGGCCGAGCAGGTTGGGCACCGCGAGCAGGATCATCCCGCTGCGGCCCAGCCGCAGCTGCCGGCCGGCCGCCTGCGGGCGGTAGCCGAGGCTGCGGGCCGCCTCCCGGATCCGCTCACGGGTCGCCTCGGAGACGCGGTGCCCGGCGTCGGAGCCGGAGAAGACCAGCGAGACGGTCGCCTGGGAGACACCCGCGAGCCGGGCCACGTCACGGCCGGTCGGCCGCTTCGGCGGGGTCGGGGCGGCGGCCGGTCCGGCCTCGGACGGTGGCACCAGGGGTCAGTTCTGCACGGCCGGGGCGGCTGCGGCACGGGCGGCGTCGTCGGCCGCGTCCTCCTGCGCGTTCTGCGCGGCGGTGCGGGCGCGGATCGTCTCGACCTTCTCGGTGATCTGCGCGGACATCGCGTCCCGCTGCTTGCTCAGCAGCACGTAGCTGATCGGCGCGGACACCACGCCGGCGAGCAGCACCAGGAACACCACGCCGGAGTTGCCGGTCACCGGGATCACGCCGAAGTGGCCCAGCAGCAGGGCGATCAGCAGGCAGCCCAGGAAGATACTGACCCGCAGGGAGGTGTAGCGGAGCGTGGCGTGCGTCTTGCTGCTCACGGGAGGAGGTCCTAACTGCAGGGGTACGGCGAGCGGAGCTGGCCCACAGGGCGCGGTTCCCAGTGAAGCATGCCGAACGGCCGTGGCCGCAGACAGGCTCAGTGCAGCCCCAGCCACATCGTGACCTCGTCCCGGTCGTCCCCGTCGGCGACCCGGATCGCCCCCGGCACCCGGCCGACCTCCTTGTACCCGCAGCGGCTGTAGAAGTCCTCCAGGCCCAGCCCCCCGCGCACGGTCAGCTTCAGCCCGGCCAGGCCCCAGTCGCGGGCGATCCGCTCGGCCTCGGCCAGCAGGGCCGCGCCGTACCCGCGCCCCTGCAGGGCAGGGTGGACCATGACCCGGGTGAGCAGCCGCCAGTGCTCCATCAGGTCGAAGCGCATGGAGGTGAAGAACAGCAGCCCGGCCGGCCGGCCGCTCTCCTCCTCGTACGCGACCAGCAGCCGGTCCGGCTGCCCGGGCCCGGTGCCCTCGAACGCGCGCTCGGCGACCGGCTCGACCTGCGCCGGGCCCACCGGCGGCACGAAGCCGACCGCGCCGCCGGCGTTGGTGGCGTCCACCCACAGGGCGGTGACGGCGGCGCGCAGGTCGGGGGTGAGGTCCGGGTCGAGCGTGAAGCGCAGGGTCATGTCCCGGAGACTAACCGGCCGGGTCGGCGACGGGTGTGCCGGCGGGGCGCCGGGCGAGGCCCAGGCAGAGCAGGACCGCGACCGCGCACAGCCCGCCCGCCGCGTACCAGGCCAGGTCGTAGTCGCCGAACCGGTCGCGGGCCAGGCCGGCCAGCGAGGCGACGGCGGCCGCCCCGATCTGGTGGGCGGCCAGCACCCAGCCGAAGACGACCGGAGCGTCCGCGCCGAAGTGGCGGCGGCAGAGCGCGATGGTCGGCGGGACGGTGGCCACCCAGTCCAGGCCGTAGAAGATCACGAAGGCCAGGATCGGCGGCCGTAGCGAGTCGGCGAACAGCTGCGGCAGGAACAGCAGCGAGACTCCGCGCAGCGCGTAGTAGGTGACCAGCAGCGCCCGGGAGTCGAAGCGGTCGGTGAACCAGCCGCTGGCCACGGTGCCGACCACGTCGAAGATGCCGACCAGGGCGAGCAGGCTCGCGCCGGTGGTGACGGGCATGCCGTGGTCGTGCGCGGCCGGGATGAAGTGGGTGCCGACCAGGCCGGCGGTGGTGGCGCCGCAGATCGCGAAGGAGCCGGCCAGCAGCCAGAACGCCCGGGTGCGGGCGGCGTCCCGGAGCACCCGCAGCGACCTGGCCAGGGCGCTGCCGGTCACCGCGGGCGGGGCCGGCTGTCCGGTCGCGCCGAGCGGCAGCAGGCCGAGGTCGGCGGGACGCTCGCGCATCAGCAGCAGGACCGGGACGGCGACGGCGGTGGCCGCCAGCGAGACGACCACCACGGCGGTCCGCCAGCCGTACTCGGTGACCAGTGCGGCCAGCACCGGCATGAAGACCAGGTTGCCCGCCGCGCCTGCGGCGGTGAGCACCCCGGTGACCAGGCCCTGGTGGGCGTGGAACCAGCGGCCGGTGATGGTGGTCGCGAAGGCGCCCGCCATCGAGCCGCTGCCCAGGCCCACCAGGACGCCCCAGCAGAGCACCAGCTGCCAGGGCTCGGTCATCAGGACCGTCAGCCCGGAACCGGTCGCGATCAGCAGCAGCGCGCAGACCGTCACCAGCCGGACGCCGAAGCGGTCCATCAGGGCGGCGGCGAACGGGGCGGTCAGCCCGTACAGGGTCAGGTTGACCGAGACGGCGCTGGAGACGGTGGCGTGCGACCAGCCGAACTCGCTGTTCAGCGCGTCCATCATCAGGCCCGGGGTGGAGCGGAAGCCGGCCGAGCCGATCAGCACGATCAGTGCGACGCCGGCGACCACCCAGGCGTAGTGGAGCCGGGGGGATCTCGCGGGGGCGGGGACGGGGGCGGTCTGCGGTGGGGTGCTCAGGTCGGTCACGGACCGAGTGTCCGGTCGCCGGGCGGTAGGGACGAGAGGTCTGACTGCCACGTTTCGTCAGGATCGGGCCACCGGAGGGGCGGTCACCCGGCGCAGACCCCGGATCGGCGGGGAGAGCAGCAGGGCGGCGACCACCAGCAGGGTGATTGTGCCTCCGGCGGCCAGCAACTCGCGTTCGCCGAAGACCTCGACCGCCGGGCCGACCAGGGCGGCGCCGAGCGGGACCATGCAGACCGAGCCGGCGACCTCGTACGCGTGGATCCGGTTCAGCACCTCGCCGGGCACCTGGGTCTGCACGCTGGTCGCCCACATGACGGCCCAGAACGTCAGGCCCGCCCCGGAGAGCAGCTGGGCCATGACCAGCAGTGGCACCGGGAGGTCCAGCGCCAGCGCGAACTGGTAGGCGGGGAAGGCGGTCAGGGTCAGGGCCCCGCCGGCCAGCGGGCGGGCGGGCTTGATCCGGATCGCCGCCACGCCGCCGAGTACGGTGCCCGCACCGAAGGCGCAGTTGAGCAGGCCGTAGACGGTCGGGCCGTGCTGCGGCACCACCACGCCGGCGGCCAGCGGCAGCAGCGGGCCGACCGACAGGACGCTGAAGAACAGCCAGATCACGATGACGCCCCACATCCAGCTGCGGGACCTGAACTCGTGCCAGCCGACGACCAGGTTGCGCCAGAGGCTGTCGCCCTCGGGCGGGGCGGGCACCCGGCCGAGCCGCAGCGCGAGCAGGCACAGCGCGCTGACCCCGTAGGCGACGGCGGCGATCACCATCACCCAGCCGGTGGCGGCGGCGCCGGCCAGGACGCCCGCGAGGGCGGGGCCGACCAGGGCGGTGACCGCCTCGGAGATCCGCAGCACGCCGTTGGCGCCCTGGACGTCCCGGGCGACCAGCGGGACGGTGGAGGCCGCGCCGGGCTGGAACATCGCGGCGGCGGTGCCGGCCAGCGAGAGGAGTGCGTAGAGCTGCCACAGCTGGTCGACGCCGCGGAAGAACAGCAGGGCGAGCAGGACCCGGGTGGTCAGGTTGAGCAGGTCCGCGGCGATCATGAGCCGGCGCGCGGTGAACCGGTCCGCCAGGACGCCGCCGACCAGGACCAGGCTGACGAACGGGGCCAGCAGGAAGGCCATCGCGTAGCCGACCGTGCCGATCGGCCGACCGGCCGCGAGCAGCCCGGCCGAGACCGCGACCGGGAGCATGGCGTCGGAGAGCAGGCTGGCGCTGCGGGCGGTGAAGTAGAGCCGGAATCCGGTGGACCAGATGGCGGGTCCGGGTCCGGCGGGGACGGGGGCGGGGGTGGCGGCGGCGGGGGCGTCCTGCAGTTCGGGTGCGGTCACAGGAGAAGTTTTGGTGTAGACCACTGCTGAATTCCAGTGGTTGAGGTCACGATGCGGCGGCGTTCCGCGCGCGCCCGCGCCGGCCCGGACGGCAGTCCGCCGTGCGCGCCCCGAGCGCGGCGCGGCAGACCGCCATCCGACCTGGCGCCCGAGCCCTGAAGCCGCGCGCCGGCGCTCCGCACTCGTCGAGGTGGCAGCCCCGGGCGGCAGGCAACGGCTGTCCCCCTGTGCCCGCACCGGCCGGGAGTCGCCTCGACGTCCCCTCGCAACGGAGAGCTGCACCCAAGAGTGATCAGTCGGATACGTCACGTCAATGGGTTGTCCGAAATTCGGAATGGTTGCGGCGCATTTGACACTCGGTGGCGCACGGTGTCGGCCGGGAGCGCGCCGAACGCGCCCCCCGGGGCGGGCGGGACCGGCGTGCCGTCAGCTGCACCCGGTGGGCGAGGCACGGACGGGACGTCAGAGCGCGAGAGCGGCGGCGGCCGGGTCGCCGGGACAGTCGGCGTGGTCCCGGGCGTCCGGGTCGATCTCGCACCAGACCCGCTTGCCCGAGCCGTCCGGATACCAGCCCCACCGGTCGCACAGCAGCTCGACCAGCTCCAGCCCCCGCCCGTTGGTGGCCTCGCCGCCCGCATGCCGCGGAGCCGGGGCGACCAGGCTGGCGTCGGCCACCTCGACCCGGACGGGGACACCCCGGCCCACCCCGTCGACGACCGCTCCGTCGAAGCCTCCGCCGAGACCCCCGCCGAGCCCTCCGCCGACCGCGCGGGGACCGCCCGGAACCGGCATGGACAGCCGCAGCACGGCCGGGCAGCCGGTGTGCACCACCGCGTTGGTGACCAGCTCCGACACCACCAGCACCAGCGTCTCGGCGACCTGCGCGTCCGGGTCCAGTCCGTGGCCCTTCAGCCGGGCCCGTACCCACCGCCGGGCCCGGCCGACCTCGGACGGGTCCGCCTGGACCGCCAGCTGAACCTGAAGTACCTGCACCGCTCCACCACCCGCACTCGGTATCCGGCCCGGTAGTCGGCCGCTCTCCCTGCTGCCCGGACCGGGCGGGCCGGGGTCTTGGTCACGTCGGTTCGGCCGGCCGCGCACCTCGGGAATGCCTGCCGGGCTTCCCATGGCTTCGGCACGAATACGCCTCAGGATGATTCCGCAGGTCCGCCGGAGCAAGCGCTTCAGGCATATTCCAGCGATCGGGGGACAGCTCGGTGCATACTGTCCCGCTCACCCTGGCGAGCGTCGCACCGGCGATCGTCCGCCCGGGCCACGCCTTCCCACGCCCTCCCGCACCCTCCGCACGAGCAGAACGAAGGTACCGCCACGGGGCTCCGGCGTCCCGTCTGCCACGAGCGAACCACCCTTCCCACATATGTCCGGTTCGCATCGAACACCCCCCCTGTGCGGAGGGTCCGGCCGCAGAAGTGTCGGAAACCCGGCATTCTCCTTCTTCGTACGAATCCACCCCGGCTCCCCGCGGAAGGGCTACCGTTGAGTAGGGCCGCCCGGGGACACGGAGGGGGCGAGGGCCATGTCCGACCGCACCCCGAGCTGGGACGAGCAGATCCAGTGGCGGCTGCTGCGCGGCGAGGAGTCCGCGCTCGGCGAGCTCTACGACCGCTTCGCCCCGCTGGTGCACGGCCTGGCCGGGCGGATCCTGGACGACCAGGACGCCGCCGAGCAGCTCACCCGCGAGGTCTTCGCCCGGCTCTGGCAGCACCCGGACGCCTTCGATCCGGCCCGCGGCTCGCTGCGCGCCTGGCTCGGCACCCTGACCCAGCGCCGGGCGGTCGAACGCCTCCGCTCCCAGCGCGGCGACGGCCCGGAGGTCGAGGCCCGGGCCACCGCCGCCCGGGTCCAGTACATGGTCGCCGCCCTGCCGGAGCCGCTGCGCGAGACCATCGCGGTCGGCTGGTACGACGGGCTCGGCTACCCGGAGACGGCCCGCCGGCTCGGCATCACCGAGCAGGCCGCCAAGCACCGGATGCGGCTCGGCCTCCAGCTGATCTCCTCCGCGCTCGCCGAGCAGGCCGGCGCGGACCTCGACGGCTGCCCGGGGCCGGCCCGATGACCGGGACGGAGCCGGGCCGGGTGCCCGACGGGCCGGCGCACGAGGAACTCCGCTCGCTGCTGGGCGCCTGGGCCCTGGACGCCTGCCCGCGGCGGGAGGCCGCCGAGCTGAGCCGCCATCTGGAGCGCTGCCCCGACTGCGCGGCCGAGGCCGGCCGGCTGCGCGAGGCCGCGCACTGGCTGTCCCCCGACGACTCGCTCGACCCGGCCGACGGACTGCGCCGGCAGGTGCTCGACTGGTGCCTGGCGAAGCGGCCGGCCGAGCTCCCGGTGCCGCCGTGGGCCGCGCCGTACGCCGCCGAGACCGCCAAACTGGACGCCCTGCTCCGCGACCTCGGGCCCGGCGAGTGGCAGGAGGTCGCCGAACTGCCCTGGCACGGCGGGACGCAACGCTGGCGGCCGGCCCAGGTGCTCTGCCACCTCGCGGCCGTCGACGGCTACCTCTCCCCCGCGCTCGACCTGCCGGACCCGGTCCCCGGCACGGACCCGGCGCCGCGGGTCCCCGCCCAGGGCGCGCCGGTACACCTCCCGGTAGCGGGCCGTCCCGACGACGTCCTGGCCCGTACCCGCCGGCTGATCGAGGACCAGCGCGGCAACCCGCCCGCCGCGGTGCAGACCCTGTGGCGGCGGCAGAGCCACGCCCTGCTCCGGGCCGCGGGACTCGGTGCCGACGGCGGCACACCGGTCGACTACGGCTTCGCCGTGCCGCCGCTCGCCGACGCCTTCCTGGACCGCGCCTTCGAGTGCTGGATCCACGGCGACGACCTCGCCCGGGCGGTGCACTACCCGTACCCCCCGCCCGCCCCGCAGCACCTGCGGCAACTCGTCGACCTGGCCGCCCGGATGCTGCCGCGGCTGCTGACCGCCCTGCCCGGGACCTCCCCCGGCGCCGGCCGGCTGCTCCGGCTGGTGATCGACGGCCCGGCCGCCGGCGAGTGGCGGATCCCGCTCGACGGAGCCGACGACGGCACCCCGCCGACGGCCGAAATGGTGCTGGACGGCCTGGAGTTCTGCTACCTCGCCGCCGCCCACCGGGATCCGGACCGCCTCCCGGTCGGGCGGCAGGGCGACCGCGCGGCGATCCGGCAGGTGCTGCACGCCGTCCCGCTGCTCTCCCGCCCCTGAGCCCTACTCCGGCAGGCCGGTCTCCAGTGCCAGCAGGTCCGCGACCGACTGCCGGCGGCGGATCAGCCTGGTCCGCCCACCGTCCACCAGCACCTCCGGCAGCAGCGGCCGGGAGTTGTACAGCGAGGACATGCTGGCCCCGTACGCCCCGGTGTCGTGGAACACCACCAGGTCGCCGATCTCGGCGCGCGGCAGCGGCACCGGCTCCACCTCCCCGCCGGCGGCCTGGGTGAACACGTCGCCCGACTCGCACAGCGGCCCGGCCAGCACGGTGTCCCGCAGCGTGTCCCGGCGGACCTCGCCGCCCGGCGCCAGCACCGAGGCCCGGTGGCTGCTGCCGTACATGGCGGGCCGCATCAGGTCGTTGAAGCCCGCGTCGACCAGGACGAAGTGGTTGCTGCCGACCGGCTTCTGCGCCCGTACCTCGGTCGCGAGCAGGCCCGCGCCGGCCACCAGGAAGCGGCCCGGCTCGATCTCCAGGCGCACCGGGTGGCCGAGTTCGGCGGCGATCTCCGCCCGGGCCGAGTCCCAGAGCCCGAAGTAGCGGTCGGTGTCCACCTCGGGCTGCCCGGGCGCGTACGGGACGGACAGGCCGCCGCCGGCGGAGATCGCCCGGATGTCCCGGCTGGCCAGCCGGACCTGCTTGACCATGGTCTCGCAGACCGCCTCCAGGTGGCCGTAGTCCACCCCGGAGCCGATGTGCATGTGGAAGCCGACCAGGTCCAGCCGGTACCGGTCGACCAGGTCGAGGCTCTCCGCCAGGTGCTCGTGCCAGATGCCGTGCTTGCTCTGTTCGCCGCCGGTGTTGGTCTTGCGGCTGTGGCCGTGGCCGAACCCGGGGTTGATCCGGATCCACACCGGGTGGCCCGGGGCCACCCGGCCGAGCTGCTCCAGCATCTGCGGCGAACCGACGTTGACCGGGATGCCCAGCTCCACCACGCGGCGCAGGGTCGGGCGGTCCAGCAGGTCGGCGGTGAAGACGATCGGGTCGTCCGGGTCACCCGGCCGGTAGCCGGCCGCCAGCGCCCGCTCGACCTCGCCGATCGAGACCGAGTCCACCAGCACGCCCTGCTCCCGCATCAGCCGCAGGATGTGGATGTTGGAGCAGGCCTTCTGGGCGAAGCGGATCACGTCGAACCGCCGCAGCCGTTCGGCCTGTGCCCGGATCACGTCGGCCTCGTAGAGCCAGACGGGAGTGCCGAACTCCTCGGCGACTTGGGCGATCCGGGGGCCGTCGACGACGCCGGGGAATTCCTCGGCGCCGGGGGCGGGGGAAGTCGTCATGGTCAGTCCTTCGCGCGGATTCGTCAGCTGGACCGAGCGCACCGCCGGTATCGAATTCGACGGGCTGCTGAATTCCGGCTCGACGGACAAGGACCGGCCGCGCGCTGCGGAGCCACCGGTTTCCCCCGTTCGGCGGCGGCCACGTTACCGCCGCGGACGGCCGGGAAAGAAACCGGAGTTGACGCCCCGGAGGGTATCCGGAAGGGGATTCTGCGGCGGGCCCGGCATTCCGGCGGAGTACTTCCGGAATACCGGTCGGCCACCGCACGAACCGCGCCCCGCACACCGCGGAGAAAACAAATCCTCCGGATCAGCCGAAGACCACGGTACGGGCACCGTTGAGCAGCACCCGGTGCTCGCTGTGCCACTTGACCGCGCGGGCCAGTGCCTGGCACTCGACGTCACGGCCGAGCGCCACCAGCTGGTCCGGCGTCACGTCGTGGGTCACCCGGGCCACCTCCTGCTCGATGATCGGGCCCTCGTCCAGGTCGGCCGTGACGTAGTGCGCGGTCGCGCCGATCAGTTTCACGCCCCGGGCGTGCGCCTGGTGGTACGGCTTGGCGCCCTTGAAGCTCGGCAGGAAGGAGTGGTGAATGTTGATCACCCGGCCGGAGAGCTCCTTGCACAGCCGGTCGGAGAGCACCTGCATGTAGCGGGCCAGCACCACCAGGTCGACGTGCTGGTCGGCGACCAGGTCGAGCAGCCGCTGCTCGGCCTCGGCCTTGGTGTCCTTGGTGACCGGCAGGTGGTGGAACGGGATGCCGTACGACTCGGTGAGCTCGCGGAAGTCGGTGTGGTTGGACACCACCGCGGCGATCTCCACCGGCAGCGCGCCGATCCGGGTCCGGAACAGCAGGTCGTTCAGGCAGTGGCCGAACTTGGACACCATCAGCACCACCCGCATCCGCTCGGTGCTGTCGTGGATCTGCCAGTCCATCCGGAACGAGGCGCCGATCGCCGCGAAGCTCGCCCGCAGCTTGTCCGCGGTCACCGGCTGCTCGGCGGAGAAGTGCACCCGCATGAAGAAGAGCCCGCTGTCGCCGTCACCGAACTGCTGGCTGTCGATGATGTTGCAGCCGGTCATGAAGAGGTAGCTGGACACCGCGTGGACGATCCCCTGCTTGTCCGGGCAGGACAGCGTGAGGACGTACTGGGCGGGGGCGGACTGCTCTTCCACGGTTGCGATTCCCCTGGGTCTACGGAAGGCGAGGCTTCGGTCGGTTCGGGCGCGGCTGGCCGGCGAATGGTCAAGCCTGTCACAGATCGCCCACCACCGGCCGCCACCGCCCGCACCGCGAGACCCGGCCGGGCCCGGCTCCGGGCACCGCCCAGGGCCTGCCCGAGCACCCCTAGGCGGCCCTGGTGAGGATGCGCAGCACCTCCAGGCTGCGCGGCGGGACGTCCGGGTCCTCGCCGTCACCGGCCGCCAGGTACGCGTGCGCCTCGCGGGCCGCGGCGACCGCGTCCGGCCAGCCGGGGTGGCCGAGGTACGCGGCGGCGGGCGCGTCCGCGCCGACCTCGTGCAGGATCCGCAGCACCCGCAGCACCGCGGCGTCCACCAGGCCGGCCTCGGTGGGGTCGCGCAGGATCGTGCCGAGGTACTTCTCGGCCGGCCAGCGGTCCAGCCAGGTGTCCTCGACGAGCCGGTAGACCGCGTCGGTCACGTCACCGTAGCCCGGGCGGCCGGCCAGCCAGGCGTCCTGTTGGAAGGCGGGGTCGGACAGCATGTGCAGCGCCGACCGCAGCCGGGCTCGCCAGCGCCACCAGGGCAGGTCGTTCAGGGGCATGCCGCCCATCGTGCTCGACCGGTGCCCCGTTCGAGAAGAGGGTCGGGCGGACCGATACCGAGAATCCATGCTGTCGGACATAAGAATCGATCGTACGTTCCCCCTCTTTCGTGATCTACACGCGTCACCCCCCGCTGTTCCGTTCCCGTTGACCTGCCGTTCGTTTTCCGGTCCTCCCCCCGTGCCCGCACAGGTCAAGGCTGGTCCGGGCCGGACGGGCGCGCAGCGCTCGGCGGCAGCACCCCGGGAGGGCACAGCATCATGACGCGGACCGGATCAGCCGACCGCCCACGACCTACCGACGACCGGCCCCCGGCCACCGCCACGGACTGTCCCGGACGCCGCCGGACAGCCGGCGCACTGGCCGCGGCCGCCGCACTGCTCCCCGTCCTGCTCACCGTCTCGGCCTGCGGAGGCCCGGCCGACGCCGCCGCGGCGGGCCGCTCCGAGCTGACCGTGATGACCTGGGCGCCGTCCGGCACCGGTTCCACCGACCGGCCGGGCATGACCGCGCTCGCCGAGGCGATCGGCCGCGAGATCAACGCCAAGGGCGGCCTGGACGGCCGCAGGCTGCGGGTGCTCACCTGCAACGAGCAGAACACCGCCGACGGCGTCGCGGCCTGCGCCCAGCAGGCGATCGACGCCCACGTGGCCGCGGTGATCGGCTCGTACAGCCAGTACGGCACCGACTTCATGCCCGCACTGGAGCGGGCCGGCATCCCCTACCTGGGCGGCTACGGGATCTCCTCGCCCGAGTTCAGCAGCCCGCTGTCGTACCCGGTGGCCGGCGGCAGTCCCGCCCTGATCGCCGGCAGCGGACGGCAGCTGGTCGAGGCCGGCTGCAAGACCGTGGCACTGATCCGCCCGGACACCCGGGCCGGCGACACCCTGGTCAACTACCTGAACGGCGCTCTGAAGCCGGCCGGCGTCAAGCTGACCGACGTGCCCGCGCCGGAGAAGTCCAACAACTACAGCGACTACGCCCGCCGGGCCATCGGCGACGACCGGGCCGGCAACTGCGTGATCAGCGCACTCGGCTCCGAGCCGACCTCCAACCTGCTCGACCCGTACCGGCGCCTGGCTCCCAAGCACACCCAGCTGGCCTCGGTGATCGGCAGTTTCCAGCAGTCGGTGGTCGACTCCACCGGCGGCGACGCCGGCCCGCTGCGCGGCGCCTTCGCGACCGGCTGGTACCCGGCCGAGTCCTCGAAGGTGTGGGACGCACTGCGCTACACCGCCCGCAGCTACGGCACCGGGGACGCGATGATCGACGTCGCCGACCCCGGGGTGCAGACCACCTGGGTCGCCTACGAGGTCTTCCGGCAGGCCGCCGGGCGAGCCGACCACGGCAAGCCGCTGAGCTCCCGGACGCTGCGGGCCGTGCTCGACAGCGGCGAGCCGATCGAGACCGGCGGCGCCACCCCGCCGCTCAGCTGGGGCCTGACCAACATGCTCCCGAGCGCCGACTCGCCGCGGCTGGTGAACACCTCGGTGACCTTCCAGCAGGTCCAGGGCGGCCGGCTGGTCGAGCAGCGGACCGGCTTCGTCGACGTCCGCTGGGTGCTGGCGGGAGGCAAGCCCCCGGCGTGAAAGGGCAGGCCCCCGGCGTGAGAGCGGGGGCGGCCGGGGGAGAGAGACCGAAGGGGCGGTGCGGGCCGGGACGGCCGCACCGCCCCTTCGGACGACCGGTCGGTCAGAGCTCGCTCTTCTCCTTGTTCGGCAGGCCGGTCTGGGCCGCGATGGCGTTCCACAGCTCGGAGGCCTGGGTCTTGGCGGTGGTCGCCGTGCCGCTGGCCGTGTTGCCGCTCTTGGCGTGCTGGTTCTCGGCCTGCTTGGCCGGGTCGCAGGCGGCGATCGAGTCGGCGGCCCAGGCCGCGTACTCCTTGTCCGCCGTGGACGAGGCCACCCAGGCCTTCTGCAGCTGCTCGACCAGCTGCGGGCCACCGGTCAGCTTGTCCACCTTGAGGCCGCCCAGCTCGGCGACCAGCTGGTCGCGCTGGGTGGCCGCCGCGGTCAGCGCGGCCTGGGCGTCCGGCAGCTTGTCGCACTTCTGCACCGACGAGACCGCGCCGATCACCGCCTGGCGGCTGGAGCTGGCCTTCCCGAGCAGCTCGGACATCGCCTTGGCCTGGGCCTGCGTCTCCGGGCTCACCCCGCCCGCGCCGGCGGTGGCGGGTGCGCTGCCGGACGGCTTGGCGACCGGCGGCTGGGTGCCCTTCTCCTCGTCCCCACCGCTCATCAGCACGGCGACCAGGATGCCGGCGGCCACACAGCCCGCCACCACACCACCGATGATCAGCTTCTGCGAGGGCCGCCGGCCCGGGCCGCGACCGGGGTCGGCCGCCGGGTACCCCGGCTGCTGCGGGACGCCGAACTGCTGCCCGCCGAAGGTCTGGGCGCCCTGGTCGTGCCCGCCGAAGGTCTGCTGCCCGCCGTAGCCGGGCTGGCCGCCGTAGCCGCTCTGGGCACCGTACGCCGGCGGCTGCTGGGGCTGCGCCGCGGGCGCGGGGTAGGACTGCGGCGACGCCGGGTAGCCCGGCTGACCGCCCATCTGCTGCTGCGGCAGCCCGTTGCCGATGCTGGGCTCGCTGCGCGGGTACGGCGGCAGGAACTGCGTCTCGGGCGCCGGATCGGCCTGCGGGGCCGCTGCGGGCCCGGGCTGCTGCGGGGCGCCCCAGTACTCGGGGCCGCCCCCCGGGGCCTGCTGCTGGGGCGGCGCGGCCTGCTGCTGGCCCTGCTGCGGGGGCTGGCCGGCCTGCGGATCGCCCTGCGGTCCGGCCGGCTCCGGCCGGAACAGGTCGTCCATGTTGAAGTCGTTCGAGTTGGAGTACGAGCGGCGCTGGCTCACGCGGGTTCCTCACCTGTGCACGGCCCTGGGTCGGCCCGGGCCTCTCGGTTCCTCCGCGCACTCGCTGACGGCGGACCACAACTGCTGAGCCACGCTACCGGTTCACTGCCGATGATGACTACGTGGGCAGGCGTTCTCACCCCTGCCCACGGCCCGCAGGGCAGGTCAGGCCGCCTCTCCCTCCGTCCTGGCGTGGAACTCGCGGACCGCCCGGTGCGCCCGGTACGGCTCCAGCCGGCTGCGGAAGTCGTCCAGGTACTCCACCCCCCGGTTCGACCGCAGCCCGCTCAGCAGCCGGACCGCCTCCGCCCCGGTCTGGCAGGCGCGCTCCAGATCGCGCTGCTGGAGCTGGGCGGTGGCCAGCAGCACCAGGTCGACGGCGCGCCGGCGGACCCGGTGCGCGGGGTGCAGTTCGAGCGCCGTGCGGGCGTAGTGCTCCGCCTTCTCGCCCTGCTGGAGGTCCCGGTGACAGTGCGCCAACTCGTCGGCGAGGTAGGCCTCGTCGAAGTGGGCGATCCAGTCCGGGTCGTCCTCGGGGTTGCGACGCTCCATGGCGGCCAGGGCCTTGGCCGCCACCGCCTCGCAGGCCGCGGTGTCGCCGAGCAGGGCGTGCCCGCGCGCCTCGGCGGCGTAGAACATCGCCATCGCGGTGGGGGTGGCCACCGAGCGGGCGCCCTCCTGCGCGGCGCGGGCGAGTTGGGCGATCTCCCGCGGGTTGCCGAGAGTGGCCGCGAGGTGACTCATCGAGGCGGCCAGCACATAGCCGCCGTATCCGCGGTCGTCGGCGGCCTGGGCGAGCCGGAGCGCCTGGATGTAGTACCGCTGCGCCAGGCCGGGCTGGGCGGTGTCCACGGCCATGTACCCGGCCAGCTCGGTGAGCCGCGCGACGGCCCCGAAGAGCTGGCGCCCGGTCTCCTCGCGGTAGGCGCCGCCGAGGAACCCGGAGACCACGCTGTTGAGGTAGTGCACCACCACGGGGCGCACGTGCCCGCTGCCGAACCGGTGGTCCAGGTCCACCAGCATCTGCGTGGTGGCCCTGATCGCCGCCACGTCGGCCAGGCCGACCCGGGTGCCGCCGGTGCGGGCCACCACCGGGTCGGGCGGGGTGATCAGCCAGTCCCGGCTGGGCTCGACCAGGGCGGAGGCCGCCACCGCGGCCCCGGCCAGGAAGTCCCGGCGGCCGACGTCGCTGCGCCACAGCTCGCACACCTGCTCCAGCGCGGCCGGCAGGTTGGCGGCGAACTGCAGGCCCACGGCGGAGCTGAGGTTCTTTCCGTCGGCCATCCCGATCTCCTCGACCGTGACGCCGCGGCCGAGTTTGCGGCCGAGCGCCTCGGCGATCACCGCCGGTGCCTGGCCGCGCGGCTGCTGACCGCGCAGCCACCGGGCGACCGAGGTCTTGTCGTACCTCAGATCAAGTCCGTGCTCGGCGCCGCACAGGTTCACCCGGCGGGCGAGGCCCGCGTTGGAGCAGCCCGCTTCCTGGATGAGCTGCTGCAGACGCTCGTTGGGCTCTCGTGCGACGAGTGCTCTCGCGGCCATTGGGCTTCGCCTCCCCTACGCCACCCCGGCCGTGGACCGACGGGCGTACGACTCTGGTGCTAGCTTGCCGATGCGCCGACCGGCAGCGGCATGGGCCCCTGCCGGGGTACGGCGACACCAGCGCAATACCCACGGTGACGGGTCCACTCCCCTTGCGCCCTGCTGAATGCCCCAGTGCGCCCCTCCTGCGCCCGTTACGAGTACCGGCCGAGGCGGCCTGAAATCGTCCACCTCACCGATACGGGTGACATCTCCGGCTCCGCGCTGACCCAGCCTCCGCGCGCCCGTAACCCCACTCACCGACGGTAGTTGAGCAGCACGTGGAAGACACCCCAGGAGCCCCTGAGCAGGGCCTGCCCCCGCTCCTCATCGAAGCCGTCAGTTACGCGGAGGACCGCCACTGGGAGGTCGTCCCGGGCACATGGCTGATCGACGGCGACGGCCCGGCCCACTGCTCGTGCGGCGAACGGTGCGAGCTGCCCGGTGCCCACCCGGTCGGGGAGGACTGGCGCCGCCGGGCCAGCGCCGGCCCCGGTGTGGTGCGCCGCTGGTGGACCGAGAACCCGAACGCGTCGATCCTGCTGCCCACCGGGCGCTCCTTCGACGTCCTGGACGTCCCGGAGGTGGCCGGCTGCCTGGCGCTGGCCCGGATGGAGCGGATGGGTCTCCAGCTCGGCCCGGTGGTGGCCGTGCCGGCCTCGGCGGGGCAGGTCGGGCGGCGACTGCACTTCCTGGTGCTGCCCGGGGTGCAGGCCAAGCTCCCGGAGATGCTGCGCACGCTCGGCTGGGGTTCGGGGCGGCTCGACCTGTCCGCCCGCGGCGAGGGCGACTGGATCGTCGCACCGCCGTCCCGGGTCGGACCGTACAGCTTCGCCCAGTGGGCCCGGCCGCCGTCCGCGCTCAACCGCTGGCTGCCGGACGCCGCCGAACTGATCAACCCGCTGGCCTACGCCTGCGGCCGGGAGGCCCCCGCCGCCGCCCGCTCCGCGCGGCACCAGCCCGCGGCGGTGCGCTGACCGCCCGCCGCCCCGGACGGCCGCCCTGCGCCCCATCGGGTGAGGGCGTGCTCCGCGCGACACCCCGCGCGCATCTGACGGGCCTTGTCTCCCACCGGAGGCGGGGTCCGTCAGACGCATGTCGGGATAAGAGACCGGTGTACCCGGTGATCGTCCGAAGAAGCCCCTCGTACGAGTGACAGCGCTCAAGGATTGCGGTGATCTGCCGAGTGGGAGGAATTGCTGCGAGAGGGGCGATCGATCCGGAAGGGAGCACACAGCCGAGGGACGCAGGACCGGGAGGGAATCAGGACCGGAAGGGAGCAGGACCAGGGGGCGCAGGCCGGGGGGGTGCCGGAGGGGCGTTCGGACGGGGAAGCCGAACGTGGCACCGGTGTCGGGGAGGGTCGCGGTGCCCACCGAGCTCGGGGTGGTCGGGGACCGCGGCGGCAGGGAGGGACAGGGTGGGAGCGGCAGGTCCGGCGCATGGGGATGCGCCGGGCCTGCCGGCCTGTCCGGCGCGGGGCCGGCCGAGCCGAAGGACCGGTGAGGCCGCGGGCGGCCGCCGGCAGCGGTCAGCTCTCGGCCACGAACACGTGCCCGGCGATCTCCTTCGGCAGCTCCACCGCGTTGTCGCCGCTGCCGACCAGTACCCCGCCGAGCCCGGCCGTCACCTGGACGACCGCCCCGGGGCGCACCCCGGCCCGGCGCAGCGTCAGCATGAGCTCGCCGTCGGTCTGGATCGGCTCGCCGATCCGGCGGACCACCACCGTGGTGGCCTGCTCGCCGACCGTCAGCGCCTCCAGGGTGGTCAGCGCGGCGTCGAAGCCCTCGCCCTCCGCCTTGGCGTCGCCCAGCTCGTCCAGGCCCGGGATCGGGTTGCCGTACGGGGACTGGGTGGGGTGGCCGAGCATGGCGAGCACCTTGCGCTCGACCGTCTCGCTCATCACGTGCTCCCAGCGGCAGGCCTCCTCGTGCACCTGCTCCCACTCCAGGCCGATCACGTCGACCAGCAGACACTCGGCGATCCGGTGCTTGCGCATGACCCGGACGGCGAGTCTGCGGCCCTCGGACGTCAGCTCCAGATGGCGGTCGCCCGCGACCTGCAGCAGGCCGTCGCGCTCCATCCGCCCGACGGTCTGGCTGACCGTGGGGCCGCTCTGCTCCAGCCGCTCGGCGATCCGGGCGCGCATCGGGGTGATGCCTTCTTCCTCCAGCTCCAGAATGGTGCGGAGGTACATCTCAGTGGTGTCGATCAGACCAGACATCGCCCCTGGCTCCCGTTCCTCGGTGTCCTCACCGCCAATTCTGACGTACCGGAGTGACAACCAGTGCCGCCGGACGGCTATGCCCTGCGGATTTGGTGGCTGTTGACAGGGGAGCGCCCCAGGCAGCACGGTGCTCGCCAGATCTTTCTCCATACGCGGTCTGGACCACCGGACCGCCCCGCGCCCTGATGGAGTTCCGATGACCGACCTGGTCGGGCAGTACTTCGACGCCGCCGTGGCCCACCTCCGGCGGGTCCGAACCGAGGAGGCCGGGAACATCGAGGCCGCCGCGGAGCTGTTGGCCGAGGCGGTGGCGGACGGTCGCCGAATCTTCACCTTCGGCGCCGGACACTCCTCGCTGGCCGCACAGGACGTGGTCTACCGGGCCGGCGGCCTGGTGGTGATCAACCTGCTGAACGTGCCCGGGATGACCGGCGTGAACGTGATGCCCGCGCCCCTGGGCAGCGCCCTGGAGCGGGTCTCCGGACTGGCCACCGCCACCCTGGACCTGACCCCCGCGCGCAGCGGCGACCTGCTCTTCCTGATCTCGCTCTCCGGCCGCCAGGTGATGCCGGTCGAGCTGGCCCGGCACGCCCGGGACCGGGGTCTGCGGGTGGTGGGGGTCACCTCGCTGGCCTATCCGGCGGAGGTCTCCTCCAACCACCCCTCGGGGACCTTCCTCAAGGACAACTGCGACGTGGTGCTGGACAGCAAGATCGCGGTCGGCGACGGCGAACTCTCCCACCCGGCGGCGGGAGTGCCGTTCGGATCCGTCTCCACCATCGTCACCAGCGCCCTGATGCAGGCCGTGGTCGCCTCGGCGGTCGGCCGGCTGGCCGAGCGCGGGATCACTCCGCCGCTGTTCCGCTCGGGCAACGTGGACGGCGGCACGGAGTGGAACGCCAAGGTGATGGCGGACAACGCGGACCGCATCCTGTACGCGTACTGAGACCTGTTCGCCCACCGGGACCGGCCGCCCACGCACGTTTCCCGGCACGTCCCCGCCGCCGGGCGCGCCCGGCGGCGGCCGCGAGGCGTAGCCGGGCCCGGCCCCGGGCAGGATCCAGCTGTTCGGTATCCAGGTATCCATGGGCGGCGGGGCGACCGGGGGGTCAGCATGGCGGCGGGGGCGGCGCGATCGATCGGCTGGGTGCGCGAGGACGAGCTGCTGCCCGAGATCTTCTGGGCCTCGGACTCCGCCTCGCTGCAGGGACAGCGCCGCTCCGTCGCACTGTCCCGCTGGGAGCTGGTGCTGCTGGTGGTGGCCGCCGCCACCGGTTCCGCCGACGGCGACCTGTGGGCCTGGACGGCCGCCTTCGCCTACCTGCTGACCCTGGCGATGGCCACGGTGGCGGCCCGGCAGAATCCGCAGCGGCTCTGGTACGACGGCCGGGCGATCGCCGAGTCGGTGAAGACCCTCTGCTGGAAGTACGCCGTCCAGGCCGACGCCTACCAGCCGCCGCCGAAGAAACTGCCCGACGCCGAGCGGCTGTACGACGTCCAGCTGAAGGGCATCCTCGGGGAGTTCGACACCGCGCAGGTGATCCCGGAGATGTCCCGGATGGACAACGACCTGCAGACCTGGCGGGAGCCGGCCCACCACCCGCAGATCACCGACATGATGACCCGGCTGCGCGACCAGCCGCTGGAGGTGCGCCGTGAGGTGTACCTGCGGGAGCGGGTGCAGGCCCAGCGCGAGTGGTACCGCAGCAAGGCCCAGCGCTGCCGCAACGCGGCCCGGCGGGCCGGGCGGCTGGCGATCGTGCTGCCGCTGCTCGGGCTGACCCTGGCGGTGCTGCGCGCCCTGGGGTGGTTCAGCTACGACGCGCTGGGCACGGTCTCCGCGGTCGCGGCCTCGGTGTCGGCCTGGGCGCAGCTGCGCCAGTACCGGCCGCAGGCGGCCGCGTACGGGCTGGCCGCGGACGAGTTGGCCAAGGTGGAGGCCCAGCTGACCCAGCTGAAGCTGGACTCCGAGCAGGCCGAGGACTACTGGGCCCGGCTGGCCCGGGACGCCGAGGACGCCATATCCCGGGAGCACACGACCTGGCAGGCCCGCCGCGAGGTGCGCGGCCTGGACGTGCCGAACTGAACCCGTAGGGCAATCGACCTGTTCGGCGAGTGATCTGGAGGCAGCCGGTGGTGGCACGGACGGTCGAGGCACCGGGCGGACGTGCGCTGGCGGTGGAGGTCTCCGGGGACCCTCAGGGCAGCCCGGTGTTCCTGCTGCACGGGACCCCGGGCAGCAGGGTGGGCCCGGCGCCGCGCAGCAGTGTGCTGTCCCGGATGGGGGTGCGGCTGATCTCCTTCGACCGCCCGGGCTACGGCGAGTCGGACCGGTTGCCGGGCCGCCGGGTGGCCGCGGCGGCGACGGACGTGCTGACGATCGCCGAGGACCTCGGCCTGGAGCGCTTCGCGGTGGCCGGGCGCTCGGGCGGTGCCCCGCACGCGCTGGCCTGTGCCGCGCTGCTCGCGGACCGGGTGACCCGGGTGGCCGCCCTGGTGAGCCTGGCGCCACGGAACGCCGAGGGGCTGGACTGGTACGGCGGGATGACGCCGTCGAACGTCCGGGAGTACCACCAGGCGGAGCGCGGGCTGCTGCGGATCGCCGACGCCTTCCAGCTCAGATCGCGGGTGATCAAGCGCGACCCGGTCCGGCTGATCAAGGATCTGGTGCCCGAACTGCCGCCCACCGACCGGACGGTGGTGACGGATCCGGGGATCCGCCGGATGCTGCTGAGCACCTACCGGCAGGCCTTCCGCTACGGCGCCTTCGGCTGGATCGACGATGTGCTGGCCTTCACCACCGACTGGGGTTTCCGGGTGCAGGACATCCGGGTGCCGGTGCGGCTGTGGCACGGGGCGGACGACCAGTTCTCCCCGGTGGACCACTCGCGCTGGCTGGCCGACAACATCCCGGGCGCCGAGCTCTACCTGGAGCCCGGGGCGGCGCACTTCGGGGCGTTCGAGGAGATGGCCTCGACGCTGAAGTGGCTGGTCGGCTGAGCCGGCCGGACGTCGCGGGCTCGCACCACCGACCTCACACCCGCACGGTCACACCGCCGCAGTCACACCACCGGGGTGAGCGGCGGGTCGCCCGCCAGGACGGCGAGCACGTTGTCGACGGCGAGGCCGCCCATGGCCTGCCTGGTCCGCACGGTGGCGCTGCCGAGGTGCGGGACGAGGACGGCCCGCTCCTGCGCGAGCAGGTCGGGGTGGACGGCCGGCTCGTGCTCGAAGTTGTCCACGGCGGCGGCGAACAGGTGCCCCGAGGCCAGCGCCGCGGCCAGCGCCCGCTCGTCGACCACGCCCGCCGTCATGCTCACCACCACCGCGCCGGGCGGCAGTTGGGCGAGCCGCTCGGCGTCCACCAGGTGCCGGGTGGCGTCGGTGAGCGGGCAGGTGACCACCAGGACCCGGGACTCGGCGAGCAGCCGGTCGAGCGGCAGCGGACGGGCCCCGGCCTCGCGGTCGGCGGGGAGCCTGCTGCGGTTGTGGTAGCCGACGGGCATGGCGAAGCCGGCCGCGCGGCGGGCCACGGCCTGCCCGATCCGGCCCATGCCGAGGATGCCGAGCGGGGTGCCGGCCAGTTCCATCCCGAGCATGAAGGTCGGCGCCCAGGCCCACGGCCGCCCGGAGCGCAGCAGCCGCTCGCCCTCGCCCAGTCGGCGGGTGGCGGCCAGCAGGAGGGCCCAGGCGAGGTCCGCGGTGGCCTCGGTGAGCACCCCGGGGGTGTTGCTGACCAGCACGCCGCGCTCGGCGCAGGCGGCCAGGTCGATGTTGTGGGTGCCGACCGCGTGGTTGGCGACGATCCGCAGGCCGGGGCCCGCGGCGGCGAGGAACTCGGCGTCCACCCGGTCGTCGAGGGTGGTGATCACGGCGGTGCGGCCGGGCAGCGCGGCCAGCAGTTCGGCCCTGGCCATCGGCTGCTCGCTGTCGTGCAGGGTGACGGCCGGCGGCGCCAGCCGGTCGAGGACACCGTCGGCGAGGCGGCGGGTGACGAGGACGGGGGGTGTCACGGTCTCGGTCATCAGGCCCGCAGGCTACACCGCCTGCGGGCCCGGCCGGCGGTCACAGCGGCTGCGGCTCCAGGTCCCGGTTGATCCGGTGCCAGTTGTGGGCCGAGACCACGGTGGGGTGCCCTTCGTCGAAGAGCTCCAGCAGGATCACCATCGCGTGCTTGCGCATCGCCTCGGCCTCCCGGGCCCGGCCCGCGGCGCGGAGGGTGATCGCCAGGTTGAGCTGGCAGACCACGGCGTCGGGGTGGGTCGGACCGTACCGGTTGTCCAGGCCCGCGTGCGCCACCCGGCCGATCTCCTCGGCGCGCGCCAGCTGGCCGCTCTCGGCGTACGCGTTGGCCAGGTTGATCATCGCGTTGAGGGTGTACGGGTGGTCCGGGTCGAGCACCCGGGACAGACCCTGGACGGCCTGTTCGCCGAACCGCACGGCCCCGGCGACGTCGCCGCTGCCGCGCAGGTAGATCGCCAGGTTGTTCTGGCAGGCCAGGGTGAACGGGTGGTCGTCGCCGAGCAGCCGGCGGTGCCCGTCGTAGGCGGCGGCGGCGATGTCGCGGGCGGTCTCCTTGTCGCCGGCCGCGCTGTGGTCGGCCGCCAGGTTGAGCTGACAGGCCAGGGCCTCCGGGTTCTCGGTGCCGTACCGCTCGACGTAGCGCTGGTAGGTCTGCTCGGTGAGTTCGCGGGCCTCGCCCAGCTCGCCGGCCCGGCGCAGCGACACGGCCAGCGACTTGGCGTTGCGCAGGGTCTCCGGCAGATCCGGCCCGAGGATGGAGGTGAACGCCTCGTAGACCTCCCGCAGCAGTTCGGCGGAGCCCTTGTAGTCGCCCATCTCCCGCAGGTCCCGGGCCAGGTTGGACTTGCTGGAGAGGGTGTACGGGTGGGCCTGGTCGAGGACCGCGGAGCGGCGTTCGAAGGTGTCCTGGTCGAGGTCGCGGGCGGCCACGCTGTTGCCGACCAGCCGGTGGTCGATGGCCAGGTTGTTGGCGACGGACAGCGTCCGGGCGTCGTCCTCGCCGAACAGCTCCACGAACTGGCTGTACGTCTCCAGGTCCATGGTCAGCGCTTCCTGGAAGCGGTTGAGGTACCGCAGGTCGGCGCCCATCGAGTTCGCCGTCATCAGGGTGAACGCGTTGTGCTCGCCGAGCAGTTCGCGCTGGCCGGCCAGGGTGGCCTGGTCCATCTCCAGCGCCTCGGTGTACGAGCCCATCGAGCGCAGCACGTTGGCGAGGTTGAAGCGCAGGCTGAGGATCTGCCGGCGCAGGAAGCGCCGCTCGGCCGGGTCGGCCTCGACCTCGTACCGCTCGGCCCAGACCGCGTCCAGCTGGCGGGCCAGCTGGAGGGCCTGGTCCAGGTCGACGGTCTTCCACAGGTAGCGGACCCGGTCGATGAGCAGTTCGCGGACCTCGCGCTCGTCGCAGTCCTGGGCCCGGGAGGGGCCGAGGTGCGGCCAGATCTTCTCCAGGGTGGGCCAGTTCTCGGGGTTGTCGGTGTCGCCGAGCTGCGGGCGGGCGCTGGCCAGGATCCGGTGCACCTCGTGCATGGTGCTGTTCTGGTCGGCCTGGGTCATCCCGCTGCGGACCACCGCCTGGACCAGCCGGTGCACCTGGAAGCTGGAGGCGTCGGTCTTGGCGAGGGCGTACCGGCTGACCGCGCGGATCACCTTGCCCAGCATGAAACTGTCGGTGAGCTCGGCGTCGAACGGCTCCAGGGCGCGCCGCATCTGCTCGCTGTAGAAGAAGTGCTTGAGCGAGATCGGCTCGGGGGCGAAGAACGCGGACAGCTCCAGCAGCCGGACGGCGGCCGGGGACTGCTCGCGCAGCCGGGCGATCGACACGTTCCAGGTCAGACCGACCGGGGTCGGGTAGTCGACCGGGGTCTCGCCGGCCGCGAGCACCTTGGTGGCCGCCGCCTGCAGCTGGGCGACGTAGGTGTCGACCGGCGTACGGGTGGTCTCCAGCCAGGCCGCGGCGACCTCGACGGCCAGCGGCAGGTCGCCGAGCGCCTCGGCCACCCGGTCGGCCTCCTGCCTGGTCAGGCCGCGGACCCGGCGGGTGATGTGGTCCACGCTCTCGGCCCGGGTGAAGACGTCGACGCCGAGCACGCCGGCCTGCCCCGACCAGCCCTGGTTGCGGGAGGTGACCAGGATGTGGCCCGGGCCGTCGGGGAAGTACGGGCGGATCCGGGAGGGTTCGTCCGCGTTGTCGAAGACCAGCAGCCAGCGGGAGGTCGGCGAGCCCCGGCGGAGCGCGTCGCGGGCGGCCTCGGCCGCCTCGTTGACGCTGTCGCTGGTGCGCAGGCCGAGCCGGCCCGCGAGCTCCGCGAAGGACTGGGCGGCCGACTCGGTCTGCTCGGCGTTGATCCACCAGACCAGGTCGTAGTGCGACATGTACCGGTGGGCGTACTCCAGGGCCACCTGGGTCTTGCCGATGCCGCCGAGCCCGTACAGCGTCTGCGGGGTGGGCAGCACCGCGGTGGGGCCGCCGACCAGCTGTTCGCGCAGGTCGTCCAGCACCTTGGTGCGACCGGTGAAGGAGTGGTTGCGCTGCGGGACGGACCAGTACGCGGGCTTGGCGCCCGGGAAGCGCGGGGTGTCGGTGGCGCGTTCGCCCAGGTCCGCCTCGCCCCGGCCGAGGGCGCGCAGCAGGGCCTGGACGGCCTCGGCCTCGTCCCGGCCGACCAGGTCGACGGGGTTGCGGTTGTTGTACGGCGCGGTGATCCGGATGTCGCCGACCCGGACCGGGATCAGCTGGCGCCGGGCGCCGGCCGGGTCGGCGCTGACCGTCCGGCCCCACAGCGCCTGGGCCTGCGGCGAGGAGAGGTAGGCGGAGGAGAGCACGGCGACCGTGCGGTAGGCCGAGTCGATGCCGCGCTCGGTGGAGGTGCGCGGGTTGGTCCCCACGCCGAGGTCCATCGAGACCACCCGGAAGCCGGCCTGGCCGAGCACGGCGGAGATCCAGTCCGCCCAGGCCCGGTCCTGCGGGACGTAGCTGAGGTAGAGGTCGGCGGGCGCGGTCGGTCGGCGGCGGACGAACGCGGCGAGGTTGCGCAGCCGCAGGTCCTCGTCCATCGGCGGCAGGCCGGTGACCTGGCCGTGGGTGAGCTCGGAGGTCAGCCGCTCGCAGGCGGCCAGGATCGAGGCCGGCTGCTGGGGCAGGTCGCCGAACGGCGCGAGGATCTCCTCGTAGGCGTAGAACGGCCGGTACGGGATCTCCACCGAGGCCCAGTAGCGCAGCAGTTCGGCCTCGCTCAGACCCTCGGGCAGGCCGCCGAACTTGATCCGGGCGAGTGCCCGGCCGGCGTCGGCCTTCTCCTTCTCGCCCTCGTCGATCCGCATCGGCACCGGCAGGATCCGGATCCCGCGCGACTCGTACTGGGTGTCGATGGTGTGCGCGACCCGGGAGGCGCCGTCGATCGACTGGTCGCTGAGGGTGAAGCAGACCACCAGGTCGTCGGGCATCTCCACGGTGCAGATGTCGGCGGTGTCGGTGAGCCCCGTCCGGCTGTCGATCAGCACGTAGTCGTAGCGGCGCTTCATGTCCCGGCGCAGCGCCTCGATGAAGGCGGCGCCGTTGTGGTTCTCGTAGAGCAGGTCCCAGTCGATCCGGTTGCCGGTGCCCGAGTAGTCGCGGTTGAGCTGCCCGGCCGGGACGAAGTCCAGGCCGCCCTCGCCCGGGAAGTGCGGCCAGGCCAGCGAGATGGCGTGCGGGTGGATCCGGGCGAAGTCCTCGTGCCAGTTGAGGTCGCGGTTGAGCGGGCGGCGGGCCTCTTCGAGGTAGTCCGCGAAGAGGTCCATGATGCCGGTCGTCCCGGCGACCACGTCCGGGTCCAGGAACGGCCGGAAGAACTGGTCGAGGCCGGGGGCCTCCAGGTCCCAGTCCACGGTGAGCACCCGGTGCCCGTTGGAGGCCAGGATCCAGGCGGTGTTGGCCAGCGCCATGGTGCGCCCCGTGCCGCCCTTGTACGAGTAGAAGGTGATGATCCGGCCCTGGCGGTCGTCCTCCGTTCTGGCGCCGTAGTCCCGCTCGGTGCGGTGGCCGGTGGCCCGGAGCTTGTCCCCCGGCCGCTCGGCCGGCCGGTGCGCCCAGGTCGGTGTGTCGGTCATGGCTCTCCTCCCCCACGGGCAACCCGTCCGAGGCCGCCGTCGTCATCCCTGCCGTACCCGTCGGTCGTCGGCTCCGCACCACGCAGGCCCTGTCGCAGGCTGGGCCTGCGCGGTCCCGTCGCGCCGGCCGGGCCTGCCGGGCCCGGCCTTGTCTCGCTCCGCTGGTCGAAGGCGTTGGTCGCCTGCATCACGGCCCGTTCGAGTTCGCCGCGGAACTCCTCCAGGCTGCCGGGGGTGCCGCCGACCGGGCTGCGCAGGCTGGGCCGGTGGGCACCGCGGCTGAGCCGCAGGACTTCCTCGCTCAGACCGTTGAGCATCTCCTCGTCTCTTCGGCACTCCGGGTCCTCCGGGTTCCACGGCTCCAGGACGCTCACCCAGGGCAGGTTCCTCCGGTCCAACTGCCTGATCTTACCGCTTCGTTGACGATCGGTCAGGGCCCAGCGGTCGACCAGCAGCACGCTCGGGCCGGCCGGTTCCTCGGCCAGCAGCACGTCCGCCTCGTCCTCGAACTCGCCGACGGTCGGCACGAAGCCCATCCGCCGGGCCACCTCGGCCGCGTCCTCGGCCAACGGCCGTGCCGATTGCGGCTGGTAGGGCTGCCAGTCGAGCCGGCGCGCCCCGTAGCAGTCCGGGCCGCGCCCGGCCGGCAGCTCCCGGCGGCGCAGCGAGTACACCGAGATCCGCACCCGGTCGGTGGGCGGCGGCGGCTCGAAGGCGCTCGGCTGGGACTCGAAGTCCGCCTGCTGGCCGAGGGGTATGACGGTCTGCTTGGCGACGTGGACGATCCGCTCGGCGAGCCGGTACACGGCGTTCTCGTACTGGCCCCGGTACGAGGCGATCTTCATCAGCGCGTACAGCCCCTCGGCCGCGTAGTCGCCGCCGAAACTGTCGTGGCTGAACTGGAGTTCACTGGCCACCCGGGGCAGCGGGTAGTGGTTCATCGCCACCCACAGCACCGGGACGATCCCGGTGTGCCGCTCGCCGCCGGGCCGCCGCTGGTACACCGGCCGCTGGCTGAACAGGTGCCACTCCTTGCCGCAGGCCTGGCTGGCGAAGTAGCGCGGCGAGTAGAGCGGCACGAACACCCGGCAGTTGGCGAGCTCGGCGGAGAGCCGCTCGGCCCACTTCTGCCCCTGGTGCATGGAGCGGTCCATGAAACCCACCGGGTGGCCGGACGGCGCGTCGGTGAGCTGGAAGATGGCCTCGCAGAGGTCGTTGTACAACTGTGCGACCCAGATGTTGGGATCGCCCGAACCCCGGTTCCCCGCCCGCGGAATATGCGCATAACTGAGGAAGAAATACGGACGCTGGTCCCTGCCACTGTCCCCCTGGCCGTTCAAGCCGCGCCTCCCCCGAGACAGCTGATACCCACAGAAGCTCCTCAGTCTAGGAACGGCTAGTTCCCGATGGAATAGGGCCGTACACCCCACCGTAATCACGGAGCGCTGAGCAGGAGTCAACTTTTCCTGTTGAGAAGCCACTTCGTCGCAAGATCCACGGTCTCGGCGATCGGCAGCAGAAAGCACTCGGCGTCCCCCAGCCTGCCCCTGACCAGGCCCGCGCACTCCCGGACGACCGCCTGCGCCATCTCCTCGAAGTGCCTGACCTCCAGCCGGAGCGCGTCGAAGTGCACCCACTGCCGCACCCCGCGCCCGTCCCGGATCACACAGCCGTAGTGCTGCTGGGCCTGCTCCGGCTGCCAGTACTCGGCGAGGTGGAAGACCGTGCAGCACACCCACGGCACGCTGACCAGCAGGACCCGGGCCCCCTCCTGGTAGAGCCGGTGGGTCGGCGAGCGCTCGCCGAGGTGGCTGCGCAGGTCGTGGCCGGCCATCAGGCGCCCGGCCGCCGGGCCGACCGCCGCGAACGAGGTCTGCGGGTGGTCGCTGCGCACCGCGTGCTCGGTGGTGCGGATCTCCTCCGCGAGCCGGCCCATGGTGCGCGAGGCCGGCGTGCTCGCCCGGTCGAACGCCGGCATCGTCGCCCGGTAGCCGCGCAGCTCGGCGGGCGGCAGCCCGGCGGTCGCCGCCCGGTCCAGCGGGGAGGTGTCGGAGTTCTCCGGGGTCGCCGTGTACGCCACCAGGGTGCCGGCCGGGCCGAGGGCGGCCCGCAGGGCGGCGACGATCGCCGCCGACCCGCCGTCGACCGGACCGATCGCTTTCACGGAGGACTGCACGAGCAGGGTCTCGCCCTCCCTGACGCCCAGGTCGCGCACATGGGCGGTCAGCTCCGCTTGGGAGTACACCACGGCCTCCAGTAGCCGCCCGGCGCCGCGGCCGGACTCGGGACATCCACCGCTCAGTGGCCGGTGGCCACCACTGCCTCCGGGCTGCGCGCCCGCCACCGCGCCAGGTTCTCCGCCGCCGCGTGCCGGGCCCCCGCCTCGGCGTCGGCGCCCACCGGGACGTCCAGCCACGGCGTGAGGGCCGCCCGCATGCCGAGGGCGAACCGCAGGCCGCCGTCGGTGAGCGAGCCGGAGCCGATCAGCGTCCGCACGGCCTCGGCGGTGTGCGCGCGCCAGGTCGCCAGCTGCAGCCGCGCCCGGGTGCCCGCCGCACCGCCCGCCCCGTCGTACGTCCGGGCCCGGGCGCCCCAGAACTCGGTCACCGCCAGGTGCGCGTACGTGCCCTGCAGCAGCCCCTCCAGCGGGCGCGGGTCGGGCCGCCAGGGCGCGTAGTAGAGCCGGTCGTCGGCCGGGTCGTACAGGTCGTGGAAGTCCAGGACCGCACCCAGCTTGACGTGCTGGAACTCGTGCGCGATCAGCAGCGCGAGGATCGCCGGGTCGGCCGGGCGGGCGATGCCGACGGCGCCGAAGGCCTGCCGCGCGGCCGCGCTGATGTCCCGGCCGGCCGGGCCGGGGCGCAGCGGGGTGACGGTGGACAGGCCCGCGGTGATCCCGGGGACGTGGCCGGGCAGCTCCCGGCCGAGCAGGGCCCAGGCGGCCCGCAGGTCCGCCGTCCAGGCGGTCAGCTCCGGGTCGGTCAGCCGGTCGGCGGCCGGCCACTGGTGG
This sequence comes from Kitasatospora sp. NBC_00374, assembly GCF_041434935.1. Classification (NCBI taxonomy): domain Bacteria; kingdom Bacillati; phylum Actinomycetota; class Actinomycetes; order Kitasatosporales; family Streptomycetaceae; genus Kitasatospora; species Kitasatospora sp. NBC_00374. The sequence goes on along the minus strand of NZ_CP107964.1, from coordinate 4,835,807 downwards.
CTGTCGCGCTGCGGGTCGGTGTCCTCCAGGGTGACCGTCCAGCCCGGCAGGCCGATCCGGCGGACCGGCTGCCAGCGTCCGTCGGCCGGGGCGTCCCCGCGGACGCGGACGCCCGCGACGGTGAACCCGTCGGCGGTGACGGTCAGCCGGGCCTCGCCGCTGCCGCCGGTCAGCACCCGTCCGAGAGTGGGCAGGTGGACGGCGCCGCCGCGGACCGGCAGGACGAGCTCCACCGGCAGGCCGGCCCGTACCGCGGCGGCCGCGGCCAGCTCGGCGAGGCCGCCGAGGTCGGCGCCGGGCTCACCCTGCAGGCAGCGCACGGCCCAGGAGCGGGCGTACGGATGCGTGAGCACCGCGTCGAGTGCGCCGGGCGCACGGCCGTCCAGCTCGGCGAGGACGCCCCAGGCCTGCGAGGGGCCGGCGGCGACGGCGGCCAGCAGCCGTCTGGTCAGGCCCAGCTGCGCGGCGGCGAGGGTTCGGACGGTCTGCCCGCCGCCGTGGCCGGAGGCCAGTTCGAGCAGTTGCTCCTCGGTCAGCACCGCGGGGGGAGCGGCCTCCCGGGCGGGCGTCGCGGCGCTGTCCCGGACGGTGGTGATCAGTTTCATCAGATCTCCGCAGAAGACCGACGGATTGTCGAAGCCGCCACCGCTGCGGTAGCGGTGCGCGTAGAGGCCGCCACCGCAGGAGCGCACCACCGGGCAGGCGCGGCACTGGGCGCTGAGCCCGGCCAGGCCCGACTGGCGCTCCATCATGCCCGGGTGCAGGGCGACTTCGTCCAGGGTGTGCGCGAAGACGTCGAACCCGGTCGCGGGTGCGCCGTCGTAGGCCGTCTTGAGGCTGTCGGCCTGTTCGAGGCTGCCGTCCGTCTCGATCACCACGAGGTCCGCCGGATCGAGGCCGAGGGACTCGGTGAGGCTGGAGCGGCCGCGCAGGGTGCGGTGGATCGACTCGAAGCCGCGGACCGGCACCGGGCGGCCCTGCTCGGTCCAGCGGTCGTGGACGGCCAGCAGCCAGTCGGCGTAGGGCGTCGGCCCGGCGCCGTCCGGGCGCTTCGGCGGGACGTCCCAGGTGGCGTGGGGCAGGAGGAAGTCGATCCGCGGCGGGTCGAGGGCCACCAGCGCCTCGTACACCGCCAGGGGGTCGTTCTCGACGTCGATCGTGCACAGCAGTCCGGCGTACAGGTGGCGGAACTCCGGCAGGCGCAGCAGCTCCACTGCGGCGAGCACCTTGGCGTGGCTGCTGCGGCCGTCGGCGAAGCGCCGGTGCCGGTCGTTGGCGACCCTGTCGCCGTCGAGCGAGATGCCGACCTTGACGTCCAGCTCGTCGAAGAGCTCGCAGAACTCCCGGCTGAGCAGTACGCCGTTGGTGTGGATCCGCAGATCCAGTGCGCAGTCCTCGGGCAGGGCCGCGCGCAGCAGCTCGGCGGCCCGACGCAGCCGCACCGGACCGGCGAGCAGCGGTTCCCCGCCGTGCAGCACCACATGGACCGCTCTCAGCCGGTGAGCGGCCACGTGTTCCGCGATCCGCTCCGCAGTCCCGGCCAGCACCTCGTCGCTCGCGGCCCGCGGACGCCCGCGCCAGCTGGTGTCTGCGTGTTCGTAGACATAGCAGTGGTCACAGGCCAGGTCACAGCGACTGTGCACCTTCAGCACGAACTGCCTGAAGGGGACCGGATGGTGCGTCATGAAGGTGAACCGCCGTCAAAGGGTGTGTGGCAACGCGGGGAACCGATTCAGCGCAACCTCAGATGGACGACTGGAAAGCCGCGACCGACACGTGGTTGGTCACGGCGCCCGGCAGTGCGCGCCGAAGCTGCGCGACGAGCTCGTCGGCTCCCAGTGCGGCGAGTTCGGCGAGCGACACTCTTCCTTCACCGATCTGACCGTCAGTCAAATACTCTACGGGCTCGTTGGCAAGTGCAGTAGTCATGGCAGTGCTGCCCTTCTTCCGTGGACATGGGCGATACATGGGCCGTTGTCTGACTGTTCTTCAGATCTCGGGCTGTTCTTCAGGCATCGGATCGCCGCGGTGGTGAGGGCCGCCTGTCGCGACTGCCACTGTGGTACGACGCCTGGCCAAATGTTATGCCCCGAAGCGGCACGAAGTGCCCGCATCACCTACGGCGGGAGCGGGGCGCGGGCGGCCGCCGGAAGTCGTCTGGTCGTCCCAAGTGCACTTGTGCTCGGCGGCGCGGTCGGGGGGATTCACTCGTTCGGCGAAGCGTGCGCGCCGCCGGCCCGCTCGTGCTCCTCCTGCGCCAACCGGCTGACGGCCTCCCGGGCCCAGCGGGTGTCCGGGTGGTCCGGACCGAGGATCCCGTCCAGCTCCGGGAGCAGGTCGCGCAGCCTGCGCAGGCCCTCGGCCGCCCCGCCCGCGCACGCCGTCCAGTAGGCGTGGGCGGCGCGGCCGACCAGGATCTCCGGGTGCTCCGGGGTCAGCCAGCGGCCGGCGTCGGCGAGCAGGTCGCGCAGCAGCGCCGCCGCGCCCGCCGCGTCCCCCGTCTCGCCCGTCCACTGGGCCGCCCGGCGCCGGAAGCCGTACGGCGTCGGGTGGTGCGGGCCGAGCGCTTCGGCCAGCCGCGGCAGCAGCGGTGTGATCATGCGCAGCGCGGCGGCCGGGTCGCCGTTCACCCCGGTCCAGTGACCGATCTCGGCCTCGGCGACCAGGGTGAGCTGGTCACCCGGGCCGAGTGTGCGCCGGAGGTCCGGCAGCAGTGCCCGCCACAGGTCCAGTGCCTCGGCCGACCGTCCGCTCAGTCCGGTCATGGACGCGATGTTGGCCCGGGTGCGCAGCGTTTCGCGGTCCTCCGGGCCCAGGACCCGGATCTGCCGGGGCAGCAGGTCGCGGTAGAGCGGGAGGGCCGCGGCCGTGTCGCCGCCGAAGGCCGTCCAGAAGGCCGTCTGGTGCCGGCTGAAGAGTGCGTCGGGGTGGTCGGTGCCGAGCCGCCGCTCCTGCTCGGGCAGCAGGTCACGGTAGGCGGCCACGGCCGCGGCCCAGTCGCCCGACCAGCCGCTCCAGTGCCCGATCCGGGCGCGCAGCGCGTCCACCCGGCCGTGGTCGGGCCCCAGCCGGGCGAGCAGGTCCGCGAGCAGGTCGCGGCACAGGCGCAGCGCGGTCTGCGGGGCACCCGCGGCCCCGATCCACTCCGCCAGGTCGAACCGCCCGCCCAGCACCGCCGGGTGGTCCGGGCCGGACTCGGCCAGCACCCGTTCCAGGACCTGCTCGCCGAGCTCGACGGCCTCGGGCCAGCGCTGTTCGCGGACCAGGGCGGCGAGCGCCCCGTCCCGCTCCGCCAGGGCCCCGAACGGCACGTCCGTGACCGGCCCGCCGTCGGTGGCCGCCCGGCCGGGCGCGAAGTGGCCGAGCAGCGCGGTGTCCGTGCCCGCGAAGGCCCGGGCACCCGGGGGCAGCGCGGCGCTGCCCCCGGTGCCGGCCTGCAGGGCCGGCAGGTACCGGCCGCCGGCCGTCCCGCGCCGCAGCAGGTCCGTGACGAGTGCGGCGGTGCCCAGCACCTCCCGGCTGGGCAGCGACTCCAGCAGCAGCTCTCGCAGCCCCGGGCGGAAGTCGTAGCGGACCGGCCGGCCTGCGGCGTCACCGGCCGGCCGGTCGGCGGGCGCGCCGCCGGTAAACGTCGCATCGGCGGGCGCGCCGTCCGCGGGTGTGCGGCGCAGCAGGCCGCCGAGCAGTACTTCGGCGAGGTGGGCCGGGCTGCTCCGCCCGCCCAGGACCGCCCGCTGCACCAGGCGCATCACCGGCAGCGTCAGCGGGCGGACGGCGGCCAGGTGACCGGCCAGCCGGAAGGCCTCGGGCGAGGCGGCGGCGTGGAACAGCGCGAGCCTGGACCGCATGTCCGGTGCCTGCTCCGCCCCCGGGGCGGGCCGGGGTACGTCGGCGGCCGGCCGGCCGGCGCCGTCGACCTCGGCGACCTGGACGGTGATCGCGCCTGTGCCGGCGACCAGGGCGGCCCAGGACGCCACGGCCGCCGGGCCGAACTCCAGGACCGGCACCGGCAGGCCGCCGAACGGCGCGAGGTCCGGCGGCAGCACCGGGTCGGCGACCCGCCAGCCGGTGTTGGGGCAGCCGGCCCGGGCGCCGGTCAGCAGCTTGGTCTCGGTCCGCAGGCCGGTGCCGGGCCACAGCCGCGGGGGCAGTGGCTGCAGGACGGCGGTGGGGCAGGTACGGGCCCAGGCCGCCAGCAGCGGTTCGATCCGGCCTTCCCGCCAGCCGGCGCCCACCGCGTCCGAGAGCACCAGGACCACACCGCGGCCGTCGGCGGGGCACACCGCGCGGGGCGGCAGCGGCGTCCCCGGGGCCGCGAACGGGCGGTGGGACAGGTACGGGCCGTCCGGGTGCCGGGTGTCCAGACCGTAGCTCCTGACCCGGCGGAAGATCCCGGCGCTCTGCAGCAACGCGCCCAGCTCCCGGGAGAGTTCGCGCCAGACCTGCATGGACAGGCCGTCGTCGACCACCAGGGCGACGTCCAGCCAGCGTTCGCGGCGTGGGCGCAGCGCGAGGTCGAGCACGCCGGTGTCGGCCACCAGGTCGGCGGTCGCGTTCTCGTCGAGTTCCCGCTCGCGGGACGAGGGCACCGGGCGCCGCAGCGGTCGCAGGGCGCGGGTGAGCCGGCGCTGCGCCGGCAGCGCCCGGTCGGCCCGCAGCAGGACGGGCAGCGCGGCGGCGCCGTCCACGGCCGGGCCCGCCGCCGCGTACACGTCGGCGCCAGGGGGCGGCGGCAGGATGTCGCCGTGGACGGCGCCGTCCGGACCGGGCGGAGCGGGCGGTCCGGGCCGAGCGGGCGGCGCGGCCGCCGCCGGCCCGGGGGCGACCGCGGCCGGGGCCACCCGGGCGGCCAGCCACAGCACTTCGGCGAGCTCGGCGGCGGTGAGGGTGATCCCGGCCGCCGCCAGCACCGCGTACAGGCGCTCGACCGGGGACGGTTCGGTCACTGCGCGGGCCCGGCGTCGTCCAGCGAGCGCAGCACCGCGGCCACCAGGTGGTCGCGTTCCAGGTCGACCCCGTTGATCCGCAGGTGCACGGCGTTCAGCAGCTGGTCGGTGGCCAGGACCGCCTGGCCGGTGTCCCGTCGTTCCAGGAACGCGGCGATCAGGTCCTCGGCGGCCGCCAGGCCTTCGGCGCCCAGGTGGGCGGCGACGATCTCCCGCAGCTGCGGCCCGGTCGGCGGTCGGAGGTCCAGCCGGACGCACCGGCGCAGGAACGCCGGCGGGAAGTCGCGCTCGCCGTTGCTGGTGAGCACCACGACCGGGAACTCGCGGCAGGCGACCCGGCCGTGCCGCACGGTGTGCCGTTCCCGGCCGCCCTCGACCATGACCGGCACCTCGGCCTGGCCGGTGCCGAGCCGGGCCAGTTCGGGGATCACGAACTCGCCTTCCTCGAAGACCACCAGCAGGTCGTTGGGCAGGTCGACGTCGCCCTTGTCCAGCTCGTCCACCAGCAGCACCCGCGGGCGGCCCGGCGCGCCGGTGGCCAGGGCCGTGCCGAGCGGGCCGAGCCGCAGGTAGCTGCCGAGGTCCTGGCTGTCCTCGCCGGCGCGCCCGGCGTCGCGCAGCCGGCCGACCGCGTCGTAGCGGTACAGGCCGTCGGTCAGCTGGGTCCGGCTGTTGACGTCCCAGCGCAGCGGGGCCCCGAGCCCCAGCTCGTGGGCGATCGCGTGGGCGAGGGACGACTTGCCGGTGCCGGGCGGGCCGGTGACGAGCAGCGGGCGGCGCAGGTGGAGTGCGGCGTTGACGACGTCCGCCTCGGCCTCGGTGATGTGGTACCTGCTCGCGTGCCGTTCGGCGCCGTCGGCCGGGAACCGCCGCCAGGGCGGGGGCGGCGGCAGCTCGCGCGGGCGGGGGACCCGGTCCCCGCGGTACAGCCGCCAGCCGTTCGGATCGGCAGTCATGGTGCGTGTCCCTCTCTCTGATCGGCCGTCACCGGGCGGTTCGCCGCGTGGTTCGCCGGACGGCTCACTGGGGGTCGCTGAGCGGCAGCGCGGCCGGTATGCCGTCCGGGCCGTCGTAGACCAGCGCGAGGTGCTGCCCGACGCCGCCCTCCCCGGCCCTGATCCGGGCCTCGTAGACCGCCCGCGGCAGCTGGGCGACCGTCAGCCCGGCGGTCAGCTCGCGCAGCAGCGCGCCGGCCCGCCGGTCGGCCGTCGGCCTCGGCCACACCACGCCGGGGACGCCGACGGCCAGCGCGATGGCGCGCAGGACGCCCGTCCCGGCGGGCGGGCAGCACAGGGCGACCCCGCTGACCGGCGCCGGCCGGCCGCGCTCCTGGACGGCCGGATCACGCTCCTCCTGGGGCAGTACGCGCCCGGTGTGCCGGGCCTGCCAGCGGTAGCGGAGCTCGGGCCGGTACTCCGGCCGGCGCAGTTCGGGGCAGCGCAGCACCACCAGGAAGTCCTGGCCGAGCACGCTGGGGAACAGGTCGTCGGGACGGTAGACCCACCGGTCGACGTCGAGGTCGAGGTCGTCCTTGCGGACGAAGAACTCCACCTTCGGCACCGTGCCCGGCTCGCTCTCCCGGGTGGCGTGGGCGAGCACCTCGGCGAGCACCTCCAGCAGCGCCGACCGGCTGAGCGGGGTGTCGTGGAAGCCGCGGTGCAGCACGGAGCCGTCCGCGCCGTGCACCCGCAGGGTGCAGCCGAACAGGTCGGCGCCGCCGGAGCGCCACAGCTGCACCTGGACCAGCGGCGCCTCGGCCTCCTCGCGGGCCCGGCGGATCCGCTCGGCCTCGGCTGCCCGGGTCCGGTGCCCGGCCAGCGCGGCCACCAGGTCCAGGCGGTCGGCCACCGCGTCGTTCCAGTTCTGCAGGGCGGTGCGGGCCCCCTCGTCGGCGGCCTCCCGGGCCGCGAACTCGATCACCTGGAGCAGGTACGGGACCTGGCCGAAGCGCGGCCGGTAGCCCTCCAGGACCCGGACCAGCTCGGGCCAGTCGGCCTGGGCCGGGGTGGGCCCCAGCGGCAGCGCGCGGGCGGCGACCCGGTGGGGAGCCGCCGGGTGGCCGGCGAGCAGAGCGAGCAGCTCGCGGTGCTCGGGGGCGGTCAGCAGTTCGTCGGGCGCCAGGAAGACCGCCTGCACCTGCAGGGCGGTCCGCTCCTCCCGGGTGGGCGCGCGGTCGGCCAGCACCGCGACGAGGGTGGCGACTCCGTGCGGGGCGGAGAGCGCGGTCAGCGCGAACCACTCCGGCGCCGCCAGCTCGCCGTCGGCCGGGGGCGGGGTGCCCAGCCGGGTGGCCAGGTCCAGCGCGGCGTCCGCGCGCTCGGGGGCGTCGGGCAGGTAGCGGTGGACCGGTTCGACGAGCCGGCGCCACAGCGGGGCGTCGCCGGCCGGGTACGGCCGGGGCTCGTCCTCCGCGTGGCCCGGCCGGCCGGCCGGCAGCAGCCCCGGGAGGTGTTCGGCGATCACGCCGGTCGGGATGGCGAAGGCCCGCCTGCCCCGGCGGCTGACCACCAGTCCGACCACCCGCTGCCGGCCGCGGTCCCACAGCGGCGAGCCGCTGTACCCCTCGACCAGGCCCTGGGCGGAGTCCGGGGTGTCCAGGACGAGCCAGCGGTCGGTGACCCCCTGCACCACCACGGCGGCCACGGTGCTCGGGTTGCCGCTGCCGTACCAGGCGAAGGCGGAGGGGCCGGTGCGGTGCCGGCCGAGCGGCGCGCCGGGTACGGGGTGCGCGGGCCGGTCCACGAGCCTGAGCAGCGCGAGGTCGGCCGACCACTCCGGGTCGCCTTCCCGGACGTCCTCCTCCCCCGCACCGCCGCGCCCCGGGAGCCACCGCTCGACCGCGACCCGGTAGCGTCCGTCGGGCGCCAGGCCGGGCAGCGCCACCAGCAGCCCGTCGACCGCGCCGTCCCGCTCGACGGGCGGCGGCTGGGCGAACGGGGGCCGGCCGAGGGCCTGGTTGACCACGTGCGCGCAGGTCAGCACCCGGCCACCGGCGAGCAGCAGGCCGCCGCCGTAGGCGCGCGCCTCGCCGGCCCGGTAGAGGGCGGCGTGCGCGGCCTTGACCGGTGCGTCCGGATCGCCGTCCGTCGTCGATTGACGCAAAACCGCCCCTCTCGGCCCTGTCAGGGCGCGGCCCGCTCGGCGGGGGAGGGTGCCGGAACGGCCGCGGCGGGGCGGCCGGTCCGCCAGCTCGCGCGGACGACGAGCGCGGCCTCCGCCCCGGCCGACACGATGCCCAGCCGCAGGTCCTTCGACAGCTTGACGCCGAACTCCACCTCGACCTGCTCGGGCGGCCGGGCGGCGGAGAGCACCGCGCCGTGCACCAGGTCGAGCACTCCGCCGAGCGGGCGCAGGGCCTCCCGCAGGGCCTGGGCGGTGGTGTGCGCGGCGTCCCGGGCCCGGCCCACGGCCACCGTCGGGCCGGAGTCGCCCGGCAGGTCGGGGAGGTCGGCGGCGCCCGCCGCCGGCCCGGGCGCCGCCAGGTCGAAGACCTGCAGCAGGACCGACGTGCCGTCGCCGAGCGTCACTTCGGTGAATCCCGTCATGCCGGACACTCTCGCACCGCGGGACCCACGGGACCTACCCCAACGGGCTTTGCCTGCAGCGGGTTTCGGCCATCGCGCCGGGGCCGGCCGGGCACCTCGCCGGAGGGCTCAGGGGCAGAGCCGCTCCACCCGCCAGCCCTCGCCCTCGACGAGGTAGCGGAGCCGGTCGTGCAGCCGGTTCTCGCGTCCCTGCCAGAACTCGACGGTGTCCGGGATCACCCGGTAGCCGCCCCAGAACGGCGGGACCGGCACGCCTTCGCCCTCCGGGTAGCGGGCCTCCAGGTCGGCGTAGCGCCGCTCCAGCACCTCGCGGCCGGCCACCGGGCTGGACTGCTCGCTGGCCCAGGCGCCGAGCTGGGAGCCGTGCGGGCGGGTGCGGAAGTAGGCGGCGGTCTCGTCCCGGCCGACCTTCTCCACCCGGCCGCCCACGATCACCTGGCGGGCCAGCGAGATCCACGGGAAGAGCAGCGAGGCCTGCGGGTTGGCGGCCAGGTCGGCGCCCTTGCGGGACCCGTAGTTGGTGTAGAAAACGAAGCCGCGGCGGTCGAAGCCCTTGAGCAGCACGGTACGGGAGCCGGGTCGTCCGGCCGCGTCGGCGGTGGAGAGCACCATGGCGTTGGGCTCCTCCACGCCGGCCGCCACCGCCTCGTGGAACCAGTCGGTGAACTGGGCCACCGGGTCGGCGGCGATCTTGGCCTCGGCCAGGCCGTCGTGCTGGTACTGCTTGCGCATCGCAGCCAGGTCCGGTCCGGGCCGGCCCTCGGTGCGCGTGGTCAGGGCTGTCGGGTGGCGTTCCGCGGTAGGCACGCCAACATCATCCCGTACGACAAGCGTCGGGCACCGCTACGTCCGTGCAAACCCGGGTGGGAGATAAGGTGTCTCGCCACCGCTCCACCGCCCTCCGCGCGGGAGACTTGTCCGGAGACATCCGGATTTTCCCGGAACGTCCGCCAACGATGCCGGACACGCGGCCCGGGGCCGGAGTGGCCCATGGGGGAAACATCACCGTGGTGGTGTATGGCGCAATGCACTGGGTGCCTGAGAGTCTGACACCGAGTGCCAACCACCATCGGTCACCGACGCGCCGCACCACCATCGCGACGCGCCGTATCGGATCACTGAAGGAGCCGTCTGATGTCCGATTTCGTACCCGGGCTCGAAGGGGTAGTCGCCTTCGAGAGCGAGATCGCCGAGCCAGACCGTGAAGGCGGCGCCCTGCGCTACCGCGGTGTGGACATCGAAGACCTCGTGGGTCACGTCTCCTTCGGCCACGTCTGGGGTCTGCTGGTCGACGGGAAGTTCGCCCCCGGTCTGCCCGCCGCCGAGCCGTTCCCGATCCCGGTCCACTCCGGTGACATCCGGGTCGACGTGCAGTCCGCCCTCGCGATGCTCGCCCCGGTCTGGGGTCTCAAGCCGCTGCTCGACATCTCCGCCGAGCAGGCCCGCGACGACCTCGCCCGGGCCGCCGTGATGGCGCTGTCCTACGTGGCCCAGTCCGCCCGCGGCCAGGGCCGGCCGATGGTCCCGCAGAGCGAGATCGACAAGGCCGAGACCATCGTCGAGCGGTTCATGATCCGCTGGCGGGGCGAGCCCGACCCGAAGCACGTCAAGGCCGTCGACGCCTACTGGACCTCGGCCGCCGAGCACGGCATGAACGCCTCCACCTTCACCGCCCGCGTCATCGCCTCCACCGGCGCCGACGTGGCGGCCGCGCTCTCCGGCGCGGTCGGCGCGATGTCCGGCCCGCTGCACGGCGGCGCCCCGTCCCGCGTGCTCGGCATGATCGAGGAGATCGAGCGCACCGGCGACGCCGTCGGGTACGTGAAGAAGGCCCTCGACAAGGGCGAGCGCCTGATGGGCTTCGGCCACCGCGTCTACCGCGCCGAGGACCCGCGCGCCCGCGTGCTGCGCCGCACCGCCAAGGAGCTCGGCGCCCCGCGCTTCGAGATCGCCGAGGCGCTGGAGAAGGCCGCGCTGGAGGAGCTGCACAACCGCCGTCCCGACCGCGTGCTCGCCACCAACGTGGAGTTCTGGGCCGCGATCATGCTGGACTTCGCCGAGGTCCCGGCCCACATGTTCACCTCGATGTTCACCTGCGCCCGGACGGCCGGCTGGTCCGCCCACATCCTGGAGCAGAAGCGCACCGGCCGGCTGGTCCGCCCGGCCGCCCGCTACATCGGCCCCGCCTCGCGCAGCCCGCAGGACGTCGAGGGCTGGGACGCGCTCACGCGCTGACCAGGCATCACCCTTTCGGGCGGGTCCGGAACCGCGTTCCGGACCCGTCCGAGCAGCGGGAATCGCATCTCAGCGGGCGGACTTCCGTACCGCGCGCACAGGCCGGGGCAGTAGGCTGCGCCTGTGGCTCAGATCCAGATCCCCGCTGACATCAAGCCCGCCGACGGCCGTTTCGGCTGTGGCCCCTCCAAGGTGCGTCCCGAGGCGCTGAGCGCCCTCGCGGCCACCGGCACCTCGCTGCTGGGCACCTCCCACCGGCAGGCCCCGGTCAAGAACGTGGTCAAGCGCGTCCGTGAGGGCGTCGCCGACCTGTTCTCGCTTCCCGAGGGCTACCAGGTGGTACTGGGCAACGGCGGCTCCACCGCGTTCTGGGACATCGCGGCCTTCGGCCTCGTCCGCGAGAAGTCCCAGCACCTCAACTTCGGCGAGTTCTCCTCCAAGTTCGCGTCCTCGGTCAAGGCGGCGCCCTGGCTGGGCGACCCCTCGGTGATCAAGTCCGAGCCGGGCACCCACCCGCTGCCGGTCGCCGAGGCCGGGGTGGACGTCTACGCGCTCACCCACAACGAGACCTCGACCGGTGTGGCGATGCCGATCCGCCGCCCGGCCGGCGGCGACGAGGGCTCCCTCGTCCTGGTCGACGCCACCTCCGGCGCCGGCGGCCTCCCGGTCGACATCACCGAGACCGACGTCTACTACTTCGCGCCGCAGAAGTCCTTCGCCTCCGAGGGCGGCCTGTGGCTGGCGACCTTCTCCCCGGCCGCTCTGGAGCGCGCCGCCGAGATCGCCGCCTCCGGCCGGTACATCCCGCCGTTCTTCGACCTGCCGACCGCGATCGACAACTCCTCGAAGGACCAGACGTACAACACCCCGGCGATCTCGACGCTGTTCCTGCTGGCCGACCAGCTGGAGTGGCTGAACGGCAACGGCGGCCTGGACTGGGCGGTGGCCCGCACCGCGGAGTCCTCCTCCATCCTCTACACCTGGGCCGAGAAGGCCTCCTTCGCGCAGCCCTTCGTGGCCAAGCCCGAGGAGCGCTCGCAGGTGGTCGGCACGATCGACTTCGACGAGTCGATCGACGCCGCCGCGATCGCCAAGGCCCTGCGGGCCAACGGCATCGTCGACACCGAGCCGTACCGCAAGCTCGGCCGCAACCAGCTGCGGATCGCGATGTTCCCGGCCGTCGACCCGGCGGACGTCCAGGCGCTCACCGCCTGCATCGACTACGTGGTCGGCGCGCTCTGACCCGTCCGACCCCGCCGCGACGGCGCGGGGGCCACCACCCGGTGGCCCCCGCGCCGTCGTCGTTTCCCGGGTCGGTCCCGGCTCAGCTCCGCACGAGCGAACTGACCACCACGACGACCAGCAGCAGCACCAGGGCGCCGGTCACGATCCGCATACGAGTCTTGGGGTCCACGGTCATCGAGGTTACCCGGTGGCCAGACCCGCCTCCGCCCGGCCCCTCTCCGGGCCGTACAGCCCGGTCAGCTCGGCCGCCAGATCCTCCGCCCGCACCGTGCGCAGCCGGCCGTCGCCGCGGTACTGCTGGGCCCGGAACACCGACGGTGCCACCCCGACCCGCCGGGTGAAGATCCGGGTGAAGTACGCCGGGTCCGCGTACCCCACCCGCCGGGCCACCGCGGCGACCGGCAGCTCGCTCGCCGCCAGCAGCTCCTTGGCCTCGTTCAGCCGCACCGCCAGCAGGAACTCCTTGGGCCCGACCGCCCCCACCGAGCGCACCGCCCGGCGCAGCTCCGCCACCGACATGCCGGCCCGGCGGGCGTGCTCCGCCACCGACAGCGGCAGGAAGGCGTCCCGCCGCAGCACCTCCAGCACCGGGGCGCCCTCCGGGTCCAGGTCGGCCCGGTGCCGGCGCAGTTCCACCAGCAGCTCGTGCACGCCCGCCGCCGCGTCCGCCCCGGTCAGCGGACCACCCCGGCGGCAGGCCCCGGCGATCCGCGCCACCACCCGCTGCGCGGGCTCCGCACTGGTCAGCGGCACCACGGTGGCCTCCGGCAGCAGGCCCAGCTCGGCGTAGGCCGCGGTGGCGGGGCCGGCGAAGTCGACGAAGGACTCGGCCCAGCCGCGCTCGTCGGGCGCGTAGTGGTGCGGGACACCGGGCCGCAGCCACAGCACCGCGGGACCGGTCACCGGCCGACGGGTGCCGTCCGGCTCCTCGAACCAGCCGCGGCCGCCGGTGACCACCACGGCCACCCAGTGGTCCAGTGTCCGGGGCCCCACGGTCGGCAGGCGTCCGCGCTGCATCCCGACCCCCAGACAGGCCAACCCGGTCCGCAGCTGGGCCGGGCCGGGGGTGAGGTACTGCCACCAGCGCTCCATCTGCTCCCCACTCGTCCGCGGGCCGGGCGTACCCCGTCACCCTGCCCACCGGACGAACAATCCAACACGCCGCCGGGCTTTGTCCATGGCTCCACCGGGGGCGTTCCCGCAGGCTGGAGGCATGCTCACCTCTGACTCCACCGGCTTCGCACTGGACGGGCAGCCGCTTCGGATCCTCTCCGGGGCCGTGCACTACTTCCGTACCCGGCCCGAGCAGTGGCCCCAACGGCTGGCCGCACTGCGCGCGATGGGCCTGAACACCGTCGAGACGTACGTGCCGTGGAACCTGCACGAACCCGCCGAGGGCCGGTTCGAGCGGTTGGCCGAACTGCCCGCGTTCCTGGACGAGGCGGCCCGCCAGGGCCTGTGGGCGATCGTCCGCCCCGGCCCGTACATCTGCGCCGAGTGGGACAACGGCGGCCTGCCGGCCTGGCTCACCGCGCGCGTGGGCCGCCGGGCGCGGACCTCCGACCCGCAGTACCTGGCCGCCGTCGACGCCTTCCTCGACGTGCTGCTGCCCGACCTCGTGGACCGTCAGGTGGACCGGGGCGGCAACGTGCTGCTGGTCCAGGTGGAGAACGAGTACGGCTCCTTCGGCAGCGACCGTGCCTACCTGCGCCACCTCGCCGACGGGCTGCTGCGCCGGGGCGTCACCGTCCCGCTGTTCACCTCGGACGGTCCGACGGACCACATGCTCGCGGCCGGGACGCTGCCCGGGGTCCTGGCCACCGTCAACTTCGGCTCCGACCCGGAGGCGGGCTTCGAGCTGCTGCGCCGGCACCGGCCGCAGGACCCGCCGTTCTGCATGGAGTACTGGAACGGCTGGTTCGACCACTGGGACAAGCCGCACCACACCCGGGACGCCGCGGACGCCGCCGACACCCTGCGCCGGATCCTGGCGGCCGGCGGCTCGGTCAACCTCTACATGGCGCACGGCGGCACCAACTTCGGTACCGGCGCCGGCGCCAACCACGAGGACGCGCCGCACAACTCGACCGAGTGGACCCGCTCCCCGTACCAGCCGGTCACCACGTCCTACGACTACCACGCCCCGCTGGACGAGCGTGGCGCGCCGACCGGGAAGTACGAGCTGTTCCGCGCGGTGCTGGCCGAGTTCGCGGCCGAACACCCGGAGCAGGCCCGCTTCCTGGACGACCGCACACCCGCCTTCCCCGAGCTGCCCGAGGTGCTGGCGGCCGGCCGGGTGGAGCTGACCGAATTCGCCGAACTGCCGTTCGGGCCTGCGGTCGAGGCTCCGGTGCCGCCGACGCTGGAGGAGCTCGGTCTGGAACACGGCCTGGTCCGCTACACCTTCCGGATCCCCGGGCCCGGCCCCGAACTCCCGCTCGTGGTCGAGGGCCTGCGGGACCGCGCGACGCTGCGCCTCGACGGCAAGCGGGTGGCCGAGCTGTACCGGGGCGCCGAGGGCGATCCGGTGACGGCGGCGGGCGGCGCCGAGGTCGAGCTGCTGGTGGAGTCGCTCGGCCGGGTCAACTACGGCCCCCAGGTGGGCGAGACCAAGGGCATCACCGGCGGCGTCCGGTACGAGCGCCAGTACCTGCACGGGTGCCGGGCCGAGCCGCTGCCGCTGGAGCCGCTGCCCGAGCTGGACTTCGCCCCGGGCGAGCCCGCCCCGGAGGTCTTCGCCCGCGGCACGCTCACCCTCCGCACCACCGGGGACACCTTCCTGGCCGTCCCCGGCGGCGGGCACGGCTACCTGTGGGTCAACGGCTTCCTGCTCGGGCGCTACGACGCGGCCGGCCCCCAGACGACGCTGTTCTGCCCGCAGCCGCTGCTGCGCGAGGGCGCCAACGACCTCGTGGTGCTGGAGCTCGGCGACGCCGCCCCGGCGGCGGTGGAGCTGCGGGAGGCACCGGAGTTGGGCTGAACGCCCGGCGCGACGGCCCGGCCCCCTCCCGGGAGCGGGCCGCCCGGCCGCCGTCCGCCGTGGGTCAGGCCTCCCAGCGGGCCAGCGGCCAGGAGGCCACCGTCCGGTAGCGCGCCGGGCCGAAGCCCCGCTCGCTGCTCATCAGGTGCAGTTCCGCGGCCTCCCACTCGGTGCCCCGGAACTCCTCCAGTGCGGCCGCCATCGCCTGCAGCTCGCCGACGGCCGAACGCCGTTCGGCCCGCCGCTGCCCGTGCGAGGAGCCGGCCCGCGCCAGCGTCAGGTGCGGGTGGAAACCGTGCTGGTCGGACTCGATCCCGACCTGCGGCAGCGCCTCCCGGACGGCCTCCGCCAGCCGCCGCAGCGCCCACACCTCCCCCGCGATCCCGGCCCACAGCACCCGGTCGCCGAAGGTGCCGCCGCCCGCCAGCCGCAGCCGGTGCGCGCCGTGCTCGTCCGCGGCCCGGGCCAGCAGTGTCTCCAGGGCCGGCACGTCCACCACCGGCACCTCGCCGAGGAAGGCCAGCGTCAGGTGCCAGCCGGCCACCTCGCTCCAGCGCAGCCGGTCGGCGCCGGGCATGTCCATCAGCGGTGCGGCCGCGTCCACCAGTTCCTGGATCGCCGCCGTCGGCGGGTTCACCGCCACGAAGAGTCTCATGGCGCCATCCTGCCGCCTGGCGCCGGCGTCTTCCCGTCCATTCCTCTGCACACAGCGGACCGCACCGACTAGAACTGTCGTATGAAAATCCGCACCGGGGGGCCCGCCGACGCCCCCGCCACCCTGGCCCTGCTCGACGCCGCCGTCGCCTGGCTGGTCTCCCTGGGCCGGACCGGCCAGTGGGGCGACCAGCCGTGGACCAGCCATCGGAAGGCCGTCGAGCGCACCGAGCGGTACGCCCGCGACTACCTGCTGCGGGTGGCCGAGGACGCGGACGGCCGTACCGTCGGCGTCTGCGTGCTCGCCGAGGAGGGCCCGGAGTACGCGACCGCCGTCGACCGGCCCGAGCTGTACGTCAGGCTGCTGGTCACCGACCGCGCGCACAAGGGCTCCGGGATCGGCGCCGCGCTGATCGCCGACGCCGTCGAGGAGACCCGACGGCGCGGCCGCGGCCTGCTGCGGGTGGACTGCTACGCGGGCGACGACCGGAGCCTGGTCGCCCAGTACGAGCGGCTCGGGTTCACCCCGACCGAGTCCTTCGAGGTCGACCAGTCCGGCACCCCGTGGCCCGGACAGCTCCTGGAGATCCGGCTCTGAGGCCGTCGGGCCGGGCCGCCATCCGCTCGGCGGCGGCCCGGCCCGGTCTCAACTGGCCGTGGCCAGCTGCTGCCTGGACACCGTCCGCGGCACCACGGTCACCACCCGGCTGCCCCGGTGCAGGTCGACCCGCACCTTCAGGTCCGCGGCGCGGGCCAGCACCAGGCCCACCACGCCCGCCGCGACGGCGGACACCAGGCCGCAGGCCAGCAGACCGACCCGCGGACCGTACTCGGCGGTCACCCAGCCGACCAGCGGCGCACCGATCGGCGTACCGCCGGTGAAGACCAGGACCAGCAGGCCCATCACCCGACCGCGCATCGCGGGGTCGGTGGCCAGCTGCAGCGCCGAGTTCACCGAGGTGTTGAAGGTCAGCCCGAACACGCCGATCAGGGTCAGCAGGATCGCGAACGTCCAGAACCCGGGCGCGAACGCGGCCAGCACCTCCAGCGCGCCGAAGGCCAGCGCCGCGGCGACCAGGCCGCGCAGCCGGGGCATCCCCCGCCGCGCCGCGAGCAGCGCGCCGACCAGTGAACCGGCCGCCATCGCGGTGTTCAGCAGACCGTACTGGCCGGGGCCCACCTTGAAGGTGTCGTGGGCGAAACCGGAGAGCAGGGTCGGGAAGTTGAAGCCGAACGTCCCGATGAACCCGGCCAGCACCATCGGCCAGAGCAGCTCCGGACGCTCGCGCACATAGCGCAGGCCCTCGCGCAGCTGGCCCTTCTCCCGGGCGATCGGCGCGGTGGGCCGCAGCTCGCTCGTCCGCATCGCCAGCAGTCCGCCGATCACGGCGGCGAAGGACAGCGCGTTGACCGCGAAGGCCCAGCCGCTGCCGACGGCGGCGATCAGCAGACCGGCGATCGCCGGGCCGACCAGCCGCGCGCACTGGAAGTTGGCGGCGTTCAGGCTGACCGCGTTGGACAGGTCCTTCGGACCGACCATCTCGCTGACGAAGGCCTGCCGGGTGGGGTTGTCCACCACCGTCACCAGGCCGAGCAGCAGCGCGAACAGGTAGACCCAGTACTCGGTCACCGCACCGGTGACGGTCAGCACCGCGAGCCCGGCGGCCAGCAGACCCATCACACCCTGGGTCACGATCAGCAGACGCCGCTTGGGCAGCCGGTCGGCGAGGACGCCGCCCCACAGGCCCAGCAGCAGCATCGGGAGGAACTGCATCGCCGTCGTGACACCGACCGCGAACGGGCTGCCGGTCAGGCTGAGGACCAGCCAGTCCTGGGCGATCCGCTGCATCCACGTCCCCGAGTTGGAGACGATCTGGCCGGCGAAGAAGTAGCGGTAGTTACGGACCCTCAGGGAGGAGAACATCCCTCCGGGCCGGGTGAAGCGGGCCCCCGTGGGGCCGACGCCGGAACTGCGGGTGGAGCTGTCCCCCGAAGGGGCGGACGCGGCGGTGGAGGCCGCCGCGGTGCGTTCGCAGGGGTCGTCGTCGCCGGTGCCCGGCAGGCCCACGGGTGCGGGCGCCTGGCTCTCGGCGGTGGCGGCGGTACCCGCTGCCGGATCGGTGGTGGAGTCGTCGGTACGGATGGCGGCGCTGGCTGCGGCCGGCGGTGTCACGTGGTGCTCCCCTCGGTGCGCGGCGGCGGGCAGGGTTGCCGTCGCGCGACTGGTCTCTCTGATCGGTCCTGCGGTGATGCGGTACTCCTTCGTGTTTCCGTGCCTGATGTCGCGGGCGCGCCGGTCGCAGGCGCGCCTGTCGCGGCCCCCCGTCAGAGGTGCGCCAGCTTGTAGAGCACGGGCGCCGCCGCACGCAGCTGCGCCCACTCCTCCTCGGTGAGCCCGCCGGCCAGGTCGGCCAGCCAGGCGTTCCGCTTCCGGCGGGACTCGGCGAGCATCTCGTCCGCCTGGTCGGTGCTGCTGACGACCACCTGACGGCGGTCCTCCGGGTGCGGCTCACGCCGCACCAGCCCCTTCTCCTCCAGCATCGCGATGATCCTGGTCATGGACGGCGGCTGGACGTGCTCACGCCTGGCGAGCTCGCCGGGGGTGGCACTGCCGCACCGGCCGAGGGTGCCGAGCACCCCGATCTCGGTGGGACTCAACGACTCCTCGACCCGCTGGTTTCGCAGCCGGCGGGCAAGGCGCATCGCGGACGAACGCAGCTGGCTGATCGCCGCCAGGTCGTCCTCGGACATCTCGGGCATGTCCTTAGCCTATGTCATTACTTTCGCTAAGGAAAATCCATTTCCCACCCGCCCCGTCCGGCGCGTTGCCATACATCCGACCCTCGGATGCGGCATGCTTATCGAACACTCGATCGATTCAGTCCGGACTCAGCCCAGGGAGACCACCGTCATGCCCGGATTCGCCGACCTCGCCATGGTCACCATCGACTGCGCCGACCCGGCCGCACTCGCCGAGTTCTACGCCGGCGTGCTCGGCTGGGAGATCGCCCACAGCCAGGCCGAGTACGCGATGCTGGCCAACCCGGTCGAGGGCGGCGCCCCGATCGGGTTCGGCCGGGTCGACGACTACCGGCCCGCGCCGTGGCCCAACCCGAACGGCAGCAAGCAGTTCCACCTGGACTTCCACGTGGACGACGTGGAGCTCGCCGTCGCCCGGGCCCAGGAGCTCGGCGCCGTCCGGCCCGACCACCAGCCCGGCGGCGACGGCTGGACGGTCATGCTCGATCCCGCGGGCCACCCGTTCTGCCTCTGCCCGCGCTGACCTCCCGGACGCCCCCGGCTCCCGGCCCCACCCGCAGGTGTTCCGGCGTCCCGGCCGGTCCGGTCCGGTGCACGAAGGCCCGGCGCAGCCCGTGGTACGGCTCGCCCGGATCGAAGAAGTTCCTTCGCATCCGGGCCAGTTCGTCCGCACGGTAGGCCGCCGCCGGGCGCAGCTCCTCGTCCCGGGCGCGCCGCCGCTTCTTCGCGAGCAGCCGGTCGGCCAGGGCCGGCGAGGCCGCCAGCGCCGCCGCCTCCCGCTCCACCCGGGCCCGGAACCGGGCCGCGTCGCCCGCCCACACCCGGTCCACCAGGCCCAGCTCGGCCGCCTCCGCCGCCCCGACCGGCAGCGCCGCCGAGGTCAGCCGACCGGCGTGGTGCTCGCCGACCCGGCGCGGCAGCGTGTACGTCCAGTACTCCGAGCCGTACAGCCCCATCAGCCGGTAGTGCGGGTTGAGCACCGCCGAGGCCCGGCACCACACCTCGTCCGCGGCGATCGCCAGCATCAGCCCGCCGGCCGCGGCGTTGCCCGCCAGCGCCGACACGGTCAGCTTCTCCGTGGTCAGCACCGCCTCGACCAGGTCGTCCATGGCGTTGATGTTCCGCCAGGACTCCTCACCCGGGTCCTCGGCCGCCTCGATCACGTTGAGGTGGATGCCGTTGGAGAAGAAGTCCCGGGCCGGCCCGAGCACCAGCACCGACGTCGGCCGGGCGCACGCCTCGCGGTACGCGGCCAGCAGCCGTTCGCACTGACCCGTGCTCATCGCCCCGCCGGGAAAGGCGAACTCCAGGTGGCCGACCCCGTCCCGCTCCCGGTAGCGCAGCTCGGACCAGGTCTCCCGCCGGGCCGCCGCGGCCGGCTCCACCGGCACCTCGGGCACCCCCGCCAGCAGCCCGCCCAGCACCCGCGCCGCCGGCAGCTTGTACGTCGCCGGGCCGCCCGGCACCCTGCGCGGGCGCAGCTGCGGGATCCAGACCGCGCCGTCCGCGGTGGCCCGGCAGATCGCACCGTCCCTGGTCGCCAGCACGGAACCCGGCGCCCCGCGCAGCCGGTCCTCCGGGTGACCGCCGTGCAGGAAGTACTCCCGGCCGAACAGCGTGTCCAGCACACCGGGCTGGGAGTCCGCGGCGCGCAGCCTGCGCAGCACCGTCGCGGTGGGGTCGGCGGCCCAGTCGATCCGCCGGAACTCCTGCGCGTGGTACGGGCGCAGGGGTCCGGTGGCACCCGCCGCCGGGACGAAGCCGCCGCCGGCGAACCGCTCGACGGCCAGCGCCACCGCCGCGGCGGCCGCGTCGGCGACCTCGGTCCGGTACAACTCGCTCTTCCCGCACGGCGGTACGGGGAACGACGCGGACGCCCAGACCGGCCCGGCGTCCATCTCGGCGACCGCCTGCAGCACCGTCACACCCCACTCGGCGGCGCCGTCCGCGATCGCCCAGTCCAGCGAGGACGGGCCGCGGTCGCCCGGCGGCCCGGGGTGCACGATCAGCACGGTGTACCGGCGCCAGACGTCCTCCGGCACCGCCCGGGTCAGCATCGGGGCCACCACCAGGTCCGGCGCGAAGCGGCCCAGCGTCACCCGCAGCGCGTCCTCCCCCGGCGCCAGCTCGACGGCGACGGTGTGGCCGCGCCGGCGCAGGTCGACGTGGACGCGCTGGGTGAGGCTGTTGAACGCGCTGGCCAGCAGCAGGATGCGCACGGTGCCCTCCAACGGCGCGGAACGGATCCCACCGAAGGTACTCGCCGCATGACGGAACGTCACCGCACCTGGCCGGAGCGGACCGGATCCGACCGCCGACGGGTCACTCCACGATCAGCTGGAAGCCGAGCCGCCCGAACCGCACCTGGTCCCCGGCCCGCACGGACACCGCGCCCACCACCCGCAGGCCGTTCACGAACGTCCCGTTGCTGGAGCCCAGGTCCTGCAGCACCCAGCCGTCCGCCGCGGGCCGCAGCTCGGCGTGGACCCGCGACACCGAGGCGTCGCCCAGCCGCAGGTCCGCGCCGGTCTGCCGGCCGATCACCACCCGGGCCGCCCCCGGCCCCGGCAGCCGCAGGCCGGGCAGCTGCTCGGTCTCCCACGTCCGCCGCAGCCGGACCTGGAAGGCCGACACCTTGGCCACCCCGCGCAGCACCGCCCGCTGGAACCGCCCGTACGTCTGCAGATCGGCCACCACCGTGGCCAGCTCGGCCCGGCTCCGGGCGGTCAGCACGAGCTCCATCCGCCGGATGAACGTGTCGTGCGACAGCTGCCCGTTGCCCACTCCCTCCCGCAGTACGTCCAGCGCCCGGTCACGCTCGACCTGCGACGGCCGGGCCACCTGGGTGCGGAACTCGAGAGAGGTCATGAACAGATTGTCAGCGGCCCGCCGGGGCCCTGTCCAGAATCCAGCAGCACCGCGACGGCCCGACCGCCGCGATCACCCTTCCGCGGTCACCCTTCGTAGACCGCCCGGGCGAGCCGGTCGGGTGTGAGCACTCCCAGCAGGAAGCCCTCGTCGTCCACCACCGGCCACGCCTGCAGCGACCTGACCTGCATCGCCACGGCCGCCGTGTCGACGGCCATCTCCGGCCAGGCGTACGGCCCCTGGTCATGGGCGACGTCCCGGATCGGAACGCGCTCGGCGAGACGCGGATCGGCGAGGAACGGGGCCAGCTGAGCCCTCGTCACCAGGCCGGAGCAGCGGCCGTCGTGGTCGCGCAGCACCAGGTACGGGACGTTCGCCCCGCGCAGGACGTCATTGGCCCGGTCGATGCTGGTGTCGTCGGTGATCTGGTAGTCGGGCGCGGCCATCACGGCTCCGACGGTGCCCGCAGCCGTCGCCACCGTCGGCGGTGTCATCAGAATGGCCATGGCTGCACCGGCCCGTCCCCGGGCCGGCCTGGACCGACCCGGCCTTGTCACGCACCCAGGACGAAACCGGACGAGGGTGGCCGGGATACGAGAAGCCCTGGATGCCTCCACGGTACTCCGCCGCAGGCCCGGCCCGGCGCGGGCCAGCGGCGGAGTACCGTGGAAGGACCAAGGACTCCCGTACCGGCGACCGAGCCGGTGTCACCCTGGTCGAACGCGGCCCCTCGACGGGCCGGGACGGGCGGCACCCCGTGATGCCGACACAGTCACCCTCACCCTCACCACTGCTCCCGCGCCTCGCCCTGGAGACCAGCCTCGCCCGCAACGGCATGTTCGACGGCGCCTGGTGGCCCCGGACCCGCGACCTCGAAGCCGAACTCCCGGACCTGATCACCGCACTGTCCGCCCACTACGGCCCCATCGTCCGGGTCGGGCTGGACACCTCCACCTGGGACACCGTGCCCCGCTCCGTCCAGGTCGCCGGCCTGCTCGTGCGGATCGGCCGCTTCAGCGCCAGCGGCGACACCATGAGCCTCACCCGCGGCCTCCAGGACCAGTTCGTCCTCCTGGTCATCCCCCCGGACACCGCCGCCCACACGGCCACCGCCGCCATGACCCGCGCCGCCACCGCGGGCAACCACGCCACCGCCACCGACCTCCTGCGCACCCGCGCGGCCTGAGGTCGTGGTCACCGTCGTAGTGGAACACCGTGACCCCCGGGCGCTCCTCCGTGGCGGCAATGGCGGAGCGTTCCCCTCACCCGGCCGCACCACCGGAGAGGTCCCACACGCACGGAGCTCTTAGCGTGCAGCCATGGGCACGATGCGTAGTTGTCCGGCCGGGATCGACGGCTCGACCCTGGTGGCGAACGCGAACGCCGCCGGTCCGGGGTGCGGTGCAGGCCGCAGGACCGACACGGACCGGTGGGCGTCCGCATGCTGAAGAAGGCCCTGGTCGCGTTGGGAGTCGTGCTGGTTCTGAAGAGCCTGTTCGCGCTCTGCCTGGTCAGCGCGCTGCAGCTGCTCGTCTTGCGCGACACCCCGTTCGGGGTGACCGGCGCGTCCCCGGTCGTGAACGCGGTGTCCTCGAAGGTGTCGCTCCAGACCCTGAGCTACGCCGACGAGTCCGCGGTGATGGAGGCGATCGGCCAGAGCAAGCTCTACGGGGCCTACCTGCCGGGCGCGACGAACGACACGCTGATCGTGGTCCCCGCGAAGAGCTTCTTCGCTCAGGTGGAGGTGGAGGCCGCGTTCGAGGACGCGGCCAAGAAGCTCGGCAGGCCCCTGACGGTACAGACCGTCAAGCCGCTGCCGAAGTACGACCGCCTCGGCGGCGTCTCCGGCCTGCTCCTGATCCCGCTGCTCATCGGCGGCTACCTGGCGGCCACCCTGCTGCTCAAAGCAACCAGAACAGCGGCCGCCCCCTGGCACGTGGCCATGCTCGTCGGATACTCCGCGGTCGGCGCCCTGCTGACCGACCTCATCGCCGGACCAGGCATCGGCGCCTACTCCAACAGCCACTTCTGGCCGCTCCTGCCGTGCTTCATCCTGATCGCCGCGTCCGTCGCCCTCGCGGCCGCCGCCTTCCAACGCCTCCTCGGACCGCCGGGCACCCTCGTGGTCGCGACCCTGTTCATCATCGTCGGCGGCTCCGCGGCCGGCGGCGTCGGCGTCACCCTCCTGCCCGACTACTGGCAGCACCTCGGCGCCATCTTCCCGCCCCAGCACGCCGTCACCCTGATCCGCAACGTCATCTACTTCAACGGCAACAACATCACCGAACCGCTGATCATCCTCGGCCTGTACGCGCTGGTCGGCGGCATCGTCATCGGCTTCCTGGGACGGTGGCGGCCGGTCAGGACAGTCGGCGCAGGTGCACCCGCCGACACCCCGAGCGGAAAGGCCCGGGGCCCGAAGACCGCCGTCCGGGTCCTCGTCGCGCTGGCGATCGCCGCCCTCATGCAGTGCCTCTTCACCGCCAACTACATGAGTTCTGCACACGAACCCGTCGCGACCGACATGCCGTTCGGTGCCACCGGCCAGTCCCCGCTCCTGGCCGCGACCCAGAAGAACCTCTCCCTCAAGGTCACGCTCTACCCGAACGAGCAGGCCGCGAAGAACGCGATCGACCAGGCCAAGATCTACGGCGCGCTCATCCCCGGGCCGACGTCGAACACCCTGCTCGTCGTCCCCACCCTCAGCGACGTCGCCCCGCTCGACCTGGCGGCGAACTTCGAGATCGCCGCGAAGAGACTCGGGCAGCCCCTCAACGTCCAGCAGTACGCACCGCACCCGCTGGCGAAGAAGGACCCCTTCGGCCTCGTCCCGTCGCTGATGATCATCCCACTGCTGGTCGGCGGCTACATGGCCTCGACCATCCTCAAAGCCACCACCGGCAGCGCCACCGGCCGCCGGCGCCTGACCGCTCTCCTCGGCTTCTCCGTCCTCGCCGGCCTGGCGGTCAACCTCGTCGTCGGCCCCTGGCTCCGGGGCTACCCGCTGGACAAGTTCTGGCTCGTCTGGCCGATCCTGTCGCTGATCATCGCCGGCGTCGCGCTCGTCGCCGCGGTCCTGCAGAAACTCCTCGGAGCCGCCGGCACCCTCGTGACCGTCATCGTCATGGTGCAGTTCGGCAACCCCTCCTCCGGAGGGGCGAACGGTGTCCCGTACCTCCCGGCGTTCTGGCGTGACATCGGACCGTTCCTCCCGCCCCGAAACGCCTACATCCTGCTCCGCAACTCGATCTACTTCGACGGCCACGGCACCACCCAGGCCCTCGTCGTCCTCCTGGTCTACCTGGCCGTCCCCGCGATCGCACTCGCCCTCCTCGACCGGTACCGCACCCCCGAGATCCCGATCGCCCCCGAGACCGAAACCGAAGCGACCGCGCTCACCGTCCCCGTCGGCGGCCTGCCGTAGTCGAGAACCCGACTTGCTCTGAGGCCGTCACGAATCCGCTTCACTTCCTCAAGGGCGGCGCTGCGCGCCGCCGGGCAAGACCGGGGGCCACTCGACCACATTTCGGCCAGGTCCAGAAGCCTGCCCAAGATCGCGCGGCAGCTACGGCCCCAGGACGAACCCGCCAAATCACCGGCCAGCCCCCGACGTCCGCGCCGTGATCCGCAGTGGATGATCCACCCACCGGGGGAAGCGGCCCGACGCGTCCACCAACCGCACCGTCAGCGTGAAGTCGCCGCGACTACCGATCCGTTGAACGATGAACTCGCGCGCCCACCGGCCGGTCAAGCGTCCTTCGAGGTACTGGCGATGCTGCTCGCCCAGAGTGAGCCCGTCCAGGACCGTGAGCAACGCTTCAAGAGCCTCCGGCACACTCCCGAACGACACCTCGGGCATCACACCCTCGATCCCCGCCACCACTCGGAAGTCCCCGAGCGCGGGCACAGGCGAAGGGACGAGCGCCGCCGGCCAGCCCACCATCGACGCGTCCGTCATGCCGCCACCTCACCCGAACGACGCGGATGGTGGCAATGCACCGCAACCGTCCGACCAACCACCACGATGAACCGCGCCGCCGCCGTCCGAAGCCCCGCACCGCAGTAGAAGCAACGCTCCAGCCGCACCCGCACCCGCACAGAGCGGTAGCCCCCACTCATGACTCCCCTTCCACCGGACCGACCACGGCCCACACGAACTTCCCGACACCACCCGGACGCGGAGAACACCCCCACGCCACCGCCAGCCTCTCCACCAGCCACAGACCGCGCCCCGACTCTGCGGCGACGTCGACGTCAACGTCCGTCGGCGGGACCGGTCGCCGGTCGCTCGCGTCGTGCACCTCGATCCGGAGCTGATCAGCCGCCGCAATCTCGAACTTGACCGCGATCAACCGCCCGGGCGTCCGGGCGTGCTCCACCGCATTGGTCACCA
Organism: Kitasatospora sp. NBC_00374; assembly: GCF_041434935.1. NCBI lineage: Bacteria > Bacillati > Actinomycetota > Actinomycetes > Kitasatosporales > Streptomycetaceae > Kitasatospora > Kitasatospora sp. NBC_00374. The sequence goes on along the minus strand of NZ_CP107964.1, from coordinate 4,810,181 downwards.
GCTCCGACAGAACCAACTGACCGACATCGAGGAACCGTTCGGAATGCCCCCGCTCCAGCAGGAAGCTTCGAAGAGCGGACCGGGCCTGGCCGGCGGACCTACGGCTGCGCGGCAGCCAGCATCCTGATCCGGCAGGCAGATCCTCTTCTCGGCGCGGATTGACCCTTTCCCGCGCGCCCGTCGACCTGATCATTCCGGCACCGCCCTCCGAGGCTGTCCACCGAAGCGCCCAGCCATCCGGGCGCCCGCCTTCAGGATTGCGAAGCGGAGGAGCGGCAACGTACCCAGCGCGATTACCCAGCGTGGGTAAACTCACAGACAATCAACTTCTGCTGAGGTCAAGGAAGATCACGCGACCGACGGGGGTGCCACGTGACGGATGCGCGACTTCCGGAGAGACTTCCGCGGGCACTTCTCGCAGATCCCGAGATGATCACTGCGTGCCGGGCCAGGGACTTCTCCGCAGTCTTCCGGCTGCTGAAGCACGCCGGCATCTACCCGTCACTGATCGCTCGCGCGTGTGATCTGACACCGAGCCGAGTCGGCGAGGTGATCGCAGGTAAGCGCCGGATCGAGAAGATCGACCTGGTCGAACGGGTTGCAGACGGCCTGCGTATCCCCGGGCATATGCTCGGGCTCGCCACCCGCCCGTGGGAGCAGCAAGGCGGATCACCTGCGCCGCCCGGGCCGACGCATCGCCAACCGATGCCCGAGGCGACCTCTGAAAGGGCCGCCCCACGCCAGCTCATCGAGCCCGAGTTCTTCGCCGCACAGATCCGCACCATCATGCCCAGTCACTACAAGGCGGCGAATCTCTTCGGCGCGCGGCACGCACTCGATCCCGTCGAACGGCACGTCAGGTCGATCGACCGTCTTCAGCTCCACACCTTCGGTCCGGTGCGGGAGGATCTGCTCACTCTTGGTGCGCGCATGGCGGAGTTCCTGGGGTGGCTCTACCAGGATCTCGGCGACTTCAGGCAGGCGGCTGCCTGGTCGGATCGGGCGATGGAGTGGTCCCAGGAGACCGGCGACGACCTCATGACGTCCTACGTGCTTTTCCGGAAGAGCAACCAGGCCACCGCCCGCCGGCACCCCCAGCAGGCCGTCAGTCTCTCGCGGGCCGCCCAGAGGGTGCCTGGGGTGACGCCGAGAATCCGGGCGCTCGCGACGCAGCAGGAGGCCCAAGGCCACGCCCTTCTGGGGAACACCCGCTTCGCTCAGACGAAGTTCGACGAGGCCGCCGAGCTCGCCGCGGCCCCGGACGAACCCGAGGACGATGCCGCGCTGGACACGGCGTACTGCACACCGACGTACGTCGAGATGCAGCGCGCCAACTGTTGGATCGAGCTCGGCGAGCCGGAGCGCGCCGCACGGGTCTTCGAGACGGGTTTGGTCACCCTGCCGCAGGTCTACCGCAACGACCACGGCGTGTACCTCTCGCGGCTCGCACGCGCCTACGCGACCGCAGGCGAGCCGGAACAGGGGGCCGCAGCAGCGGACCGCGCCCTGTCCATCGCACTGGACACGGAATCGGCCCGCGCGCTCGCCGAACTCACCGCAGCCGGAAACGCCCTGATGAGCTGGAGCGACGTCCCGGCGGTGGCGGAGTTCTCCGCCCGGCTGTCGCTCGCCCGCAGCGTGATCGGCCCTCGCCCGAGCCTGAGTTGATGGGAGAAGCTGAGGCCATGGACGCACTGATCACTCAGGCCACTTCCGCCGACGAGCTCCGCCGAGGTTCCCGCGTGGCTGTCCTCCCCGTCGGCAGCTTCGAACAGCACGGGGCGCACCTGCCCCTCACCACCGACACCGTGATCGCCAGCGTGATCGCTCAGCGCATCGCCACCGACTACGACCTGTTCCTCCTGCCACCCATCACCATGTCGTGCTCCCACGAGCACGCGTCCATGGCGGGCACTGTGAGCATCAGTGCGGCCACGCTCTACGCGGTGGTCAACGACATCTGGAAGTCACTCCAGGCCTCCGGCATCACCGGGCTGATCGTCGTCAACGGCCACGGCGGCAACTACGTGCTCTCCAACGTCGTCCAGGAGGCCAACACCACCGGCCGCAACCTCGCGCTCTTCCCGGTCCGGGAAGACTGGCACCGGGCTCGCGAGGACGCAGGCCTGGAGAGCACCGGCGCGGCAGACATGCACGGCGGCGAGCTGGAAGTCTCGCTCCTGCTCCACGGCGCCCCACACCTCATCCGGGACGGGATCGAGGGGGACGACCACTCGGCCCCCGAGCGCCCGCACCTGCTCACCCTGGGCATGACCGGCTACACCGAGAACGGCATCATCGGCAGCCCGTCCCTGGCCACCTCGGTGAAGGGAAAGGCGATCCTGGACAGCCTGACCCGATCCGCAGCGGCCCACCTGGAAGTCCTGAGCGCGAGCTGATCAGGCGCCGCCCGGGTCAACGGATCGAGCCCTTCCCCCGAACGAGGGAAGGGCTCGATGGCACCGGCGGGAACAGCCTCGCCTGCCGTTCAGGTTTGCCGGATCAGAGCAGGCCCAGCGCAGGCATCATGTAGTAGAAGACGAAGACCGCCGCCACCGCGTACATCGCGATCGGCACCGTCCGCCATTTGCCGGCCGCCACCCGCAGCACGCAGAACGTGATGAATCCGATACCCAGGCCGTTGGTGATCGAGTAGGTGAACGGCATCATCACCATGGTCAGGAACGCCGGGACGGCGATGGTGTAGTCGGTCCAGTCGATCGCCGTGATGGAGTTCGCCAGGATCAGGAAACCGACGGTGACCAGGGCCGGGGTGGCCGCCTGGGCGGGGACCATGGTGGCGAGCGGGGTGAGGAAGAGGGCCACCAGGAAGAGCGCACCGGTGACGATCGAGGCGAAGCCGGTGCGGGCGCCCTCGCCGACGCCGGCGGTGGACTCGACGAAGCAGGTGTTGGCGGAGGAGGAGGTCGCGCCGCCGGCGGCGGTGGCGATGCCGTCGACCATGAGGATGCGGTTGATGCCGGGCAGGTCGCCCTTCTCGTCCAGCAGGTGGGCCTCGTCGGCGACACCGAGGATGGTCCCCATCGCGTCGAAGAAGCACGACATCAGCACCGTGAAGACGAAGAGCACCCCGGTGAGTGCCCCGACCTGGGAGAAGCCGCCGAGCAGGTCCACCTGGCCGACCAGCCCGAAGTCGGGGGCGGCGACCGGGTTGCCGGGCCACTGCGGGACGGTGAGGCCCCAGGCCGCGTCGGACAGGTGGGTGAGCTGCTGGATGAGCACGGCGACGCCGGTCATCACGACGATGCTGATCAGGATGGCGCCGGGCACCTTGCGGATCAGCAGCACCAGGGTGAGCAGCAGGCCGAGGACGAAGACCAGGACCGGCCACCCCAGCAGGTGTCCGTTGCTGCCGAGCTGCAGCGGGACGGTGGTGTGGGCGGCGTCCGGGATGCGGCTGACGAAGCCGGCGTCGACCAGGCCGACCAGGCAGATGAAGAGGCCGATGCCGATGGCGATGGCCTTGCGCAGGCCGAGCGGGACCGCGTTCATGACGCGTTCGCGCAGGCCGGTGGCGACCAGGAGCATGATCGCGAATCCGGCCAGCACCACCATGCCCATGGCGTCCGGCCAGGTCATCCGCGGGGCCAGCTGCAGGGCCACGATGGTGTTGACGCCGAGGCCGGCGGCCAGGCCGATCGGGACGTTGCCGATCACGCCCATCAGCAGGGTGGTGAGCCCGGCGGTGAGGGCGGTCGCGGTGACCAGCTGGGCGCTGTCGAGGTGGGTCCCGCTCATGTCCACGGCGTTGGCCAGGATGATCGGGTTCAGCACCAGGATGTAGGCCATGGTGAAGAAGGTCGCGACGCCGCCCCGGACCTCGCGCGCGAGGGTGGAGCCGCGCTCGGAGATGCGGAAGTAGCGGTCGACGGCGCCGGTCGGGGGGTGCGGCGCCGCCGGGTCGGGCTTGGCGTCCGACGCGTCGGTCGAGTTGGCCAGCGGAGGCATTCGGGTGTCCTCGTCGGGTGGGGGCGGAGGAGGAAGGGCACCCGAGCGACGGTGGCCGGGTCCGCCGGGGGTACTGGCGCTCGCGCTCGGGGGAGAGCCGACCTGCCGGTGACCGACCGGAATCCCAAGTATGAGTTCCTGGGTCGTGCACGCGCCATCTTCGCGCGTAGAAGAAACCCCTTACGACACTCCTCGACCATCTCCGATCACCGCGGCACCCCCACCTCTGCCGTGCTCCCACGCCGTCCCCGTACGCTAGGCCCCATGCCGAAGACCCCGCTGCACCCCTCCCCTCCGCCGCTGGAGGCCAATGACGTCGCGATCGTCGGCGGTGGCACGGTGCTGTGGTTCGTCGCCTTCGTGGCGCTGGTCCCCTTCCAGAGCTCGCTGTCCGAGCACGACCACGGCACCTGGCCGTGGATCTGCCTGTCCGGCGGCCTGCTCGGGCTGATCGGCCTCTGGTACTGCGTGTCGCGCCGCTCGGCGATCCGGCGCGACCGCGCCGCCGCCCAGGCCGAAGGACCGGCGGCGGAGAACCAGCCGGGCTGAGCCGAAGCCGCGCCGGGGCGAGGCCGGGCCGGACCGGGCCCGCCACCCGGTTGGCCTGAATCGCCTCACAGTGGGGCGCAGCGGACATATCGCCCCCATAGAGTCATGCCATGACGCACCCCGCGGAAGACCCCTCCGGCGTCGGGAGCGCCAGTCTCGGCGCCCGGCCCGCCCTGGCCGCCCCCGGCGCCCACGCGACCGGTCCCCGGCCGCAGCGGGCCGTCGGCCTGACCGCGGCGGAGGTGGCCGAGCGGGTCGCACGCGGCCAGGTCAACGACGTGCCGGTACGTTCCAGCCGGTCGGCCAGGGAGATCGTCCGGGCCAACGTCTTCACCCGGTTCAACGCGATCATCGGCGTCATGTTCGGCATCATCCTGGTGGTCGGACCGATCCAGGACGGCCTGTTCGGGCTCGTCATCGTCGCCAACACGGCGATCGGCATCGTCCAGGAGCTGCGGGCCAAGAAGACCCTGGACAGCCTCGCCCTGATCGGCGAGGCCAGGCCCCAGGTCCGCCGCGACGGCACGGCGCAGGCGGTGCCCACCGGCGGGATCGTCCTCGACGACACCGTGCTGCTCGGCATCGGCGACAAGGTCGTGGTGGACGGCCGGGTGACCGAGTCGGACGGCCTGGAGATCGACGAGTCGCTGCTCACCGGTGAACCGGACCCGGTGCTCAAGCACCCCGGTGACGAGGTGATGTCCGGCAGTTTCGTGGTGGCCGGCGCCGGGGCGTTCACCGCCACCAAGGTCGGGCGACAGGCGTACGCGGCGCAGCTGGCCGAGGAGGCGAGCCGGTTCACGCTGGTGCGCTCGGAGCTGCGCAGCGGGATCAACGACATCCTGCGGTTCATCACGTACCTGTTGATCCCGACCGCGATCGGCCTGGTCATCAGCCAGCTGACGGTGGAGGGCAACGACTGGCGGGAGGCGGTCCGCCGGATGGTGGCGGGCATCGTGCCGATGGTGCCGGAGGGACTGGTGCTGCTGACCTCGGTGGCGTTCGCGATCGGGGTGATCCGGCTGGGCCGCCGCCAGTGCCTGGTCCAGGAGTTGCCGGCGATCGAGGGCCTGGCCCGGGTCGACACGGTCTGCCTGGACAAGACCGGCACGCTCACCGAGGGCGGTATGGACGTGGTCGAGCTGCGGCCGCTGCGGAGCGCCGACGCCCGGCGGAGCGCGGACGACCGGCCCGGGCCGGGCGGGCCGCCGGCGGGCCACGCCTTCGCGGACCCCGAGCTCCTCGGGCAGGCGCTGGGCGCGATGGGTGGCGCGGACTCCCGGCCGAACCCGAGCATGCAGGCGGTGATCGACGCCTACGGCCCGCCGCCGGACGGGCACTGGCGGGTGCTGGAGGCGATGCCGTTCTCGTCCGCCCGCAAGTGGAGCGGGGTGCAGTTGCTGGAGCCGCAGGGCACCGAGGGGAGCTGGCTGCTGGGCGCTCCGGACGTCCTGCTGCCGGCCGGTGACCCGGCCCTGGCGGAGGTGGACGAGCTGGGCGCCAGAGGTCTGCGGGTGCTGCTGCTGGGCCGGACGACGGTCGCGCTGGACGCGCCGGACCCGGCCGCCGGGCTGGAACCGCTGGCGCTGCTGGTGCTGCAGCAGCGGCTGCGCGACGACGCGGCGCCCACGCTGCGCTACTTCGAGAGCCAGCGGGTCCGGGCGAAGGTGATCTCGGGCGACAGCGCGGTCTCGGTCGGCGCGGTGGCCTCGCATCTGGGCCTGGCGGGGGCGGAGCGGCCGGTGGACGCCCGGGACCTGCCGGCGGACGGCGAGGCGCTGGCCGAGGCGGTCGACCTGACCAGCGTGTTCGGACGGGTGACGCCGCAGCAGAAGCGGGACCTGGTCGGCGCGCTGCAGTCGCGCGGGCACACCGTGGCGATGACCGGCGACGGCGTCAACGACGTGCTGGCGCTGAAGGACGCCGACATCGGGGTGGCGATGGGCACCGGCAGCGACGCGACCCGGGCGGTGGCGCAGATCGTACTGCTGGACGACCGGTTCGCCACGCTTCCGTCGGTGGTGGCGGAGGGCCGCCGGGTGATCGGCAACATCGAGCGGGTGGCCAACCTCTTCCTGGTGAAGACGGTGTACTCGGTGCTGCTGGCCCTGCTGGTGGTGTTCACCAACGTGCCGTACCCGTTCCTGCCCCGGCACTCGACGGTGCTGTCCACGCTGACCATCGGGGTACCGGCGTTCTTCCTGGCGCTGGCGCCCAACAACGAGCGGGCGCGGACCGGCTTCGTCCGGCGGGTGCTGCGGCTGGCGGTGCCCGGCGGGGTGATCGCCGGGACGGCGACCTTCGCGGCGTACATGGTGGCGCGGGCCAACGACTCGACCGACCTGGAGGCGGACACCAGCGTGGCGACCCTGACGCTGTTCATCGTGGCGATCTGGGTGCTGGCCATCGTGGCGCGGCCGTACACCTGGTGGCGGCTGCTGCTGATCGCGACGATGTGCGGGGCGTTCACGCTGGTGCTGGTGGTGCCGTGGCTGTCGGAGTTCTTCCAGCTGTCGCTGTCGGGGGTGCGCGATCCCTGGGTGGGGGTAGGTATCGCGGTGGTGGCGGGGTTGTTGCTGGAGGTGGTCTGGCGGGTGATCGTCCGCCGGACGGACGCGTAGCGGCGGGGGGCGTCATGGCGCGCAGGGGCGGGGAGTTGGAGGCGTTCATCGCCTTCGCGGCCGGTGGGGCGGCCGCGGTGGTGGGCGCGCTGGCGCTGCACGCCGTGGCCCGGCTGACCGGGCACGTCGCGCCGCGCGGCGGGATGCTGCTGGTGCTGCTGACCTTCGGGGCCGGGTGCGCGGTGCTGGTGTACCGCGCACTCCGGGCCCCGGAGGCGGCCCGGCAGGCTCAGGAGCTGGCCTCGCTGCGGGACCTCAAGGACCGTCAGGACTCGAAGTCACGGGCGGCCAGCAGCTCGTAGGCCCGGTCGGGCTCGGTGAGCGCGGCGAGGATCTCGAACCGGCGGTGCCACTGGCCAACCGACCAGGCCAGGCCGGCCGCGAGCCCCTCGGGGGTGGCGGCGTGCAGCAGGCCGGGTGCCGGGGGTACCTCGAACTCGTCGTCCTCGTCGGCCGTTTCGGCGTCCTCGGGGTCGTACGGCAGCTCGGGGACGGGCGCGGCGGTGTCCCAGCGCCAGTGCACGGCGGCCTCCTGGCCGTCCGGGCCGACGACCAGCAGTTCCTCGTGCTCCTCGTACGCGGCGGGGCAGCCGGGCAGCAGTTCCCGGACGACGGCGGGCACCCGGTGCAGGCTGCCCTCGGAGAGCACCCGGCCGCCGGCCACCTCGCTGGCGAGCGAGACGTGCAGCCGTTCGGCGAGGTCCGCGGCGAACGCGGGGGCGACCGGCAGCACGGGGTGGCCGTGCAGCAGTTCCACCAGGTCGGGGGCGTCGGCGACGACCGCCTCGGCGGCGTCCACGATCACCGTGCGGTCGCCGCGCCGGCCGGTCTCCTCGTCCAGGGCGGTGAGCGCCCGCACGACGTCCAGCGACTCCACCCGCTCGGCCGGCAGCTGGGCCAGCGCGGTGTAGATGCCGTGCAGTTGGCGGTGCGTCACCTCGGAGGCCGGGTCGGTGAGCCGGTCCAGCAGCTCCTCCGGGCCGTGCGGCTCGGCGAGCAGGGCGGCCAGCGTGGTGCGTACCCCGAGGGCGTGCAGGAACAGCTCGTCCAGGGTGGTGCGGGCCTCGTCGTAGAGGCCGCGCAGCAGCGGGTCGGCGCCGGCGGCCCGCAGGCCGGCCGGCTCGCGGCCGTCCAGCACCGGGTGGTCGCGCAGCCACCAGGCGGTGTACGGCGGCAGGTCGGTGTAGCTGCCGTCGGGCAGCAGGGTGCGGACGGGGTTGACCACGGCCTCGCGGTACGGCGGCCGGGCCAGCAGGGCGAGCGCCTCGGGCCAGGCCGCGTCGTCGACCAGGTCGAGGTCGCGGACGGCGAGCAGCTCGGCGGCGACCGGCGGGACGCCGAGGTCGGCGTCGTCGGCGTGCAGGGCCTCCAGCACGTCCTCGCACCAGTCGGCGAGGCCGTCGGGGGCCTCGTCCAGCAGGCCGGTCGGACGGCCGCCGGCGGCGCGGTCGGCCGGGGCGGTCGGGTCGAGCCGCTCCAGGTCGTCCGGGTCGAGCACGACGTCCTCGGCGCGGACCAGCGCGAAGCTGGACAGCACTCCGGCGGCGGCGAGGACGTCGGGGCCCCAGCGGTCCAGCAGGTCGTCGTCCACGTAGCCGGCGTCGTCCTCGCGGGCGAGCGCGGCGAGCGGGCTGTCGGGCAGGATCAGCTCGCCAGCCCGGGTCAGCTCGCCCTCGTCGTCGGGCAGCGCGAGCCGGGCCAGCCAGGGGTGGCCGCCGGGGGTCGCGTCGGCGGCCTTGACCAGGGCGAGCACGGCGTCGGCGAGGTCCACGGCGGCGTCGAAGTCGTCCTCGCCGACCTCCAGCGAGCGGGCCACGGCGGCCCGGACCTCGGGGGTGTCCAGGACACCCGCCGGGGTGGCGGTGCCGGCGCCCAGCTTGGCGAGCAGCGGGTGCGCGGCCTCCGGGTGGGCCAGCCGCAGGTCGAGCAGTTCGAGGGCCTCGGCGAGCGCCTCCGGGTACCCCTCGTAGCCGGCCCAGTCGGCGGCGTCGGAGGGCAGCAGCACCCGGCGCGGGCCGGTGACCGTACGGCCGTCGGCCAGCGGCACCGGGAGCGCGCCCAGCGACTCCGGGTCGGCCCCGCCGAGCGCCGCGTACAGGTTGCGCCACCAGGCCGGCTCGCGGTCCAGTCCGCCGAGCTGGTCGACCACCTCGGCCAGCGGCACCCGCCGCACGGCCAGCGCGCGCAGCTCGCTGCGGCGCTCCAGGCCGGCCGGCAGCAGGCCGGGGAAGATCGGGGCGAGCGCCTCCACCACCAGGTGGTCGGCGCCCTCCAGCAGGGTGGCGTCGCGGGGGCGCAGGGCCGGGGTGCCCTCGTCCACCGTGCCGGGGTGCGGGAGGAAGGGGGTGGCGGGCAGCCGCTCCAGGATCGCGGCGCGCAGGGCGTTGTCGAGCGCGCCCTGGCCGAGCGGGGCGGGCACCAGGCCGAGCGAGCCGAGGTCGGCGCCGCGGACGCGGAGCAGGTCAGCGTAGGCCTCGGCGGCGCGCTCGGTGAGGAAGTCGGTGAGCGGGCCGGGTGCGACGTGCCGGCGGGTGGAGTCCAGCGGGTACCCGGCGATCAGCAGGGCGGGCACGCCGAGCGGCTCGTCGCTGGGCGTGGGCGCGTGCACCACGGGGGTGGTGCGGGGCGGCTGCGGAGTGCCGTCGGCGGTGACCGGGACGGCCCAGGTCACCGACCAGTACGGGCGGGCGCGCTCCTCGGTGGTGCGGTCGGCCAGCAGTTCGGGGGCGACCTCGCCGGACCGGCTGACGGTCTGCCACCTGGCCTGCCGGTCACCGTCGGTGATGGTGACCAGGGTCGGGCCGCCGGGCTCCGCGAGCGTGGCGGCGCGGGTCAGGGTGCGCACGCCGTCGGGGGTCTCGACGGTGACCTCGGCGAGGCCCGGCAGGGTGAGCAGCAGGGCGTCGTCGATCTCGGCGAGCAGCCTGCGGGTGAGGTCCTCGGCGGCGGCGTCGCGCAGTGGCAGCACCACCACCGTGTCGTAGCCGTCGGGGGCGGCGCCCTCGGCCAGGAACGGCAGGCGCAGCAGCGGGACGTGGCCCTCGCGGCGGCGCAGTTCCTCGGCGAGTTCGGGCCGGGCCGCGGCGAGCGCGTGCGCCTCGGTGAGCGACCAGCGGACGCCGCCGTGGCCGCCGAGCACGGCCGGTTCGTCGCTGACCGCCAGCACGGCCGAGAAGCCGACGCCGAACCGGCCGACGGCGCCGTCGCCGTCGGCCCGCTTGGCGGAGGCGCGCAGGGTGGAGAGCGACTCGACGGCGGCGGCGTCCGGCGGGGCGCCGGTGTTCGCGGCGGCGAGCACGCCCTCGCGCAGGGTCAGCCGGAAGCGGCCGGGGCCGGTGCCGGCGCGGGCGGCCGCGTCGGCGGCGTTCTGGGCAAGCTCGACGATCAGCCGGTCGCGGTAGCCGCCGAGGGCCAGTTCCTCCTCCGCGTTGGCGTCCTCGCGGAACCGTGCGGGCGTGGCCGTCCAGGCGTCCAGCACCCGCCTGCGCAGTCCGGCCGTGTCGAACACGTCAGCCGCCTGTCCGTCCGTGCCACTGCCGATGATCCGAGGCTCCACCGCGACCTGCCGCCTTCCGCCGAGCTGTCGTGCGTACGGGGGCATTCTTCCCTGCCCGGCCGACATCACCGACCACGGGTGGGCGCGGCAGGCCGCGCGCGAGCCGATCGGCGGGCTGTCCGGGAGCGTGTTCGACGGGTGGCCGGACGGGTGCGGACAGCGACAGACCCCGCCGGTACGACGGGGTCTGTCGGACGTGGATGCCGGGCCGTCAGGAGTGGCCGAGCTCCTCGGCCGGGGCGTCGGGCTCGACCGAGCCGCCGGTGCGGTCCGGGCGCAGCTGCAGCGGCTCGACCACGGTCTCGTCCAGGATCAGCTCGGACGGGACGGGCGGGGCGGGCAGCACAGCGGCCTCGGAGTGCGCGCCGCAGCCGTAGCCGAGCGAGACCACCTGGCCGTCGGCCGGGCCGAACTCGTTGCCGCACACACCGAACGCCTGGCCGAGCGAGCCGCCGATCGGGACCAGGAAGCCGCAGCTGGTGCAGGAGGCCGGGGCCGCCTGGGCCATCGGTGTCTGCGGCCCGAAGGTGGACTCCCAGCGGTCGGCGGCCAGGTGCAGGCCGAGCCGGGAGAGCACCCGGGGACGGCCGAGGCCGAGCTCCTCGGCGATCGCACCGATCCGGGCCCGGGCCGGCGCGGGCTGGACGTCCGGGTCCGAGACCACGACCTCCTCCTCGGCGGCCAGCGCCAGCACGGAGTTGGGGGCGGGCTCGTCCTCGCCGGTCCAGCCTGGCTCCAGGCGCAGGTCGTCGGCACCGGTCGGCAGCAGGTCGCCGGGGCCGAGGTCGCCGGGGCGCAGCCGCTCGCTCCACGGCACCCACTGGGGGGCGAGGACGGCGTCCTGGCCCGGCAGCAGGACGGTCTCGTCCAGCGTGATGTTCTTCGCCCGTGGCGCCCGCGCCACGGTCACGGCCCAGTGCCAGCCGCGGTACGCGGCGTCCAGACACTCGAAGGTATGGGTGACGACACGGTCGCCGTCCGCCTGGACGCCGAGGTGGGCGCCCACGCTCTCGGGGCCTACCGCCTCCCCGGCGGCCTGGCGGGCGAGTTCGACGGCCTCGGCACAGAGCCGGTCCGGGGTACGGCTTCGCATCGCAGCGCTCACGGCGTCGATTCTCTCCCAGTCCTGTCGTTCCTGCGGTAGATATCCGGCCCACCGCCCCGCCGGGGCGGGCCCGCAGTGCTGCCGACGGGCGTCGGCCCGCCGGGTACCGAATCCATTCTGCTCGAACCGGGGACACCTCCGGGACGGGCCGCGCCGCCCTGGCCCCTCCCCTGTCACCTCCCGGCACACGCCGTAGTGCAGGCTACCCGCCAGTCGACCGGGGAGCACAGCCCGGGGCACCACGACGCCCGTGCCGGTCGCCCCCGACACCGGCCCGACGGCGACTCGCCATCCGTACGCAAGCGTCAATCACTCGTCGGCCACGCCATTCTCGGGCAGGATTGCGGTGTGGCGGACGAGACCCCGTCGCAGCACGGACCGCACTCCCCGCAGGGCGAGGACCACGCGGAGGCGGAGGCTGTGCCGCGACAGCCGACGGTCCCCCCGGCCGGCGAACCGGAGCCGCAGCCGGAGGACGACTCGGCGCGGCCCGCCCGATCGCGCAACGTGCTGACCCGCGGCGCCTCCGCCGCCGGCGCGCGCACCGGCAAGGTGGTGCACGGCACCGGGCGGCGGATCCGGCGGGCGACCTCCGCCGAGGGCGCGGGCGAGTCCGGTCTGGCCAAGCTGATCGAGCTGCACGCGCTGAACTCCTTCGGCGACATGCTGATCACCATCGCGCTGGCCTCCACGATCTTCTTCTCGGTGCCGACCGGCGAGGCACGCGGCCGGGTCGCGCTCTACCTCCTGATCACGATGGCACCGTTCGCCCTGCTGGCCCCGGTGATCGGCCCGCTGCTGGACCGGCTGCCGCACGGCCGCCGCTCGGCGATGGCGATGTCCATGCTGGCCCGCGCGGTACTGGCCTGGACGATGGCCGGGACGATCGCCACCGGCGGGCTGGCGCTCTACCCGGAGGCACTGGGGGTGCTGGTCGCCTCCAAGGCGTACGGCGTGGTGCGCAGCGTGGTGGTGCCGCGGCTGCTGCCGCCGCAGCTGTCCCTGGTGAAGGCCAACTCCCGGGTCACGCTGGCCGGGCTGCTGGCGACCATGGTGGCCGCCGGGGTGGGCGGCGCGCTGCACCTGATCGGCCCGGGCTGGCCGCTGCGCGGGGCGTTCCTGGTGTTCGTGATCGGCACCCTGATGGCCTTCCACCTGCCGCACAAGGTGGACTCCGCGAAGGGCGAGCAGCGGGCGGTGCTGCACTCCGAGGAGCACGGGCCGGCCAGGCCCAAGGGGGTGCTGCGGGCGGTCGGCCCCTCGGTGATCCTGGCCCTGCGCGGGGTGGCCTCGCTGCGGTTCCTGGTGGGTTTCCTGGTGATGTTCCTGGCCTTCCTGATCCGCAACGACCCGGTCGGCGGCCTGCCGGAGACCGCGACGCTGGGCATCGTCGCGGCGGCGGCGGGGGTGGGCAACGCGCTGGGGTCGGTGTTCGGGTCCTGGCTGCGGACCAGGGGCTCCGAGGTGATTATCACGACGGTGCTGCTGCTGGCCACCGTGGCCGCCGCCGCGGCGGCGATCTGGTACGGGCTGCTGACCGTGGTCGTGGTGGCCGCGACGGCCGGCATGGCGGCCTCGCTGGGCAAGCTGGCACTCGACGCGCTGATCCAGCGGGACGTCCCGGAGGCGGTCCGGACCTCGGCCTTCGCCCGCTCGGAGACCCTGCTCCAGCTGTCCTGGGTGGCCGGCGGGGTGGTCGGCATCTCGCTGCCGCTGAACGCGGTGCTCGGCCTGGCGCTCGCGGCGGGGGTGATGTGCGTGTCGCTGCTGTTGACCGTCTGGTCGCTGTTCCGGATCGGCCCGCACCGCTCCGCGACCCGGCCCCGGGTGGCCTGAGCGGCCCGCGGATCGGCCGCCCGTGGGGATGCCGCGGCCGACTCGGCCACCCCGACGCACCGTGATCGCGAAAGCCCGGTAGCCTCTTGCCCATGAGCCTCAGCACCCGTGTCATCGCCGCCCTCGGCGCCGTCGTCGTGATCGGCGCCGGCACGGTCGGCGGTTCGATCGCCTACGCCAGCAGCCAGGGCAAGCCCGCCGAGCGCGAGGCGACGCTGGTCGTCGGCACCTCCTCGGTCCGCAGCGCACCGCTCTGCTACAACGGCGGCAAGCCGCTCGACCAGGCGCAGATCGAGAAGTGCCAGCTGGACGCCAAGAAGGCCGGCAAGGACAAGAAGCTGGAGTCCCTGGACGTCAAGGCCGGCGACCGGGTCGGCGTCGGCGTGGACCCGGACACCGGCGAGCGCGGCTGGTTCGCGTTCACCGACGGCGGCCAGCAGGGCCAGTCGCCGATCGCGCAGGAGGTCAAGGACTCGACCTTCTCCGGCACGGTGCTCGCCTCCACGCTGCTGAACACCTCCGGCACCACCACCGTCACCGTGGTCGAGGCCGACCAGAAGACCAACGACATCTACGGCGTCTGGTACTTCGAGCTCCACACCGAGAGCTGACACCTCCCGCGATGAGCGCGTCCGACGACGAGCGGCCCGGCCTCCAGCAGGCCGGGCTGCTCGTCGTCGTCGCGGTGCAGGCCGAGGCGGACGCGGTGCTGCGTGCGCTGCCCGGCGGCGCCCGGCCGCTGCCCGTACCGGGCGGCGGTGAACTGCGGCGCGCCGAACCGGCCGACGGCGTGCCGGTGGACGTGCTGGTCGGCGGCGTCGGCCCGGCCGCCGCGGCGGCCGGCACCGCGGCCGCGCTGTCCGCCCGGCGGTACGCCCTGGTGGTGTCGGCCGGGATCGCGGGCGGCTTCGCGCCCGGCGCGCCGATCGGCTCGCTGGTGGTGGCCGGGCGGATCGTGGCCGCCGACCTGGGCGCCGAGACGCCCGAGGGCTTCCAGGACGTCGCCCGGCTGGGTTTCGGGACCGTCCGGCACTCCCCGCCACCCGCGGCCGTCCGGCTGGCCTCGGACGCCCTGGGGGCCGCCTGTGGCGACGTGCTGACGGTCTCCACCGTCACCGGCAGCGCCGAGCGGGCCGCGATCCTGGCCGCCCGTCACCCCGGGGCGCTGGCCGAGGCGATGGAGGGCTTCGGGGTGGCCGAGGCGGCCGCCCGGTTCGGGACGCCGGCCTTCGAGATCCGGGCCGTGTCGAACGCCGTCGGGCCGCGCGACCGTGCGGCCTGGCGGATCGGAGAGGCGCTGGGGGCACTGGAGCGGGCCTTCCACACGCTGCCGTACCGAGCGCTGCTCCAGGAGGTCTCCCGTGGCTGAGCCGCTCAAGGTCGCCTACTCGCCCTGCCCCAACGACACCTTCGTCTTCCACGCCTGGGCGCACGGCCTGGTGCCGGGAGCGGCCGCGCCCGAGGTGACCTTCGCCGACATCGACCTGACCAACGGGATGGCCGAGCGCGGCGAGCTCGACCTGCTGAAGATCTCCTACGGGCAGCTGCCCTGGGTCCTGGAGGACTACGCGCTGCTGCCCTGCGGCGGGGCCCTGGGCCGGGGCTGCGGGCCGCTGGTGCTGACCGCCGGAGAGCGGGACGCGGCCGCGCTGGCGGGCCGGACGGTGGCCGTACCGAGCGAGCGCTCCACCGCGTACCTGCTGTTCCGGCTCTGGGCTGCGAAGGCGGTACCGGGCGGCTTCGGGAAGATCGTGGTGCTGCCGTTCCACGAGATCATGCCGGCCGTCCGGGACGGCCGGGTGGACGCCGGCCTGGTGATCCACGAGGCCCGGTTCACGTACCGGCGCTACGGGCTGCACAGCCTGGCCGACATGGGCGAGGCCTGGGAGCTGGAGACCGGCCTGCCGATCCCGCTCGGCGCGATCGTGGCCCGCCGCGCCCTGGGCGCCGATCGGCTGCGCGAGCTGGCCCGGACCATCCGCGACTCGGTCACGGCCGCCTGGGACGACCCGGCGGCCTCCCGCGGGTACGTGCTCGCGCACGCCCAGGAGATGGACCCGGACGTGGCGGACCGACACATCGCCCTGTACGTGAACGAGTTCACGGCCGAGCTCGGCGAGGAGGGCTACGCCGCGGTGCGCGCCCTGCTCACCCGGGCCGCCGAGGAGGGCTTGGCCCCCGCGGTCGACCCGGGTGCGCTGGCGTTCTGAGCCCCGCTCAGATGTCGAACTGCTCGGCCACCGCGCGCAGCAGCACGGCCAGATTCTGACCGGTCGGCTTGGCCGGGTAGCGGCCGCGCTGCAGCCCGGGCAGGACGGCGTCGAGCGTGGTGATCAGATCCTGCACGATCGGGGCCATGTCGTCCGCGCTCTTGCGCTGGGCCGCCGCCACCGACGGCAGGGCCTCCAGCAGGGTGACACTCATCGCCTGGTCACCGCGGTGACCGGCGACGATGCCGAACTCGACCCGCTGCCCCGGCCGCAGCGCGGTGACGCCGGTGGGCAGCGCCTTGGTGTGGACGAAGACCTCGCCGCCGTCGTCGCGCGACAGGAAGCCGTAGCCCTTCGTCTCGTTGAACCACTTGACCTGGCCGGTGGGCATCTCGAAAAGTCCTCGGTGTGGGTGTGGAGCGGCCTCGGGTCTGCGCCCCGGGGCTCGCTGGGTGGACGCCGAACCGACCACGCACGGCGGATCGGCCCGGTGAGCGGGTCAATGATCTCTCAGCTGCTCACTCATGCGCTGGAAGAGATGCATTTCGGGGCCTGGCCGGGCCAGGGTGCGGCATGGCGCTGTCCACTGGCACTCACCCCCGCTCGGTCGGGCGGGGTGTCCGCTGGACCCCGCGCGATGGCTGCATACCCCTGCCGGGGCGAGGTCGAAACTCCCCGCTGCCAGGAAACTCCATGCAGTGACCGCTGCCTGGTCACGGCGGGGTCGGGACGGCGGTGGATCGGGCGGGCGCGTTCGGCCGGGCCCGCCCGGGCGGATCAGGGGGCGCGTTCAGGAGGTGGCGTTCAGGAGGGCGCGTTCAGGTGCTCGCTCAGCCAGTCGAGCGAGGCCGGGAGCATCCGGTTCCAGGTGTTGAAGTTGTGGCCGCCGGTCTCCAGCGTGATCGAGGAGACCCGGGTCGGCCCGCCCTTGGCGGCGGCGACGAACTGCCGGGTGCTCTCGTAGTAGTCGCCGTCGCCCTCCTTGCTGCCGCCGACCAGCAGGGCGACCCCGGGGTGCGGCAGGTTGGCCAGCCGCCAGGCCAGGTCGGCCTCGTTGCGGCGCTGCTGCTGCCCGCCGAACAGGTCGCCGGTGGTCGGGTCGTCGGCCGCGCGGTAGTAGCCGGAGAGCGAGACGGCGGCGGAGAACACCTCGGGGTGCTTCATCGCCAGCTTGAGCGCGCAGTAGCCGCCGGTGGAGTTGCCCACCAGGCCCCAGTCGCCGGGGGCGTCGCCGACCCGGTAGGAGCCGCGGATCGCGGCCGGCACGTCCTTGGCGAAGTACGACTCGGCCTGCGGGCCGCCGGGTACGTCCTCGCACTCGGTGTCGCGCGGCATCGCCGGGGAGGGGCGCATCAGAACCAGCACGGTCGGCTTCATCTTCCCCTCCCGGATCTGCTGGAGCTCCGTGGCGGGGTAGTTGAGCTTGGTGACCAGGTTCTTGGCGTCGCCGGGGAAGCCGGTGATGGCCACCGCGGCCGGGAACCTGCGGTTCTGGTACTCGGGTTGGAAGTACTGCGGCGGCAGGTAGACGTAACCCTCGGTGGCCAGGCCGGTGGTGGCGCCCGGGATCCGGATCCGCTCCAGCCGGCCGACCACGGCCGGGTCCCGGCCGACGGTGTTGGCGCCGCGCACGTTCTCGTTGCCGATCTGCTGGATGCCGGCCGTCCGGCGGCCGTCGGCGAACTGGTTCTCGACGGTTACCGGGCCGTTGTCCGCGGTGCCCAGCAGATCGTCCCAACTGCTGTAGAAGGCGAACGAGTTGTTGGCCGCCAGCCCCAGTGTGCAGACCACGGCCAGCTGGGTGGCGACGATGGTGCCGATCCGGCCGCAGACCGCCGCCCAGCCGCCGCGGGCGAGCCGGGGCCACAGCCAGACCGTCCCGACCACCAGCAGGACCGAGACCAGCGCGGACAGCGCCAGCACCTTGTGACTGGTCAGACCCATGCGTGTGAAGCCCCTGTTTCCCGACGGCCCGGCCTCCGGGATCCCCCCGCAGAAGCCTCAGTACGACAATCTCCAGGGTGCCTGAGAACTCCCTGGGAAACCTGAGCGTACAGAGGGAGCCGCACCCCGCCGATCGGCGGGGGTCGGACGCTCTGTCAGACTGGACGGCCGAGTGGTGGAGGAGTCAGTTGTGAGCAGTCAGAGTGCAGGCCGGGGCGACGCGCTGGTCCGGGCCGGGGCGATCGTCTTCGGCAGCGGGGCCGTGGCCACCCTGGTGACCTTCGTCCCGCTCTTCTTCGGCCTGTCGCCCTTCCCCAGCATCGCCTACTGGCTGTGCATGCTGATGCCGCTGGGCTTCCTGCTCTCGGTCACGGACCTGTTCCTGTCCGCCCGGGCCCAGCGGCAGCGGGCCGTGGCGGGGCTCACGGCTCAGCCGGAGTAGCCCGCCAGCCAGGCCGGGAACGCGGTCAGGTCCGCCAGCACCACGTCGGCGCCGGCCTCGGCCAGCTCCTGCGCGCTGTACGGGCCGGTGGCCACCGCGACCGCGACCGCGCCGGCCGTCCGGGCGCCCACGACGTCGCCGAGGTGGTCGCCGACGTACACGCTCGCGCCGTGCTCTCGCAGTGCGGCGCCCTTGGTCTCCGCCCACAGGTCACCCACCAGGACGTCCGCCCGCAGGCCGACGCCGTCCAGGTGCAGGCGGGCGTTGGGCTCGTACTTGCCGGTGATCACCGCAACCCGGCCGCCCCGCTCGCGGACCGCCTGCACGGCCTCGAAGGCGCCCGGCAGCACCAGGGTGCGGGGCACCGCGTGGTCCGGGTAGAGCGCCCGGTAGCGGTCGGCCATCTCCGCGACCCGCTCGGCCGGGAACCACTGGCCGATCTCCTGCACCAGCGGCGGCCCGAGCCGGCTGACCGCGAGGTCGCTGTCGATGAACGTGCCGGTCTCCGCGGACAGCACGTCGTAGGTGGCCTTGATCCCGGGACGGGTGTCGAGCAGGGTCATGTCGAGGTCGAAACCAACGGTGAGCGCCATACCGTCAGCCTAGGGCCCGTCCGACGGGACCCGGGCGCGGGCCCGGACGGGACCCGGGGAGGCCCGTCCGCCGTGGCTCGCGCGCTACCTCGCCAGGTCCACATCTTCGCGGGCAAATCGGACATAATCGCTGGCAACCGAGCGTGATCCGGAGGTCCGAGCGTGCCGCACCAGCTGTCCCGCCGCACCGCGCTGACCGGGCTGGGCGCCGCACTGCTGACCGGCTGCACCGGCCTGGGCACCGGCGGCCCGAGGCTGGCGCCGCCCGCCGACGGCACCGGGAGCCCGATCCCCGTACCGACGCCCAGCGCCACCGTGACGGCCGCCACCGGGCCGGTCGTGGTGCCCGGCGGGCCGATCCGGGTGATCGCCCTGGACACCGCCGAACTGGACTCGGCGATGACCCTGGGCATCACCCCGGTGGGCGCCGCCAAGGCCCCCCTCGACGCCGGTCTGCCGGACTACTGGCCCGCGTCCCGGCTGGCCGAGGTCACCGAGGTCGGCGACATCGGCAACCCCGACCTGGTCCGGATGGTCGGCCTGGACCCGCAGGTGATCCTCGGCAACCGGGGCCGGGACGGCGCCCGCTACGACGCCCTGAGCCGCCTCGCGCCCACCGTCCTCACCCACGCCGCCGGCTACCCGTGGAAGGACAACTTCCAGCTGCACGCCGCCGCCCTGGGCCGCCGGGAGCAGGCCGCGGCCGTGGTCGGCGCCTACAACCGGCACGTCGTCCAGGCCGTTCAGGCGATCGCCGCGGCCGGCTCGGGCGGCCGGCGGATCAGCGTGCTGCGCTTCGTCGAGGGCTCCCCCGGCATCCGGATGGCCGGGAAGCCCAGCTTCATCGGCACCCTGCTCAGCGACCTTCAACTCGGGCGGCCGGACGCGCAGAACGTCGACCGCTTCGAGACCGAGGTCACCGTCGAGCAGCTCGCCCAGGCCGACGCCGACTACCTCTTCCACGCGACCTACGGCGATCCGGAGCGGTCCGGCGCCGCGGCCGTCCTGGCCCACCCCGCCTGGCAGGCGCTCGGCGCCGTGAAGGCTCACCGGGCGTTCCCGGTCGAGGACCAGCTGTGGTTCGAGGGCATCGGCTACACCGGCGCCAACCTGGTCATCGCCGAGCTCCAACGCGCCCTGGGCGGCTGACCGCCGGGGCCGCCGCGTCCCCGGGCCGCTCTTGCCCCGCGGTCGGGCCCGGGGCGACCATGGCCGCATGTCGGACGCCCAGCGGCGCAAGGCCGAACTCGCCCGGACCTTCTCCCTCGTCGCCGAGGAGTACGAGGCGCACAACGGGTCCTTCTTCAATCCGGTCGGCGCGCGGCTGGTCGCCCTGGCCGGGCCGGACGCGGGCCACCGGGTGCTCGACCTCGGCTGCGGCCGGGGTGCGGTGCTGTTCGCGGCGGCCGCCGCCGTCGGCCCGCGGGGGACGGCGGTCGGGATCGACCTGGCGCCCGGGATGGTCCGGTGCACCGCGGCGGACGCCGCCGCACGCGGGCTGCCCCAGGTCGCCGTACGGCTCGGCGACGCCGAGCGGCCGGACTTCCCGGACGGCTCGTTCGACGCCGTCCTCTCCTCGTTCGCCGTCATCCACACCCCCGACCCGGCCACCGCCCTCGCCGCCGCCCACCGGCTGCTGACCCCGGGCGGGGTGTTCGGCTACACCACCTTCGGCGCGGAGGAGGACCCCCGCTGGGCCGAGCCCTCGGCGGCGCTCACCGCCTTCGCCGCCGGACCGCGGCCGGCGACAGGGTCGGGGGCGGTCGACGGGCGCGGCCGCTCGGCCGGCCCGAACTCGCTGGCCCGGGACGCGGAGGGGGCCGCCGGGCTGCTGCGGGCCGCCGGCTTCACCACCGTCCGCACCGTCGAACGGGACTCCGTCACCCACTACGCAAATCCGCAGGCCTGGTGGGACGCGCTGTGGGCGAGCGGGCGCCGGGCCACCCTGGAGGCCGTCCCGCCCGAGCGCCGCCCCGAGGCCCGCCGGGCCGCCTTCGCCGCGCTGGCGCCCCTGACCGGGCCCGACGGCAGCCTGACCCGCCGCACCACGATCCGCTACACGACGGCCGTGCGCCCGGCCTGACGCTCCGACGGTTCCTGACGTGACGTCACCGCGCCCCGCGCTCGCGCGCATCCGGCTCGGGCCCTGCGGCGTCGGACGCGGACGGATCGGGCACGTCCGGGCCGGGCCGGGCACCGGTCGACCGCTTGCCGGTCCAGCGGGCGCGCAGCGGCCTCGGACCGATCGACCCGGCCGATCGACCTGCCCGTCCTGACCGGCCGAGCTGACCGACCGCAGGACCGCCCCGCCTCACGACTCCCGGCGCCGCCGCAGCGTCACGGCCAGCAGGAACAGCGCCGTCAGCACCGCGGCGACCCGCAGCACCCCCGGCGCCGCCGACCAGGTCATCTCACCCATCGGTGTCCCCGCACTCACCGGCGTGCCCCAGCGGCCCTGCGCCCGGCCCCAGAACCAGACCGTCGCCCCGGTCATGCAGATCATCGGGATCCCCAGCACCGCGAACTTCTTGGTGAAGTCGCCGATCCCCCGGGACAGGTACGCGGCCCCCCAGCCGCCCAGCATCGCCAGCAGCACCCCGCTGTACGCCCCCGTCAGCAGCGCCAGTGCGGCGACCAGCAGCAGCGGCGCCGGCCGCCGCCCGGCCAGCAGCCCGGGCCGCACCAGCGGCACCGGAGCGTCCGCGGCGGCCTCCGGCACCAGGGCACCCGGCACCTGGGCGCCCGGCTCCGCACCCTCCTGGCCCTCCCGCGGCTCCGGTACGGCCGGCGCGGGCGCCGGCTCCTCGAACGGATAGAACCTGACCGTGTCCCAGCCGGGGAACCTCGCCGTGACGTCCTCGCCACCGGACCGCCGACCGGGCTCCGCGCCGGGAACGGTGAGCGGCCGGTCCCACAGCGGCACCTCCGACCTCGGCACCTCCGACTTCGACAGGTCCGACTTCGACAGGTCCGACCGCGACTGCGACTGCGGAGCCGACGACGCCGGAGGCTGCGCCGGAGCGGCCGGCACCTCGGCCGCGTACACGCTCTCCTCGGACCGGGCTCCCCCGTCCCCGGGGCCGGCACCCAGCACCCGCCCGCCGACCCGCCACCACTCGCCGCCCGTAGGACTGTCCGCCATCGCCCCGCCACCCCGCATCGCACCGCACCGCACGGCTCACCTGCGCTGACGGTACCCACTGCCGCCCGCCCCAAGCGAGAAGTTCGCCCCCTCGCGCCCCGACCGGACGCTGCGTGCCCGCGGCCGCGCCCGGACCTTGCGCCGGGATCCGCCGTTCGCCCCTTGCCCTCCCTCGGCCCGGGCCGACTAACCTGGGTCGGATGACCACCACGCAGAGCGGGTCGCGCCCCGGCCGGGCCGCCCCCCGCACGCTCGCCGAGGAGCTCCGCGCCCGGAGCGACCAGGCGCTCACCGGCCTGCTGCGCGCGCGGCCCGATCTGCTCAACCCGGTCCCCGGCGACCTGACCCAGCTGGCCGCCCGGCTCTCCAGCCGGGCCTCGGCCCTGCGCGCCCTGGAGCGCCTCGACCGGTTCACCCTGCAGGTCGCGGAGGCGCTGGCCGCGCTGCCCGACGGCGGCCCGGACACGGCCGTCCGCACCCTGCTGACCGGCCCGGCCCGGGTGAAGCCGCACCCGGCGGCCGATCCGGTCGACCGGGAGGCCGTCGCCGCCGCCCTGCCCGCGGCCCTCGCCGAGTTGCGCGAGCAGGCGCTGGTCTGGGGCCCGGACTCCGCCCTGCGGCTGGTGATCGCCGTCCGCGAGGCGCTCACCCCGAGCGCCGCGAACCCCGGCCGGACCGGCCTCGGCCCGACGCTGGCCGAGGCGACCGTCGGCATGTCCCCCGCCCGGCTCCAGCAGCTGCTGGCCGGCGCCGGCCTCCCGCCGACCGCCGACCCGGTCACCGCCATCGCCGCCCTGGCCGGCCTGCTCGCCGACCGCAAGCGCTGCGCCGCGCTGCTCGCCGGAGCACCCGAACCCGCCCTGGCCCTGTTGGAACGCCTGGTCTGGGGCCCGCCCACCGGCACCGTCCCGGACGCGGCGCGGCCGGTCACCGTCGACGAGGTCCGCAGCCCGGTCGAGTGGCTGCTCGCGCGCGGGCTGCTGCTGCCGTCCAGCGCCGGTTCCGTGGTGCTGCCCCGCGAACTCGCGCTCCACCTGCGGGGCGGCCGCAGCCACCGCTCGGTGGAAGCCGCTCCGCCCGCCCTCACCGCCACCGCCACCCGCGATCCACAGGCTGTGGACAGCGCCGCGGCCGGCCAGGCGTACACCGCCGTCCGCACCGTCGAGGAACTGCTGGACGCCTGGGGCCTGCAGCCGCCCGCCACCCTGCGGGCCGGCGGACTCGGCGTCCGCGACCTCAAGCGGGCCGCACTGATCCTGGAGTGCCCCGAGCCCGTCGCCGCGTTCTGGCTGGAACTCGCCTACACCGCGGGCCTGCTCGCCCCGGACGGTGAGGCCGACGAACGCTGGGCTCCCACCCCCGGCTACGACCTCTGGCTGCAGCAGCCCACCGCCGACCGCTGGGCACAGCTCTCCCGCGGCTGGCTCACCGCCACCCGGGTCGCCGCACTGACCGGCAGCCCCGACGGCAAGGGCAAGACCCGGGCCGCCCTCGGCCCCGAACTGGACCGCACCCTCGCCCCGCTGGTCCGCCGCGCCGCCCTGGGGCTGCTCGCCGACCTGCCGCCCGGCTCGGTGGCCGGCGCCGAGACGCTGCTGCCCGTGCTCCGCTGGCAGCGTCCGCTGCGCGGCGGGCCGACCGGCCCCGACGGCCGCGACCTGCGCGACCACCTCACCGAGTGGACCCTGGGCGAGGCCGAACTGCTCGGCGTCACCGGCCGCGGCGCGCTGGCCGGCCCGGCCCGCGCCCTGCTGACCGGCGCCGACCCCGTACCGCTGCTCGACCCGCTGCTGCCGCGGCCGCTGGACCACGTCATCCTGCAGCCCGACCTGACGGCCGTCGCCCCCGGCCCGCTGCTGACCCCGCTCGCCCAGGCACTCGCCCTGTGCGCGGACGTCGAGTCCAAGGGCGGCGCCACCGTCTACCGCTTCACCCCCGAATCGGTGCGCCGCGCGCTGGACGCCGGCCGCAGCGCCGCCGACCTGCACACCTTCCTCGCGCAGCACTCCCGTACGCCGGTGCCCCAGCCGCTCAGCTACCTGATCGACGACGTGGCCCGCCGGCACGGCGTGCTGCGGGTCGGCGCGGCCTCCTCGTACCTGCGCTGCGACGACCCGGCCCTGCTCGCCGAGGTGCTGGCCGACCGCCGGGCGGCCGAACTGCGGCTGCGGCTGCTGGCCCCGACCGTGCTGGCCGCCCAGGCCGGCCCGGAGACCCTGCTCTCGGTGGTCCGGCAGATGGGGTACGCGCCGGTCGCCGAGTCCGCCGAGGGCGACGTCGTGATCACCCGACCGGACAGCCACCGCACCCTGCCCCGGACGCCTCCCACCCCCGTACCGGACGGCCCGCCGCAACCCGACGAGGTGCTGCTCGCCGCCGCGCTCAAGGCGATCCGGGCCGGCGACCGGGCCGCCACCGCGGTACGCCGGGAGACGGTGGCCGGCCCGGCCGCCAGCGTGCAGCAGAACGGCCCCGCCCGCACCGACCTGCGCCACCTGCCGCGCAGCGCCGCCGCCGACACCCTGGCCGCGCTGCAGACGGCCGTGCTGCTCGGTGAACGGATGTGGATCGGG
The DNA here is from genome assembly GCF_041434935.1 of Kitasatospora sp. NBC_00374. Classification (NCBI taxonomy): domain Bacteria; kingdom Bacillati; phylum Actinomycetota; class Actinomycetes; order Kitasatosporales; family Streptomycetaceae; genus Kitasatospora; species Kitasatospora sp. NBC_00374. The sequence continues at coordinate 4,785,641 of NZ_CP107964.1, read as the reverse complement.
TACATCAACGCGGAGGGGCTGTCCTCGCAGCGGGTGGTCGACCCGGTCAAGGTCGAGGGCGGCTTCGTCACCGCGTACGACCATCTCTCGGACGAGGTCCGCACCTTCGCCCTGCACCGGATCACCGGCGTCGCCGAGGTCGACGAGGACTGACCGCCGGACCAGCCGCACCACCTACCCACAGGGGGACTCCGATGGAACTCGCACCCGGCATCCGGTACGCCGTCGCCGACCGCCACGGCGGGGTCAGCGCCGCACCGTTCGACAGCCGCAACCTGGGCGGGACCACCCGGGACGACCCGGCCGCCGTCCGGCGCAACCGCGAACTGACCGCCCGTGAACTCGGCCTGGACCCGGCCCGCGTGGTGTTCATGAAGCAGGTGCACAGCGCCGACGTCCGGTATGTCACCGAGCCGTTCGGGGCGGACGCGCCGCCGCTCGACGGGGTGTTCACCGACCGGCCCGGGCTGGCCCTGGCGGCACTGGCCGCCGACTGCGCGCCCGTCCTGGTGGCCGACCCGGTCGGCCGGCTGGTCGGCGCGGCCCACTCGGGGCGGGTCGGCACCGTGTCGGGCGTGGTGCCCGCCCTGGTCGCGGCCATGACGGAACGCGGCAGCGACCCGGCCGACCTGGTGGCCCTGATCGGCCCGCTGGCCTGCGGCCGGTGCTACGAGGTACCGGAGTCGATGCGCGAGGAGGCCTGCGCCGACCTGCCGGAACTGTGGTCCACCACCCGCCGGGACACCCCGGCGCTGGACGTCCGGGCGGGGATCACCGCCCAGCTCACCCGCGCCGGGGTGACCGGAATCCGGCACGACGACCGGTGCACCATGGAGGTCCCGGACCTGTTCTCGCACCGCCGGGAGCAGAACACCGGCCGCTTCGCGGCCTATGTCTGGCTCACCGGCTGAGACACCGGCCTGGCGGTGCTCAGTGCTGCTGCGGGGCCTGCTGGGCGTCCTGCTCCTGCTTCTGCTTCTTCGCCTCGTCGACGATCGCCTGCGGGTCGGGCATCTTGGGCTCGACCCCGGTCAGCAGCCCGGTGACGGTGAAGGCCGCGGTGCCGAACAGCCCACCGGGCTGGCCGATGTCCGCGACCTGGTCGAGGCCCGGGGTAGGAGCGGCCTGCGCCGGGGTCGCACCGACGGCGGTGGCGAGGGCGGCGCCGGAGAGGGCGAGGCCGGCCAGGAAGCGGTTGCGCTTGTTCATGGGCTGCTCAACGAGCCTGTGGCCATCCGGTCACCCGGCTCCACCCGAGTGCGGGACAATGGAAGGTCTGCGACACACCACCGGAGGGCTCCCCGCGTGAACGACGGACCGCTGATCGTCCAGAGCGACAAGACGCTGCTGTTGGAGATCGACCACCCCAAGGCCGCCGACTGCCGCCGTGCCATCGCCCCGTTCGCCGAGCTGGAGCGGGCGCCCGAGCACATCCACACCTACCGGGTGACCCCGCTCGGTCTGTGGAACGCCCGTGCGGCCGGCCACGACGCCGAGCAGGTGGTGGACGCGCTGGTGACCTACTCCCGTTACCCCGTGCCGCACGCGCTGCTGGTGGACGTGGCCGACACCATGGGTCGCTACGGCCGGCTCCAGCTGCAGAAGCACCCGGTGCACGGGCTGGTGCTGTCCACCACCGACCGCCCGGTACTGGAGGAGGTGCTGCGCTCCAAGAAGATCGCCCCGCTGGTCGGCGCCCGGCTCGACCCGGACACCGTGGCGGTTCACCCCTCCGAGCGCGGCCAGATCAAGCAGGTCCTGCTCAAGCTCGGCTGGCCGGCCGAGGACCACGCCGGGTACGTGGACGGCGAGGCGCACCCGATCGAGCTGGACCAGGACGGCTGGCACCTGCGTCCGTACCAGCAGCAGGCCGTGGAGGGCTTCTGGCACGGCGGCAGCGGGGTGGTGGTGCTGCCCTGCGGCGCCGGCAAGACGCTGGTCGGCGCCGCGGCGATGGCCGAGGCCAAGTCGACGACGCTGATCCTGGTCACCAACACCGTCTCGGCCCGGCAGTGGAAGCACGAGCTGGTGAAGCGGACCTCGCTGACCGAGGACGAGATCGGCGAGTACAGCGGCACCCGCAAGGAGATCCGCCCGGTCACCATCGCCACGTACCAGGTGATGACGACCAAGCGGAAGGGCGTGTACGCGCACCTGGAGCTGTTCGACGCCCGGAACTGGGGCCTGGTGGTCTACGACGAGGTGCACCTGCTGCCCGCGCCGGTCTTCAAGTTCACCGCCGACCTGCAGGCCCGCCGCCGGCTCGGCCTGACGGCGACCCTGGTGCGCGAGGACGGCCGCGAGGGCGATGTCTTCTCCCTGATCGGCCCGAAGCGCTTCGACGCCCCGTGGAAGGAGATCGAGGCGCAGGGCTACATCGCCCCGGCCGACTGCTGCGAGGTGCGGGTGACCCTCTCCGACTCGGAGCGGCTGACCTACGCGACCGCCGAGCCGGAGGAGAAGTACCGCTACTGCTCGACCACCGCGACCAAGCGCCGGGTGGTGGAGTCGCTGGTCCGCAAGCACGCCGGTGACCAGACCCTGGTCATCGGGCAGTACATCGACCAGCTGGACGAGCTGGGCGAGGTGCTGAACGCCCCCGTGATCAAGGGCGAGACCAGCAACGCCCAGCGGGAGAAGCTGTTCGAGGCCTTCCGGACCAAGGAGATCAGCGTGCTGGTGGTCTCCAAGGTCGCCAACTTCTCGATCGACCTGCCGGAGGCCACGGTGGCGATCCAGGTCTCGGGCACGTTCGGCTCCCGCCAGGAGGAGGCCCAGCGCCTCGGCCGGGTGCTGCGCCCCAAGGCGGACGGGCACTCGGCGCACTTCTACTCGGTGGTCGCCCGGGACACCGTCGACCAGGACTTCGCGGCGCACCGGCAGCGGTTCCTGGCCGAGCAGGGCTACGCCTACCGGATCATCGACGCCGACGACGTGTAGCCGGTCGGGCCGGCCGCCCGAGGGGGTCGGCCGTGGACGGTCGGCGGTCGGCGGTCGGCTCAGAGCCTGACGCCGTCCCGCCCGAGGAAGACCACGCGGGCGGCGGTGTCGAGCAGGATGCCGACGTTGCGGACGGCCGTGGTCATCGGTCCGTGGCGGCGGGGGCCGGTCGCCGAGGTCGCGCCGGCGGCGACCCGGGGACCGGGGACGGAGTTCTTGGAAGTACGCGCCCGGGGGGCGGAGGCCGCGGCCCGGGGCGCCGTGATGTGTACGGTGCTCATGCCTTCCACAGTAGGTTTTCGGCCATACGGACGGCATCAGTCCAAAGTCCGTAGTCCCCGGGCCACAGGTCGTCCTTCCGGCGTACGGGGAGCCCGGGGGCTCTCGGGGGCGCGGCTCGGGGTCGTACGGCTCGGAGTGCGACTCGGAGTGCGGCTCGGGGTGGTCCGGACGAGTCGGCCGGTCAATTGATTCGCGCCGTCCGGTGACCGGGTCTATGCTCTCCGGTCTGCCCCCTCCCGAACCGTGGTGCCCGTCGTCGGCAGCCGTGGGAGGTCCCGACCGGTCGGCAACCGGCGGTACCCCTCCACCGTGAGCTCCGACAAGTCCGCTGCACTGCCCTGCCCGCCGCATCGTTCGCCGCGACGGGCACCAGGCAGCCGGGAAGGTTCGCTGTGCCATCTCCCACCCCCACCGACGATCCGCTGCGCCGCGAGCGGGACCACCTGGCCGCCTCCCGGTCGGCCCTGCGCGCGATGCGCGAGGACGTCGAATCGCTCGACCTGCGGGACGTCACCGGCACCTGGGTGTCCGCCGCCGTCCTGCGCAACCAGATCGAGCTGCGGATCGCCGCGCTGGCCGATCTGGCGCACACCCCGCTGTTCTTCGGCCGCCTCGACTACCTGCACGCGATCAGCGAGACGCAGGCCGAGGGTGCCGGCGGGGAGCGGTTCTACATCGGCCGCCGGCACGTGCACGACGCGGACGGCGACCCGATGGTGATCGACTGGCGGGCACCGGTCTCCCAGCCGTTCTACCGGGCCAGCCGCAAGGAGCCGCTGGACGTCGAACGGCGGCGCCGGTTCGGCTACACCGGCGGCGAGTTGACCGCGTACGAGGACGAGCACCTGACCGACCCGGCCGAGACCGAGACCCGCTCGGCCCTGCTCGCCGCCGAGATCGAGAAGCCCCGCGTCGGCCCGATGCGGGACATCGTGGCGACCATCCAGCCCGAGCAGGACGAGATCGTCCGGGCCGACATCTCCGGCACGGTCTGCGTCCAGGGCGCGCCCGGCACCGGGAAGACGGCCGTGGGCCTGCACCGGGTCGCCTACCTGCTGTACGCGCACCGCGAGCGGCTGGCCCGGACCGGCACGCTGGTGATCGGCCCGAACCGCTCGTTCCTGCACTACATCGAGCAGGTGCTGCCCGCGCTCGGCGAGGTGGACGTCGCCCAGGCCACCGTCCAGGAGCTGGTCGGCCGGGTCGAGGTGCGCGGCGAGGACTCGGCGGCCGCGGCGACGGTCAAGGGCGACGCCCGGATGGCCGAGGTGCTCCGGCGGGCCGTACGGGCCGGGATCAGCCTGCCGACCGAGCCCTGCGTGGTGGTCCGCGGATCCCGGCGCTGGCGCGTCCCGGCCTACGAACTCATCGAGCTCATCGAGGAGTTGCAGCGCCGCGAGATCCGCTACGGAGCGGCCGCGGAGGCGCTGCCGCAGCGGATCGCGCACGCCGTCCTGGTGAAGATGGAGCAGGGCGGCGAGGCCCCCGACGACCGGGTGCAGGACGCGGTGGCCCGCAACCCCGAGGTGAAGGCCGTGGTCCGGGCCTGCTGGCCGGCCGTCGACCCGGTCCGGCTGGTGCACCGGCTGCTCGGCGACGCGGCGTTCCTGGCCGAGTGCGCCGAGGGAATCCTGAGCCCCGAGGAGCAGGAGCTGATCCACTGGGCCAGGCCGCCCCGCTCGGTGAAGTCCGCCCGCTGGTCGGCGGCGGACGCGGTCCTCGTCGACGAGGCCTTCGACCTGGTGCAGCGCACGCCCTCGCTGGGCCATGTGGTGCTGGACGAGGCGCAGGACCTCTCGCCGATGCAGTACCGCGCGGTCGGCCGGCGCTGCTCGACCGGCTCGGCCACCGTGCTGGGCGACCTGGCGCAGGGCACCACGCCCTGGGCGACGGGGAGTTGGCCGGAGGCCCTGCACCACCTGGGCAAGGCGGGGGCCCACGTCGAGGAGCTGACCCAGGGCTTCCGGGTCCCGGAGGAGGTGATCGTCTACGCCTCCCGGCTGCTGCCCTCGATCGCCCCGGGCCTGGCCCCGGCGACCTCGGTCCGCGAACTTCCCGACTCCCTGACGATCCGTCACTTCGTGGACGGACTGGTGGAGTCGGTGGTGGAGACCTGCCGCCGGACGCTCGCCCTGGAGGGTTCGACCGGCCTGATCGCGGCGGACGCCAGGATCCCGCTGCTGGCCGAGGCGCTGACGGCGGCCGGCCTGCCGTACCTCGACCCGGGCACCGAGACCACGGCCGAGGCCCGGCTGACACTCGTACCGGCGTCGCTGGCCAAGGGTCTGGAGTACGACTACGTGGTGCTGGACGAGCCGGCCGCCGTGGTCGCCGGGGAGCCGGACGAGCGGACCGGCCTGCGCCGGCTGTACGTGGCGCTGACCCGGGCGGTGTCCGGGCTGACCGTGCTGCACACCGAGCCGCTGCCCGAGCAGCTGCGGGCGTGAAGAGGGGGGTTGCGGCCCGCCGACCGCAACCCCCGTCTCCCGGACGCGCTCAGGCGTCGATCAGGGCCCGCCACTCGGCGACCTTCGCCGCGTCCACCGGGGTGTACCAGCCGTCGGCGCGGACGGCTCCGCCGATGTGGAAGGCGTCGAAACCGGCCGCCCGCAGCCCGGGCACGTGCTCGGCCCGCAGGCCGCCGCCGACCAGGATCCGCTGGCGGTAGCCCGGCTCGCCCGCCTTGGCCAGCTCGCCCTCCAGGACGTGCTGGCCGTGCGAGACGCCCGCGGCGGCGCCCGAGGTGAGGTAGGTGTCCAGGCCGGGAAGGTCGGCGAGGTCGGCGCGCAGCGCGGCGCGGTCGGCGCTGTGGTCGATGGCCCGGTGGAAGGTCCAGCGGCAGCCGGCGACCGCCTCGGCGAGAGCGCGGGTGGCGGGCAGGTCGAGGCCGCCGTCGGCGGTCAGGAAGCCCAGCACGAACTCCTCCGCCCCCTCGGCGCGCAGGGCGGCCGTCCGGGCGAGCAGCTCGTCCAGGCCGCCGGGGGTGAAACCGTCCCGGATCCGCAGCATGACGCGCAGCGGGAGGTCGACGGCCGCGCGGATGGCGGCGAAGTCCGCCACCGCCGGGGTGAGGCCGTCGGCGGCCATGTCCGTGACCAGTTCGAGGCGGTCGGCGCCGCCGGCTGCGGCGGCCTGGGCATCCTGCGCGGTCAGCGCGATGACTTCGAAGATTGGTCTAGACATGGCGCTACCTTGCCACACCCCCCGCCACCTGGGCGAGCCCTCTGCCCACCCGGGCGGCCGCTCAGTCGGCCGTCGGCGGCCGGTGCGACAGCCCGGTCTCGTGCCGCCGCCGGAGCCACCGGGCCCAGACCACCGCCAGGACCACCAACGCCAGGTATCCCGCCGCCCGCCGGACCCCACCGAGCTCGAAGTCGATCCAGAACCAGAGGTCGTCGTTGAGCAGCAGCGGCAGCGCGCCGATCGCCGCCGCGGCCGGCAGCACCCGGCCGCGGGCCAGGCCCAGCAGCGGCAGCGCCACCAGCGCGAGCCGGTACGGGTGCCAGCTCGGGTTCCAGAGCAGCGGGGTATCGATGACCTCCTTGCCCATGGTGAGCAGCAGCGCCACCGTGACGCCCGCGAGGGCGACGGGCGCGGCCCGGCGCACCCGCCCGCCGAGCAGGTCCACCGGCGCCGGAAGCAGCAGCACCAGCCAGGCGGCGAGGCCCACGCAGGCCCGCACGGCCTGACCGAGGTAGAACGACAGCGGCAGGTGCTGGAACGGCGGGATCTGGACGCTCCAGGCGACCTCCAGCGCGATCCCGCCGATCGTCGCCGCCACCGCGATCCAGCGCGCCGCCGCCCAGCGCCCGGCCAGCCCGACCGCCAGGGCCATCGCCCAGACGGCGACGAGGCCGACCCCCCACCAGCGCAGCGGTCCGTGCCAGGCGAAGTGGTACGGCGACATCTGCCACATCACGCCGGCCTGCCGGCCGAGCCCGGCCCCGACCACGAACGGCACCGCCGCCGCGATCAGCAGCCCGGGCAGGCCTCCGGAGGTCAGCCCGACCCGCAGCCGCAGGCCGTGGCCGGCCAGGCCGGCCAGCTCGCGGGCCCGGCCGAGACGGCCCGTCCCGGCGGCCAGCGAGTCGTAGACCTCGGCGAGTTCGGCGCCGCGGTCGGCGCGGTAACCGCGCGGGTAGAGCCGCAGCACGGCGGCGAGCCTCCGGTCGCTCATGCGAACGCTCCGTTCAGTCGGGGGCGGACGACCGCGAGCCGCCGCTCGGCCTCGGCCGCGACGGCCCGCAGGCGCTCGGCCTCGGTGGCCAGCACCGCCCGGCCGGAGTCGCTGAGCGCGTAGGTGCGGCGGGCCCTGCCCTCCACCACCTCGTCGCTCTCGACCCGGATCAGCCCCTGCCCGAGCAGCCGGTCGAGCGCGCCGTACAGCGTGCCGGCCCGCATCCGGACGCGGCCGCCGGAGATGGCGGCGATCTCCTGGATGAGCGCGTAGCCGTGCCGGGGTGCGTCCGCGAGGGCGGTGAGCAGGAGCAGCGTGGGCTCCTGGATCGAACGTTCTGTCATGTCACCTAGATATACCGGTCGTCGGTATATACCGTCAGGCGAATCCGAACATTCGCCCAACCCGCCCTGACGGGCCGTCGGGCACCGGGGCCACAATGGGCGCATGACCGATCTGCTCGACCGCTGGAACGATCTGCTGCGCCGCTGCGGCGCGACCGCCGACCCGCTGCCGTACGGGCAGGACCTGCTGAAGCGCTGGGCCGAGCCGCAGCGCCGCTACCACACCACCGACCACCTGCGGGCGGTGCTCGACCAGGTCGACGCGCTCGCCGGGCAGGCCGCGGAGCCGGACGCGGTGCGGCTGGCGGCCTGGTTCCACGACGCGGTCTACCGGCCGGAGCGCTCCGAGAACGAGGAGCGCAGTGCCGTGCTGGCCGTCCGCGCGCTGCGCGAGGCCGGGCTGGCCGAGCCGCTGGTCGAGGAGGTGGCCCGGCTGGTCAGGCTCACCGTCACCCACGCCCCCGAGCCGGCGGACCGCAACGGCGAGGTGCTCTGCGACGCCGACCTGGCCGTGCTGGGCGGCTCCGCCGAGCAGTACGCGGCGTACGCGGCGGCCGTCCGCGAGGAGTACGGCTTCGTCCCCGAGGACGCCTTCCGGGCGGGCCGGGCGGCGGTCCTGCGCCAGTTGCTGGACCTGCCCGCGCTGTACCGGACCGAGGCGGCCCGTGCCCGGTTCGACGCGGCCGCGCGGGCCAACCTGGCGGCCGAGCTCAGGACGCTCGAAGGCTAGCCCGCCGACGCCGCGGCCCGGCGGGCGTGGCCGCGAGGGCCTCGGTCACGAGAGCTTTCCGACCGGCGCGACGGCCAGGCCCTCCTTGCCGCACACCCAGTGCGGATCCGGCCCGAGCTCGGGCTCCACGCTCAGCGCGTGCGGGTCGCCGTCCTCGGCGCAGGCCTCGCACAGCGGCCAGCGGCCGTACGCCTCCAGCAGCGCGTCCTGCACGTCCTGGGCGACCAGCCCGAGCACGTACTCGGTGCCGTCCGGCCACTGCTCCAGCCACCAGCGACGGTGCGTCACGGCGTCCTCGACCAGCGACACGACGGCGGCGTCCGCGACGTCCCGGGCCGTCAGGTCGGCGAGGATCAGCGCCCGGGCGCTGTGCAGTGCGGCTTCGATCTCAGGACTGGCCATCCGCCCATTGTCCCGCAGCTCACCGCGGCCCCGGAAACCCCTCGGTGGCCAGCTCGACCCCGAACGGCTCCGGCAGCGCGACCGGCTTGCCGAAGGGCGTGCGCAGGCTCTGCCGGTAGGCGCCGTTGACCGGCTCCGAGAACAGCGTCACGGTCGGGCCGTGCTCGTCGAAGCGGTCGATCAGCAGGTGGTGCGGGACGGGCGCGTGGGCGTAGGCCCAGAGCTTCCTGGTGCGGTCGTGCCGCGCGTTGCCGGAGGAGGTGATCTCGACGGCCAACAGGATCTCGGCGGCGTCGACCGGGTCGGCGTCGGTGCGGTCCGACTGCCTGAGCAGCGCCTTGTCCACGACCACGAGATCCGGCACGTAGACCCTCTCCGACTGCACGATCTCGACGCCGAGAGTCTGGTAGGCGCCGATTTCCGGCGGGAGGCAGCGCACCAGGGCGTCATGAACCTCGCCGGCGATCAAATTGTGGCCCTTGCCGGGCGGTGGCACCAGGACGATCTGCCCTTCCTCGATCTCGGCGCGCCAGCCCTCCGGGACCTCCAGTCCCCTCCAGGTGTCCAGCAGGTAGGTCCAGTTCCGTTCCGACTCCACGGCCATCGCGGTCCCCCCTTCTCCCGCATGACGCTGCTCGCCCTCACCGTAGCCGCGCTCCGAGGCGCCGGGACCGTTCATGCGCCCAGCGTCGCACGATCGGGTGAGACGGGGCGAGAACGCCGCGAGGGCGGCCTCCCCGTGGGGAGACCGCCCTCGCGGACGATCAGAACTCGCCGATCCTCGAAGGAGGATCAGAAGTCCATGTCACCGCCCGGCATGCCGCCGCCGGCCGGCGCGCCGGCCTTCTCGGGCTTGTCGGCGATGACGGCCTCGGTGGTGAGGAAGAGCGCCGCGATGGAGGCGGCGTTCTGCAGCGCGGAGCGGGTGACCTTGGCCGGGTCGATGATGCCCGCGGCGATGAGGTCGACGTACTCGTTGGTGGCGGCGTTCAGGCCGTGACCGGCGGGGAGGTTGCGCACCTTCTCCACCACGACACCGCCCTCGAGGCCGGCGTTGGTCGCGATCTGCTTGATCGGGGCCTCCAGCGCCACGCGGACGATGTTGGCACCGGTGGCCTCGTCGCCCTCGAGCTCCAGCTTGTCGAACGCGACACTGGCCTGCAGCAGCGCGACGCCACCACCGGCGACGATGCCCTCCTCGACGGCGGCCTTCGCGTTGCGGACGGCGTCCTCGATGCGGTGCTTGCGCTCCTTGAGCTCCACCTCGGTGGCCGCGCCGGCCTTGATGACGGCGACGCCGCCGGCCAGCTTGGCGAGGCGCTCCTGGAGCTTCTCGCGGTCGTAGTCCGAGTCGCTGTTCTCGATCTCGGCACGGATCTGGTTCACGCGGCCGGCGACCTGGTCGCTGTCGCCGCCACCGTCGACGATGGTGGTCTCGTCCTTGGTGATGACCACCTTGCGGGCGGAGCCCAGCAGGTCGACGCCGGCGTTCTCCAGCTTGAGGCCGACCTCCTCGGAGATGACGGTGCCACCGGTGAGGATGGCGATGTCGCCGAGCATGGCCTTGCGGCGGTCACCGAAGCCCGGGGCCTTGACGGCGACGGACTTGAAGGTGCCACGGATCTTGTTCACGACCAGGGTCGACAGGGCCTCGCCCTCGACGTCCTCGGCGATGATGACGAGCGGCTTGCCGCTCTGCATGACCTTCTCCAGCAGCGGGAGCAGGTCCTTGACCGAGCTGATCTTGGAGTTGGCGATCAGGATGTACGGGTCCTCGAAGGACGCCTCCATCCGCTCCAGGTCGGTGGCGAAGTAGGCCGAGATGTAGCCCTTGTCGAAGCGCATGCCCTCGGTGAGCTCGAGCTCCAGACCGAAGGTGTTGCTCTCCTCGACGGTGATGACGCCTTCCTTGCCGACCTTGTCCATCGCCTCGGCGATGAGCTCGCCGATCTGGGTGTCGGCGGCGGAGATGGAGGCGGTGGAGGCGATCTGCTCCTTGGTCTCCACGTCCTTGGCCTGGGCGAGCAGCTGGTCGGAGACGGCCGCGACGGCCTTCTCGATGCCGCGCTTCAGGGCCATCGGGTTGGCGCCGGCCGCGACGTTGCGCAGGCCTTCCTTGACCAGGGCCTGGGCGAGCACGGTGGCGGTGGTGGTGCCGTCACCCGCGACGTCGTCGGTCTTCTTCGCGACCTCCTTGACGAGCTCCGCGCCGATCTTCTCGTAGGGGTCCTCGAGCTCGATCTCCTTGGCGATGGAGACACCGTCGTTGGTGATCGTGGGGGCGCCCCACTTCTTCTCAAGGACGACGTTGCGGCCCTTGGGGCCAAGCGTCACCTTGACGGCGTCGGCAAGCTGGTTCATCCCGCGCTCAAGGCCGCGGCGAGCTTCCTCGTCAAACGCGATGATCTTTGCCATGTGAAGTGGTCCTCCGGGACGCGATCGACTGCATCGGACCGAAGGGTGCCCGCGACGGACGGCCCTGCGAGCGGGGGTCCTGTCCCCTACCGCTCCCGGGAGGCCTCACCGACCCGATCCGTTTGTCACTCTCGTACCGAGAGTGCTAACGCCAATGATTAGCACTCTCGGGTGGCGAGTGCAAGCCCGATCGCGGGGTGTCCCGAACATGGCGGCAGGCCCGCACGGGGATGCCGTACGGGCCTGCTGCCGATGATCTGTGGCCGCCAGCTCGTTGACCGAACCGAGGCTCCACAGGTCGAAGAGGTCACGCAACCAGCGCGCGGACCATGTCCGCCTGCGGACCCTTCTGCCCCTGGGAGATCTCGAACTCGACCCGCTGGCCCTCCTCGAGGGTGCGGTAGCCGTCCATCTGGATCGCGCTGTAGTGGACGAACACGTCCGCACCACCGTCGACCGCGATGAAGCCGTAGCCCTTCTCGGCGTTGAACCACTTGACGGTGCCCTGAGCCATTCCGAACTCCCCTTGTGCTGTGCTGGCCCTTCACGGACCCGCAGGGTGCGGGTCCAGAGGTCTGGAAGGCCGGCCCGGGGAACCCCCCCTGGGCGCAGCCGTGCACGCCGCAGACCACCGCACCGAGGCCCGAAAGGGGAACCGGAACGCGGGTGAATGCGTCGACCGCGGCTGAATGTATCCGGACATGCGCCCTCTGCAACAGGCCCTACTTTTGGGCAAATGCTACGGGCCGCAGGGGATATGACGGGATGAAAGCGGCACTAGTGTGCAATTGACGCCGGACATCGCGGACCAATGCCACAAATCGCCGGAATAATTCTGACGGCGGCCTGACAGTTCGGCGCTGCGCTTCGTCGCACCGGTCTCAGCGAGCGGACAGCCGCTGCGTACCCGACCGGAGGGCGGGGGCGGGCCGACTCGAATCGGCCTCGAATACCCCGGTGTCACGCACTCTATACCCAGCCACGTGGGCAAATGTCCGCCGGCAACGCCGAGAGCCGTCGCCGGGCCCGGAATTTCCGCATTCCGGTCCTGACGACGGCTCAGGGGTGCTAAGCGCACCCGGGAAGAGGGGCGTCCGCCGAGGTCAGCAGCCGCCGGCCACCGCCGGGATGATGGAGACGGCGGCGCCGTCCTTGATCTCGGTCTGCAGGCCGCCGTCGAATCGCACGTCGTCGTCATTGACGTACACGTTGACGAATCGGCGCAGCTGGCCGGCGTCGTCCAGGATCCGGGCCGAGATGCCCGGGTGGTTCTGCTCCAGGTCGCCGATCACCTCGGCCAGGGTGGCGCCCTCGGCGGCCACCTCGGCCGAGCCGCCGGTGTAGGTGCGCAGAATGGTGGGGATGCGGACGGTGGCGCTCATGGGCGTCTACTCCTTGCTGCGGGGTGGTGGGGGGCTCAGACGGAGGCGAGGCCGGCGGCGCGGAAGGACTCCAGGGTCGGCCGGATGGTGGCGGTCAGACCGGCGTCGGAGACCGCGTCCAGGGTCTTCAGGCCGTCGCCGGTGTTGATCGCGACGGTCTCCTTGGACGGGTCCAGCTGTCCGGTCTCGACCAGCTTCTTGAGCACGCCGACGGTGACGCCGCCCGCGGTCTCGGCGAAGATGCCCTCGGTGCGGGCCAGCAGCCTGATCGCCTCGACCACCTCGGCGTCGGTGACGTCCTCGACGGCGCCGCCGGTACGGCGGGCGATGTCCAGCACGTACGGGCCGTCGGCCGGGTTGCCGATCGCCAGCGACTTGGCGATGGTGTCCGGCTTGACCGGGCGGATCACGTCGTGGCCGGCCTTGAAGGCGGCGGAGACCGGGGAGCAGCCCTCGGCCTGGGCGCCGAAGATCCGGTACGGGCGGTCCTCGACCAGGCCGAGCTTGATCAGCTCCTGCAGTCCCTTGTCGATCTTCGTGAGCTGGGAGCCCGAGGCGATCGGGATGACGATCTGCTCCGGCAGCCGCCAGCCGAGCTGCTCGCAGATCTCGTACGCCAGGGTCTTGGAGCCCTCGCCGTAGTACGGGCGGAGGTTGACGTTGACGAAGCCCCAGCCCTCGCCGGCCGGGTCGCCGATCAGCTCGGAGCAGAAGCGGTTCACGTCGTCGTAGTTGCCCTGGATGCCGACCAGCTCGCCGCCGTAGACACCGGCCATCACGACCTTGCCCTGCTCCAGGTCGTGCGGGATGAAAACGCAGGACTTGAAGCCGGCCCGGGCCGCCGCCGCGCCCACCGCGCCCGCCAGGTTGCCGGTCGACGAGCAGGACAGGGTGGTGAAGTCGAAGGCGCGCGCCGCCTCGATGGCGCAGGCGACCACCCGGTCCTTGAAGGAGTGGGTCGGGTTGCCGGAGTCGTCCTTGACGTGCAGCTGGGCGGTGAAGCCGAGCTCGCGGCCGAGGTTGTCGGCCTTCACCAGCGGGGTCCAGCCGGGGTTCAGGTTCGGCTTGGACGCGACGTCGGCCGGGACGGGCAGCAGCGGGGCGTAGCGCCAGATGGAGGCCGGGCCGGACTCGATCCGCTTGCGCAGCTCCTCGGCCTCGTAGGAGCCGAAGTCGTAGGCGATCTCCAGCGGACCGAAGCACTCCACACAGGCGAAGCTCGGGCCGAGCGGGGTGCGGGCGCCGCACTCGCGACAGGACAGCGCGGCGGCGGGGCCGAGGTCGACGACGGCGACAGGGGTAGCGGTAGCCATGATGGCGGAGGCCTCTCTCCTCATCTTCCCCGTGACGCGGGCGCGCCACAGGACGGAATTGGCACCTGTCCCGCCGGGGCCTCGACCTGACGGTCAGTTAGCCGGACGAGAAGGTTGCCGGGACGTCGACGGGCCGTTCCCTCAGTCCCTCTGGATGAGCAATGTGGCGCGCGGCGTTGGAGCCGACAGCGCGTTTGTGGTCGTGCGCGGCGACCCACCCCGACGTGCGAGGGTCGGATCGCATTACCAAGACTGTATCCGAAGGCCCCGGTACCACCCCATGGCGTCCGACACCCGAGACGGCGTCGCCCATTCCGAGGAGCGAGACCTTGCCCGACCAGCCCAGGCCCGACGTGCTGCCCGAGGTGGCGTCCTGGCTGCGCCGCCGCTCCTGGACGGCGGGCGACCGGCCGGTCGCCTCGCTGCTCGCCGCGAAGCGCGCGGCGGGGGCGGCGGGCTCGGTCAGCGTGGTGCTGCCCGCGCTGGACGAGGAGCCGACCGTGGGCGAGATCGTCTCGGCGATCCGCGAGGAGCTGATGGAGCGGCTGCCGCTGGTGGACGAGCTGGTGGTGGTCGACTCCGGCTCGGTGGACCGCACCGCCGAACGGGCCGCGGCCGCCGGGGCGCGGGTGGTGCACCGGGACGAGATACTGCCGCGGCTGCCCGCCGAGCCCGGCAAGGGCGAGGTGCTCTGGCGCTCCCTGCTCGCCACCCGCGGCGCGATCGTCTGCTTCATCGACGCCGACCTGCGCGAGTTCGACCCCGCCTTCGTCACCGGGATCATCGGTCCGCTGCTCACCGATCCGGCAATCCAGCTGGTCAAGGCCATGTACGACCGGCCGCTGGAGACCGAGGGCGCGGTGGTCCCGGCCGGCGGCGGCCGGGTCACCGAGCTCGTCGCCCGCCCGCTGCTCAACCTGCACTGGCCGCAGCTGGCCGGCTTCGTCCAGCCGCTCGGCGGCGAGTACGCGGCCCGCCGCTCCCTGCTGGAGCGGCTGCCGTTCCCGACCGGCTACGGCGTCGAGCTCGGCCTGCTGGTGGACGCCCTGGACACCGTCGGCCTGGACGCGCTGGCCCAGGTCGACGTCGGCGTCCGGCACCACCGCCACCAGGACGGCCAGGCGCTCGGCCGGATGGCCGCCACCATCTACCGCACCGCCCTGGAGCGGCTGGACCGCACCCACCGGCTGAAGGCCGGGGACGGCCTGGTGCACCCGCTGCTCACCCAGTTCTCCCGGGACCCGGTCACCCGGGACTTCACCGCCCACACCCATCCCGTCGGCGCCGTCGAGCGCCCCCCGATGCGGACCGTCCCCGAGTACCGGCGGCTGTTCCCGTGACCGAGCGGCGCGCCCCGGCGCCGTGCTGAGTGGTTTGCACACCGGGTGTCGCGGCAAGCTTGGCAGTATGGCCGATCACGCGTCCGCACGTTCGAATCAGCCCGGCGCCGCCCCGATCCTGGTGGCCTCCAACCGCGGCCCGGTGTCCTTCACCAGCGAGGACGACGGTTCGCTGACCCTGCGCAGAGGGGGTGGCGGCCTGGTCTCCGGCCTCTCCGCGATCGACGACCCGAGTGCCGTCTGGGTCTGCGCCGCCCTCGGCGAGGCCGACCGGACGGCCGCCCGGCAGTCCCCCGACGGCCGCCTCGACCTCGGCGGCTTCGACGTCGGCGGCCAGGCCGTCCGCATGCTGGACATCGATCCCGGCACCTTCGCCCGCGCCTACAACGGTGTGGCCAACTCGACCCTCTGGTTCGTCCACCACCTGCTCTACGACACCCCGGTCTCGCCCACCTTCGACGACCGCTTCCGCCGCGAGTGGGAGTCCTACACCGCCTACAACGCCGCCTTCGCGCAGGCACTGGCCGCCGAGGCCGCCCCGGGCGCCGCCGTCCTGATCCAGGACTACCACCTGTCGCTCGCCCCCGACCTGCTCCGGGCCCTGCGCCCGGACCTGCGGATCGGACACTTCTCGCACACCCCGTGGGCCCCGCCCGAGTACTACCGGATGCTGCCCGACGACGTCGGCGCCGCCGTCCTCACCGGCATCCTGGGCGCCGACCGGGCCGGCTTCCTCACCCGGCGCTGGGCACTGGCCTTCGCCGACTGCTGCGCCGACCTGCTCGGCGCGGAGATCGACCGGGACGCCCTCACCGTGACGCACGCAGGGCGCACCACCCGGCTCGGCGTGCACGGCCTGGGCGCCGACGCCGACTTCCTGCGCGAGCGGGCCCACCGGCCCGACGTCGACGCCCGGCTGGCCTCGCTCAAGGAGGCCGTCGGCGACCGCCGGACCATCGTCCGGGTCGACCGCACCGAGCTCAGCAAGAACATCGTCCGCGGCCTGCTCGCCTACCGGCACCTGCTGCGGACCAGGCCCGACTGGCAGGGCCGGGTGGTGCACATCGCCTTCGCCTACCCGTCCCGGCACGACCTGCCCGAGTACCGCGAGTACACCGCCGCCGTGCAGCGGATCGCGCACGAGATCAACGACGAGTTCGGCACCCCCGCCTGGCAGCCGCTGATCCTGCACGTCAACGACGACTTCCCGCGCTCGCTGGCCGCCTACCGGCTCGCCGACGTCGCCCTGGTCAACCCGATCCGGGACGGCATGAACCTGGTCGCCAAGGAGATCCCGGTGGTCTCCGACCACGGCTGCGCCCTGGTCCTGTCCCGCGAGGCCGGCGCCTTCGCCGAGCTCGCCGAGGACGCGATCACCGTCAACCCGTACGACGTCGTCGCCACCGCCGAGGCCCTCCACCAGGCCCTCACCATGCCGCGGGACGAGCGCGCCGACCGCACCAAGCGGCTGGCCGCGGCGGCCACCGCGCTGCCCCCGCAGCAGTGGTTCCTGGACCAGCTCAACGCCCTCGGCTGAGCCCGGCCGCGAGGGCGGTGAGCAGTTCGACCACGCCGGCCGGGCCGGGGACCACCAGGTCCGCCCGGTCGGCGAGGGCCCGGACCGGGGCCTCGCTCCCGTCCGGGGCGCTGCACACCAGCAGACCGGCCATCCCCTCGGCCCGGCGCCGCTCCACAACCTCGTACGCGGGCAGGTCGCCGAGGTCGTCGCCGGCGTACAGCACCGTCCGCAGCGCCCGCTCGGTGAGGAACGCCGTCAGCGCCGCCCCCTTGTCCACCCCCGGCGGACGCAGCTCCAGCACCATCCGGCCCGGCTCGACCATCAGGCCGTGCGCGGCCGCGAGCTCGCCGAGCGGCCCCCGCAGCAGGTCCAACGCCTCCTGGGGCCGGTCGGTGCGCCGGGTGTGCACGGCCAGCGCCCGGCCCTTGTCCTCGGTCCAGGTACCGGCGGGCGCGCCCGCCCCGGCCAGGACGGCGGGCAGCTCCGCGCGGGCCGTGACCACTCCCGCGGGCGGCTCGGGTGCGGTGATCCGTCCGGTGCGGGCGTCCCAGCGTTCGGCGCCGTAGTGCCCCAGCACGGTCAGGTGCTCCAGGCCCGGGACGCCGGCGAAGCCGCCGTACTCCACCGCGAGCGCGGCGGGCCGCCCGGTCACCACGACCACGGAACCGACCAGCGGCGCCAGCGCGGCGAGCGCGGGCACGACCCCGGGGTGCGCCCGAGCCTGCTCGGGGTCGGCCACGATCGGCGCCAGCGTCCCGTCGAAGTCGAGTCCCACCGCGCCTTCCGCGGGGGCGGCCAGCAGTGCGGCCAGCCCCTCCCGGCCCGCAGCCGTCCGGGGCGTCACGTACTCAGGCATACCCATGCCCACGACCGTACCCAGGCCCGCCCGCCCGACGCGTCCCTGCGCCCGGCGGGCTACCGCGCGTCGCGCCGGGCCTGCCGGATCCGCCGGAGGCGGTTCACCAGCACCGGTGCGTGCGCCAGCGCCTCCGGCCGGTCGAGCAGGGCGTTCAGCAGCTGGTAGTACCGGGTGCCGGAGATGCCCAGCTCCTCCCGGACGGCCCGCTCCTTCGCACCGGCCGTCCGCCAGGCCCGCGCCTCCAGCGCCAGCACCGCGCGATCGCGTTCACTCAGCTCAGCCATGGTCACCTCCGCTTACGAGGTGTCATTCTGCCCGCCCGCCCCGACACACTCTGCGGCCGCCGGTCCGGCCCGTCGGCGGTTAGCGTCGGGATCATGACCAACAGTTTCGCGGTGCACATTCCCGACGCCGAGCTCGAACCCGACCCGCTCGACCCCGCCCAGATCGTCTCCGGCTCCCCCGAGGTGTCCGGCAAGGTGCTCTGGGAGTCCCCGGACGGCAGGCAGATCCGCGGCATCTGGCAGATCACCCCCGGCGTGGTCACCGACACCGAGGCGGACGAGCTGTTCGTCGTGGTCAGCGGCCGGGCCACGATCGAGTTCGAGGGCGGGCCGACGCTGGAGGTCGGTCCAGGTGATCTCGCCGTCCTGCGGGAGGGCGACCGCACCACCTGGACCGTGCACGAGACGCTGCGCAAGGCCTACTCGATCAACCTCTGACCCGCCGGCCGTCAGTGGCCCGCGGCAGCGCGGGCCCGGCCGGCCTCCTGCGCGGCCGAGGCCTGGAGCTCGGCCAGCACGCCCTCGCCGCCCGCCTTCACCGCTCCGCCGATCTTCGTCTTCAGCAGTCCGCTGACCTTGTCCCAGGAGGGGTCGCCGAGCGGGTAGAAGTTGGCGGTCGGCAGGGCGTTCAGGAACTCGGTGAGGTCCGGGTGCTTGCCGCTGCCGATCATCTCGTCCTTGGTGTCCTGGGTGACCGGCAGCAGGTTGTACTGCTCGTCGAACTTGAGCGTGTTCTCCTTCGCGTACACGAAGTTGAGGAACTTCTTGATCTCGGTCTTGTGACCGTTGGCCTTGAAGGCCATCATCCAGTCGGCCACGCCGAGGGTGCTCGGCTTGGCACCGGCCTCCTTTCGCGGGATGGCCGCCGTGCCGTACTCGACCTTCGCCTCGATCGCCTTGGCGACCAGCCCGGGGTGCCCGTTGAGCATGGCGACCTTGCCGGTCGCGAAGTCCGTGAAGGCGGTCTTGCGGTCGACCGTCGACGGGTCCGGGTACGTGAGGTGACGGTCCACCAGATTGGTGCGCAGCCACTTGAAGGTGTCGCGGTTGGGCTGGCTGTCGACGGTGTAGTTGCCGGCGTTGTCGGCCAGCGTGCCGCCGCCGCTCATGGTCCAGATCATCGACTCGCCCTGGGCCTCCTCGGGCCCGAGCGGCAGCGCGTACGGGATGGTGCCGGGCTGCTTGGCCTTGATCAGCTCGGCGTCCTTGCGCAGTTCCTCCCAGGTGGCGGGCGGGCCGCTGATGCCGACCTTCTGGAAGATCGTCTTGTTGTAGACGAAGACCCGGGTGGAGGCGACGAACGGGATGCCGTACTGGCTGCCGAGCACCTGGCCGGCCTTGGCGAACACGTCGATCATGTTGGCCTGGGTGTCGATCGACAGCACCTCCCCGGCGGGGTAGAGCCGGTCGGCGGCGACCTGGTCGGCGTAGCCGCCGGTCTGCACCACGTCGGGGGTCTTGCCGGCGGCGATCAGCTCGGCGACCCGCTTGTCGATGTCGGTCCAGCTGACCACCTCGACCGAGACCTTGAAGCCCGGATTGGTGGCCTCGAAGCGGCTCACCAGGTCGTCCCAGTAATGGGTGGTACTGGTGGCCTCGGTGTCACCGTAGTCGGCGGCGACCAGCCTGAGGGTGACGGGGCCGCCGTCGCCGCTTCCGACCGCTCCGCAGCCGGTGAGCAGGAGGGCTCCGGAGAGGGCCGTCGCGAGGGCCGGGCGACAGGACGTGCGAGTCGGTCTTTGCTGGGCCGCGCTGTTCAACTCGGTTTACCGCCTTCGGGGGAGGAGACCGGCGCCACCCTGGCAGGCATCGCCCGGGTGGTCCATACCTCTTGCGGTGTTAGTTACCGAGTTGTCTGTTGACGTTGCATCAGGTGCAACCGGAATCCGACCTATGCGGACATCGGGGACACCCTCCTCCGGGTCTCCGCCGGTCGTACGCGACCGCCCCACAGTCCGTTCAGGCTGTGATCACCTCGACGCCGGCCTCCGTGAAGGCGGCGGCCAGTTCGGCGTCGACGCCACCGTCGGTCACCAGGGTGTCCACCCGGTCGAGCCCGCAGATCCGGGCGAAGGCGCGGTGCCCGAGCTTGGAGGAGTCGGCGGCCACCACCACCCGTCGGGCCCGCTCGGCGAGCAGCCGGTTCACGCTGGCCTCGCCCTCGTGATGGGCGGTCGCACCGTGCTCGACGTCCACCGCGTCCACGCCCAGCACCGTGATGTCCAGGGCGAGTTCGCCGAGCACCAGACCGGCCAGCGGGCCGATCAGCTCGTACGACTGCGGGCGGGCGACGCCGCCGGTGACGACGATCTTGACCTGCGGGCGGACGGTCAGCTCGTTGGCGATGTTGAGCGCGTTGGTGACCACGGTGAGGGTCTGCCCGGGGCCGTTCTCCGGCCGCTCGGTGAGCTCCGGGCGGACGGCCAGGGCGCGGGCCACCTCGGTCGTGGTGGTGCCGCCGTTGAGGCCGACCACCTCGCCGGGCGCGATCAGCGCGGCCACGGCGGCGCCGATCCGCTGCTTGGCGTCCGCGTGCCGGGCCGACTTGTAGCGCAGCGGCAGGTCGTACGAGACGTTGTGCGCGACCGCGCCGCCCCGGGTGCGGGTGACCATCTGCTGGCGGGCCAGCTGGTCGAGATCGCGCCGGATCGTCGCGGCGGACACCCCGAGCGCGTCGGCGGCCTCCTCCACCTCCAGCTTGCCGTGCTCGGCGAGCAGCTCCAGCAGTGAGTTCCAACGCTCGTACCTGGACACGCGGTGCCGCCCCTCCTTGCGCGCTCGACGTGCTTCGCAAGCCGCGCGGGACCACGCGCGAAGCGGGGACAGCTTGTCACATCTCCGCGCGTCGATGCGGGATCTTCCCGCCGAACCGGCGCCCACCATTGCGCAATGATGCTCGAAAAAGCTATAAATCAATCAGCTTCACGCACCACCCGTTGCTGTGGACCGGAGTGCCGACCCGAGGAGCCCACCCGATGCCCCATCCATCCCTGACCGGCGAGGAGCTCGCCACCCAGCCCGCCGACTGGCGCACCGCCGCCGGACTGGCGGCCGAGTCGGGCGCTGCCCTGCCGCAGCGCGGTGAGCGCGTGGCCGTGGTCGGCTGCGGCACCCCGTGGTTCATGGCGCAGTCCTACGCGGCACTGCGCGAGGCCGGCGGCCACGGTGAGACGGACGCCTTCGCGGCCTCCGAATTCCCCTACCACCGCCGCTACGACCGGGTCGTGGCGATCAGCCGCTCGGGCACCACCACCGAGGTCCTCGACCTGCTCGGCCGGATCGGCACGCCCAGCACCGCGATCACCGGGGACACCTCGCAGCCGATCGCGGCGGCCGCCGACCGGCTGGTCGACCTGGGCTTCGCCGACGAGCGCTCGGTGGTGCAGACCCGCTTCGCCACCACCGCGCTCGCACTGCTGCGCGCCCACCTGGAACTGGAGGACGCCCGGCCGGCCGGGGTCGGCACGGTGGCCGCCGCCGCCGACGACGCCGAGCGGGCCCTGGCCCAGCAGCTGCCGGCCGAGCTGGTGGCCTGCGAGCAGTTCACCTTCCTCGGCGCCGGCTGGACCAACGGACTGGCCCAGGAGGCCGGCCTGAAGATGCGCGAGGCCGCCCTGGCCTGGACCGAGGCCTACCCGGCGATGGAGTACCGGCACGGCCCGATCAGCATCACCTCGCCGGGCCGCGCGGTCTGGGGCTTCGGCGCCCTGCCCGAGGGCCTGGCCGAGCAGGTCGGCGGGGTCGGCGGGCACCTGGTCGCGGACTCCGGGCCGGGCGGCATCGACCCGCTGGCCGACCTGGTGCGCGTCCACCGGCTGGCCATCGCGGTCGCCGAATCGCGTGGTCTCGACCCGGACAAGCCCCGCAACCTGACCAGGTCCGTCATCCTGGCCTGAGCGCACGGCGGCCCCCGGGGCACCGACGGCTGACCGGAAGGAAGGTTGCCCGAGGATCCACAAATCCCTCAGCAGGCACCCAAGCGCGACAAACCTCACCTCTCATGGACCAGACCAATCGGGCAACTGGACTAGACCTCTTCGACTCGGGCAAGGGAAACTGTCCCCCGTGAAGCACGTCATCGCACTCGATGTAGGCGGCACCGGCATGAAGGCCGCGCTGCTCGCCCAGGACGGCTCCGTGCTGTTCGAAGCACGCCGACCGACCGGGCGGGAGCACGGCACCGAAGCCGTCGTCGCCACCATCCTCGACTTCGCCGCCGACCTGGCGGACGAGGGCCGCAGCCGCTTCGGCTGCGCGCCCCTCGCCGCCGGCGTCGCGGTGCCGGGGACGATCGACGAGAGGAACGGGATCGCGGTCTTCTCCGCCAACCTCGGCTGGCGGGACCTTCCGATGCGCAAGCTGCTCGGCGAACGGCTCGGCGGCCTTCCGGTCGCCCTCGGCCACGACGTCCGCTCCGGCGGGCTGGCCGAGGGCCGGATCGGCGCCGGCCGCGGGGTCGACCGCTTCCTGTTCATCGCGCTCGGCACCGGCATCGCCGGCGCCATCGGCATCGGTGGACGGATCGAGGCCGGCGCGCACGGCTACGGCGGCGAGATCGGCCACGTGGTGGTCCGCCCTGGCGGACCGCGGTGCGGCTGCGGCGCCGTCGGCTGCCTGGAGACCCTGGCCTCGGCCTCGGCGGTCTCCCGCGCGTGGGCCGAGGCCAGCGGCGACCCCGCCGCCGACGCCGCGGCCTGCGCGCTGGCCGTCGACGCCGGGGACGAGCGCGCGGTCGGGATCTGGCAGACCGCGGTCGACGCCCTCGCCGACGGGATCGTGCTGGCACAGAGCCTGCTCGACCCGTCGACGGTGATCGTCGGCGGCGGGCTGGCAGAGGCCGGTGACACCCTCTTCACGCCACTGCGCGACGCGGTGAACGAGCGGCTGACCTTCCAGATGCCCCCGAAGGTCGTTCCGGCCATGCTCAAAGACACCGCCGCGTCCCTGGGCGCTGGCCTGCTCGCCTGGGATCTGCTCTCCATGGAGGTGACCGCGTGACAACCGCGGACCGTACTGCACTGGCCGGCGCCCGACTGGTCCTGCCCGGCGGCATCGTCGACAACGGCCGGATCACCGTCGAGGGTTCGCGGATCGCGGCCGTCGGCGGCGACGCCGAGCCGGGCGATCTCGACCTCACCGGGCGCACCGTGGTGCCCGGCTTCGTCGACCTCCACGTGCACGGCGGCGGCGGTGCCTCGTACACCTCCGGGGTGGCCGAGGAGGCCCTGCGGGCAGCCCGGACGCACCTGGAGCACGGCACCACCACCACCGTCGCCTCCACCGTCACCGGCGAGATCGACGAACTCTGCCACCAGGCCGCGGTCCTGTCCGAGCTGGTCGAGGACGGGGTGCTGGCCGGCATCCACTTCGAGGGGCCGTTCATCTCGCACAACCGGTGCGGCGCCCACCGCCCCGACCTGCTGCGCGACCCGGACCCGGCGCTGGTGCGCAAGCTGACGGACGCGGCCCGCGGCCACGCCCGGATGTTCACCCTCGCCCCGGAACTGCCGGGCGGCCTGGAGTCCGTCCGGATGCTGGCCGACCTCGGCATCATCGCGGCGGTCGGCCACACCGACTCCGACTACACCAAGACGCTGGAGGCGATCGAGGCCGGCGCCACCGTCGCCACCCACCTGTTCAACGCGATGCCGGGCATCCAGCACCGCGCCCCCGGGCCGATCGTCGCGCTGCTGGAGGACGAGCGGGTCACCGTCGAGCTCATCAACGACGGTGTCCACCTGCACCCCTCCGTGCTGGACCTGGCGTACGGCACCGCCGGCGCGCACCGGGTCGCGCTGATCACCGACGCGATGGGCGCGGCCGGCATGGGCGACGGGCTCTACCCGCTCGGCCCGCTGCAGGTCCGGGTCGAGAACGGGGTCGCGCGGCTGGTCGAGGGCGGCTCCATCGCCGGCTCCACGCTCACCCTCGACGTGGCGCTCCGACGCTCCGTCACCGTCAACGGCCTGAGCCTCGAACAGGCCGTGCAGTCCCTGTCCGCCGTCCCGGCCCGCCTGCTCGGGCTGAGCGACTCGATCGGCTCCCTGGAGGCCGGCAAGAACGCCGACCTCGTCGTCCTCGACTCCGACACCTACGAGCTCGTCGCGGTGATGCGCCGCGGCGAGTGGATCGTCGGCGCGGACCGCCTCGCCCGGGCCCACGCGGCCTGAACTCCCGTCCTGCCGGGGGTGAGTAGCGGTACTGCGTCCCGCTACTCACCTTCTGGGGGACTCCCATGCCACTCGCCCGTACCGCCGACCTGCTCGCCGCCGCCGTCGCCGAGCGACGCGGCCTGCCCGCCTTCAACGTGATCACGCTGGAGCACGCCGAGGCGATCGCCACCGGCGCCGAACTCGCCGGCACCGCCGCGATCCTGCAGATCAGTCAGAACGCGGTGGCCTTCCACGGCGGGCGCCTGCTCCCGCTCGCCCGGGCCTGCGCCGAGGTGGCCGCCGCCGCCCGGGTGCCGCTCTCCCTGCACCTCGACCACGTCGAGGACGGGGAGTTGCTGCGGGCCGCGCCCTCGGCCGGCTTCTCCTCCGCCATGTACGACGCCTCGGCCCTGCCGCACGCGGAGAACGTCAAGGCCACCGCCGAGGCCACCGCCTGGGCGCACCGGCACGGCCTGCACCTGGAGGCCGAGCTCGGCCGGGTCGGCGGCAAGAACGGCGAACCGCCGCTCCCCGCGCACGCCCCCGGCGCCCGCACCGACCCGGCCGAGGCCGCGCAGTACGTCGCCGAGACCGGGGTCGACGCGCTGGCGGTCGCCGTCGGCAGCTCGCACGCGATGACGACCCGCTCCGCCGCCCTCGACCACGAGCTGATCCGCCGACTCGCCGCGGCGGTGCCCGTTCCGCTGGTGCTGCACGGCAGTTCGGGCGTCCCGGACGAGGAGCTGGCGGCGGGCCTGGCGGCCGGCCTGGTGAAGGTCAACATCGGGACGGCGCTGAACACCGCCTTCACTCCGGCCGTCCGCCGGCACCTGGCCGGGGACGACCGGGTCAGCGACCCTCGCAAGTACCTCGCGCCCGCCCGTACCGCGATGGCCGAGGTGGTCGCCCACCTGGCCGGGCTGGTCCGTACCGGAGTGGCCGGCGCCGGCGGTCAGCGCCTCGGGTAGTCGCCGCTCACCGACATGTCGGTCAGGGTCACCTGGTCGAGCAGCACTCCGCCCGGACTCCCGGCCGGGACCGACACCGTGAGGGTGTTCGTCCCGGCCTGGAGCTGCGGCCACACGTTGGTGTAGGACCAGGAGTGCTCCGGGTCGAGACCCTTGGTGAAGACCTTGAAGGTGACGCCGCCCGGATGGTCCTTGCCGTTGGCCGTGACGGTCGCGGGCGCCTCGCCGGCGGTGTTGTTGTAGTGCAGCCAGAGCTTGTACTGCCCGGCCGTCGGCACCGAGATCGTCCAGGTCACCGAGGACCCGGGCTGCAGCGTGAGGTAGCCGCCGTCCGCCGAGACCGCACCCTTGACCGTGTTGCCCACCGGGGCGTTCTGGCCCTGCAGCTTGGACGCGTCGGCGACCGGGTTGCTGTCCGCCGTCGGGCTGGGCGAGGCCGACGGCGACACCGGGGCCGCCGCGGACTGCGCCGCGGTCGGCGCGCTGCTCTGGGTGCCCTTCGCCCCGGGCTTGCCGTCCGCGTCGCCGCCGGACAGCGCGATGCCCGCGCCGACCGCGACGGCGGCGATCACCGCGACCGCGCCGATCACCGCGGCCTTGCCCCGGCCGCCGCTCGGGCGGTCCTCGCCCGGCTGCGGGCGCGAGCGCTCGGCGTACCGGGTCTGCTGCGGCACCGGCGCGGGCTGCGGGGGCGGCGGGAACTGCTGCGTGGGCGCCGCGGCCGGCGCGCCGTACTGGGCCCGGCCGACCTCCATCGGCCTGCTGTACGCGCTGCGCGGCTGCGGCTGCGGGGCCGTCTCGCCTTCGGCGGGGCGGTAGAGGTAGGCGAACGGGTCGTCGTCGCCCGCGCTCTCGGGTGTGCCGTTGCTGCCGGCCGTGGTCACGGTGGTTCAACTCCCCATCGCGGCGGGCCGCACGGAGCATGCCGTACGGTCAGTGGTGGACGCTCGTACCCAGGGCACCCTACCTGTCGCCCCGGACAACGGGGAAAAGGCGGTCTGATCTGCGCTTGGCCGGGCCCGCCCGGGCTCATCCCGCGCGGCGGTGGGAACGTTCCCCGCGGGCTCCGCGCACGGCGCTGCCGCGGGCCCGCTTCTCGTCGTACATCCGCTCGTCGGCGGCGTGCAGCACCTCCTCGATGCTCATCCCGCAGCCCGCCCAGCCGATGCCCAGGCTGACCCCGACCCGCATCGCCCGGTTGTCGATCCGCATCGGCGGGATGATCGCGTTGCGCAGCCGGCCGGCCAGGTCCTTGGCCTCCTCGCGGCCGATGCCGTCCGCCAGGACGACGAACTCGTCGCCGCCCATCCGTGCGACCGTGTCGCCCTCGCGGACCACCTGCTGGAGCCGGCGGGCCACCTCGATCAGCACCGCGTCGCCGGCGTTGTGGCCGAACCGGTCGTTGACCGACTTGAAGCCGTCCAGGTCGCAGAAGAGCACCGCGAGGCCCTTCTCGCCCGGCGGGGCCGTCCGGCGGGCGGCCCCCCAGACCTCGCCGCCCGGCGGGTCGCCGGGGACGACGGCGTGCACGTGGTCGGCGGCCGGCTCCCGGCCGCGCAGCGGGTAGCCGCCGTCGAAGGCCTCGACGTCGTGGTGGAGCGACTCCTCGGGGTGACCGTAGCCGTGCGCCGGGACGCCCGCGTCCAGGCCCTCGAAGCCCCCGTGGGCGCCATAGGAGGCGCCGCCGTACGAGGGCTCGTAGGCGGGGCTGTAGGCCGCGCTGTAGGCGATGTCCTGGGCCTCGTGGGCGACGGTCCCCGGGGGCAGCGGGGCGTGCCCGGCCGCCACCGCGCCGTAGCCCGCCCCGTACGCCGCCCCGTGCGCGGCGGCTCCCCCCGGCCCCTGCGGCGCGGCGCAGAGCCGGCGGCCGAGCCGGGCCCTCAGCTCGGCGCCGTTGGGCAGGCCGGTCAGGGCGTCGTGGCTGGCCCGGTGGGCGAGCTGCAGCTCGTGCTTCTTGCGGTCCTCGATGTCCTCGACGTGGGTGAGCAGGAAGCTCGGGCCCTCGGCGGCGTCGGCCACCACCGAGTTGCGCAGACAGACCCACTGGTAGCCGCCGTCCCGGCGGGACAGGCGCAGTTCCGCCCGGCCGCCCTCGGCGCTGGTGCGCAGGAGCAGCTCCAGGTCCTCGGGGTGGACCAGGTCGGCGAAGCGCTGCTGGCGCAGGGTGGCCCGGGGGCGGCCGAGCAGCCGGCAGAGCGCGTCGTTGACCCGGGTCAGCTGGCCCATCGCGTCGCCGTGCAGTTCGGTGATGGCCATCCCGCTGGGCGCGTACTCGAACGCCTGCCGGAAGCTCTCCTCGCTGGCGCGCAGTGCCTGCTGCTCCTTCTCCAGCCGGGCCAGGGCGCGCTGCATCTCCGCGCGTAGCCTCGCGTTCCCGATGGCGATGGACGCCTGCAGCGAGAACATCTCCAGCGCCTCGCGGGTCCAGGCCCCCGGGCGCTTGCCGCTGCGCGGGCGGTCCACCGAGAGGACGCCGAGCAGATCGCCGCCGGCGCTGTACATCGGGGCGAGCAGGGCGTCGTTGGGGTGCCAGTCGTTGGCGTACACCGGCAGCGGGCCGTCGCCGGTCCAGGTCGGGATGTCGGAGGCGACCGCCCAGCCGCGGTCGTTCGGCAGGAAGCGCAGGGTGCCCCAGTGGTCGCAGACCCCCAGCAGCCGCTCCCAGGACTCCCGGGAGCCGACCTGGCCGAGCAGCACGGCGGGCCCGCCGAGGGCGCTCTCCTCGATCTCCCAGACCGCGGCGACCACCAGGTCGCCGTCCGGACGGACCAGGCTGACCGCGGCGGCGTCGAATCCGAGCCCGTGCACGGCGCCCTCGACCACGGCCTGCAGGGTGCCGGCCAGGCTCCGGGCAGCGTTGAGGTCCGCCACGACCCGGTGCAAGGTGCGGAGGGTCGCGAGGCGGACGTAGGGCTCCGACTCGGCTTCCATGCGGGGGCTCCCCGGCTGCTTCGGATTGTTCGTGACTGGTTATCGTCCGATTGCCAGAAGAACTGAATCACAGGGAGCACTGCGATAGGCACGCTCGGTCAGCAATAGGTAGCCACTGTGACTCAAATCACACAATGATCGACCGGTTCGGGCGCTTTGAGTCATCCGATACCGGGACATTCCCTGACTCCGGACCATCCGGCGGCCCGCCGTCACGGCCCGCGGCCGAAGCGCCGTGACGGCCTCCGGGCCCTGCATCATCACCCCTGGGAGCGCGCGGGACCAGCCCCCGGGCCGCACGCGTCCCCGACCAGGGGCCCGTCCGGTCCTACGACCAGGGCCCGATACCGGCGGAGGGGCCGGGCGACTACCGTGCGGTACGTGCACAGCTCCCCACAGCCCTCCGCCGCTCCCGCCGCCCCGGCCGTCCCGGTGGCGACCCCCGACGAGTTCCGGGCCGCCCTCGGCCAGCTCGCCTCCGGGGTGTCGCTGGTGACCGCCCACGACCCGGAGGACGGCGAGGACGTGGGGATGACCGCGACCTCGGTGCTGTCGGTGTCGCTCGACCCGCCGCTGGTCCTGGTCTCGGTGCGGGCGGACTCGCGGATGGACGAGCTGCTCGCGCGGGTCGACGGCTGGGCCGTCTCACTGCTCGCCGAGGAGCAGCGCACCCTCGCCTCGCGGTTCGCCATGAAGGGCCGGCTCAGCGACCGGCTGCTGTTCTCCGACACCCCGCACACCCGCGGCCCGTGGTCGGGCGCGCCCCTGATCGACCGGGCGCTGGCCACCCTGGAGTGCCGCACCGAGCAGCGGGTCGAGGCCGGCGACCACGTGCTGGTGATCGCCCGGGTGCTGGAGGCCAGGGTCCCCGGACCGGCCGAGCGCCCGCTGCTGTACTTCCGCGGCGGCTACCGCCGGGTCGGCTGACCGCCCGCGCGCACGCCCGGGCGGCGGAACGTCACTCCGGACGCGGCCTGCTCCGGCCCTGCTTCAGCTCGGCCCGGCGCCGCTTGTTGTCGAGCCGGCGCTCCACCATCCCCCGGCTGGGCCGGGTCGCCCGGCGGGCCTTCGGCGGCGGCGCCGTGGCCTCCCCGAGCAGCGAGGCCAGCCGGGCCGCGGCCACCTCCCGGTTGCGCCACTGCGAGCGGTGCTCGGAGGCGCGGACCACCAGCACCCGCCCGTCCACCAGCCGTCCCGCCAGCCGCTCCAGCGCGCGGGCCTTCCAGACCTCGGGCAGGGCGGCACTGGCCGCCAGGTCGTAACGCAGCTCGACCTGGGTGTCGGAGGTGTTGACGTGCTGGCCACCGGGGCCGGACGAACGGGAGAAGCGCCAGACGAGCTCGGCGTCGGGGACGACCACCGACCCCCGTACGCGGATGGGCTCAGGCATGCGCCCATCATCCCGCGCCGGACGGCCGCCGGTCACCCGGTTATCCCCCGGGCCGGAGCGCTCCGCCGGTGCCGGACAATGGCGTACGTGATCGAGCTCGGCTACGCCCTGTCCAACCGGTTCCCCGACCCCCCGCAGACCGACTACCGCGGCGCCTCGGTGCGCAGCCTGCGGTACGACCTGTTCTGCGGCGACGTCTACCTCGACCTGGACGGCGAGGAGCTGTCCACGCGCTGGGGCTGGGTGCCGGTGCTGGACTTCGCCTGGGCGCTGTGCGACATCGTCGAGCAGCTGGACGCCGACCCGCAGGGCAGCCGGGCCGCCGCCGTGCAGACCGCCGACCTGGACTTCACCCAGAACACCGAGCTGCTGCGGTTCGCCCGCCGGTTCGGCTGGGTCGAGATCAGCGCCACCTGGCGTCGGGACGCCGAGCCGCTGGTGGTCCGCCACGCCGAGCTGCGGCGGGAGGCCAGGGACTTCCTCCAGGACGTCCTGGCCGACCTCACCGACCTGCACGACGGCCTCGCGGACAACCCGGCGATCTGGACGGTGCAGGGGAGGTTCCCGCGGGTCTGAACCGGCCGCTCCCGGCGCGCCGACGGGGCGGTTCGGGTGACGGTCGGGTGATGGTTCGTGAGAGAACTCGCCGCCCTGATGGAACCATGGACGGGCCGGCCCGCGTTCTCCCGGCAAAAGCGACCGAAGGGACACCAAACAGCATGCCAGTGAGCCTCTCCAAGGGTGGCAACGTCTCGCTGACCAAGGAGGCCCCGGGCCTGACCGCGGTCACCGTCGGCCTCGGCTGGGACGTCCGCACCACCACGGGTGCCGAATTCGACCTGGACGCCAGCGCGATCGTCCTCAACGAGGGCGGCAAGGTCTACTCCGACCGCCACTTCGTCTTCTTCAACAACACCAGCACCCCGGACAACAGCGTCGTCCACACCGGCGACAACCGCACCGGTGAGGGCGCGGGCGACGACGAGGCCATCAACGTGAACCTCGCCGCGCTGCCGGCCGACGTCACCAAGATCACCTTCCCGGTCTCGATCTACGACGCGGTCACCCGCGGCCAGAGCTTCGGCCAGGTCCGCAACGCCTACATCCGGGTGCTGAACGCCGCCGGCGGGGCCGAGATCGCCCGCTACGACCTCTCCGAGGACGCCGCCACCGAGACCGCCATGATCTTCGGTGAGCTCTACCGCAACGGCGCCGAGTGGAAGTTCCGCGCCGTCGGACAGGGCTACGCCTCCGGCCTGGTCGGCATCGCCCAGGACTTCGGCGTCAACGTCTGACCGGCCTCGCGCCGAAACGGGCGGCGCCCGGACCCCTCGGGTCCGGGCGCCGCCCGTTGTCACACCCGCGGGTGCCGGGCCGTCAGGACGACCGGCCCGCCCGCAGCTCCGGCAGCTCCAGCAGCTCGGTCTCGTCCTCCGGGGTCAGGTCGACCACCTCGGGACGGCCGTGCACCGGCTCCGCCTCCTCGTCCCGCTCCACCGCCGGCTCGGCCTGCGGCTCGGCCGCCAGTGCCGGCGGCACGGCGTAGCGTGCGCTGGCGGCCACCGCCTCGTCGCCGACCACGTCCGCCAGGTCACCGACGGACGGCGCCGGCGCGGCGGCCCGCACGGCCGCCCTGGCCGCGCCCTGGCGGCCGAAGAAACTGAACCCGGGACCGCGCCCGGCCCCCGGCTGGGCCGGCCGCACCCGCTGCCGCCCACCGGACACCACCGTGGCGGCCGGTGCGGACGAGACCGCGGGAAGCCGGCTCGGCTCCGCCGGACCGGCCAGCTCGGGCCGCTCGGGCGCCGCCGCCACCGCCGGACGGACCACCGGCTCCGCGGCCCGCGCCGCCGCGCCGGCCGCGACCAGCTCCGGCACGCTGCGGCCCGGCGCGAGCTGCGTCCTGGCCTCGCCCGCCCGGCGGGCCTCCGCCTGCTCGGCCTTCCGCTCCAGATGCCGCAGCACGGCCGCCGCGCGGGCGTACGCGGCCGGGCCGGCCGGGTGCTTGGGGCGGGACTCCGCCAGCGCCCGCCGGGCGGCCTCCGCGTCCTTGAGTGCCTGCTCGGCGACGGTCACGGCGCGCTCGCGCAGCAGTCGCGCGATCTCCGTCTCCGCCTTAGCCAGCCGGGACTTCTCGGCCGTCAGCCGGCGCCCGAACCTGGTCGCGCGCTCCTCCGCGACCTCGGCCGCGTACTCGGCCTCGGCCAGCTGCTCCTCGTACCGTTCCTCGGCCCGCAGCCGCTGCACCACGGCGAGTTGGGCCGCCGCCCGGGCGGCCTTGTCGCGCTGGCGCAGCACCACGCCGAGGCCGACGGCGGCGAAGACCGCCGCGACGCCCACCGAGCGGGCCGCCACCTGATCCGGGCTGGCCACCAGGGCGGCGAGGGCCGCGACGACGAGAACACCGGTGGCGACCGGGGGCACGGATCGGCCGAGGAAAGAGGAATGGCGGTGGCGTCCACGAGACATGCCAAAGAAACTAGCGTGCGAATTGGGGCGCTGTCAGCCTCGCCACTCATTCCGCTCTTGACAGCGCGTCGGAAACACGTCGGGACACCGGTCCGCGACCCTGGGCGCACCCCGGCCGGACGGATCGTCCCGGCAGGTCAGCGGTGGGCGGCGGGGCGGCCGGCCGGGCCGCCCTCGTGGTCCTCGGGGAGCCGGCAGATGTGCTGCAGCCAGAGCGCGACCGCGATCACCGCCGCACCCGCCAGGACGGCGAAGCCCGCGGTGATCGCCTGCGACCTGCGGACCGCGATGTCCAGCTGGCCGAGCAGCACGATGCCCACGCCCGCGTACACCCCGGACACCACCGCCGACACCAGCGCGCTGGCCTGACCGAGCACCAGGGCCCGGGCCGCGCCCAGCGGATCGACTCCCTTGGCCCCCGGCTGCCGCTCCCGGACGGCCTTCAGCCTGGACCGCAGCGAGATCGCGGTGGCCAGCAGCACCACCGCGATCCCGGCCATCACGAAGGGCGCGAAGACCGGTACGCCGGGCAGCGCGCCGCGCGCGTCCCACAGCTTGGCACCGGCCCAGGACAGCACCGCGGCCACCGCGGCGATGCCGAGCAGCAGACGGAGACGGAGCGGCTTCACGCGCAGGAGGTCCCTTCCCGACAATCGCGGCGACCGGGGGCACCCCGGCCGGGGTGCCGGGGAGACTGCCGGGCCGTCGCCGAGCGGCGGCCAGGCCACCGTACCGGGCGGAGCCCCCGCAGTACTTACTCGTACGGCCGCGACCGGTGGAAGGTTCCCGGCCCCGGCGCCGGGGCGGCCCGGAGCGGACTACTCCGGCAGCCGCAGCTGCAGGTCCTCGCGGCGCCGGACCACCTGGCCCGGCTGGTCGGCGATGCCTGCGAGCAGCTCGCCGACCGGGCCCTGGCCCGGCACCTCGGCGGCGGGGTCGGCGTCCTGCCAGGGGGCGAGCACGAAGGCCCGCTGGTGCGCCCGCGGGTGCGGCAGCAGCAGCACCGGGTCGTCGCTGGTCACGCCCTCGTAGGCGAGGATGTCCACGTCCAGCGTGCGGGCGCCCCAGCGGACCTCCCGGACCCGGCCGAAGGCGTCCTCGACCGCGTTGGCGCGGTCCAGCAGGTCGCGCGGCGGCAGGCTGGTGCGCAGCACGGCGACGGCGTTGAAGTAGTTCGGCTGCTCGCCCGGGCCGCCGAGGGCCTCGGTCTCGAACACGGCCGAGACGGCGGTGATCCTGATGCCGGGGGTGTCCGCGAGCGCGTCCACGGCGCCCTGCAGGGTCTCCAGCCGGTTGCCGAGGTTGCTGCCGAGGGCGACCACGGCGGAGCGGGTGGTGTGCAGGGTGGATTCGGCGCAGTCCACCCGGCGCTCCAGGTCGAACGTGGTCGGCGAGGCGGTCGGGTCGCTGGTGCTCATCGGAATCCCTCTGCTCGGGGCGGCGGGAGGCTGCGGCCGCTGGAGATGGGGGCGGCGCACGTCATGCGCGGCCCCGGTGAATGGTGATGGTGACGTCGTCGAACGGGACGGTGATCGGGGCGTCCGGCTTGTGCACGGTCACCTCGACCTCCTCGACGGCCTCGTGGGTGAGGCACTGGTCGGCGATCCGCTGGGCGAGCGTCTCGATCAGGTCGACCGGGTCTCCCGCGATGACCGCGGTGACCTCCTCGGCGATGATCCCGTAGTGGGCCGTACGGGTGAGGTCGTCCCCCGCGGCGGCGGGCCGGGTGTCCAGGTGGAGCACGAGATCGACGACGAAGGTCTGGCCCTCGATCCGCTCGCGCTCGAAGACGCCGTGGTGGCCCCGGGCGCGCAGGCCCCGCAGGGTGACGCGGTCCAGCAAACGAATCACTGCTCCCAGATTCGGCCCCTGCGCAGGCAGGGTGGTGACGGGCCCCGTCGCCCGTTGCCCCCGAATCTACCCGCGGGCGCGGACACCGCCTGACCGTCTACCCGGCACGGCGGGGCGCCACGCACGCCGCTTCGGCGATTGACGTGAACGTTCGGTGCCGTTCCGGAGACATCGGCGCGGCCGCCCGGGCCCGTTCGGGGCTGCGCCGTCCGGTCAGTCCTCGTCCTCGTCGTCACCGCTGGTCAGGACGGGTGAGCCGTGGTGCGACCAGAGCCGCCAGCCGTCCGCCGTGCGCCGGAACAGATTGGTGGAGACGACCTTCCCGCCGACCAGCGGGCCCAGCTCGCCCTCCTCCTCCGCCTCGCCGCCGGACAGGATGTTCTCGGTGCAGGTGACCAGTGCCACATCGCCCTGGACCTCGACCTCGACATCGGTCAGGAAGAACTGGATGTACTCCGTGTTCATCATGATCAACATGTACGAACGGGTGACCTGCGCCCGCCCGCGCAGCACCGGCCAGCCGGGGTGGACGCAGACCACGCCGTTCTTGTCGTCCGCGTCCGCCGCGCCCAGCCAGATGGACTCGACCGCCTCCAGATCGCCCGTCTCCAGTGCCTCGTAGAGGGCCTGGTTGGCGGCCAGGACCGCCTCGCGGTCCAGCTCCGGAGCCGCCGCCGGGTTGCTCCGGTCGTTGCCGCTCACCGCTTCTGCCACGCCTTACCCCCTCTGTGCGGCCTGTTCCCAGGCCGCGACCACTCGAACGGCGTCGGCCGTGCCGGCCACGTCGTGCACCCGGACGGCCCAGGCGCCCGCCCGGGCCGAGAGCACCGAGACGGCCGCCGTGGCGTCGTCGCGCTGCCGGGCCGGGCGCGGCTCCCCGGTTTCCGGGTTGGCGAGCAGCGTACCCAGGAAGCGCTTGCGGGATGCCGCGACGAGGACCGGGCGGCCCAACGCCGTGAGCGCGTCCAGGCGGCCGAGCAGCGCCCAGTTGTGCTCGCCGGTCTTGGCGAAGCCCAGACCGGGGTCGAGGATCAGCTGCTCCTCCTTGACGCCGGCCTCCTGCAGCGCGGCCATCCGGCCGGCCAGCTCGGCGGCGACCTCGGCCACCACGTCGCCGTAGACGGCCAGACTGTCCATGTCGGCGGACTGGCCGCGCCAGTGCATCACCACGAACGGGACGCCGGTGCGGGCCACCACCTCCGCCATCGCCGGGTCGGCGAGGCCGCCGGACACGTCGTTGATCAGGCGGGCACCGGCGGCGACCGCCCGGTCGGCGACGCCGGCCCGCATGGTGTCGACGGAGACCACCACACCGGCGGCGGCCAGCTCGCGGATCACCGGGATCACCCGGCGCAGTTCCTCCTCCTCGGTGACCCGCTGCGCGCCCGGGCGGGTGGACTCCCCGCCGACGTCGACCAGGTCCGCCCCGCGGGCCGTCAGGGCGAGACCGTGCGCCACGGCGGCGGCCGGGTCGAGCCAGAGACCGCCGTCGGAGAAGGAGTCGGGGGTCACGTTGACGACGCCCATGACGGCGCAGCGGCCGAGGGTGGGGAGGCCGGGAAGACGGTTGTTCATGTGGTCATTATCGAGCGGGGTGGCGCGGGCCGGGCCGGTGACGTGGGGCGCGCGCGTCGGGCGGTGCACGATGCGTATCGCGCACCGCGATAACGGACGACGGACGACGGACGACGGCTGACAGATACTGAAATCTGTCAGCCGTCGTCCGTCGGTCACTCACCCGATCCCGGACGGCATCAGGCCGCCTCGGTCACCGCACCGACCTTGACCGGCTCCGGCATCAGCCCCTGCCGCTGCCGCTTGCGGCCGAACCGCGGCATGCCCAGCGTGATGAAGGCCTCCGCCTGCATCGCCGCGAAGCCGATCCGCGGCAGGTCCCGGGTCGCCGGGTAGACCAGGAACCGCGGCTCCCACTCCGGCTGGAACTTGGCGTTGAACTTGTACAGCGACTCGATCTGGAACCAGCGCGAGAGGAAGACCAGCAGCCCGCGCCAGGCCCGCAGCACCGGCCCGGCGCCGATCCGCTCACCGCGCGCCAGCGCCGAACGGAACATCGCGAAGTTCAGCGACACCCGCCGCACGCCGAGCGCCGGCACCTCCTGCAGGGCCGCCACGATCAGCAGCTCGTTCAGCCCCGGGTCGGCCTCCCGGTCGCGCCGCATCAGCTCCAGCGAGATCCCGTCCGGGCCCCACGGCACGAAGTGCAGCACCGCCTTGAGATCGTCCCCGACCCCGGCCGGCACGCCGCCCTCGTCGGCCCCCGCGTCGGCACCCTCGGGCGCCTTGTGCGCGGTGACCACCACGCAGTCGTCGTCCCCGATGTCGCCGAAGCGCCCGAGCGCCATCGAGAAGCCGCGCTCGGTGTCCGTACCGCGCCAGCGCGCCGCGGCGTCCGCGATCTGCCGCTTCTCCTCCAGGGTCAGGTCGCCGACCCGGCGGACCTTACAGGAGTAGCCGTTGCGCTCGATCCGCTTCACCATCTGCCGGACGTTGCGCATCGCGCGCCCGGAGAGCGAGAAGGCCGCGGTGTCGACGATCGCCTCGTCGCCCAGCTCCAGCGCGTCCAGCCCCGCCTCGCGGGTCCAGACCTCGCCGCCGACCTCGCTGCAGCCCATCACGGCCGGCACCCAGGCGTGCTCGCGCGCCTCGGCCATGAAGACCTTGATCGCACCGGGCCAGGCCTCCACGTCGCCCACCGGGTCACCGGAGGCCAGCATCACGCCGGACACCACCCGGTACGAGATCGCCGCCTTGCCCGAGGGCGAGAACAGCACGCTCTTGTCGCGGCGCAGCGCGAAGTAGCCGAGCGAGTCACGCTGCCCGTGCCGGGCCAGCAGCTCCCGCACCCGGATCTCGTCCTCGGGGGTCAGCTCGGGCTCCGGCTTCTCCGGCCGCAGGGCCAGGTAGCCGGTGGTGAACGCGGTCAGCAGGCCGAGGGCGCCGAGCGAGTACGCCACCAGGTCGCCGACCCGGTCGCTGCCGTACTGGATCGGGCCGTCGAAGCCGAACAGGCCGTACAGCGTCTCCTGGAGCCGCTCGGCCAGGCTCGGGTCGCCGATCTCCGACTTCGGGTGCACCGACACGATCAGCAGGCCGAGGCCCAGGCTGACCAGCGACATCACTACCAGGTTGGCGACGGCCCGCCAGCGGGTCCGCGGGTCCGCCTTGGCGTAGAACTCGCGGCGGTGGATCAGCACCACCACGAACAGCACCACGGACACCACGCACGGCCCGGGCTGGTGCCAGCGCAGCGCCTGCAGCGCGGCGCCGAGCGGCAGCAGCACGCAGACCGCCCGCCAGGCCCGGCGCTTGCGGCGGCGCAGCGCGTGCGCCAGCAGCACCAGCAGGATGCCGATCATCAGGGTGCCGACCGCCGCCAGCGTGGTGGTGGCGCCGGGCAGCTGCCCGGCGAAGGTGTGCACCTTGGTGTGCCGCAGCTTCGGGAACACCGCACTGCAGATGTCCAGGAGCCCGATCAGCAGACAGGCATACCCGACCGCTCCGGGCAGCCAGGCTCGCGGGACGGACGCGGCTTGGGAACGGAGCGTCTGCAGACCCCGGCGGCGGGGCTGCTCGGGCGACGGCTCAACGGACACGGGAACGCTCATGGAAGCTCAGCCTAGAGGCTGCCTGGGACTGTCCTGTCACTCCGGAGGAGGAGCTGTGATGGACCTTCATGACTATTCCTTGGTCTGGCAATCCGTAGGTCAAGAGAGCCCCTGCGGGCGGTCAAACCGCCCGGGGACACGGGACTCCCCCGGCCGACGGAGCCTGGGGACAGGTGGTGCCGGGCCCGGTCCGTCCAGCGGGACGGCTGGTCGGGCGGACGGCGACAGCAGGAAAACAGGAGACGGGTGCCCCCCGTGGAACGGGTGGCATGGGACCAGCATGACCGCATCGGCGCCGCGAGACCGTCGCCGACGCGTTTACACACGGTGGACGCCGCATTCTAGGGCCTCGGTTGCGCCCGGCCGCAGCCGCGGGCCGGAAGGCACCGGACGCCCGGTCAGGCTAGCCCCGGTGGCCGAAGGTGACACCCCAACG
Organism: Kitasatospora sp. NBC_00374; assembly: GCF_041434935.1. Classification (NCBI taxonomy): domain Bacteria; kingdom Bacillati; phylum Actinomycetota; class Actinomycetes; order Kitasatosporales; family Streptomycetaceae; genus Kitasatospora; species Kitasatospora sp. NBC_00374. The sequence continues at coordinate 4,747,831 of NZ_CP107964.1, read as the reverse complement.
CACGATGAACCCTGGCCCGACAGCAACCCGAGGAGGACGAGCCCGGATGGAACTGACGAGCAGCGCGCTGGTGTACTCGCTGACTGCGCTGGGCTCCGTTGGCCTGCTCGCCACGCTCTGGCTCTGGCCCCGGCTGGCCCGCCAGCGACCGCTGCCGATGCTCGGCCGGCTCGGGCTGCTGAGCGTGGTTCAGGTCTCGGTGATGGCGGTCCTGGCGCTGACGGTGAACAACTCCTTCGGCTTCTATACCTCCTGGGACGACCTGCTGCGCCCCGGCGGCGCCCCGCTCGTGCTGGCCGGCGCGTCGGCCCCCCGGGGCGCGGCGCCGGACCTGGCCAAGCTGGTCCAGCCGACCACCGAGGGCGGCATGGAGACCGTGAAGGACCTCCTCCCCGCCGGCACCCCGCAGGAGGTCGGCAAGGTGGAGTCGGTCCGGGTGACCGGCCCCGCCTCGGGCCTGTCCGACCAGGTCTTCGTCTACCTGCCGCCGGAGTACTTCGCCCCCGAGTACGCCAAGATGCGCTTTCCGGCGGTGCTGGCGATCGGCGGATTCCCGGGCACCTCGCTGCACCTGCTGGACGGCCTGCGGCTGCCGCAGACCGTCTCCGCGCTGCACCGGGCCGGCCAGGTCACGCCGACCGTGATCGTGATGGCCCGGCCCACCGTGGCCCCGCCGCGCAACACCGAGTGCGTGGACGTCGCCGGCGGGCCGCTCACCGAGACCTGGTTCGCCAAGGACCTGCCGAACGCCGTCCACTCCGCCTACCGGGTGCGCGACTCGGCGAACTCCTGGGGTGTGCTCGGCTACTCCACCGGCGGCAGCTGCGCCCTGCGCCTGGCCATGCGCTTCCCCGAGCGGTTCTCCGCCGCGGCCGCCATGCACGCGGACTACCAGGTGCCGAACGACAGCTGGACGGGTGGCGACCTGTTCCAGGGGGACGCCGCCCTGGCCAGTCAGTCGGACGTGCTCTGGCGGCTGCGCAACCTGCCCGCGCCCCGGACCTCCCTGCTGGTGGTCAGCACCAGGACGGAGGAGAACTTCAAGGCGACCGAGGACTTCCTGGCCGTCGCCCAGCAGGTGGCGGAGGCCCATCCGGAGTTCACGGTGGACTCGACCTTCCTGGACGACGGCGGCCACAACTTCGACTCGTGGCAGCGTGAGCTGCCGGCGGCGATGACGTGGCTGGGCGACCGGCTGGGGACCTTCGAGTGGGTCAACGACCGCGCCTCGTAGCACCCGGTGGCACCCGCCCCGGAAACGCCGGTGACCGGCCACCCGTGGAGAGTGGCCGGTCACCGTACCGGTCGGTCACCGCGCTGGCCGGTCACCGCACCGGCGCCCGACGGTCAGCGCCCGATGATCAGTGCCCGATGATCAGGCTCATCGCCTCGGCGCGGGTGGCCGGGTCGCGGAGCTGGCCGCGCACCGCGGAGGTGATGGTCTTGGCGCCGGGCTTGCGGATGCCCCGCATCGACATGCACATGTGCTCGCACTCGATCACGACGATCGCCCCCCGCGGCTCCAGGATCCGCATCAGCGAGTCGGCGACCTGACTGGTGAGGCGCTCCTGCACCTGCGGGCGGCGGGCGAAGACGTCGACCAGCCGGGCGAGCTTGGACAGCCCGGTGATCTTGCCGCTGGTGGACGGGATGTAGCCGACGTGGGCGACGCCCCGGAACGGCACCAGGTGGTGCTCGCAGGTCGAGAACACCTCGATGTCCTTGACCAGCACCATCTCGTCGTGGCCCAGGTCGAAGGTGGTGGTGAGGACGTCCTCCGGCTGCTGCCGCAGGCCCGCGAATATCTCCTGGTAGGCCCGTGCGACCCGGGCGGGGGTCTCCAGCAGCCCCTCGCGGTCCGGGTCCTCGCCGACCGCGATCAGCAGCTCCCTCACCGCGTTCTCGGCACGTTTCTGGTCGAAGTGCCCGATGGCGGATTCGCCGTCAAGAGTCACCGGATCGATCATTCGTGCCTCGCTTGGCTGCAAAAGTGGACGGGAGAAACAGGTCTGGCAGCACGGATGCCGCGCCTCCAGGGTACAAACCCGGGTGACGCGGCATCCATTCCGTTCGGTGTGCCGAGTGGATCAGCCCTCGGCCGGGCCCTCCGGCAGCTTGCGCACGTCGACCGCCGGGGCGTCGACGACCGGCACCGCGATGCCGTTGGAGAGCGCGAGCTCCTTGGGCGACTGGACCGGCGGGCGGGTGGAGGGGGTACGCCGGGAGGAGCCCGTCCAGGCCGGACGGTGCGGGCGCTTGATCACGTGAGTGAAGATCTCCGCGATCTGCTCCTTGTTCAGCGTCTCCTTCTCCAGCAGCTCCAGCACGAGGTTGTCGAGCACGTCGCGGTTCTCGACCAGGATCTCCCAGGCCTCGTTGTGCGCCGTCTCGATGAGCTTCTTGACCTCCTCGTCCACCAGCCCGGCGACCTCTTCCGAGTAGTCGCGCTGGTGGCCCATCTCGCGACCGAGGAACGGCTCCGAGTCACTGGAGCCGAACTTGATCGCGCCGAGGCGCTCGCTCATGCCGTACTGGGTGACCATGGCCCGCGCCGTGGCGGTGGCCTTCTCGATGTCGTTCGAGGCGCCGGTGGTCGGGTCGTGGAAGACCAGCTCCTCCGCCGCGCGGCCGCCCAGCATGTAGGCCAGCTGGTCGAGCATCTCGTTGCGGGTGGTGGAGTACTTGTCCTCGTCCGGCAGCACCATGGTGTAGCCGAGCGCCCGGCCCCGGGACAGGATGGTGATCTTGTGCACCGGGTCGGAGTAGTTGCACGCCGCCGCCACCAGGGCGTGGCCGCCCTCGTGGTACGCGGTGATCTTCTTCTCCTTGTCGGACATGATCCGGCTGCGCTTCTGCGGGCCGGCCACCACGCGGTCGATGGCCTCGTCCAGGATGAAGTTGTCGATCAGCTTCTTGTCCGACCGGGCGGTCAGCAGGGCGGCCTCGTTGAGGACGTTGCTGAGGTCCGCGCCGGTGAAGCCGGGGGTGCGCTTGGCGACGGCCGAGAGGTCGACGTCGGGCGCGATCGGCTTGCCCTTCTGGTGCACCTTGAGGATGTCCAGACGGCCCTGGAGGTCGGGGCGGTCGACCGCGATCTGACGGTCGAAGCGGCCCGGCCGGAGCAGCGCCGGGTCGAGGATGTCCGGACGGTTGGTGGCGGCGATCAGGATGACGCCGCCCTTGACGTCGAAGCCGTCCATCTCGACCAGCAGCTGGTTGAGGGTCTGCTCGCGCTCGTCGTGGCCGCCGCCGAGACCCGCACCGCGGTGCCGGCCGACGGCGTCGATCTCGTCGACGAAGATGATCGCCGGCGCGTTCGCCTTGGCCTGCTCGAACAGGTCGCGGACCCGGGAGGCACCGACGCCGACGAACATCTCGACGAAGTCGGAGCCGGAGATCGAGTAGAACGGCACGCCCGCCTCGCCCGCCACGGCACGCGCGAGCAGGGTCTTACCGGTGCCGGGCGGGCCGTAGAGCAGCACGCCCTTGGGGATCTTGGCACCGACCGCCTGGAACTTGGACGGCTCCTGCAGGAACTCCTTGATCTCCTGGAGCTCCTCCACCGCCTCGTCCGTACCGGCCACGTCCGAGAACGTGGTCTTCGGGGTGTCCTTGGTGAGCAGCTTGGCCTTGGACTTGCCGAACTGCATGACCCGCGAGCCGCCACCCTGCATCTGGTTCATCAGGAACAGGAAGACCAGCACGATGATCACGATGGGCAGCATCGACAGCAGCAGACTCATGAAGGTCGACTGCTTCTCGGGGCTGATGGTGTAGTTGTCCGGCAGCTGGCCGTTCGCGAACTGGGTCTGAAGCCTGTCCGCGATGTCCTTGGCCTGCTGGTCCGAGACGTAGGACGCCTGGAACTTGCTGCCCGACGGCTGCTTGCCGGAACTGTTGGAGGGCAGCTTCTGGTCGCCCTTGAGCTCAATCTTGATCAGGTTCGAGTCACCAGTGGTGATCTCCGCCGACTTCACCTGCTGCTTGTCGATCGCAGCAACGACCTGACCGGTGTCCACCGTCTTGTAGCCGCCGGAGTCGGAGACGACCTGCATCAGCACAACGACGGCGAGGACGGCCAGCACGATCCACATGATCGGCGCACGGAAGTATCGCTTGACGTCCATCCATGCGGGGCGTTGCCGCCCCGTCCCTCCTGCCACTCAACGGCGCTGCGCGACTGGAGCCGCGGGCGCATACCGGGTATGTGCTCATGAGAAGAGCGGTTTATTGGACCGTACCGCAGTCCCACTCGCTCAAGGCGAGAGCACCGACGACACGACGTACTTTCCTACCCCGGCTCAACGGGTGGGAACGGTGCTCCGTTCCCACCCGTAGCCCGAACGATTCAGCCCCCGTAGACGTGCGGCGCCAGGGTGCCGATGAAGGGCAGGTTTCGCAGCTTTTCCGCGTAGTCCAGGCCGTAGCCCACCACGAACTCGTTGGGAATGTCGAAACCGACGTACTTGACGTCGATGGTGACCTTCGCCGCATCCGGCTTGCGGAGCAGGGTGCAGACCTCCAGCGAGGCCGGGCCGCGCGAGCCCAGGTTGCCCAGCAGCCAGGACAGGGTCAGACCGGAGTCGATGATGTCCTCGACGATCAGGACGTCCCGGCCGGCGATGTCGGTGTCCAGGTCCTTGAGGATCCGCACCACGCCGGAGGACTTGGTGCCCATCCCGTACGAGGAGACCGCCATCCAGTCCATGGTCACCTGCGAGTGCAGGGCCCGGGCGAGGTCGGCCATGACCATCACGGCGCCCTTGAGCACACCGACGATCAGCAGATCCCGACCGGCGTAGTCCTGGTCGATCCGCTCGGCCAGCTCGGCCAGCTTGGCGTCGATCTCGTCCTTGCTGATGAGCACCTTCGCCAGGTCGGCGCCCATGTCGTTCTGATCCACCGGGGATACGTCCTCAAACGTTCGGGGTCTGGGTTCGGCGGCGTCCTGGTACCAGCGGACGGGCTCACGCCCGCTGATCGCCCTGTCGCCGAAAGACCAGCGTGCCACACCGGCGGACGGCTTCCACTCCCCCGGGTAGGTGCAGCGGCCCCTGACCGCGCCACCCGGTGACCAGCAGGTCCACCGCTTCGAGGTGACGGGCGAACAGGTCCCCGGCCGGGCAGCCCGCGCGCAGGGCGGCCCGGCGCAGCACCCGGCGGCGGACGGCGGGCGGCAGGCCGGTGAGTTTGCCGACGTCCAGGGCGCCTTCGGCCGTTCGGAGATCGGGCTCGGCGAGGGCGGCCCACTGGTCGAGGGCGTCGGCGTCGTCACGGAACAGCCGGGCGGTGCGGGCCAGGGCCTCGACCACGCCGCCGCCCAGGTGCTTCTCCAGCACCGGCAGCACCTCGTGGCGGACCCGGGAGCGGGTGTAGGCGGGGTCGGTGTTGTGCGGGTCGTCCCAGACCGGGATCGACTGGGCGGTGCAGGCCTGCCGGGTGGCGGCGCGGTCCAGCTCCAGCAGCGGCCGGCGGTAGCGGCCCTTCTGTGCGGGCATGCCGGCCAGTGAGCGGGAGCCGGAGCCCCGGGCCAGGCCCAGCAGGACCGTCTCGGCCTGGTCGTCACGGGTGTGGCCGAGCAGCACGGCGAGCGCCCCGAGCCGGTCGGCCGCGCCGTCGAGCGCCGCGTAGCGGGCGTCGCGGGCCGCGTTCTCCGGGCCGCCGTCGCGGCCGACCCGGACCCGGATCGCCTCGACCGGGTCAAGACCGAGCTCGCCGAGCCGGTCGGCGACCTGCCGGGCACGCTCGGCGGACCCGCTCTGCAGACCGTGGTCGACGGTGACGGCGCCGACCCGCAGGCCGAGCTTGGGGGCCTCGAAGGCGGTGGCGGTGGCCAGCGCCATGGAGTCCGCGCCGCCGCTGACCGCGACCAGGACGAGCGGGGACCCCGGCGCGGCCGGGGTGCGGGGCAGGCCCGAGGGGTGGCGGCGGGCGTTGCCGATCAGGGTGGTGGCGCCGGCCAGGGCCGCCTCGGGCGCGGCGGCCGGGCGCAGCCGCGGCGCCCGGGTCGGCGAGCCTGGGACGACGCCGGCCTCGGCGGCGAGTTCGGCGAGGGTACGGCGGACGGCGAGGCGTATCGCCGCGACAGCAGGATGTGGGCCCACGGGGATGCACTCCTTGGCGGAGGGGGGAACGGGCAGGCCGGAGGCAGCGCCACAGGGTGCGGGGAACACCCGGTCAGCTCTCTGTCACCATGCGCTCACAGATGGTCGCAGAATCCGGCCCCCGGCTACGCCACCCTCGCCACCGGTACGACCACGGTCCCACGTACGGGTGAATGGAGAAACGTTCATTCGGGCTCCATCTGTACGGCTGCGCCACTCGTGCGAACGCCGGCGGCCGTCACCGGACACCCTCGGACAGCGCCGGACGGCGCCCGGTGCGTCCCGTCCGGCGGCGGCGGTCAGCCGACCACCCGGGCCACCCAGGCGGCCGGGTCGTGGATCTCGTCCTTGGTCGGGAGGGTGTTGGGCGAGGTCCAGACCCGGTTGAAGCCGTCGATCCCGACCCGGTCCACCACGCCGCGGACGAAGACCGCGCCGTCCTGGTACTGGCGCAGCTTGGCGTCCATGCCGAGCAGTCGGCGCAGCACCAGGTCGAGCCGGCCGGCGCCGCGGTCGCGGCGCTGCTGGAACTTCTCCCGGATCTCCGCCACCGAGGGCACCACGGCCGGGCCGACCCCGTCCATGACCACGTCCGCGTGGCCCTCCAGCAGTGACATGACCGCCGTCAGCCGGCCGAGGATCTCGCGCTGGGCGGGCGACTGGACGGCCTCCAGCAGGGTGCTGGGCCCGGACCCGTCGCCCCGGCCGCCGAGGCCCGGCACGCCGCCGCCGAAGGCCTCTCTGGCCCGTTCCAGCAGCGCGCCGGGGTCCACGTCGGCCTGGGCCAGGAAGGCCTGCACCTCGGACTGGATGTGGTCGCGCAGCCAGGGGACCGCGGTGAACTGGGTGCGGTGGGTCTCCTCGTGCAGGCAGACCCAGAGCCGGAAGTCGTGCGGGTCGACGTCCAGCTCGCGCTCGACGTGCACGATGTTCGGCGCGACCAGCAGCAGGCGCCCGGGGCCCGGCAGGTCGGGGCCGCGGCGCGGCTTGTCGAACAGGCCTGCCGGGCTGTCCGGCGGGGCCGGCAGCTCGGCCGGGGCGAAGGTCTCGTACTGCCCGAGCACCTTGGTCGACAGGAAGGCCAGCACCGCGCCGACCTCGACACCGGTGGCCTTCTCGCCCAGCGAGCCCATCATCGCGGTGCCCGCGCCCGGCCCGCGGCGGGCCTGGAGCTTGTCGACCAGCGGCTGGACGATGGTGCGGAAGCCCGCCACGTTGGCCCGCACCCAGCCCGGCCGGTCGACCACCAGGACGGGGGTGGCGACGGCGTCGATCAGGCTGCTGGAGCGCATCCGGGTGAACTCGCGGACGTGCTCCTCGGCCTCCAGCGCGTGCCGGCGCAGCTCGGCGACGACCGCGCGGGCCTCGTCCCGGGAGACCTCGGGGCCCGGACGGACCAGCCGGGTCGCCGTCGCGACCGCGAGATCCCAGTCGACCATGTCCACCCTGCCGCTCGCGCTCGTCATGCCCTCACGGTACGTGCTCGGACGCGCCGGGGGGAGGGAGTCCGACGCGGACATCCCTCCCCCGCGGCGGGCGGCCGCCGGGCCGGAGCGGCGGTCAGTGGCAGCCGCAGGCCGCGATCCTGGCGACGATCCGGTCGACGGCCACCCGTGCGGCGTCCACGGCCCCGGTCTTGGTCATCATCGCGAAGACCAGCACCCGGCCGTCGGCGTCCACCACGGTGCCGGCCAGCGTGGTGACATTCGACAGGGTGCCGGTCTTGGCCCGGACGATGCCGGACGCCTCCCCCGCGCCGGACCTGGTGCCGAACCGGCCGACCAGGGTACCGGTGAAGCCGGCGATCGGCAGCCCGGTGAGCACCGGGCGCAGCTCCGGGTGGTCCGCGGAGGCGGCCGTCGTCAGCACCTTGACCAGGGTGGTCGGCGGGATCAGGTTGGCGGTGCTCAGTCCGCTGCCGTCGTTGAGCACCACCCCGGTGGTCGGGACCCCGAGCTTGGCCAGCTCCTGGGTCACCGCGCTCGCGGCGCCCTCGAAGCTGGCCGGCTGGTGCGCGGCGATCGCCGCCTGCCGGGCGACGGCTTCGGCGATGGTGTTGTCCGAGTAGGTGAGCAGCCGCTCGACCAACCTGGCCAGGGTCGGCGAGGAGACCGTGCCGAGCGTGCGGGCGTCGGCGGTCGCGGTCGCGGCGGTGGGCCGGCCCTGGACGGTGATGCCGTCGGCCTTGAGCAGGGCGGCGAAGGCGTCCGCCGCCTGGGCGGCCGGGTCGGGGACCCGGGCCGGCGCCTCGATCTGGGACCTGGGCTCGTACTTGCCCTCGTCCACCATCAGCGGTGTGACGGGGGCGATGTTGTAGTCGTCCTTCTCCATGTGCCGGACCTGGCCGGTGTACAGCGAGGTGTCGTAGCCGAGCCGGACGCCGGTGGTGCCGGCCGCCTTGAGCGCGGCGGCGGTCTGCGCGGCCAGGTCGGCCATGGAGGCCGGGGCGCTGTCCGGGTCGACCGGGAGGCCGCCGACCTGCACCTGGTCGGCCGGGAGGGCGGTGAGGGTCGGGTCCCCGCCGCCGACCAGGACGATCTCGTCCGGCTTGGCGCCCGCGACCACCTTGGTGGTGATCCGGTGGTCGGCGGGCAGCAGGGCCAGGGCCGCCACCGAGGTGGCCAGCTTGGTGGTGGAGGCCGGGGTGGCCGGGGTGGCCTCACCCGCGCCGAACAGGAGCCGGCCGGTGGCGGCGTCCGCGACGGCGAAGTTCAGCGTCCCGAGCGACTTGTCCTGGAGCAGGGTACCCACGGCCTGCTGCAGGCCCTGGGTGGTCGGCAGGGTGTCGTCGGCGTCGACCACCGGCGCGAGCACCGCCCCGCCCGGGAGCGGTACGGCCGCCGCCCCCGGCGGCCTGCTGCCGCTCTGCCCCGCGGCGGGCGAGGGTGCGGCGAGCGCCCGTTCCGTCCCCACCGCCGGCCCGGACGTCGCGAGGGCCGCCCCCAGCACGCCCGCGACCACGGCTCTGCGCCGCCGTCCCACCCCTGTACCACCGTTCACCGACCGGCCCCTTTCCAGAGCACACCTTGCCGTAGGAGACACTTGGATTCTGTCAGTCCCTACCTTGGAGGAACCGTTGGAGTTCGACGTCCTGATCGAGATCCCGAAGGGCTCGCGGAACAAGTACGAGGTCGACCATGAGACCGGCCGCCTCCGTCTGGACCGGATGCTCTTCACCTCGACCCGTTACCCGGCCGACTACGGCTACGTCGAGGGCACCCTGGGCGAGGACGGCGACCCGCTCGACGCGCTGGTCATCCTGGACGAGCCGACCTTCCCCGGCTGCCTGATCAAGTGCCGCGCGATCGGCATGTTCCACATGACCGACGAGGCCGGCGGCGACGACAAGCTGCTCTGCGTCCCGGCGACCGACCCGCGCTGGGAGCACCTGCGGGACATCCACCACGTGTCGGAGTTCGACCGTCTGGAGATCCAGCACTTCTTCGAGGTCTACAAGGACCTGGAGCCCGGCAAGTCCGTCGAGGGCGCCAACTGGGTGGGCCGGATCGAGGCCGAGGCCGAGATCGTGGCCTCGATCAAGCGGCTGAAGGACCAGGGCGGTCACTGAACCGCCGTCCCCCACCGTTGCGCGGGGTGACCGGAAGGCCGGGACGAGCGAACCGCTCGTCCCGGCCTTCTGCCGTCCGCCGGGGTTCGGCCCGCCGGACTTTTACCGACAGACTGTCGGCATGACATTGACTTAGGTAACCCTAACCACAAGAATCGTGGGGACAGTCCGTCCGGAACCCGGAGGCCACCACATGCCCGACTCCGAGCCCCTCGCCTTCTCCACCGTGCTGCGGACCGCCAGCAGCCGGGAGCACGAGGCCGCCGAGCACTCGCCCTTCATGGGCCACCTGCTGAACGGCCGCCTCGGAGTGGACGCCTACGCCGAGCTCACCGGCCAGCTGTGGTTCGTCTACCAGGCCCTGGAGGGCCGGGCCGCGGAGCTCGCCGACCACCCGGTGGTCGGCCCGCTGATCGACCCGGCGCTGCTGCGCACCGCCGCGCTGGAGCGCGACCTGGCCCATCTGCTCGGCGCCGACTGGCGGGCCGGCCTCGCCCCGCTGCCCGCCACCGCCGCGTACGCGGCCCGGCTGGAGGAGCTCGCCGGGCGGTGGCCGAACGGCTACCTCGCCCACCACTACACCCGCTACCTGGGCGACCTGTCGGGCGGTCAGATCATCCGCGGCATCGCCGAGAAGACCTGGGGCTTCGAACGCAAGGGCGCCGGCGTGGAGTTCTACGTCTTCGCGGACATCTCCAACCCGGCCGCGTACAAGCGCGGCTACCGCGAGAAGCTCGATGCGGCGGGCCTCGCGATGGACGAGGTCGAGCGGCGCCGGGTGGTCGAGGAGTGCAAGCGGGCCTTCACCCTGAACGGCGCGGTCTTCGCCGACCTGGACACCCGTCACCCGCTGAGCGCCTGACCCCCACCGCCGTCGCGGACCGTGAGCCGGAGCAGGACGGTGGTGGTGCCGCCGGCGCTGCCGGCCGCACGGCGGCCGGCCCGTCGGATCAGCCCTCGTCGTCGAGCCGGAAGCCGACCTTCAGCCCGACCTGGTAGTGCTCGATCCGGCCGTCCGCGATGTGTCCGCGCACCTGGACCACCTCGAACCAGTCCAGGTTGCGCAGCGTCCGGGCGGCCCGGTCGACGGCGTTCCTGATCGCCTGGTCGACGCCCTCACCGGACGATCCGACGATCTCGGTGACGCGGTAGATGTGGTCCGTCATGGCAGTCTCCTGAGCAGTCCGGTTCGGCACGTCCGAGGCCCCCCGTCCACCGTGCCGCACCCGGCCGCACCCCGCTCGCCGGAACCACCCGCCCGGGGCCGTCCGGGGCCGCCCGGGGCCGTCAGAAGGCCGCCCGGACCTCGCCGACCACCGCGCCGCCGCCGTGCAGCGGTGCGGCCCCGATCCGGTCCAGCACCTCGTGCTCGACCCCGAGCCTGCGCAGGGCCGCGGCCAGCACCGGGCCGCGGGCCCGCTCGGAGCCGTCCTCGATCTTGAAGGCGAGCGCCCGGCCGTCCGCCAGCGCGACCACCTGGACGGCCTCCGCGCCCATCTTGGACAGTGCCCCGGGCACCGCCCGCATCAGCCAGGTGTCGGCCCGGCGGGTGCCCGCCACGTACTCGGGGTGGGCACGCATCGCGTCGGCGACCAGGCGCGGTGCGGTGCCGGGCTCGGCCAGCACCAGCGCGCGGTAACCGCGGGCCAGGGCGGTGAGCGAGACGGCGAGCAACGGCGCGCCGCAGCCGTCCGTGCCGACGTGCGCGGGCTGCTCACCGGTGGCCTCGGCCGTCGCCTCGCGGGCGAGCCGCTGGATCGGGTGGGCCGGGTCGAGGTAGCTCGCGGTGTCCCAGCCGTTGGCGGCGCAGGCGGCCAGCCAGCCGGCGTGCTTGCCGGAGCAGTCCATCAGGATCGGGCTGGGCCGCCCGTCCCGGCGCAGCAGCAGCTCGGCCTCGGCCTCGTCCAGCGGGAGGTCGGCCGGGGTGCGCAGGTCGGCCTCGGACAGTCCGGCCTCGGCGAGTATTCGCCGGACGGCGTCGAGGTGGAACGTTTCGGCGGAGTGGCTGGAGGCGGCCAGCGCCAGCAGCTCGCCCTCGATCGCCAGCCCGGCCCGCAGGGTGGCCACGGCCTGGAACGGCTTGGCGGTCGAGCGCGGGAACACCGGCGCGTCGGGGGCGCCGAGCGCGTACTCGACCGAGCCGTCGGCGGCCAGCAGCACCAGCGAGCCGCGGTGGCGGCCCTCGGTGAAGCCGGACCGGATGACCTCGGCGAGGGCGGGCAGGGCGGCGGACTGCGGCATGAGGTGGCTCCTGAGTTCCGGGGGCACAGGGGTGAGGGTGGCCCGGTCGCCGCCCTGCCCCGGCTCCGCGGCGGTGGCCTCAGCCCCCGGTGAGCAGGTCGTCGACCCGTGCTTCACCCTCACGGTACCTGCGGGTGATTTCCGCGCTGCAGTCGTCCGCCGTCCGCTGCAGCAGCTGGCGGCGGCCGGAGACGCCCCGCTCGTGCTCGGCCAGCCGCTCCACCGCGGCCAGCAGGTCGGCGGTCGGGTGCGCGGCCAGGTCGGCCAGCTGAACGTCGCCCATCAGCTCGTCCGCCTCGGTGCGGGCCTGCTCGCTGCGCGGGGGCCCGAGGGTGACGTGCCGGGCCGGGCGCCGGACGGAGGAGGGGGCGTCCGCCAGGATCGCCGGCAGCCGGTCCAGCAGCGGACCGACGTCGAGGGCGGCGATCGCGGAGTCGTCGAGCGGCACCTCCCGGCGGTCGAGCTCGGCCCGCAGGATGTCCAGGCGGCCGTGCAGCAGCCGGCGGAGGTACGAGAGGTCGGCCTCCTGCTCCTGGGCGTCCCGCCGCAGCGCGCGCAGCTCCTCCAGGCCCAACCGGCCGATCCAGCCGACCTGTTCCCGGGCCGTACCGCTCGCGTCCATCATCCAACCACCTGCCGTGATCCGATCCCGCCCTGACTCCAGTACGGGGCCCGTACTGGAGCACGCCCGGACATCCCCGGGGGTTCCCCGGCACCCCGCTGCCACCCGCCCGGGCGACACCGGCCGGTACGGGCGTACGAGCCGACCGCACGCCGTCGGACGGCGCGCCGTACGGCACCGTCCGACAGCGTGCCACCCCCGGCCGGGCATGTGCACGCCTGAGCACCCGAACGGCCCCGTGGCGAACGGGGGTGGCTGATACGACCGGAGCAATCCCCAGGCAGGCACGCGCCGTCCGGGGCGCGCAGCGCGCCACCCCGGCGCGTGCACAGGTCATTCGCGCCTCCGCGCTCCGGCAGAATGGCGACATGCGAGCAGTGGTGCAGCGGGTGGCCGGGGCAGGCGTGACGGTGGACGGCGAGAGTGTCGGGGCGATCGAGGGCCCGGGGCTGTGCGTCCTGGTGGGCGTGACCCACGACGACACCCCGGCGAAGGCCGCCCAACTCGCCCGGAAACTCTGGACCCTGCGGCTCTTCGACGGCGCGGAGGGGGTCGAGCAGTCCTGCTCGGACCTGGGCGCGCCGCTGCTGGTGATCAGTCAGTTCACGCTCTACGGCGACGCCCGCAAGGGCCGCCGCCCCACCTGGAACGCCGCCGCGCCCGGCCCGCTCGCCGAACCGCTGGTCGACGCGGTGGTGAGCGAACTGCGGGCACTGGGCGCGAAGGTGGAGACCGGGCGGTTCGGCGCGGACATGAAGGTGGCGCTGGTGAACGACGGGCCGTTCACCGTGCTGCTGGAGGTCTGAGCCGCTACTGCGGGACCACCACGTCCTGGGTGGCCGGCACGGTACCGGCCAGCAGCACGGCGTCCACCGGCACGTTCCGCTTCACCAGCGCGAGCGCGATCGGCCCGAGCTCGTGGTGGCGGGCCGAGGAGGTGACGAAGCCGAGCGCACGGCCCGCCCCGCCGTCCGCCGCGAGCCGGACCTCGGTGCCGTGCGCGGGCAGCTTCTCCTCCGTGCCGTCCAGATGCAGGAAGACCAGCCGGCGCGGCGGCCGGCCGAGGTTGTGCACCCGGGCGACCGTCTCCTGGCCCCGGTAGCAGCCCTTCTGCAGGTGGACGGCGCTGCCCAGCCAGTCCACCTCGTGCGGGATGGTGCGGTGGTCGGTCTCGAAGCCGAGCCGGGGCCGGTGCCCCTCGACCCGCAGCGCCTCGTACGCCCACACCCCGGCGGCCGGGCCGTAGCCCGCGGTGAGCCGGGCGAGCTCGGCGCGCGGCACGAAGAGGTCCCGCCCGTAGGAGAGTTCGCGCACCGCGGCGGCGCCCTCGGCGGAGGCCGTGGAGCCGGCGGGCAGGTGCACCACCGCGTACTCGGCCGTGGCGTCGGCGACCTCCACCCGGTAGAAGAACTTCATGCTCTCCAGGTAGGCGACCAGCGCCTGCTGGGTGCCCGGCTCGACGTGGGCCCAGGTCGTGGTGCCGTCGTCGACCAGGTAGAGGGCGTGCTCGACGTGGCCGTTCGGGGAGAGCACCAGCGCCTCGGTGGCCTGCTGCGGCGGCAGCTCGCTGACGTGCTGGGTGATCAGCAGGTGCAGCCAGGACAGCCGGTCGGCGCCGCTGACGGTGACCACGCCGCGGTGCGAGAGGTCGACGAAGCCGCGGCCCTCGGCGAGCTCGCGCTGCTCGCGGAAGATGTTGCCGTAGTGGGCGGCGACGCCCTCGTCGGCCCCCTCGGCGGGGACGGCACCGGGCAGGGCAAGCAGCGGGCTCTTCATACCGGCCAGCTTAGACCGACCGGCAGCGGGGAGCGTGGGTCGTGGCGCCGCGCACCCTGTGGCCGGCCGGTCGGAGTCCTCGGTCAACCGGCCTGCGGCTGCTCCCGCTTCGCGGTGCAGTCGGCGCAACGGCCGAAGATCGCGAAGTGCTTGAGGTCGGTGTCGAAGCCGTGCTCGGCGCGCAGGCTGTCGATCAGCGGGGCCGCGATCGCGGTGTCGGTCTCGGTGACCTTGTCGCAGTCCCGGCAGACCAGGTGCAGATGGGTGTGGCGGCCGGCCAGGTGGTAGGTGGGGGCGCCGTGGCCGAGGTGCGCGTGGCTGACCAGGCCCAGCTCCTCCAGCAGCTCCAGCGTGCGGTACACGGTGGAGATGTTCACCCCGCTGGCGGTCTTGCGGACCTGGGAGAGGATCTCGTCCGGGGTGGCGTGGTCGAGGGTGTCCACCGCCTCCAGCACCAGCTGGCGCTGCGGGGTGAGCCGGTAGCCGCGCTCGCGCAGGTCGGTCTTCCAGTCGGTGGTGCCCTGGAGTCCGCTGGGGGTGTCGGTGTTGGCCACGGTGTCGTCCCTGCCCGGTCGAGGTCGTGAGACAAGTGTAGGGACCGACCGGGCGGTCGGTCCCTCATCTTGTGCCGTGCTGGGCGGGCTCAGCGGAAGAAGGCGATGCCGTCGTCCGGAAGGTCCGCGATGTCCTGGATCAGCTTGGCCGGGTTGAGCACCTTCTTGAGCTGGGCCGACATGTACGGCCGCAGCGGCACCTCGGGGGCGGCCTTCTCGCCGACCCACAGCAGCTCCTCGCCGACCAGGCCGAAGAGCCGCTTGCCGCCGGTGTACGCGGCGGAGCCCTCGATCCGGGCGACCGCGTCGGTGGCCAGGTCGATCTGCGGCTTGCCGTCGTGCAGCTTGCCGTACCAGATCTCCACGGTGCCGTCGTCGCGGACGGAGGAGACCTCGATCTCGCGCTCACCGGTGCTGCCGTGCTGGTTGGTGGTGACGCGCCAGAAGGCGTGCTCGTTCTCCAGCGGGCCGACCTTCTCGCCCTCGTTGTTCAGCACCCAGGTGCGGGAGCGGAACTCCAGGAAGGCCCGGCCGTCGTGC
Source organism: Kitasatospora sp. NBC_00374 (assembly GCF_041434935.1). Classification (NCBI taxonomy): domain Bacteria; kingdom Bacillati; phylum Actinomycetota; class Actinomycetes; order Kitasatosporales; family Streptomycetaceae; genus Kitasatospora; species Kitasatospora sp. NBC_00374. Next base: position 4,732,426 of record NZ_CP107964.1, on the reverse strand, counting down.
CGGAACACGACCTCCTGGCCGAAGTTGCACTTCTCGCTGCCGGGGAAGTCGAAGACGCCTGCGCCCTCCCAGGTCCCCAGGAGGAAGGCCAGCGGGACGACGTCCTTGTGGAGGTCTGAAGGGATCTCGATCATGTTCCTGGTCACTGTCGTCGGGACGGGTTCGCCATCAACCGTACGGCAGTCGCGGTCAGCGCTGGCCCTGGTAGAGCTTCATCACCGAGAAGATCGCGAACCAGGTGATCAGCACGGCCATCAGAGCCAGCAGGCTGTCGAAGAAGATTTCGAGACCGGACACGGGTGCTCCCATTGACGGCATTGGCATACAGGGCGGACGCGGCCGAGTCTATCCAACGGTGATCCCGCGCTCACGGTGAGCCCCACCACGTCGGGCTAGGGTGTCGCCATGTCGAAGAAGCTGGTCATCAAGGTCACTGCCGGGGCCGACGCGCCGGAGCGCTGCTCGCAGGCCTTCACGGTGGCCGCGGTCGCGGTCGCCAGCGGCGTGGAGGTCTCGCTCTGGCTGACCGGGGAGTCCTCCTGGTTCGCGCTGCCCGGTCGGGCGGCCGAGTTCGAACTGCCGCACGCGGCGCCGCTGCCGGACCTGCTGGAGTCGGTGCTGGCCGCCGGGACGGTCACCCTGTGCACCCAGTGCGCGGCACGGCGCGGGATCGAGGAGAAGGACACCGTCGAGGGTGTCCGGATCGCGGGCGCCCAGGTCTTCCTGAGCGAGATCATGGCCGACGGCGTGCAGGCCCTGGTCTACTGAGGACGCCCTACGGCCGGCGTTCGTGGTCGGGGTGGTCCCGGTCGTGGCCGGGGTCGTCCCACTTCGGGTCGTCCCAGCGCGGGTCGTTCCACCAGTCGTCGTCCGGGTCGCGCCGGTTGGCGAGGACCGCCGCCAGCGGCGGGATCACCATCGCCACCACGCACATCCCGATCGCGGCCGGCACCGACCAGAACCGCACCACGCCCCAGGCCAGCACGAACAGGCCGAGGCAGACCCCCATCATCACGAAGTAGCGCACGTGGCGCCGGTGTGCCCGCACACCTCCAGGATATGGCTGAGGGCCCCTGCCGAGCAGGGGCCCTCGTACGCTCACGGTCGGGTTCAGACCGCGATCGCGACCTCGGTGAGCTCGCCCTGGGAGGCGACCACCACGCGGTCGACGCTCGCGCCGGGCACCAGGGCGCGCAGCGTCCAGGTACCGGGGCGGGCGAAGAACCGGAACTGTCCGGTCGACGAGGTGGGCACCTCCGCCGTGAAATCGCCGTTCTGGTCGAGCAGGCGCACGTAACCGTGCACCGGCTCCTCGCCTCGGGTCACGGAACCCTGAATGATCGTCTCGCTGGCCACGTCAACTCCTGCCAGGTCCGGGCCGCCGGCCTTCGCACCGCACATGTCTGTCTTCCCTCTCTTACGGTGGAGCCGAGGCTCAGTTGTCGCCGAGCGCGATCGGCACGCCCACGAGGCTGCCGTACTCGGTCCAGGAGCCGTCGTAGTTCTTGACGTTCTCCTGGCCCAGCAGCTCGTGCAGCACGAACCAGGTGAGCGCGGAGCGCTCGCCGATGCGGCAGTAGGCGATGGTGTCCTTCGCCAGGTCGACACCCTCGGCGGTGTAGAGCGCCGCGAGCTCCTCGTCCGACTTGAAGGTGCCGTCGTCGTTGGCGTTCTTGGCCCACGGGATGTTGCGTGCGGTCGGGACGTGGCCCGGGCGCTGCGACTGCTCCTGCGGAAGGTGGGCCGGGGCGAGCAGGCGGCCGGAGAACTCGTCGGGCGAGCGCACGTCGACCAGGTTCAGGGTGCCGATCGCGTTCACGACGTCGTCGCGGAAGGCGCGGATCGAGGAGTCCACGGCCTTGGCCCGGTACGCCGTGGCGGGGCGCTCGGGCTGCTCGACGACCAGCTCGCGGGAGTCGAGCTCCCACTTCTTGCGGCCGCCGTCCAGCAAGCGGACGTCGCCGTGGCCGTACAGCTTGAAGTACCAGTAGGCGTACGAGGCGAACCAGTTGTTGTTGCCGCCGTAGAGCACCACGGTGTCGTCGTTGGCGATGCCCTTGGCGCTGAGCAGCGCCTCGAAGCCGGCCTGGTCGATGAAGTCGCGGCGGACCGGGTCCTGGAGGTCCTTCTTCCAGTCGATCCGGACGGCGTTGCGGATGTGGTTCTTGTCGTACGCGGAGGTGTCCTCGTCGACCTCGACGACGACGACCTTCGGGTCGTCCAGGCGGGCCTGGACCCAGTCGGCGTCTACCAGGACGTCGCTGCGGCTCATGGTGGTTTCTCCATCCGGGGGCGGTTGGCGGAAGAGGCTGTTCAGGGGGCGCCCGGCGCTGCCCGTCCGGACTTCTGTCCGAATAGTGGGACAGGGCGGAGTGCGGGAGGCCTGGGGCCGGTGGTGCGGGAGCTGGAGGTGCGAACGCCGCCCACTATCGCGGGTCGGGCCGTCGCAGCGGGTCGGGCGAGCCGGAGATACCGGTCAGAACTGCCCGGTCAGCGCATTCGACACAGGCAGGTGGACACGCGGCACAGGTCTACCGCCCGCCGCTTCGTGAGATCCGCCTGTCGCTTCATGTCGACGATGCTAGGGACATCCCGGGCCCGCTGTCATCAGCGTGTCGAATAGTGAGACCGGAATGTTCGAATGATGAGATTTGCCCGCCCGTCCCCCTTGCGGCGCCTCGCCGGGGTGCCACAGGCACCTCCCGGACGGCCGGACGACACCGCTCCGCGGGTCGGCGCTGGACAGCGCGTCTCGCGGAGCGGGACGGAAGAGACGGGACGGAAGAGACGGGACGGAGGCGGGCGACACCGGGGCCGCCCGGTCAGCCGGTCCCCTGGTCAGCCGATCAGCCGATCAGCCGGACGTCGCTGCCGCGGAAGTCGAGCAGCAGCCCCTCCGGCTCCGGGGTCACCCCCGCCAGGCTCAGCCCGGCCGGCAGCCGGCTCAGCGTGAAGCTCCGCGGCGCCAGCAGATCCTTCATCTTCCCGTTCAACGCCGCCGCCATGCCGGTGAGTTGGAACCCGTCGGCGACCACGGTGTTGCCCTCGCTGTGCACCTTGCCCTCGCCGATCGAGATCCCCGCCACCGAGGCCTTCACCTTGCCGGGCCCGCCGTAGGAGAAGTCGAGCCGTTCCGCGCCCTGCACCAGCTTGGCGGCGTCCGGGTACGAGATCAGCCCGCTGCCGGTGGCGCTGCGGACGGTGGCGCTGCGGTAGGAGTCGCCGACCGAGACGCCCGAGAGGCTGGCCTTGAAGGCGTGCACCGAGACCTGCTGGCGGCCGTCGCTGACCTGCACCCCGTCCGCGGCGAGCTTGACGCCGTCGAACTCGCCGGACAGGGCCTGGGTGAGGAAGGGGAAACCGTCGATCGACACGTTCGGCCGGGTGCTCAGCCGGCCGCTGCTCACCAGTCGGTCGGCGGCCTCGTCCTCGGCCACCCCGACCGCGACCCGGTCCGCCCCGACCAGTAGGCCGGTCAGCACCCCAAGACCGATCGTCAGCTTCAGCCAGCCCCGCATCTCACTCCCCCGTGGGTCGTCGCCGCCGGACGGCGTGCCGTCGTCCATCCTCACAGCCGTACGGAGATACGACGATCACCCCGGGCGCCATGGTTCCTGGACGGCACCCCGGCCGCGGGGCTCAGCCCCCGGCGAAGGGCGGCAGCACCTCGACCGTGCCGCCCGCGCTCAGCCGCACCGCGGCATGGTCCCGCCCGCCGACCGGGTCACTGTCGACCAGGTACGAGCAGGCGCCGAGCACCCGCAGCAGCTCCGGCCGGCCGGCGTGCCGGGCGCGGACCGCGGCCAGTGCCTCGGCCAGCGTGGCCGCCAGGTACGGCTCCTCGGCCACGCCCGCCGCCGCCTTGGCGGCAGCCCAGTAGCGCATCGTGCCGCTCACTCGAACGGGTGAGGCGTCCGCGGTCCGGGCATCGGTGGTCGCAGTCATGGCAACCCCTTCCAGTGGTCCTCGCCCGGTGCGGCGGCCGGCTCCTGTGCCGGGCCGCCCACGCCAAAGGTGTACACGTACCGTGCGGCCGGTGCGGCTTCCATGATGACCCCATCACCCACCCGGGCGACAACACCCCAGGTCGCGGACCGACCGCCGCAAGCGCCCCCGGGTGTCGGAGGTCACGCCCACCAGGGGCCGGATCCCGGCCCTGTCACGCTCCGCACCCTCCCGCTGCGCGGTGTGGTCGGCTATTCTCGTGCCGTAAGGGATCCGGGCAGAGTCGCCCCCGGGTCCTTTTGTGCTTTCAGGACGCCAGTACGGACGTCCTTGCGAACGGCGCCCACCCGCGCCGCTCAGCGAGGACCGCCCCGCGAGCGCGGTACAACGAGGTGCCGCAGTCCGCCGGGGTGTCGCAATCGGCGCCGGGCCCCCGCCCGGCGCGGGCACAGACCGGAAGGTTCGCGGATGGGCAGGGCAGCTGCGGAGCACCACCAGGGGTTGCGGGACCTCTGGCACCCGCCCCGCACCGCCGTGCGCGCTGCCGAATCGGCCGGATCTCACCCTGCGGACGTCCCCCCACCCCACCACGCAGTCGCGACGGGCGGCCACGCCACCCGACGTCCTGCGACCGCGACGACCCGGAAAGGGGACTACCGGGTATGAGTTCTCTCCTCCTGCTCACCAACGCCCTCCAGCCGTCCGCCGAGGTACTGCCGGCCCTCGGGCTGCTGCTGCACAACGTCCGGGTCGCGCCCGCCGAGGGCTCGGCGCTGGTCGACACCCCGAGCGCCGACGTCATCCTGGTCGACGGCCGGCGTGATCTGCCGCAGATCCGCAGCCTGTGCCAGCTGCTCCGCTCCACCGGCATCGGCTGCCCGCTGATCCTGGTGGTCACCGAGGGCGGCCTGGCCGCCGTCACCGCGGAGTGGGGCATCGACGACGTCCTGCTCGACACCGCGGGCCCGGCCGAGGTCGAGGCCCGGCTGCGGCTGGCCATGGGCCGGCTGCAGGTGGTCGCCGACGACAGCCCGATGGAGATCCGCAACGGCGACCTCTCGGTCGACGAGGCCACCTACTCCGCCAAGCTCAAGGGCCGCGTCCTCGACCTCACCTTCAAGGAGTTCGAGCTGCTCAAGTACCTCGCCCAGCACCCCGGCCGGGTCTTCACCCGGGCGCAGCTGCTGCAGGAGGTCTGGGGCTACGACTACTTCGGCGGCACCCGCACGGTGGACGTCCACGTCCGACGGCTGCGGGCCAAGCTCGGGGTCGAGCACGAGCAGCTGATCGGGACCGTCCGCAACGTCGGCTACCGGTTCGTGGTGCCGGAGAAGCCGGACAAGGGCGAGCGCCCCGGCAGCGAGCCCGCGCGCGCCTCGACCGGCGCCGCGCAGCAGGCCTGATCCGGCGGCCGGCGGGGTCCACCTCCGCCGGCCGCCCGGCTTGTCGCGCTATGCCCGAATCGCCGCCGGTTCCGGTCCGGGACGCCGTGACACTGCTCATACCGCTGCCGCGCCACCCGCGTAGACTCCCTGCGTGGCCAAGGTGACGCGCGACGATGTAGCCCGACTGGCTGGGACCTCGACCGCGGTCGTCAGCTATGTGATCAACAACGGGCCGCGCCCTGTCGCGCCCGCGACCAAGGAGAAGGTGCTCGCTGCGATCGAGCAGCTCGGGTACCGCCCCAACAGCGTGGCCCAGGCGATGGCCTCCCGCCGCACCAACCTGATCGGCATGGTGGTGCCGGACGCCCGGCAGCCCTTCTTCGCCGAGATGGCGCACGCCGTGGAACGCGCCGCCTCCGAGCGCGGCAAGCTGGTGCTGATCGGCAACTCCGACTACGTCGACGACCGCGAGGTCCACTACGTCCGCGCCTTCCTCGGCATGCGGGTCTCCGGCCTGATCCTGGTCAGCCAGGGCCCCTCGCAGCGCGCGGCCGAGGAGTTCGCCGCCATGGAGGGCGCCAAGGTGGTGCTGCTGCACCGCCGCCCCGAGGCGATCGACGACGTCGCGGTGGTCACCGAGGACGTCGTCGGCGCCGAGGAGGCCGTGCGCCACCTGCTGGAGGTGCACGGCCACCCGTACGTGGTCTGCTTCGGCGGCCCGGTGGAGTCCCCCGCGCCCGGCGACCCGGTCATCGACCACGTCGAGGGCTGGCAGCGCGCCATGGAGGCGCACGAGCTGGCCGTCGAGCCGAACCTGGTCGACGCCCCGTTCCACCGCTACGGCGCCTACGAGGTCGCGGTGAAGCTGCTGCGCTCCCCGCAGCGGCCGCCGGCCATCTTCTGCTCCACCGACGACCAGGCGATCGGCGTGCTGCGGGCCGCCCGCGAGGTCGGCCTGCGGGTCCCCGAGGACCTCGCGGTGGCCGGCTTCGACGACATCCCCGAGGCGGCGCTCGCCGACCCGCCGCTGACCACCGTCGCCTCGGACCGGGACGCGATGGCCCGGGCCGCCGTCGACCTGGTGCTGGACGACTCGCTGATGGTCCCCGGTTCCGGCACCGAGCGGGTCCGCAAGTTCCCCTCCCACCTGGTGATCCGCCGCTCCTGCGGCTGCGGCGGCGCCGACCAGCCGTAATCCGTGCGCTGACCAGGCTTTATGAGAAGTCAACGGGCTTCTCGGGAGGCTCTGACCCCGCTCTCATCGAATCCTCATGATCCGGGCGGACCGTGGCTCCATGAGCGAGCAGCAGCGCAGCAACCCGGACCGGCACCCCGACGCCCCGTACGGCTCCCACGCCCAGGGCTCCCACGCCCAGGGCCACCACGACCCGCACGGTCAGCACCCCGGTTGGGCCCCGCCGCAGCCCGTCGAGCCGCCCACCGCGCACGTCCTGGAGGGCACGGTGCTCCGGGACGACACCGGCAGCTCCCACCACGACCGGCCCGGCACCCCGGAACCGCCCGCCCCGCCCGAGCCCGCGACCGGTCCGGCCGACCACCGCGGCCACCGGGCCCGGCGCGGCCTGCTCAAGAGCCGGCTCGTCCTGGTCGCGGCGGTCGCCACCGTCGCCGCCCTGATCGGCGGCGTCACCGGCGGCGTGCTCGCGGACGCCCACGACGACCGGGCCGGTGCGGCCTCGACCCTGGTCAGCCCGGTCTCGGCGAAGTCCGACGGCACCGCGAACGTCTCCGCGATCGCCGCGGCCGTCTCGCCCAGCGTCGTCCAGATCACCGTGAAGACCGCGAGCGGCACCGCCACCGGCACCGGCGTGGTCGTCACCTCCGGCGGACAGATCCTCACCAACTACCACGTGATCTCCGGCGCGGTCTCCGACGGCGGCCGGGTCACCGTCACCTTCAAGGACGGGAAGACCGCGACCGCCACCGTCACCGGCACCGACAAGGGCCTCGACATCGCCGTGATCGACGCCGCCGGGGTCTCCGGCCTCACCGCGGCCGCGCTCGGCGACTCCTCCGGCGTCCGGGTCGGCGACGAGGTGGTCGCCATCGGCAACCCCGAGGGCCTGACCGGGACGGTCACCTCCGGCATCATCAGCGCCATGAACCGCAAGGTCACCGTCCAGGTCGACGAGGGCTCCACCCGGGGCAACGGCGGCTTCGGCTTCCCCAACCTGCCCGGCCTGAACGGCAGCCGCTCCACCGCGGCCGGCGGCGACACCGCCACGTACCAGGCCCTGCAGACCGACGCCGCGCTCAACCCCGGCAACTCCGGCGGCCCGCTGCTCAACGCCAACGGCCAGGTGATCGGGATCAACTCCGCGATGTACTCGGCGAGCGGCGCCGGCTCCACCGCCGACTCCGGCACGGCGGGCAGCGTGGGCCTCGGCTTCGCCATCCCGATCAACGACGTCAAGCAGGTCCTCTCCGAGCTGCAGGCCGGTCAGAACCTGTAAACCGGGCCCCACCGCAGGACAATGGCCAGACCGTACGGACTCAGAAAGGGCCCGAGCCCATGAATCCCCCCGCCGACGACCGCACCCCTGCCGAGGCCGCGGGCCCCACCGCCCGCGTTCTGGTGGTCGACGACGAGCCCGCCCTGCGGGACGCCCTGGAGAGCAGCCTCGCCTTCGAGGGCTACGAGGTGGCCACCGCCACCGACGGCTACGAGGCCCTGGAGGCCGTCGAACGCCAGCGGCCCGACCTCGTGCTGCTCGACATCATGATGCCCCGGATGGACGGGCTCACCACCGTCCGCCGGATGCGCTCACGCGGCGACGCCGTACCGGTCCTGATGCTCACCGCCCGCGACGCGGTCGGCGACCGGGTCACCGGCCTGGACGTGGGCGCCGACGACTACCTGGCCAAGCCCTTCGAACTGGACGAACTGCTCGCCCGGGTCCGCGCCCTGCTGCGCCGCAACGCCCTCGCCGCCGAGGCCGCCGCCCGGGCCTCGGTCGACACCGACGCCAGCGAGGTGCTGGCCTTCGCCGACCTGCGGATGAACCTCGCCACCCGCGAGGTCACCCGCGAGGGCCGCCCGATCGAGCTGACCCGCACCGAGTTCATGCTGCTGGAGATGTTCCTGGCGCACCCCCGCCAGGTGCTGACCAGGGAGCAGATCCTCAAGGCGGTCTGGGGCTTCGACTTCGAACCGTCCTCCAACTCGCTCGACGTGTACGTGATGTACCTGCGCCGCAAGACCGAGCAGGGCGGCATGCCCCGCGTCATCCAGACCGTCCGAGGCGTCGGCTACGCCCTGCGGAGCGCCACCGGCGCGGCAGCGTGAGCGAGGCCGTCCCGCCGAAGCCCGCCCACCCGCCCAGGCGCGCGCGGCGCGGGCCGGTCCGGTGGTACCGCAGCCGCTCGCTGCGCAGCCGGCTGTCCATGCTCACCGCCGCCGCGGTGGCGTTCGCGATCGCGCTGTCCGCGCTGGCCTGCTGGTTCCTGGTCCGGGACCGGCTGTACGAGCAAGTCCACAACAACCTGGCCGAGGCGGCCGCGGACCCGTTCTTCAACGGCCCGCCGCGGCAGGACAACGCCCTGTCCTGCGCGTCGACGCCGGCGGCGGCGGTCGCCGTCGCCCAGTCCGCGACCGACCGGCACCGGCCCCTGAAGTGGGACATCGAGCTGATCGCCGCGGACGGCTCGGCCTGTTTCCCCGACGGCGCCTCCCGCGCCATCCAGACCTCGCCCGCCGATCTGTCGGTGCTGACCTCCCGCACGGTCTCCTACCGGGACGGCCAGTACGTGGACGGCAAGCCCGCCCGGGTACTGGCCTTCCCGGTGAAGGTCACGCAGCTCAACCAGCCCCTGAAGCAGTACGTGGCGCTGGTCGCCCTGCCGGTGGAGAGCGTCCAGGACTCGCTGAACAACCTCGCGCTGGTGCTGCTCGCCGTGGTCGGCGTCGGCACGGTCGGTGCCGGGTTCATCGGCCGCCTGGTCGCCCGGTCCGCGCTGCGGCCGGTCGACGACCTCACCGACGTGGTCGAGCACATCGCCCGTACCGAGGAGGTCGGCACGACCATCCCGGTGCACGGCAGCGACGAGATCGCCCGGCTGTCCACCTCGTTCAACTCCATGTCCACCGCGCTCGCCAACTCCCGCGACCGGCAGACCCGGCTGATCGCGGACGCCGGCCACGAGCTGCGCACCCCGCTCACCTCGCTGCGGACCAACGTCGACCTGCTGATCCGCAGCGACGACACCGGCCGGGCGCTGCCGCCCGCCACCCGGGCCAGGATGCTGGGCAACATGAAGGCGCAGATGCAGGAGCTGACCCTGCTGATCGGCGACCTGCTGCAGCTCTCCCGCCCGGACTCCCCCAAGCCCGGGCAGAACATGTCCGTCGTGGCCCTGCACGAGATCGCCGAACGGGCCGTCGACCGGGCCCGGCTGCGGGGCCCGGGGCTCGTCTTCGAGCTGGACATCAGCCCCTGGTACGTGCACGGCGACGGCCCCGCGCTGGAACGGGCGGTGATCAACCTGCTGGACAACGCGGTGAAGTACAGCCCGCCCGGCGGGGCCGTCGAGGTGGGGCTGAACGCCGGCCGGCTGACGGTCCGTGACCACGGCCCGGGCATCCCGGCGGAGGAACTGCCGTACGTCTTCGACCGCTTCTGGCGCTCGCCGTCCTCGCGGCAGCTGCCGGGGTCGGGGCTCGGCCTGTCGATCGTGGCGCAGGCCGTCCGGGACAGCGGTGGTGAGGTGTCGCTCGGCCCCGCCGCGGACGGCGGCCCGGGCGCGCTGGCCACCATCCTGCTGCCCGGCGAAGCGGCCCCGCCGCGGTAACGGGCCCCGGCATGCCGAGGGCGGGACACCCGAAGGTGCCCCGCCCGCTCAGCGGTACGGCGGTCAGTCGTTGTCCGCGCCGGGGCCGATGATCTTGATCCGGTCCTGGGCCGGGACCTTCAGCGGGGATCCCGCCTTGCTGTTGGCGCCCAGGTAGGCGGCGAACAGGTCCAGGTCCGAGGCGCCGACCAGCTTGTCGGTGCCGGCCGCGAAGGCCGGGAAGCCGTCGCCGCCACCGGCCAGGAACTCGTTGGCCGCGACGCGGTACGAGGCGGCCGGGTCGATCGCGGTGCCGTTCAGCTTGACCGAGTCGACCAGGACGCGGGCCGCGCCGGTCTTGGTCATGTCCAGCGTGTAGGTGAAGCCGGCCGAGTTCTGCAGGATCTTCGGCGCCGCCTCGTTGGGCCCGCTCACCTGCTGCTGCAGCAGCTGGACGATCTGGGCGCCGGTCAGCGTCTTGACCTGCATCATGTTGGTGAACGGCTGGACGGTGAACGCCTCGCCGTAGGTCACCACGCCGTCGCCCTCGGCTCCGGAGGCCTTGAAGACCAGGTCGGAACGGATGCCGCCGGGGTTCATGAAGGCGATCTGCGCGCCGCCCTTCTCCTTGGGCGCGAGAGCGGCCAGCTGCGCGTCGGCGATCACGTCACCGAGCGGCTTCTCCAGGTCCGTCGAGCCGCGGCCGTTGATGTCGGCGCTGATCCAGCCGAGCGGGCGGTTGGCGATCGGGGCGGCCAGCGCGCGGTAGTACTCGATCAGCTTGGTGATGTCCGCGGCCTTGGGCACGTTCTGCCGGACGATGTGGTTGGCGGCGGTGACCGAGGGGCGGACGACCGTGCCGCTGCGCTTGTCTATCTTCAGGTCGATCTCGGTGTAGAGCCGGCCGAAGGAGGCCGCACTGGTCACCGAGCGCGGGACGCCGTTCGGGTCCGGGATGCTGCACGCGTAGGCGTTGTGGGTGTGGCCGGTGACGATCGCGCCGACGGACGGGTCGATCTTCTTGGCGATGTCCACGATCGGCCCGGAGACGCCGGAGCCGCCCGCGCCGCAGTCGAAGTCGTAGACCGGGCTGGCCGGGTAGCCGCCCTCGTGGATCAGGGCCACGATCGAGTTGACGCCCTTGCGCTTGAGCTCCGCGGCGTACTTGTTGATCGTGGCGACCTCGTTGCCGAACTTCAGGCCCTTGACGCCCTCGGCGGTCACGATGTTGGGCGTGCCCTCCAGCGTGACACCGATGAAGCCGACCTTCACGCCGTCGACCTTGGTCACCCAGTACGGGTCCAGGATCGGGCGGTTGGTCTTCTCGTTGGTGACGTTGGCGGCCAGGTACTCGAAGTTGGCGCCCTTGAACTTCCGGCCCTTGGTGTAGCAGCCGTCGGTCGGGTGGCAGCCGCCGTTCTGGAGCCGGAGCAGCTCCTTGGCGCCCTCGTCGAACTCGTGGTTGCCGACGCTGGTGACGTCCAGGCCGAGCTTGTTCATCGCCTCGATGGTCGGCTCGTCGTGGAACAGACCGGACATCAGCGGGCTCGCACCGACGATGTCGCCGGCCGCGACGGTGATCGAGTTGGAGTGGCCCTTGCGGGCCTCGCGCAGCGCGGTGGCCAGGTACTCGACGCCACCGGCCGGGGTGGAGACGGTCTGCTTGGTGACCGGGTCGATCTCCTTGACGGTGCCCGAGGAGCCCGCCGGGGGCTCCAGGTTGCCGTGGAGGTCGTTGATGGCCAGCAGTTGGAGGTCGACGACCTTCGGCTTGTGGTGGTGACCGTAGCCGTAGTCGTCGTAGTCGTGCGCCTGGGCGACGCCGGGCACGATCACGGTGCCGAACAGGCCTGCGGCGGCGGCGACGGTATACGTCGCCTTGCGGTAGCGACCGGTGAGACCGGTGGTGGGCATGAGGGATCCCCTGGACCGTCGGGGCCCCGGGTGGGACGGGGCCGGGCTGGCAGGTGCCATATGACGGTGAAGCCTAGGGTCAACGCGCGTAGCTGTCAGGACCCTGGACGTAACGACCGGGTTTCCAGGACCTGTCGGCCTGCTGATTTCTGACCCGCCGTCCGACCTGGCCCGACCGGGTCCGGGACGGACACCCGAACGGTTCGCCGACGGAGGACCCGCGCGACCGAAGGGGAAGTGGACATGACCAACCAGGCCGCCGCGCCGGCCCGCGCGACCCGGGCCGGCCCCGCGCACGGGACCCGGCGGCCCGGACCAGTGGTGATCATCACTAGCCCGGCCCGGGACCCGCCTCAGCGCCTCGGCTCGGCCGCCAAGTGCTGTTCGGCGCGCTCGCGTTCGGCCACCGCGTCCTCGGTCATCGCCCGGTCCGTGTAGACCAGCGGCCGTTCGGCCTCGGTGATGATGTGCTTGACCACCTGGACGTTGCCGTTGACATCCCACACCGCGATACCGGGCGAGAGGGTCGGGATGATCTCGACCGCCCAGCGCGGCAGCCCGAGCACCCGGCCGGTGGCTCTGGCCTCCTCGGCCTTCTGCATGTAGATGGTCCGGGTGGAGGCCATCTTGAGGATCGCCGAGGCCTCCTTGGCCGCCGCCCCGTCCACCACGTCGGAGAGGTGGTGGACCACCGCCACGAAGGACAGGCCGAGCCGGCGCCCGAACTTCAGCAGGCGCTGGAACAGCTGCGCCACGAAAGGGCTGTTGATGATGTGCCAGGCCTCTTCGACCAGGAAGATCCGCTTCACCCGGTCGGGCCGCAGCCAGGTGTGCTCCAGCCAGACGCCGACGATCGCCATCAGGATCGGCATCGCGATCGAGTTGCGGTCGATGTGGGAGAGGTCGAAGACGATCAGCGGCGCGTCCAGGTCGATGCCGTCCGTGGTCGGCCCGTCGAACATGCCGCGCAGGTCGCCGTCGACCAGCCGGTCCAGCACCAGCGCCACGTCCAGGCCCCAGGACTGCACGTCGTCCACCGCGACCCCGAGCGAGGCGATCGACGAGAGCTCCGGGCTGCGCAGGGTGTTGATGATGTCGTCCAGCACCGGCTGGCGGTCCGTCACCGACCCGATCACATAGGCGTGCGCGGCCTTCAGCGCGAAGCCGGCCCGCTCGTCCAGCCCGTGCCCCATCGCCACCTCGATGATGGTGCGCAGCAGGGACAGCTGGCCGGTGGTGGTGATCGACGGGTCCAGCGGGTTCAGCCGCACGCCGCCGTCCCTGGCGGACATCGGGTCGAGCCGGATCGACTTTATGCCCAGCGCGTTGGCGATCAGGTTCCACTCGCCGACGCCGTCCTCGCCCTGCGCGTCCAGCACCACCACCTGGCGGTCGCGGAACCTCAACTGACGCAGCACGTACGTCTTCTCCAGCGCGGACTTGCCGTTGCCGGACTCGCCCAGCACCAGCCAGTGCGGGGCCGGCAGCTGCTGGCCGTACAGCTGGAACGGGTCGTAGACGTAGCCCTTGCCGCTGTAGACCTCCCGGCCGATGATCACGCCGGAGTCGCCCAGGCCGGGCGCGGCGGTGGGCAGGTAGACGGCCTGGGCCTGGCCGGTGGAGGTACGGACGGGGAGCCGGGTGGTCTCCACCTTGCCGAACATCAGGCTGGTGAAGGCCTCGGTCAGATTGCCGATCGCCATGACGGTGCCTCCTGAGGGGTCAGCGGCGGATGCCGGTGGCGAACGGGAGGGTGTTGACGAAGGCCCGGTGGTGCTCGCGGTCGCACCACTCCAGCTTCAGGTAGCTCTTGCCCGCCGAGGCCCTTATGGTCCGCTTGTCGCGCGCCAGCGCCTCGGGGCTGCGGGCCGAGACGGTGAGGTAGCCGACCAGGTTGACGCCGGCCGCGCCGGAGGCGAGGTCGTCGCCGCGCTGGTCGACCCGGCCGGTGTGGGCCAGGTCGCGCGGGTCGACGGTGCGGTTCATCTTGGCCGCGCGGTTGGCCTCGGCCTCGTCGTTGGTCTTCTCGGTGAGCATCCGCTCGATCGCGACGTCGGTCGGCTCCAGGTCCATGGTCACGGCGACCGTCCGGATCACGTCCGGGGTGTGCACCAGCAGCGGGGCCAGGAAGTTGACGCCCACCGGGGTGAGCGGCCACTCCTTGATCCAGGCGGTGGCGTGGCACCACGGCTCGCGGGTGGCGGACTCCCGGGTCTTGGCCGTCAGCAGCTGCGGGTGGGTGGCGTCCAGCTCGGCCGGCCAGGCGTTGCGCCGGCTCATCGCCTGCAGGTGGTCGATCGGGTGGTCCGGGTCGTACATCGAGTGCACCAGCGAGGCCAGCCGGGCCTGGCCGAGCGGCTGGCGGACCCGGATGTCGGCCTCCGCCAGGCGGGCGCAGATGTCGGTCAGCTCGCGGGCCATCACGGTGGCCAGCCCGTCGTCGTCCCGCACCCGGCGGCCGTCCGCGGTGCGGCCCATGGCGTGCGCCTCGGCGGCGAGGTCCCGGGTGTAGTGCATGCAGGCGACCAGGTAGGCCCGGTGCTGCTCGGAGGAGGTCGACACCATCGACTGCAGCTGGTCGTAGGACTCCTTCAGCCAGCGCGGCGCCTCCTGGGAGCCGCGCCGCTCGACGTCCTTGGCGTGCGCGTCCGGGTCGGCGGGCAGCGTCCGGGCCAGGATCTGCAGCCGGGTCACGAAGCCGTCGCCGTTGGCCACGTGCTTGAGCAGGGTGCCGAACCGGTCGACCAGGGTCTCCTGGTCCTCCGAGTCCCGCAGGCCGACGCCCGGGCCCTCGATCTCGATCGCGGCGGTGACGGTCCGGCGCTCCAGGTGCATCAGCACCGCGACCTCGTCCGGCCCGAACGGCGCGGACAGCCAGCGCAGCCGGCCCACCCCGGGCGGCGGACCGATCTCGATCTCCCGCCCGTCCAGCCGGGTACCGGCGTCGATCACCTCGGACTTCCACACCGCGCGGCCGCTGCGCAGCGTCCGCCGGTAGGTGCGGTTGATCTCGGCCCACTTGTAGAACGTGCGCCGCCGGTACGGCACGTAGACCGCCATGATGGCGAGCAGCGGGAAGCCGACCAGCCCGGCGATCCGCAGCGGCAGGATCGGCAGCAGCAGGCCCCACATCATGCCGAGGAACGCGCCGAAGATGATCAGCACGATCTCGCCGGTCTCCCGGTTGCGCCCGATCGGCGCGTTGGGCCGGGACTTGCCGATCAGGTACGTGCGGCGCTGGTGGACGTACGGCTGGGCGTACTGGGCTCCGTACTGGCCGAGCGGTTCGCTGCTCACCGACCCGTCACCCCCCCTTCGCTGAGTTGCTGTCACGGATCATGGGCGGGGCCTGCGGCGGCGGCGCGGCCGCGGGGGTGCGGCCGGCGTGCGCGGCGATGCCGGGGGCGACGGAACCGCCGCCGGAGCCGGAGCCGGAGGACGCGTTGGCGGTCTGCGGGCCGCCGCGGGAACCGTGGGTGGAGATGCCCTGCTTGACCAGGTTGGCCGGGCCGCTGATCATCGCCGAGCCGGCCGAGACCGCGCCCGCCCGCGCGTTGCGCAGTTGGAGCATCTCGTCGCCGAGGCCGGGCACGAAGCGGTAGACGGCGGCGCTGGCGAAGATCGACAGGAACAGGATGGCCAGGCCGGAGAGCACCCGGGCGAAGTCGTCGTCCGCGCCGGCGCCGGTGGCGACCGCGCCGGCCAGGCCGAGGATGATCACGATGATCGGCTTGGCCAGGTCGACCGCGAGCATCAGGCCGGCCCAGCGGCGGACGTGCTTCCACAGCTGCTTGTCGACCAGCCCGGCGTAGACGGCGGTGCCCAGCAGCGCGCCGACGTAGAGCATCGCGGCGCGGATCAGCAGTTCGATCCAGAGCACGGCCGCGGCGAGCACCGCCACCAGGGAGACGATGATCAGGATCAGCGGGCCGCCGCCCATGGTGCCCTTCTCCAGGGTGTCGGCGAAGCCGCCCAGATAGGTGCCGGTGTCCGACTTGGTACCGGCCGCGATCGCGGCGGTCAGCCCGTCGGTGACGCTGACCAGGGTGAACAGGATCAGCGGGGTGAAGGCGGAGGCCACCACCGTCAGCCACAGGAAGCCGATCGCCTCGGCGAAGGCCTGGCCGAGCGGCGCGCCGCGGACGGCCCGCTTGGTGACGGCGAGCAGCCACAGCACCAGGGTGATGATCGTGGACCCGGCGAAGACCACCGCGTACTGCTGCAGGAAGGCCGCGTTGGTGAAGTCGACCTGGGTGGTGCCGTCGATCGCGCCGGACAGCTTGCGGACCACCCAGGCGGCCGCCTGGGCGCAGCCCTTGGCCAGCGAGCCGAGCGGGTCGGTGACGCCGGAGACGGTGCCGCTGCCCGGCACCACGACGGCGCCGGGCGGCGCGCAGAGCCGGTCGGCGCCCAGGACGGTCGCCTCCTGGCCGGCGCACTTGGAGACCGAGGGGCTGGGCGAGGGGGTCGGGGAGGGGTCGGCGAAGACCCGCTGGGCCGTCACCAGGGCGGCGAGTTGGAGGGCCGCCATGGCGCCGCCGAGCGTGGCCGCCCGGGGTAGCAGGCGGGCTGGGCCGTCAGCGGGCATAGCGGAAGCCTCCGAACTGCCTGACGGCGTTGGTGATGTCCTCGGCGGTGGCCGCCTGCTGGTCGCCCGGTACGGGAGCCGGCCCGGCGGCGCGGGAGAAGTCGGTGACCTTCCAGTCGCTGCCGTTCCACCGCATGGTGACGGTCAGCGTGTACCAGTCCTGGGAGACCGGTTTGGTGGAGCTCTCGCCGGCCAGCCCGTACAGGCCGGTGCACCAGACCTCGACCTTGGTGGCGGTGTCGGCGAAGTTGGTGGTCCTGGTGCCGACCGGGACGCTGCGGCTGACGAAGGTCAGCCCCTTGGGGGCCTTGCCCTGGGCGTCCAGTCCGAAGCCGGCGACGGTCTCGGGGCCGAAGGCCCTGTCCAGCCGCTCCTGGAGCTGCGGGGTGACGGTCGGATCGGCGACGGCGGCGACCAGGGTGTGCCGGGGGTCGGCCTGGAACATCTCGGCCGAGCCCAGCGCGGCCGCGTAGTTGGCCGCGGCCGACTGGGCGCCCTGGTCGGTGTGCGGGAAGCCGTTGGCGACCCCGTTGGCGGAGGTGGCGACCGGCTGCTGGCCGCTGGCGGCGGTGTTGGCCGGGGCCGGCACGGCGTCGCCGGCGGACCCGCCGGTCCGGTCGGCGGAGCCCGTGGCCCCGCCCGGGTCCGGCTTGCCGCGGTTGGCGATCGAGATGGCCAGCACCAGCAGGGTGACCACCACCAGCACGGCGAGCAGGGTCCGCAGTGGCCGTGGCTGACGTCCGCTCACCTGGTAGGAGGACTGTTCGGCGACCGGTAGCCGCGTACGGGTGTGCGGCTGGTCGTCGGACAACGGCACGGCGGCCCTCCTGGTGCGGGGAGCCCGGGTGGGACTCCGGTGGTGACACACGACAGCCCCAGCAGACGCGGCGCGACCGGTCCGCCGGGACGACTATCTGATCGTCAGATGGCCATGCCGTAGACAATGGTGAACAGGGTGCCCAGGGAACCGATGATGAACACGCCGGTCAGGCCCGCGATGATCAGCCCCTTGCCCTGTTCGGCGCTGAAGGTGTCCCTCATCGCGGTGGCGCCGATCCGCTGCTTGGCCGCACCCCAGACCGCCAGCCCCAGGCACGCCAGGATGGCCACGGCCATGACGACCTCCACCATCACCCGGGCCTCGGAGCCGAGGCTGGCGAACGGGCCCCAGTCGGGCGCGATCCCACCGATGATGGTGTCGATGTTGGCTTTCTTCGGCGGATCCTCCGCCAGGTACCCGGTCACCTTGCTGCCCACGCTGCTCAGGTTCATTTCCGTCTCACCGCCCGATCAGGCAAATTCAAGGCCCCGAACCATGGTCGAGCGAAGGGGCCGGTCCTATTCTTGGCCAGATCTGATGTCGACTTGGCTACTTCTCGCGGATTGGTCGTGCGGCACGGGACACGTACGACAGGATGTCCACCGTACGAAGGATACGGCTCACTCTATGTGTTCGCGTTGATTGCGCTGAGCAACGCCTTCCGGGACACTGACGACTGACGCTTCGTCGGGATGGTGCTGATGGTACTCCGCAAGGCAGGCGCAGCCGCCGCCGCTGCGGCAGTTGTGACGTTCGGATTCGTCGGCCTGGTCAGTGTCGGGACGTTCGCCGCCAGTGGCGCGCCCCAGCAGGCCGCGAACAACCTCGGCCTCTCCAGCGGCACCGTGCCCGCCGCGTACCAGCCGCTGATCCAGAAATGGGGCGTTCTCTGCCCCGAGATCTCCCCCCCGATGCTCGCCGCGCAGCTCTACCAGGAGAGCGGTTTCGACCCGTCAGCCCGCAGCCCCGCGAAGGCCTATGGCATGGCGCAGTTCCTCGAGGCCACCTGGGCGACCTACGGGACGGACGGGAACGGCGACGGCAAACGGGACATCTGGGACGCGTCCGACGCCATCGCCTCCGCCGCCACCTACGACTGCGCCCTCGCGAACGACGTCTCCAAGGTCCCCGGCGACCGCCAGGCCAACATGCTCGCCGCCTACAACGCCGGCCCCTACGCGGTGATAAGGGCCGGCGGCATCCCCGCGTACCGCGAGACCCAGGGCTACGTCCGCAGCATCCAGGCGCTCGCCCGCAGCTTCACCGCACCCGCCGCCTCCGGGGCCGGCGCCGCGATCAGCGTCTCCCACCAGGCGGCCGGCGCGATCTACTACGCCCAGACCAAGCTCGGCACGCCCTACCTCTGGGGCGGCGAGGGCCTGCCCTCGCAGAACGGCCGCTTCGACTGCTCCGGCCTCACCCAGGCCGCGTTCGAGAGCGTGGGCATCAAGCTCCCCCGGGTCGCCAACGACCAGTGGTACGCCGGCGAGCACCCCTCCCGGGACCAGCTCCGCCCGGGGGACCTGGTCTTCTTCGCCAACGACCTGAACGATCCGCGCTCCATCCACCACGTCGGGATCTACGTCGGCGGCGGCTACATGATCGACGCTCCGCACACCGGCGCGGTGATCCGCTACGACCGGATCGACCAGCGCGACTACATCGGCGCCACCCGGATCACCCAGGACGGCGCCGAGGCGCTGCCCGTGCGCGCGGCGGACGGCAGCATCACCGGCGGCGGCGGTCCGAGCGGCGGCAACCCCGGCGCGGGCGCCGCGAGCCCGGCGGCCCAGGCCCTCGCGGCCCCCGCCCCCGGCCTCCCGGGCCCCGCCGCCGTGAGCCCCGCGACGGCCGGTCAAAGCCCGGCAAAGAGCTGACTCGGCGACACCACACCGTGTGGGTGTCCAGTGGACGGTCAGTCAAGTTTCCATAACAGGGCTTCCTGATGGAAACCTGATCCCCGTCCACGGCGTTCTTGTCCAGTGGACCGTGGGACCCATGTGATGAGAGAGGGAGGTGTGGCGTGCCGACGCTGCTTGCCGACACGGGCGACCCCGATCTCGACCTGCTGCGCGCCATCAACGGACTGGCCGGATCCGCGCCGGGCTGGGTGGACAGCCTGGTCTCCTGGGTGGGCGAGTACGGCATCCTGCTGGGCCTCGCCGCCGTCTGCCTGGCCGCCTGGCTGGGCGCCCGCCGCGCCCCCGACGCCCCGGTGGCGGTGGCCGGCCTGCTCTGGGCACCGCTCGCGGTCGCCATCGCCGAGCTCGCCAACCTGCCCATCTCCGCCATCGTCGACCGCCCGCGCCCGTTCGTCGACCATCCCGAGCTGGACGTCCTGGTCGAGGGCAAGGAGGGCACGCTCTCCTTCGTCAGCGACCACTCGGCGATGTCCATGGGGATCGCCGTGGCCCTGATGCTGGTCAACCGGCGGCTCGGCCTGGTGGCCGGCGTGCTGGCGCTGCTCCAGGGCTTCTGCCGGATGTTCATGGGCGTGCACTACCCCACCGATGTGCTCGGCGGCTACGCGCTGGCCACCGCCGTGGTGCTGCTGCTGGCCCCGATCGCGATGGCGGTGCTGGTCCCGCTCTGCCACGCGCTGACGAGAACCGCCGTGGCACCCCTGATCGTGGCCGGGCCGCGGCGCACCGCGCCCTCCCGGCGCCGCCGCGCCGCCTCCCGCCGGGCCCGGCCGGTGGCGGCCTCCGAGGAGCCCCCGCAGGAGCGCGATCTGGCGGCCTGAGCCGCCCCCGGCGGGCCTCGCCCGCCACGGCCGCTTCAGTACCGCTCCACGGGCTGCTGAGACTGTGCCAGGTGCTCCGCGGCGTCCCGTCGCGCGCGGTCCCGGGAGCGCCGCGCCGGGGCGACCCAGCCGCAGCTGCAACCGGCGAAGCAGAACGACCCGCGCTCGTCGACCGAGACGCGATGGTCCGACACGGGTGCCGCACCGGGCTGAGCCGGCAGCTCGCTGTACACGTGCCTCACGGTAACCCGATCCGCACCCGGCGCGCGACGACTTCCACACGCCCCCATTGGCGTAACCCTTGAGCCGTCGGCTCGTTTGACGGTGAAGAGCTCTGCCCACCCGGGGTAGCTGCTTGCCGGGCACCCGCGCCCGAGGGGGTTGTGTCGAGAGTGAAGAAGCCGATCAAGAGCCGCCGGTCCGCGCAGCCTGTCCGGACCGCCGCAGCGGTGACGGTGCTGGCCGCAGCCCTGGCCGCCTGCGGTGGCGGCGGCAGCGACGGCCGCCCCCAGGGCAGCTCAGCGGACCGGCTCTCCGCCGATCCGCTGACCGCCGTCCGCAGCGCCGCCGACATCACCGGCCGCACCGGCTCCGCCCACGCCAGGACGGAGCTGAGCACCGAGTCCGCGGACAAGAAGGCCGTGTTCACCGGCACCGGCGGGTACGACTACGTGAAGCGGATCGGCCGGCTGGAGATCACCGTGCCGCCCGGGGCGGCGACCACCGGCACCATCCTCGAGGTCGTCCTGCCCGGCACGGTCTACCTGCAGAACAGCGGCGCCAAGATCCCGGCCGGCAAGTGGGTCAAGCTGGACGTCCGCCAGCTCCCCGACGGCAACCTGGTCAGCAGCGGCGCCACCGACCCGGCCGGCGCCGCTGGCGCGCTGCGCGGGGTGACCTCCGCCGAGCTGGTCGGCACCGAGACGGTCGGCGGCGTCGAGCTCAAGCACTACAAGGGCGCCCTGGATCTGGCCAAGGCGGCCGACGCCACCGGCGGCCGCGGGGCGGACTCGCTGCGGATGGCCGCCCAGACCTTCACCGCCAAGGAGGTCCCCTACGAGGCCTGGCTGGACGCCCAGGGGCGGCTGCGCAAGGTGGTCGAGACCTTCAACTTCACCGGTGTGGCGGGCTCCAAGGCCGCCAAGGACCAGGTGAAGGTGGTCTCCACGGTCTCGCTCGACGACTTCGGCAAGCCGGTGGAGGCGGCCGAGCCCGCGGCGGCCGACATCTACGCGATGCAGGCCTCCGAGTCCCCCACCGCGAGGTAGTCCGCGGTGTCCCACCCGTTTCGGCGGCAGAGATGACCCGTCCGTGCCATGTGGCCGGGCCCGGTCCTGCCTACGCTGGACAGCCGGGGCTGCCGTCCGGACCGGCAGGTGGCGCTGAAGGGGTGGTGGTGCAGGTGGCGTCCGCGGACGGCCGGGCAGGCGGCCACGACAAGACGGCGCTCGACGAGATCGAGCTGGCCGGTGAACTGATGATCGCCGCGTCCACCAGCGAGGAGGAGCGGCTGGCCACCGAGCAGATCGACGAGGTGCTGCTGGACCGGGCCCCCGACCCGCGGTCGGACGGGCCCGGCGGCTGACCGGCCCTCAGCGGCGCCGCACCGCCCGCCCGCCCGGCGGCCGGGGAGCGCGGCGGCTCGGGGGTACCGGGCTCAGGACCGCAGCAGCCGGGCGACGGCCGCGGTGGCCTCCGCCACCTTGGCGTCCAGCTCGGCCCCGCCCTCCTCGGCCGCGGCGGCGACGCAGTGCCGCAGGTGCTCCTCCAGCAGCGCGAGCGCGAAGGACTGCAGTGCCTTCGTCCCGGCCGAGACCTGGGTCAGGATGTCGATGCAGTAGACGTCCTCGTCGACCATCCGCTGCAGACCGCGGATCTGGCCCTCGATCCGCCGCAGTCTCTTGAGGTGCTCGCTCTTCTGCGAGCTGTAACCGTGCGGGCCGTGCCCGCCGTCACCGTGCCCCGCACCGCTGCTCGGGGCCTCGCCGTGCGGCGCCCCGGCCTGCTGGGCACCGGTCTGGCCACCGGCACCGCGCCCGCCGTCGCCGGGCGCCGGTACGTCCTCGGTGCGCGTCGGGATCGTGGTCATCCGGCTCGCCTTCCGTCCTTGCTGCTCGCCTCTGCCTGAACCCCCAGTGTCCAACACCCCGGGCCGGTACGGTGTTCCGCCGTCCGGGCGGCGGCCCGGGAACCGCTCATGCAGGGCAGGAGCAAACCGGCCGAGTTTGGGCCACACTGAGGCGTCACGTCAACCCCCGTTTGCACTGTTCGGACGGCTTGCGCCTAGCATCGTTCAGTCCCGCCCCCGCACATCGGAGATTTCCGTGCGTTTTAGCCTGACCCCGAAGGAGACGAGCTTCTACGACATGTTCGCCGCTGCCGCGGAGAACCTGGTCGTCGGATCGAAGCTCCTGCTGGAACTGCTGGGTGCAGACGTGTCGGCCCGCGCGGACATCGTCGAGCGCATGCGCGCCGCCGAGCACGCCGGGGACGACACCACCCACGCGGTGTTCCACCAGCTGAACTCCTCCTTCATCACGCCCTTCGACCGCGAGGACATCTACAGCCTGGCCTCCTCGCTGGACGACATCATGGACTTCATGGAGGAGGCCGTCGACCTGGTCGTCCTCTACGACATCCAGACCCTGCCGAAGGGTGTCGAGCAGCAGATCGAGGTGCTGGCCCGGGCCGCGGAGCTGACCGCCGGGGCGATGCCGAACCTGCGCTCGATGTCGAACCTGACCGAGTACTGGATCGAGGTCAACCGACTGGAGAACCAGGCGGACCAGATCCACCGCAAGCTGCTCGCCCACCTCTTCAGCGGCCAGTACGACGCCATCGAGGTGCTCAAGCTCAAGCAGGTCGTCGACGTCCTCGAAGAGGCGGCCGACGCGTTCGAGCACGTCGCCAACACCGTGGAGACCATCGCGGTCAAGGAGTCCTGACCAGCGTGGACACGGCAACACTGATCGCCGTCCTCGGCGTCGCGTTCTTCTTCACCTACACCAACGGCTTCCACGACTCCGCCAACGCGATCGCGACCTCGGTCTCCACCCGGGCGCTCACCCCCCGGGTCGCCCTGGCGATGGCCGCCGTGATGAACCTGGCCGGCGCCTTCCTCGGCAGCGGGGTGGCCAAGACGGTCTCCAGCGGGATCATCGAGACCCCGACCGGCCAGCAGGGCATGGCCATCCTGTTCGCGGCCCTGTTCGGCGCGATCGCCTGGAACCTGCTCACCTGGTACTTCGGCCTACCGTCCTCCTCCTCGCACGCGCTGTTCGGCGGCATGGTGGGCGCGGCGCTGGCCGGCGGCACCCAGGTGATCTGGTCCGGCGTGCTGGACAAGATCGTCATCCCGATGTTCGTCTCCCCGGTCGTCGGCCTGCTCTTCGGCTTCCTGGTCATGCTGGCGATCCTGTGGATCTTCCGGAAGGCCAACCCGCACAAGGCCAAGCGCAACTTCCGGGTCGCGCAGACCGCCTCGGCCGCCGCGATGGCGCTGGCCCACGGTCTGCAGGACGCCCAGAAGACGATGGGCATCGTGGTGATGGCCCTGACCATCTCGGGCCACCAGTCGACCAACGACATCCCGATCTGGGTCAAGATCTCCTGCGCGACCGCCCTGTCGCTCGGCACCTACGCCGGCGGCTGGCGGATCATGCGGACGCTCGGCCGGAAGATCATCGAGCTGGACCCGCCGCAGGGTTTCGCGGCCGAGGCCACCGCGTCGACGATCATGTACATCACGTCGTTCGTCTTCAAGGCGCCGATCTCCACCACCCACGTGATCACCTCGGCGATCATGGGCGTGGGCGCCACCAAGCGGATCCGCGCGGTGCGCTGGGGCGTGGCCAAGAACATCGTGCTGGGCTGGTTCATCACCATGCCGGCCGCGGCGATCGTGGCCGCGGTGATCTACTGGATCATCGACCTGGTCTTCGGCTGACCCACCCGGCCCGGCGTCCGGCCGGACGCCGACCGACAGACGGAAGGGCCCGCCCCCACATCACGGGGGCGGGCCCTTCTCGCACGCTCTGCGGTGGCACCGCCATGCAGCACCACAGAGCAGCTTCTGTCCGCGACAGCGGCCGGCGTGCCTAGCCGAAGCGGCCGGAGATGTAGTCCTCGGTGGCCTGGACCGACGGGTTGGAGAAGATCCGCTGGGTGTCGTCCAGCTCGATCAGCCGGCCCGGCTGGCCGACCGCGGCCAGGTTGAAGAAGGCGGTGCGGTCGCTGACGCGGGCCGCCTGCTGCATGTTGTGGGTCACGATGACGATCGTGTACTGGGCCTTCAGCTCGCCGATCAGGTCCTCGATGGCGAGGGTGGAGATCGGGTCGAGGGCCGAGCAGGGCTCGTCCATCAGCAGCACCTGCGGCTCGACCGCGATGGCGCGGGCGATGCACAGCCGCTGCTGCTGGCCGCCGGAGAGGCCGGCGCCGGGCTTGTTCAGCCGGTCCTTGACCTCGTTCCAGAGGTTGGCCCCCTTGAGGGACTTCTCCACCACGCCGTCCAGCACGGCCTTCTTCTTGACGCCCGCGAGCTTGAGGCCGGCCACCACGTTGTCGTAGATGGACATGGTCGGGAACGGGTTGGGGCGCTGGAAGACCATGCCGACCGAGCGCCGCACGGCGACCGGGTCGACGTTGGAACCGTAGAGGTTCTCGTCGTCGAGCATCACCTTGCCCTCGACCCGGGCGTTGGGAATGACCTCGTGCATCCGGTTGAGGGTGCGCAGGAAGGTCGACTTCCCGCAGCCGGACGGGCCGATGAAGGCCGTCACCGAGCGGGGCTCGACGGTCATCGAGATGTCCTCGATGGCCTTGGTGGTGCCGTAGTAGGCGGACAGTCCGCTGACGTCGATGCGCTTTGCCATGATCTCTCGTCTTCTCTCGTCTCGTACGTCAGTCGGTGTCAGTGCCCGGCCTTGGGCGAACGCCAGCGGGCGATGCCCCGTGCGACGAGGTTGAGCCCCATCACGAAGGCGATCAGCACCAGCGCCGCACCCCATGCGCGGTCATAGCCGAACTCGTTGTTGACCACGGTGTACTGCTGCCAGATGTAGAGCGGCAGAGACTGCTGCGGGTCGTGGAACGGGTCGTTGTTGATGACATCGCTGCCGAACACCAGCATCAGGACCGGCGCCGTCTCACCCGTGATGCGGGCGACGGCCAGCATCACACCGGTGGTGATACCGCCGATGGCGGTCGGGATGACGATCCGGACGATGGTCTTCCACTTCGGCACACCGAGGGCGTACGAGGCTTCGCGCAGCTCGTTCGGGACGAGCTTGAGCATCTCCTCGGCGGAGCGGACCACGACCGGGATCATCAGGATGGCGAGCGCGAGACTGCCGGAGAAGCCGGAGTAGCCCTGCTTGAACATCGACCAGAGCGAGAAGATGAACAGACCGGCGACGACCGACGGGACACCCGTCATGACGTCGACGAAGAACGTGACCGCCTGCGCCAGCCGACCCCGGCCGTACTCGACCAGGTAGACGGCGGTCAGCAGGCCGATCGGAGCGGCGATCAGGGTGGCCAGCAGCACCTGTTCCAGGGTGCCGATGATGGCGTGGTAGATACCGCCGTCGGCCGTGGTGGAGGCCACCACACCCTTCATCGAGTGGGTCAGGAAGTCGCCGTCGATGGCGTCCGCGCCCTGCTGGACGGTGTAGAAGGTCAGCGCACCGAGCGGGACGACGGCGAGGATGAACGCGACCCAGACCACCGAGGTGGCGAACCGGTCCTTGGCCTGTCGGCGGCCCTCGACCTTGGCCGAGAGCCCGTAGCTGATCACCAGGAACAGGGCGGCCGCGATCAGGCCCCACTGGATGTGGCTGGCGAGGCCGGCGCCCGCGCCGATCGCGCAGCCGAGCGCGATCGCGAGGACGGCCACCCCGATCGGCGCCCACTTCGGGAGCCGGGCGGCGGTCAGGTCGCGGCGCAGCAGCGGAGCCGGCGGCGTGGTGGTGGTGACACTCATGCGGCACTCCTCGCTGCGCTCGTCGGGGCGCAAGAGCGCCGTTCGCACCTGTCCATGGTTCGTTCGCTTCGCTCACTCACGCGTTGGCCCCCGAGTACTCCTTGCGGCGCGCGATGATCATCCGGGCGGCGCCGTTCACCAGCAGGGTGATCACGAACAGGACGAGGCCGGAGGCCATCAGGGCGTCACGCCCGAACGGCTGGGACTCGTTGAACTTGAGCGCGATGTTCTGCGCGAAGGTGCCGCCGCCCGGGTCGAGAAGGTGCAGCGAGAGGAGGCTGTTACTGGAGAGCACGATCGCGACGGCGATCGTCTCACCGAGCGCGCGGCCGAGGCCGAGCATCGAGGCCGAGATGATGCCGGGGCGGCCGAACGGCAGCACCGCGGTGCGGATCATCTCCCAGCGGGTGGCGCCGAGGGCGAGGGCCGCCTCCTCGTGCATCCGCGGGACCTGCCGGAAGACCTCGCGGGTGACCGCGGTGATGATCGGCAGAATCATGATCGCCAGCAGGATGCCGACCGTGAACAGGTTGCGGGCCGGGGCGCCGCCCTTGGTCTGGTCGAACACGTACGTCCAGGACAGGTACTGGTCCATCCAGCTGGTCAGACCGTCCATGTGCGGGACCAGGAAGAGCACGCCCCACAGGCCGTAGACGATGCTGGGGACCGCCGCGAGCAGGTCCACCAGGTAGGCGAACGGCTGGGCGATCCGGCGCGGCGCGTAGTGCGAGATGAACAGCGCGATGCCGACGGCGACGGGCACCGCGATCAGCATCGCGATCAGCGCGCTGACCAGGGTGCCGAAGGTCAGGACCGCGATGCCGAAGACCGGCTTGGTGCCGTCCGGGGTCCACTCGAAGGTGGTGAAGAAGTTGCCCTCGTTCTTCCCCAGGGCGAGCGCGGACCGGTAGGCCAGGAAGCCCGCGATGGCGGCCATGATGACCAGCAGCAGGATGCCCGACCCCCGGGAGAGGTTGAAGAAAACCTTGTCGCCGAGCCGGCTGTCGCGCCGGGTCGGGCGGGCCCTGCCTGCAGTGTCGGCAGGGGGCGATGAAGTCATGATCGTTTACTCCGGTCTGGCGGCGCTGCCCCGCGGGGGCGGCACCATGGCGGCGGTGCCCCGGACGTGTGTCGGTCGGTGGATCAGTACCCCGGTCACCCGGTGGGGCGGCCCCGCCCCCTCCATTGAGGGCCGCCCCACCGTGGTCCCGAGGATCAGGCCAGGGTCGGAATAACAGCCTGGACCTTGGAGGACAGTTCCTTCGGCAGCGGCACGTAACCGGCCTGGCCGATGGCCTGCTGACCGTTGTCGCTGATGGTGTAGGTCAGGAAGGACTTGAGCAGGTCGAGGCTCTCGGCCTTGTTGCCCTTGTCGCAGGCGATCTCGTAGGTGACCAGGACCAGCGGGTAGGCGCCCTCGTCCTTGGTCGCGTAGTCGAGGGTCAGGGCCAGGTCGCTGCCGGTGCCGGCGATCTTCGCCTTGGAGAAGGTGGTGGCGCCGTTGGCGGCGGTGGCCTCGACCGGCTTGCTGGCGCCGGTGTTGATGGCGGCGCTGGTCAGCTTGTTGGTCTGGGCGAAGGAGAGCTCGACGTAGCTGATCGAGTTCTTGACCTGCTTCACCTGGGCCGACACACCGGCGCTGCCGTTGGCCGACTGGCCGCCCTTGCCCGCCCAGGTCTTCGCCGCCGGGTAGGTCCAGGCGCCGCCCGAGGCCTTGGCCAGGTACTTGGTCAGGTTCTCGGTGGTGCCCGAGTCGTCCGAGCGGTGGATCGCCTGGATGTCGGCGGCCGGCAGGTTGACACCCGGGTTCAGGGCGGCGATCGCCGGGTCGTTCCACTTGGTGATCTGCGAGTCGAAGATCTTCGCGATGGTCGGGCCGTCCAGGACGAGCTTGTCGACGTTCTCGACGTTGAAGACGACCGAGATCAGGCCGCCGACCATCGGCAGGTTGACGCCCTGGCCACCGGTGCAGACCGCCTTGGAGGCGTCGACCTCGGCCGGCTTGAGGGCCGAGTCGGAGCCGGCGAAGGCCACCTTGCCCTGGTTGAACTGCTGGATGCCGGCGCCCGAGCCGACCGCGCCGTACGTCACGGTGGTGCCGGAGCAGGCGGCGCCGTACGCGGCCTTCCAGACGTCGACCGCGTTGCCCTGGGCGGTGGAACCCGCGCCGAGCAGCTGGCCGCCCTTGGCACAGGCGATCGCCGCGGCCGAGGCGGCCGAACCGGAGGAGCCGCCGGCGGCGGGCTTGGTGTTGTCGTCGGTACCGCACGCGGCGAGCGACAGCGAGCTGACGAGCGCCACGGCACCGATGGCGAGGGCCTTGGAGCGGCCGTTCCGCTGGAGCTTCACAGGGTGTCCCTTTCTGAGGCAGCACCTGCGCCGGGCCGGCCCCGAGGGGCTCCGCGACGCGGGTTCTGCTGTGGTCCGGGGCCTTGCTCGGCCCTCCGGTAGACCCGAAGTTAGGCCGGGCAGGTGACGCATCAGGCGGTCGCAAATGAACGGGGAGTGAACCTCGAACGGACGACAGGAAACTGCGGCCGGTAGTAACGGTTGCGTCACGAGCAGAGCGCAGCGAGATCACCAGGACCGGCCGGTCCTAGCCCGCGGCGGTCCACCCACGGGTCCGGAGGCGGTCCACCCACAGGTTTCAGACCTGGCGGACGTCCTTGCCGAGCACCGCCAGCAGGGCGTCCACCAGTTCCCGGTCCCGGACGTGGGTGAGCCGCGCCCGGGCCTTCCGCGGCGCCAGCCACTCCAACCGGTCCACCTCACGGTTGGGCGCGAACCCGCCCCCGGTCGGCACCGCCGCCCAGTACCGGACCTCCTTCGGCCGGCCGTTCACCCGGTAGTGCTGGGCGGGCAGCTCCTCCCCCAGCACGCAGTCGAGGCCGGTCTCCTCCCGCACCTCGCGCAGCACCGCCGCCCGCCAGCCCTCACCCGGCTCCAGCTTGCCCTTCGGCAGACTCCAGTCGTCGTACTTGGGCCGGTGGACCAGCGCGATCCGCGGCTTCTTCCGGCGCCGCCCGTCCTTCGCCACCGGGCCCGGCACCCACAGCACCGCACCGGCGGCGAGAATCGTCGAACGCTCGACCCGCCCCCGGCGCGCCCCCGCCCCACCACCGCCCGCACCCGTGCGGGATCCGTACGTACGGGCCGCGTCGCGCGCGGCGGTCAGGCGGTCGCCCATTCATGCCATCCGTGGTGCAGGGGGTACGCCCCCGGACTCCGGCCGGGGGGATCCCCACCCGGCCGCCAGGCCGAGGGACAGCGTCGGCCACTGGTGGCCGAAGGCGTATCGCGCCGCCTCCACCTCCAGTCGTTGATCAGCATGCACCACGCCGAGCACGTACGCGGTCGCCGGGGTGATCCTGGGCGTGCGCGCCGCCGTCGCGGCGGTCACCGCGGCGTCCGCGGCCTCCTGGTGCCGGTCCAGCACCGCGTCCAGCCCGTCCAGCTCCGGCACCGGCCGCCGGCAGACCTCCAACGCGTACCTGGCCCGCTTCACCAGGATCCGCACCCGGTGCCACGGCGCGTCGTCCGCGGCCAGCGCGGCCTCCGCGTCCAGCACCGGCCCCCGGGCCGCCGGCACCGTGGCCAGCCGGTGCAGACCGTCGCCGCCGTACGGAGTGGCGGCCCGGCTCAGCGGCAGCCGCTCCGCCCCCGCCACCAGCGCCGCCAACGCGCCCGCGGCCTGCCCGGGCAGCTCCGCCGCCGGCCGGGCGGCCGCCGGGGCCGCCAGCGGGACGTCACCCGCCAGCAGCGTCATCCGGTCGGCCAGCGCGTGCAGCCGCGCCGACCGCAACTCCTGCAGCACCGCGGTGTGCGCCCTGGTCCGCGCCAGGGTCAGCTGCCGCTCCAGCAGGGCCCGTGCCTTCGGCGTCCCGGCGTGCCCGGCGAGCATGCCGGGCCCCTCCCCGGCGGTCTCGCCGAGCGAGTCGACGGCCGCCAGCAGCCGGGCCGCCCGCCGCTGGTACGCCGGCTCCTGGCCCAGCAGGTTCAGCAGCCACCGCAGCTCGGTCCTGGCCTCCTCGGCCCAGCTCTGCTCGAACACCGTACCGAAGGTGTGCAGCACCCCGCCGACCCGCCGCACGGCCCGCAGCAGATCGTCCGCGGCCGCCGCCGACGCCGGCAGCGCGCCCGGTCTCGAACCCGCCTCCCCCACCGCCTGCGGCAGCGCGCGCAGGAACACCCCCGCCTGCGCGGTGAGATAGCCGGCAAGGACCTCCCCGACGGTCGCCGCGGAGGCCGCGGCTGCCGTGGTCGGCGCTTCGGTCATGGCACTGCTCTCCCCGATGTGGTCCCGGGCCCACGCCGTGGCGGCGGACCCGGGGCTGGTGTCCGGTGCTCCCGTGCTCCGACCGCAGCCGGTCAGCGCTGTCCGGTCAACGCGTGACCGCCGAGCTGCGGTGGCGGCGTCGCGAGTCGATCAACAGGCCCTGGATGTGCCGCAGAGCCTGGCCCTCGGCGTCCTGGGAGTGCCTGGTCCAGCTGCCGTCCGCCCCCAGGTGCCAGGACTCGGTCCCGTCCGACATCCCGAGGTCCAGCAGCCCGGACAGCTCCGCCCGGTGCGCCGGGTCGGCGACCCGCACCAGCGCCTCGATCCGGCGGTCCAGGTTGCGGTGCATCATGTCGGCGCTGCCGAACCACACCTCCGGGTCGCCCCCGTTGCCGAAGACGAAGACCCGGGAGTGTTCCAGGAACCGCCCGAGGATGCTGCGCACCCTGACGTTCTCGCTCAGTCCGGCCACCCCCGGCCGGATCGCGCAGATCCCGCGCACCAACACGTCCACCGGCACCCCGGCCTGCGAGGCCCGGTACAGCGCGTCGATCAGCTGCTCGTCGACGACGGAGTTGACCTTGATCTTGACGTACGCCGGGCGGCCCGCCCGGTGGTGGGCGATCTCGCCGTTGATCCGCGAGATCAGACCGTCCCGCAGCCCGCGCGGCGCCGTCAGCAGCCGCCGGTAGGACTCCCGGCGCGAGTAGCCGGACAGCCGGTTGAACAGGTCCGACAGGTCCGCCCCGACCTGCTGGTCGGCGGTCAGCAGACCCAGGTCCTCGTAGAGCCGCGCCGTCTTGGGGTGGTAGTTGCCGGTCCCCACGTGGGAGTACCGGCGCAGGGTGTCGCCCTCCTGCCGGACCACCAGCGACAGCTTGCAGTGCGTCTTCAGGCCGACAAGCCCGTAGACCACGTGGCAGCCGGCCTCCTCCAGCTTGCGGGCCCACTTGATGTTGGCCTGCTCGTCGAACCGGGCCTTGATCTCGACCAGGACCAGCACCTGCTTGCCGGACTCGGCGGCGTCGGTCAGCGCGTCCACGATCGGCGAGTCGCCGGAGGTCCGGTACAGCGTCTGCTTGATCGCCAGCACGTGCGGATCGGCTGCGGCCTGCTCCAGGAACGCCTGCACGGAGGTGGAGAAGCTGTCGTACGGGTGGTGCAGCAGCACGTCCCGCTCACGCATCGCGGCGAAGATGTCCGGCTGCGAGGCCGACTCGACGTCGGTCAGGCCGCGCGCGGTGCCGGCCACGAACTTCGGGTACTTCAGCTCCGGACGGTCCAGGTCCGCGATCCCGAACAGCCCGGTGAGGTCGAGCGGACCGGGCAGCGGGAACACCTCGGCCTCGGTGATGTTCAGCTCGCGGATCAGCAGGTCCAGGATGTAGGGGTCGATCGACTCCTCGACCTCCAGGCGCACCGGCGGCCCGAACCGGCGCCGCATCAGCTCCTTCTCCAGCGCCTTGAGGATGTTCTCGGTGTCGTCCTCCTCCACCTCCAGGTCCTCGTTGCGAGTGACCCGGAAGGCGTGGTGGGCGAGCACCTCCATCCCCGGGAAGAGCTCCTCCAGGTGCGCCCCCATCACGTCCTCCAGCGGCACGTACCGCTGCGGCGAGGCCTCCAGGAAACGCGGCAGCGACTGCGGCACCTTCACCCGGGCGAAGTGCTTGTGACCGGAGACCGGGTTGCGGACCACCACGGCGAGATTGAGGCTCAGTCCCGATATGTACGGGAACGGGTGCGCCGGGTCGACCGCCAGCGGCGTCAGGACCGGGAAGATCTGCTGCCGGAACAGCGCGTGCAGCCGGGACTGGTCCTTGTCCACCAGCTCCGACCAGCGGACCAGCTCGATCCCCTCGGCCGCCAGGTCCGGCAGCACCTCCTGCTGGAAGGTCGCCGCGTGACGCGCCATCAGCTCGCGCGAGCGGCGCCAGATCAGGTCGAGCACCTCGCGCGGCTGCAGCCCGGACGCGGACTTCTGCGCGACACCGGTCGCGATCCGGCGCTTGAGGCCGGCGACCCGGACCATGAAGAACTCGTCCAGGTTCGACCCGAAGATCGCCAGGAACTTGGCCCGCTCCAGCAGCGGGATGGTCGGGTCCTCGGCCAGCTCCAGCACCCGCTCGTTGAACGCCAGCCAGCTGCGCTCGCGGTCCAGGAAACGGCCCTGCGGCAGCTCGTCCAGCCCGTGGTCGGCGCCGGCCGCCGTCTGCGGCCCCTCCTCGGCACCGAGGCCGAGCGTCAGGGCGCTCGCCAGCGCCGGGGCGGGCACCACCGCGCCGACCGTCCTCGCCGCGGCGGTCGGCTTGGGCGTCACCGTCCGCTTGGCGGGCGTCGCGGCGGCCCGCTTGGCCGTGCTGCGCTTGGCCGCCGCCGCGCGCTTGACCGGCGTGGCCTTCTTCGCGGCGCCGCGCTTGGCCGCCCGGGCCGGAGCCGCGGTGCCCTCGTCCCGGTCCTGGCCGACGGGCGTGGCCGCCGAGCCGTCGGATGCCGCAGATGCAGGTCCCTCGGCCGTACCGGAGCCCGGGATGCCGGGCGCCGACGGAATCGAGGTGGAGACAGGCCGAGGGATGCTCATGGTTTCCAGCTCCTCCTGCAGGGCGAAGTCGCGGTGGTACGAAGCGCCGGTGGCGCCCACCCGGCCCTCGTCCCGCTGCA
This sequence comes from Kitasatospora sp. NBC_00374, assembly GCF_041434935.1. Lineage (NCBI taxonomy): Bacteria > Bacillati > Actinomycetota > Actinomycetes > Kitasatosporales > Streptomycetaceae > Kitasatospora > Kitasatospora sp. NBC_00374. Next base: position 4,699,326 of record NZ_CP107964.1, on the reverse strand, counting down.
CCGGCGTCCACCCACCGTGGGCGGCCGGCGGATTACCGGCCGGTCGGTGGGCGGTACGTGGACGAGGCACTTCGGGCTTCATCCTGTGATCTTCGCGGTGTCAATTGAATCCACGGTAAACACCGCATGGCCGGGAGGAAAGCTGAGTCGGTCACCCCTGTGGCTGCACCCGGGAGTGCGGCCCGGCTCCGACGGCGGCCGCCTGGACGCGGTACATCAGGTCCACCTCGTGGACGGCGAACCCCAACCGCTCATATACCCGCACAGCGGCCGGATTGTCAGCGTCCACATAAAGAAGTACCGCCGGCACGTTACGCTCCAGCAGCAGGTACCGCAGGCCGGCGGCCGTCAGCGCCCGGCCGAGACCGCTGCCCTGCTCGCCCGGGGCCACGCCGACCACGTACACCTCGCCGAGGCCGTCCGGGTGCACCTTCGTCCAGTGGAAGCCCACCGGTTCGCCGTCCCTGGTCGCCAGGAAGAAGCCGGCCGCGTCGAACCACGGCTCGGCCAGCCGGTCCGCGAGGTCGTCCGCGGTCCAGCCGCCCTGCTCGGGGTGGTGGGCGAAGGCCAGGGCGTTCAGCCGGAGCCAGGCCTCGTCGTCCTCGCCCGGACGGAAGGTGCTGAGCCCGATCCCCGCAGGCAGCGGCACCTCCTCGGGCACGTCCCCGATCCTGCGCATCTGCCGCAGCTCACGTACCAGCTCCGCCCCGTAGACCTCGGCCAGCCGGCCCGCGGCGGGGTGACCGCCGTGCGCCCAGAAGTCCACGGAGGTGCCGGGCCCGGCCGCGGCCAGCACCTGGTCGACCAGGCGGTGGCCCAGTCCTCTGCCCCGGAGGGCCGGCAGTACCGCGAGCTCGGCGGCCGCGGCGGCCGGGCCGGTGCTCTCCAGCTGGGCGTACCCGCCGGGCGCGTCGGCGTACGTCTGCACCAGATGGCGCACCCCGGGGCGCGGACTGTCCGCCTTGATCCTCAGCCGGCCGGCCTCCGAGACGGCTTCCCGCCCGTCCGCCCGGGCGGCCGCGGTCAGCACGGCCCGAGCCACGTCGAGCTGTTCCGGGGTGAGTGAGTCCGTCGCCAGAATCCGGCCCTGGTCGTCGGCGCGCGAGAGGTGCTCAGCGGTCTCCATGCCAGCGACCTTACGCCGCATCAGCTGCCGTCCACCCGGCGGCCGGGGCGAACCACGGCGGTCCGGTCGGGCCTCGTCCTGCCTGGGCTCGGCCGGTCCGGTCCGGGAACGCGAAAAGCCCCTCCCGGGTGACCCGGGAGGGGCTTCTCTGAAAGATTGTTCGGCGGCGTCCTACTCTCCCACAGGGTCCCCCCTGCAGTACCATCGGCGCTTTGAGGCTTAGCTTCCGGGTTCGGAATGTAACCGGGCGTTTCCCTCACGCTATGACCACCGAAACACTATGAAACTGTCAACCGCACCACACCCGTGACCAAACGGTGTGGGGTCGTTGTTTCAGAACAACACAGTGGACGCGAGCAACTGAGGACAAGCCCTCGGCCTATTAGTACCGGTCAACTCCACCCCTCACAGGGCTTCCATATCCGGCCTATCAACCCAGTCGTCTACTGGGAGCCTTACCCTCTCAAGGAGGTGGGAGTGCTCATCTCGAAGCAGGCTTCCCGCTTAGATGCTTTCAGCGGTTATCCCTCCCGAACGTAGCCAACCAGCCATGCCCTTGGCAGGACAACTGGCACACCAGAGGTTCGTCCGTCCCGGTCCTCTCGTACTAGGGACAGCCCTTCTCAACACTCCTACGCGCACAGCGGATAGGGACCGAACTGTCTCACGACGTTCTAAACCCAGCTCGCGTACCGCTTTAATGGGCGAACAGCCCAACCCTTGGGACCTACTCCAGCCCCAGGATGCGACGAGCCGACATCGAGGTGCCAAACCATCCCGTCGATATGGACTCTTGGGGAAGATCAGCCTGTTATCCCCGGGGTACCTTTTATCCGTTGAGCGACGGCGCTTCCACAAGCCACCGCCGGATCACTAGTCCCGACTTTCGTCCCTGCTCGACCCGTCAGTCTCACAGTCAAGCTCCCTTGTGCACTTACACTCAACACCTGATTGCCAACCAGGCTGAGGGAACCTTTGGGCGCCTCCGTTACTCTTTAGGAGGCAACCGCCCCAGTTAAACTACCCACCAGACACTGTCCCTGATCCGGATCACGGACCCAGGTTAGACATCCAGCACGACCAGAGTGGTATTTCAACGACGACTCCACCCAAACTGGCGTTTGGGTTTCAAAGTCTCCCACCTATCCTACACAAGCCGAACCGAACACCAATATCAAGCTATAGTAAAGGTCCCGGGGTCTTTCCGTCCTGCTGCGCGAAACGAGCATCTTTACTCGTAATGCAATTTCACCGGGCCTATGGTTGAGACAGTCGAGAAGTCGTTACGCCATTCGTGCAGGTCGGAACTTACCCGACAAGGAATTTCGCTACCTTAGGATGGTTATAGTTACCACCGCCGTTTACTGGCGCTTAAGTTCTCAGCTTCGCCACACCGAAATGTGACTAACCGGTCCCCTTAACGTTCCAGCACCGGGCAGGCGTCAGTCCGTATACATCGCCTTACGGCTTCGCACGGACCTGTGTTTTTAGTAAACAGTCGCTTCTCGCTGGTCTCTGCGGCCACCCCCAGCTCGGAGTGCAAGACTCGTCACCAGGAATGGCCCCCTTCTCCCGAAGTTACGGGGGCATTTTGCCGAGTTCCTTAACCATAGTTCACCCGAACGCCTCGGTATTCTCTACCTGACCACCTGAGTCGGTTTGGGGTACGGGCCGCCATGAAACTCGCTAGAGGCTTTTCTCGACAGCATAGGATCATCCACTTCACCACAATCGGCTCGGCATCAGGTCTCAGCCTCAATGAGTGACGGATTTGCCTATCACTCGGCCTACACCCTTACCCCGGGACAACCACCGCCCGGGCTGGACTACCTTCCTGCGTCACCCCATCGCTCACCTACTACCCTGTTGGGTCACCGGCTCCACCACGTCCCTTTGTCCGAAGACTCCGGGCCGGCTTCACGGGCTTAGCATCAAGAGGTTCGACGTTGGCGCTTCAAAGCGGGTACGGGAATATCAACCCGTTGTCCATCGACTACGCCTGTCGGCCTCGCCTTAGGTCCCGACTTACCCTGGGCAGATCAGCTTGACCCAGGAACCCTTGGTCAATCGGCGCAAGAGTTTCTCACTCTTGTATCGCTACTCATGCCTGCATTCTCACTCGTGTACCGTCCACAACTGGATTCCTCCGCTGCTTCACCCGGCACACGACGCTCCCCTACCCATCCACACAGCCGTTGGGCCTATATATGTGAATGACACGACTTCGGTGGTGTACTTGAGCCCCGCTACATTGTCGGCGCGGAATCACTTGACCAGTGAGCTATTACGCACTCTTTCAAGGGTGGCTGCTTCTAAGCCAACCTCCTGGTTGTCTCTGCGACTCCACATCCTTTCCCACTTAGCACACGCTTAGGGACCTTAGTCGGTGTTCTGGGCTGTTTCCCTCTCGACCATGGAGCTTATCCCCCACAGTCTCACTGCCGTGCTCTCACTTACCGGCATTCGGAGTTTGGCTAAGGTCAGTAACCCGGTGAGGCCCATCGCCTATCCAGTGCTCTACCTCCGGCAAGAAACACACGACGCTGCACCTAAATGCATTTCGGGGAGAACCAGCTATCACGGAGTTTGATTGGCCTTTCACCCCTAACCACAGGTCATCCCCCAGGTTTTCAACCCTGGTGGGTTCGGTCCTCCACACGGTCTTACCCGCGCTTCAACCTGCCCATGGCTAGATCACTCCGCTTCGGGTCTTGGGCATGCAACTCAACCGCCCTATTCGGACTCGCTTTCGCTACGGCTACCCCACACGGGTTAACCTCGCTACACACCGCAAACTCGCAGGCTCATTCTTCAAAAGGCACGCAGTCACGAGACACACAGCAAGCTGCGCATCCGACGCTCCCACGGCTTGTAGGCACACGGTTTCAGGTACTATTTCACTCCGCTCCCGCGGTACTTTTCACCATTCCCTCACGGTACTATCCGCTATCGGTCACTAGGGAATATTTAGGCTTAGCGGGTGGTCCCGCCAGATTCACACGGAATTTCTCGGGCTCCGTGCTACTTGGGAGAAGCTCAAGTGAGCCGTACAAGTTTCGTCTACGGGGGTCTTACCCTCTACGCCGGACCTTTCGCATGTCCTTCGACTACCCATACGGTTTCTGACTCACCCAGCCGCCGGCAGACGACTGAAGAACTTTCCCACGACCCCGAAGTGGCAACCCCTGCCGGGTCTCACA